>NZ_BBXI01000010.1 GCF_001078375.1 Veillonella tobetsuensis
CTACTTTTGAGCAAAAAGAATGGCACCAACCATACATATGATTGGTGCCAAAGAAGGCTCGTAGGGTGAACACCCCAACATTTGACAGAGAGCCATAATTAAACTGCAAAACTTTCAAAAAAAGGTGTCATCAAGCGATGACACCTTTTAATTTTAATTAAATCAACTGAGTTAGCCAAATAACGACATTTGTTCGTCTTCTGGCAAATCACCACAGCATCTTAGTTCTTTCATCGTTTCAATGATGGTAGCCGATACCTTACAACGACGTTGTAAGTCTTTTAACGATGTAAAAGGTTTTGCTTCTCGTTCTTCTACAATCGCATCAGCAACGGTTTCACCAAGGGAGTCAATGGCCAAGAATGGTGGTAATAGTGCGCCGTCCTTAATGCTAAATCGGCGAGCACCGGAATGTTGAATATCTACGTTAATAAAACGATAACCCCGTTGATACATTTCCATGGATACCTCTAAGGCAGACATCAAATCCTTTTCCTTAGGGCTGGCACCACGGTCAAGAGCTTTAATTCGATTAAATTCTTTCAATTGTGTATTCAAATCACCGGTCATGATCCGTAAATCAAAGGCTTTAGCACGAATTGAGAAATACGCTGCATAGAATGCCAACGGATGATATACCTTAAACCACGCAATACGGAAGGCCATCATAACATAAGCAACGGCATGGGCACGTGGGAATAGATAGGATATCTTTTTACAAGACTCAATAAACCATTCAGGAATATTATTTTCTCGCATTTCTTTTTCAAATTCCGTAGTCGCTTGGCCTTGTTTATTTCTCTTTTCAATGCCCTTCCCTTTACGAACATTTTCCATGACGAAGAAACTGTTTTTCTTATTCATGCCACGATGAATCAAAAAGTTCATTACGTCATCACGAGTAGAAATAGCTTCGTTCAATTTACAAGTACCATTTTTAATGAGTTCCTGTGCATTATCGAGCCATACATTCGTACCGTGGGAGAAACCGGAAATACGAACTAAATCAGAGAATGTTTGAGGTCTAGAATCTTCTAACATGCCCCGTACAAATTTCGTACCACACTCCGGTACGGCAAGGCTGGCTACTTGGTCACCTTGTAACTGTTCAGGCGTCAATCCAATACCCTCAGTTGATGAGAATAAACTGAGCGTTCTAGGATCATCAAAGGGAATTGTTTTTGCATCGATACCTGTCAAATCCTCTAACATACGGATAATAGTAGGATCATCATGGCCCAGAATATCGAGTTTTGTCATACGCCCTTCAATGGAGTGATAATCAAAGTGAGTGGTCAATACGCCACTCTCTTTTTTGTTGGCCGGATGTTGAATCGGTGTAAAATGGTGCACATCCATATCACGAGGACAAACCATAATGCCACCTGGATGTTGGCCTGTCGTATTTTTTACATTTGTAAAACCTTTTGCGAGGTGCTCAAGGAATCCACTGCGAGCCTGAATATTTCTTAGCTCTGCATATTTCTTTACATACCCAAATGCAGTCTTATCTGCAATGGTACCAATAGTACCGGCTTTAAATACATTATCACGACCGAACAATTCTTCTGTGTACTTATGAGCCTTCGCTTGGTAGTCACCAGAGAAATTCAAATCGATATCTGGAACCTTATCGCCTTCGAAACCAAGGAAGATAGCAAACGGAATATCATGACCATTCGTTTGCAATGGATGACCACAATTTGGACAATCACGACGTGGTAAGTCAAATCCACCAGCATATTCTCCATTTTCGTAAAATTCTGACCATTTACATTCAGGGCAAATATAATGCGGTGGCAATGGATTAACTTCCGTAATCTCAGACATGGTAGCAGCAAAGGACGAACCTACAGAACCACGAGAACCTACGAGGTACCCATCATCTAGTGATTTCTTAACTAGCTTATGAGCGATATAGTAAAGCACGCCATAACCATTGTTGATAATACAATCAAGTTCGTAATCAAGACGCTCTTGTACTACTCGAGGTAATGGATCACCATAAATCTTCTTTGCATTTACATAGCACATTTCTGTGAAAGCTTCATCAGCCCCTTCGATTTTAGGTGAGTAAGTACCATCTGGTACCGGTTTTATATCTTCAATACTATCGTTAATAGCACGCGTATTTGTAACAACAACTTCATAGGCCTTTTCTTCACTCAAATATGGGAATGAAGCTAACATTTCATCAGTAGTACGCAAATGTAAATCTGGTTGTTCATCCGCATCAGGGAACCCACAAGCTGTCAACATAATCTCACGATATATCTTTTCCTCTGGTGTTAAATAATGAACGTCACAGGTAGCACATACACGTTTATTGAGGGCTTCGCCCAATTCAATAACCGTCTTATTCATATCGATCAGAGCTTGTTCATCTGGCACGATACCCTTGCGAATTAAGAATGTATTGTTGGTATGTGGTTGAATTTCAAGGTAATCATAGAATGATGCAATCGTTAATAGCTCTTCTTTAGAAGCCCCCTTAACAATAGCCTGCATCAATTCACCTGCTTCACAGGCAGACCCTATAAGAATACCTTCACGATGCTCTTCAATGATAGAACGAGGCAATCGAGGTCTCCGTTTATAGTATTCCAAATGGGATATGGAAATCATTTTATACAGATTACGTAAGCCCACCATATTTTGAGCTAACAAAATAATGTGATAACGAGGCGCCTCATCTTTTCGTTTTACAACGTCTAAGGATAATTCTTTTTCTAAATCCGCATCATCAACGAGATAGCCTTCAACGCCATAAATAACCTTAACACCAAGTTCTTTACCAAGTGCTTGTGCTTCAGGAAAGGCTTGTACAACACCATGGTCCGTAATAGCAACCGCAGGATGGCCCCACTTTTTGACAGTTTTAAATAAATCCTTAATCGATACGAGTGCATCTTTATCACTCATCTTAGTATGGAGATGAAGCTCAACACGAGAATCTGGTCTGTCTTCTGTCCGTTCATTTGTATTGTCTTCTTCGATAGCTTCGATACTACGTATAGATAAAATATAGTCCTTATCAAATCGATCATCAAAGTTGACACTACCTTGAACACGAACCTTTTGCAATTTCTTTAATTGCTTTAATAAGGCATCCCCTTCTTCTGGACTATTCGTAAATTTGATAAACTTCATACTGTTCGTATCATCTACGATGCTACCATTTACGATACTTTTACCAGTCCTAGTATCGCGTTTATCAAGGCCAACGAACACACCTTCAAAAATAACACTTGGTGTTTCTACAGTGCCCATAATGCTCGAAGTCGTACCCTCAATGCGTGGACCTAAAATCATACCCTCATCAGTAGGTGCATCCTTAGGTGCGCGTTGTGGATATTTCTTACCACCTTTGTGTTGATGTCCGCTATTAGCTGAAGATGTAGATGATGAGCTACTAGATACAGATGGATTTCTTGTAGTTACAGACTCATACGATGTGGGGTCTGGATTAAAATAGTCCAATTCTACTGCATCCATAAATGGTACAAACTCATCTGTATAATCAATTTCATCTGCATAATCAATTTCGTCATCATTGTTGCCAGCAAAAGATTTTCCCCGTTCTGGCATATTCTCTTCTTCTAATTTTTGACGACGTGCTTCTATATCTTCAATAAATTCACCTACACCACAACCACCGGCATAGTAGTATGGTGCAAATTCTTCATCATCGTCATCTACCTTCCATGCAAAGCAGCAAGATGTAGTTGCATTGGTAGGAATAGTATCAAAGGAAATATTTTTTTCTTTATACCAAGCAGCTAATCGTTCTTGTAATGATACTAATGTTTTAAATGCTGAATCTGCTGCTTGTATGGTTACCTGTTTATCATCACAATTCACATAGAAAGCAGGTTTACTATTCTGTTTTGGTACTACTCGATAACGTACTTTCATTTTTATCCCTTATACCCACAATAGGTCAAACATAAATCCCTAAAACGCCACATATCCCCTTTGCTTGTGCGACTATCTAATATTACCTCATATAATCCTTTTAAGAGTACTTTCAATGCTGTAATAGATATACGAGAACTAGCTTCGTAAGCTAATTTTATAGGATATGGTTTTAAGGTTGACCCATTTTCTTTACAAAAATTTTCTACCTGTTTAGCTGTCATACCTGCAGCACGACATTCGCTTACCAATAATTGGAGCCGCAACTGTCCTTCGATATAGCCCATAGCACGATCGATTTCTTTATAGCTAAACATAAACGGAAATAATTCTAATAAGGTATTCACATCTTGTTTTAATAAAGCTTCTTTAAAGGTAAAGATATTTTTAGCTCCATAATTACTGCTATGTTCCATTAAAAAGGATTTATCTATTTTCTTATGATTACCTAATAACAGAAAATATCTATCAAACTCGGTACGCATAAATGCTACAGGAACATCTTGCCATAACTGTAATAGCTGTGATAAATAATCATATCCGTCAGGCGTCAATGTAAATCCATTAGAAGTGCAATAATGACGGATCCACATTAATAAATCATCCCCCTCTAACCGTTTACACTCCTTATGTGGAATAGAATCTAATATCTTTTTATTTTGTTTTAATCGTTTATCCACCATATCGTGATAGATAATAAGTACTGGATTATCACCGGTATAATTCATCAGTAAATCGGCCAGTGCATCCCATTCTTGACTCTCTTTTTGGCCTGCTTTTTTCAAGATAGGTAAATTGATGAGACAAATTACCTTAGCATCGCCAAATAATGAATCCTCCATCAATTGTTCTGATATTTTAGAAGGACCTGCTTCATCATGCAACACGCGCACATCTAGATTTTTATGAGATAAGAAAAACTTTTGTTTCTCTTCTTCTATAAGTTGTGGTTCATTACCATAAATTAGATATACTTGATTCATCGCCAGTCCTCCTTTCATAATCGATAGTCCGGAATATATTGATAGCCCCATAAATGAACATGTTCTGCATCGGGATCAATGTCTCGCATCGCTCCGCGAGGCATGCTAACAAGCACGGGATGATTCAAATGTAATGCTACAATTTGATTCACCATATACGACTGAGAGGTAATCAAAATAGTGTTCCTCATATCATTTAATTGTAGTTTTTTTTCACCATTTTGTCTATTATAGACCATCACAGACGTTATATCATTTTTGTATAAAACAGTATTTTTGCCCGTCGATTGAAATCGTTGAACATGAGCATTTTTTAATGGAATACCAAAACTTTGGAGTCCATTTCTTACGCGAATTTCACTAGCTTTCATAGGAATAGCATCAGGCGTATCAATATATACCATAGCCGTTTTTTCATAAGGCTTAACAATGAGGAATGCATTTGACTGTTTCATAGGTATAATATGCAAAATCGTTTCATTCCTATATAAGATGCCACTATAAGCTATAGCAATTATGCCAATTCCCATAAGTACAATTCCTTTTGTGAAAGTTCTAAATTTAAGCTTTAATGAGACTAGGTTAATATATAGTAATCCCACACATCCATAGTATAACACCCCTAATGTGGCAGAAATGGTACCTATCCACCATAGACATATAGAACTGTTAGCGAGATGCGCATTTACATATAAACAGATAGTTAATATCCAGTCGATTACGTTCCACACCATACCTATTGGTAGAAGTAAGGATATTATGGTACAACCAAATAACATAACAATAGCTATATCAAGTAAAGGTGTAATAATAATAGCTGCAAAAAGACTGGCTAAACTCAAATAGTGAAAGTAATAGAGCTGGAACGGTATCAATAAAAGCTGTGCACTGATGCAGAGTACTAGTGGAGCTTTCACAATCGGTGGCAATACTGTAATCCATCGATATAATGGCATGCCAAATAATAAGAGCCCATAGGTAGCTCCAAAGGATAGTTGAAAGCTCACATCTAATAACAGTAGTGGGTCATACAGTAAAAATAGTATAGCTGTAATTGCTAAACCTTGTTTTGCCGTATACATGCGCCCCTTTATATACGCTAAAGCGAGCCATATTCCCATGATGGTTGAACGCACCACAGGCGCACTAAGTCCAACTAGAATACAATAGAAAACTGACAATACAATACCACCAATCATGGCATACCGTTTTTTGATGGTACATAATCTACAAATTCCATATACAATTGAAAATAATAGCGCAATATGAGATCCCGAAATAGATAGAATATGAATAATACCTGTATATCCAAATTGCCGCAATACATCTTCGCCCAATTCGCCATAATGGCCGCCTAGAACTAAAGAAACACCAAGCCATTTAGTCTTATCAGATAGGTATCTCTGCATCAACGTTTCAACAGTACTACGCATATGTCCAATTATGTGAAGATACTGTTGATAGTATCCTACATAAGAGGCCAACTTATACGTCTGTAACGTATGTATATCTACTATCTTATACGTCCCCTCAAATATAGATGCCATTTCTCCGTTGCGGATGGCCTTATTTCTTCTATCAATGGTGCCCCGTTCTTCTGTTAAATACAATTTCTTAGGTGTGCCATTGACGATGATGGTGTCCCCCATATGAATAGGCGAGGATTTCTCTTCAATGGTTACCTTAATATGACCATCCGCCTTAATATGAAGGCCTTTTGCCGTATCCTTATGTGGCTCTAATCCAAGCAACATCGCACTGAAGGTTTTATATTTCTTTTCTTCAATTACCGTTGTCTCTACAGGAGAATCCACGAGTAAAGCATACTCTCCTTCTTGTGATATATAAAATTTTGTATGCCCCACATAATGATTAATTTCACGATTAACATGTATATAAGTTGCAATACCTAAGCCACAGGATACTAAAATAGTTACTAGGATATATGTACACGACAAAGATGTATATAATCTATACCGTATGATAGATTTTATAAAGGTATATAGTAAATATACAATTGCTCCCAAAATGCAGTACCAACTTGTATCGAGTAATACATAGTGCGTACTATAGGCATATAAACTGCTAAGAATAATACCACTCAATATACAATGAGCCATCTCGGAATAGGTAATTAGCATATTCAAGGTCAAATATATAGGCAATTTAGACCGTAATTCTGTCCCGTATCTTCTTAAATAATCCATCACCGATACCCTTTACCTGCTTAATATCCTCTATGGATGTAAAAGCACCCTTGCTTTGACGATATTCTTCAATACGCTTAGCCATGGTAGGACCAATTCCTGGTAACGCATCCAATTCCTTTACACTAGCCGTATTGATATTTATTTTCTGATTTCTTAATAATGCTTCAGGATTTCCGTGAAAGTTAAATTTGATATGAACATGTTGCCCTCCTTGAACAGTTTCTGCTAAATTAATGGCTTCTACATCTGCGTAAGGCAGTGCTCCACCAGCCCCTTTTATAACATCTCCAACTGTAGAAACTGATGATAACTTATACAGTCCAGGTGACTGAATGGCACCTGTTACATATACGATGATATCTTTTTCATCAGTATTAGACGTTATTTTACCGTCACTCAACTCAAAATTAGAATCTACCTCTTTTTCAGTATTTTCTTTTGACATATCTGCCGCTAATACAGATGAATCTGGCATTATGGTGCTTTCTTCTGTTATAATAGGCCATAGGAAATAAATTCCTACCAAAATACACAGGATTATTACAATCCACTTATGTGACATAATCATTTGTCTCATATAGTCACCTCCTACTGTAAGAGTTTCCATATAAGAAAAATAACTCCTACTTGTGACTCTATTAGTCACATAAGCAGGAGTTTTTAAACCTATGTCGAATATAAGGGCATACTTTCACAGTATTGCCCTATACCTAATGTTAAGGAGTATATAATGAATCAAGTATTATTACACAAGTACGCCCGCACACTGTTACAATCAGGCGTCAATTTACAAGAAAAACAAACACTCATCGTATCTGTTGATGTAGACAATAAAGATTTTGCTGTCATCGTTACAGAAGAAGCCTATCAATTGGGTGCCAAAGAGGTTATCATCTATTGGCGCCATACCCCAATTACACGACAACGCTTATTACATGCTGACTCTTCTGTATTAGAAACACCTGCTAAATGGATTCCTGTTTATTACGAACAATATGTAGAGGAAAAGGCAGCCTTCTTATCTCTTATCAGTGCCAATCCAAAAGCGTTAGCAGGAATTCCTACAGAGCGCATTAGCCTAAACTCACGCAATCTCAACAAGGTCCTATCCTTTTACCATACAGCCATCATGAACTCATCCGTAACATGGTGTGTAGCCGCTGTACCAACAGTGCTTTGGGCTGAACTTCTTGGCTATGAAGGATCTGATGAAGAAAAACTTAATCAACTATGGCTTACAATATTAAAATTATGTCGTCTCAATGATGTAGAGTCAAAAGAAACATATGCACATCACATGGCTAAGCTACGCCATCGTCGCGAAGCATTAAACGCTCTTGATTTGAAAGCATTACGATATACATGTGAAAATGGCACAGATTTACTTCTCGAATTGCCAGAAGACCATATTTGGCAAGGTGGGGAAGAGTTCTCCAAAGAGGGTATCAAATTTAATGCCAATATACCTACAGAAGAGGTGTTCTGTGCACCTCAATGGAATGGTGTAAATGGTAAAGTAGTCAGTACAAAACCACTTATCTACCAAGGCAATCCTATTTCTAACTTCTCCTTTACCTTTGAAAATGGTAAAATTGTTGATTACACAGCTGAAGAGGGGTTAGATATTCTGAAAGAACTCATCGAAACAGACGAAGGATCTCAATATCTTGGTGAAGTAGCCCTCGTGGACCACTATAGTCCTATTAGTCAATCTAACATGATTTACTATGAAACATTGTTTGATGAAAATGCATCCTGCCATTTAGCAATCGGTGCAGCTTATCCAACTTGTTTAAAAAATAGCGACGGTTTATCTGAAGAGGAACTCAAAGAACGTGGTCTTAACCATTCTCTCGCTCATGTGGACTTTATGATTGGTCACGAAAACATGAATATTAAAGGCATTACAAAAGACGGCCAACAAGTAGATATCATGATCGACGGCCGCTTATTGGTATAACACACAACATATAAAAGGGATGGCACATCCTCCGTAAGCTCCACCGGCCGGGTCTGACTTCGGCCTTCGGCCTCCGCAGGGCCAAAGTCGCTTTCGAAGGATACACCATCCCTCTTTTATCTATTATAGTGTTATTTCCAATACGCGGTCCGTCGATTGATATTCAATAATATCTACACCGGCCGTCTTTAGCATACGTTTTGAAGCCTTAACCTCTTTAGTATCTTTGTACAAATCATCTCGATAAATAACGGCCTTTATGCCGCTTTGAATGATAGCCTTTGCACATTCATTGCAAGGAAACAATGTTACATAAATTTTAGACCCTTCTAGAGAACCACCGCGATAATTTAGAATCGCATTTAATTCACTATGAACGGTATAGAAATATTTATTATCATCTGCCGTATCTCGTTCCCAAGTAAAATCATCATCACTGCAGTTTAACGGCATCCCATTATAACCAATGGATAAGATTTTGTTATCATTACTAACGATACAGGCCCCCACTTGTGTATTCGGATCTTTAGAGCGTTGCGCTGCCAAAATAGCAACGCCCATAAAGTATTCGTCCCAAGAAATATAATTGCTACGTTTTGCCATAATAACCTCTCTAGATAATAAAGCCCCCTTCTACCTATGTAGTTGGGGGCTTTCATTATATTAACAAATCATATATAAAAATATTATTTTACAACGATATTCACAAGTTTACCTGGTACATAGATAATCTTAACGATTTGTTTACCTTCTGTAAATTCTTGGACACGGCTAGATTCTTTAGCCAATGCTTCCAATTCTTCTTTCGTAATATTCACAGAAACAGTCAATTTATCACGAACCTTGCCATTAACTTGGAGAACCACTTCTACTTCGTCTACTTTAAGAGCAGATTCTTCGTATGTAGGCCAATTCATTGTATGAACAGATTCAGTTTCACCAAGTTCGTGCCACAATTCTTCTGTCATATGAGGTACGAATGGCGCTAATAACAACACGAGATTATGTGTTAATTCATTAGCAAGATCTGCATTTACAGCTTCAACTTTATCCTTGTGTGCATACATAGCATTTACAAGCTTCATGATAGCACTAATAGCCGTATTAAAGTTAAAGCTATTGTCTAAGTCTTCTGTAACCTTTTTAATTACACGATGTAATTCACGACGTAATGCTACTTCGTCTTTTGTAAGGTCACCTGAATGATTTTCCTTAGCTGCTTGGTCATACGCATCAACGATACGCCATACACGACCTAAGAAACGATAGGAGCCTTCAACACCTTGATCGCTCCAATCAAGGTCACGATCAACTGGTGCTGCGAACAAGATGAATAGACGAGCAGTATCAGCACCGTACTTATTGATGATTTCTTCTGGAGAAACCACATTGCCTTTAGATTTAGACATCTTGCTGCCTTCTTTAAGTACCATACCTTGAGTCAAAAGGCCGCGGAATGGTTCGTTAGCTTCGATGAGGCCTAAATCATGGATAACTTTCACAAAGAAACGAGAGTATAACAAGTGCAAGATAGCATGTTCAATACCACCGATGTATTGGTCAACATTCATCCAGTAGTTAGCAATTTTGGAATCGAATGGTGCTTTATCGTTCAATGCGTCAGTGTAACGCAAAAAGTACCAAGAGGAATCGATGAATGTATCCATTGTATCTGTTTCACGTTGTGCAGGGCCACCACATTTAGGGCACGTAGCATGCATAAAGCTTTCAGATGTAGCCAATGGAGAAACGGCACCAGATTCGAATTGAACGTCTTCAGGGAGAAGAACTGGCAATTCTTCGTCTGGTACGAGTTGTTCACCACATTTATCGCAATATACAACAGGAATTGGCACGCCCCAATAACGTTGGCGAGAGATAAGCCAATCGCGAAGACGGAAATTAGTTTTACCTTCACCGATACCGCGTTCGTGAAGTGCAGCTGTAATATTTTTACGAGCCTCTTCAGATGTTTGACCATCAAATTCGCCAGAATTAATCAACACGCCATCTTCGTGGTCAGATTCTTCCCATGCATCGAAATTGTAGCTTTCACCATTGTGAGAAACAACAGGTTTAATAGGCAAATCGTATTTATGAGCAAATTCCCAGTCCCGTTCGTCATGAGCAGGAGAACCCATAACTGCACCAGTACCATAATCTACGAGAACATAGTTAGCAATCCAAATTGGCACTTGTTCGCCAGACATAGGGTTTACTGCATAAGAACCAGTAAACATACCTTCCTTAGGAGCCTCAGTAGAGGTGCGGTCAATATCGCTCATATTACGCATACGAGTAATAAAAGCTTCAAGTTCAGCTTTATTAGGCGCATTCTCGATAAGGCGTTCCACATAAGGATGTTCAGGTGCCAATACAACATAGCTCACACCATAGATTGTATCTACTCGTGTAGTATAAACGGATACGCGCTCATTAATAGAAGGTACATCAAAGGAAAATTCTGTACCTTCAGAGCGACCAATCCAGTTTTTTTGCATCAATTTAACGCGTTGTGGCCAGCCATCAAGAGTATCGAGATCATCCAATAAGCGATCTGCATATTCAGTGATGCGGAGGAACCATTGGGATAAATCCTTTTTCTCTACAGGATTATCACAACGCCAGCAAAGACCATCAATAACTTGTTCGTTAGCTAATACAGTGTGGCAAGTTTCACACCAGTTTACTTTAGCTTCTTTTTTATAAGCTAAACCTTTTTTATAGAATTGTTCGAAGAACCATTGTGTCCATTTATAGTAATCTTCTTTACATGTTGCAACTTCACGGTCCCAATCATAGGAAAGGCCCAATGCTTTTTGTTGCTTTTTCATGTTCTCAATATTATCAAGAGTCCATGTTTTAGGCGCAATACCATGTTTAATAGCTGCATTTTCTGCAGGCATACCAAAGGAATCCCAGCCCATTGGATGCAATACGTTAAAACCATTCATTTTCTTAAAACGCGCTACTACGTCGCCGATGGAATAGTTGCGCACATGGCCCATATGCAAATTGCCAGATGGGTATGGGAACATTTCTAAGGTGTAATATTTCTCTTTGCTTTCATCGTATTCAGTTTTAAAAGTTTGGTTTTCATCCCAGTACTTTTGCCACTTAGTTTCAATATCTTGGGCTACATATTTTTCGTTCATGTAGGTGCCTCCTCAAATCTGTTTGTGATTCTAATTAATAGTATTATTGTACTACTTCGTACCATAAACCGTCAATTTATCTACTTTTTTACTACTTGAACAGCGGGAACGATAGACGCTATATCATTATCAACCTTTTGCTTTTCATTAGTAGCCTTAGCATTTGCTTTTGTACGTTCTTTAGATGCTTTAGCTTTAGCTTCAGCTTTCGCCTTTTCTTTTGCAGCTTTAGCTTCTGCTTTTGCCTTCTCCTTAGCTGCTTTAGCTTCTGCTTTCGCCTTTTCTTTAGCTGCTTTTTCAAGAGCCTTACGTTCAGCCTTTGTTAATGGTTTTTCAACAACAGGCTTAGGAGCTTCAACAACTTGTGCTGTGTTAGGTGTACCTTTACCTAAATCAACGCCTTGAATCATTGTAATCGTATTATCATCTTCAAAGCCTTTACGCCATGCAGCAAAGCCGGCCAATTGTAATTCTTTCACTAGGTTTAATTTATATCCTAAAGATTTATTATCTTCAAACCAAATCTTATCGGTACCACTAGCTGTTGGAATAGCTGCATAATAGGACTTTAATGTATCATTCCAAATAATATTAGATGCGTAGTTACTAAAATAAGTCGGTTCATTTTTAATAGCTAAGGTTTCCCCTCGTGTGCTGCCATTTACTTCATGCCAAATGCGAGTGTAAAACGGTATGCCAAGAACTAACTTATGACTTGGTACTTCATGCGTCATTTTTTCAGTATGTTCTCGAACCCAAGGATAACTCGCTACAGGTCCTGCAATAGTACTTTTAGCCCAAGTTTCATCGTAGGCCATCAATACAACGTAATCTACACTATCTGCAAAGGACTTACGATCATATACAAGAGACCAATTAGGACTATTGGAATACCCCGTTACATCTACAGAGGATTGAATATTATACTTATGTAATTCGTCAGCTAAGTATGCTACGAATCTTGTCAATTTATCACGGTCAGAATAGTCTACATTTTCAAAGTCAAAATTATATCCATCAAATCCATAAATATAAGCGTATTGAATGAGATTTTGAGCGTATTTCTTCCATACTGCTTCATCGGCTAAGATACCACTCGTAAAATCTGGATCAAAACGATTTGTAATAAGCGGCCACACATGATATCCGTTGGCCTTGTATGCTTTCACATAGTCCACATTAATATTAGGGCTAGATTCTAAGCCAAGGCTATGTAATTTGAACCAACTTGGAGAAATGATGTTATCTCCGCTGACATTCAATTTTTTTGCATACGGAGTATCTTGGTTAGGCCATGGATCAAAAGCCCAAGATAGAGGTCCTTGGACAGGTTTATTTTGCAATACTTGCATCGTCTCTGGTGCAGCGGTCAATTGAACGTGGTCCCTATCCTTTGTATATGTGACGCCTATCAACGGTGTTGCATTTTCTACATCAACATACTCGGCACCATCCCGTTTGGTAATCGGCAATTTAACCGGTTCCCCAACAGCTTTAGGATTCATCGTAATGGTCGTACCATTGAGTTCTAATTGTGGTACGTAGATTGTATAAGACGTCTTATATTGATTCGCCTCATAATTTCGATTCGTCGTATTCAAATATTGTTGTAATAGTACTAGCACCTCTGCTTTCACCGTATTACCTGAGATACTAGATAATACTGCTGCCGCCAAGGTAGTAACCATAGCAAATTTACGTAGCATGGATATCTCCTATTATATATACTTAATTGCTCCTGTTTACATAACAATTTCTATATTATATCATACATATATTGAGCAATATAAATTTGTGCTCTTTGAAAGCATAATTCATAAAACATAAAGGAGTTATTATGCATCAATATTTATTTTTTATAGGGGATTTTCCGATTAGAGCCTATGGTGTTATGCTTGCACTGGCAATTATTAGCGGTGCTTCTGTTGCGTATTTTCTACTCAAAAAGGATGGTCGCGGTTGGCATGAACATATCATCGATTTTTCTATTACCGTTGCCATTGCAGGACTTATTGGAGCCCGTTTATGGGATGTATTTTTCTTTGACTGGCATTACTATTCTAATCATCTCCTAGAGATACCTTATGTATGGCAAGGTGGTATGGCCATTCAAGGCGGTGTTGTATTCGGTACATTGGCCGGTTTTTGGTTTGTAAAAAAATACAATATCGATGCTTGGGCCTTTGCCGATGTATTTGCACCTGCCCTTATCTTAGCCCAATCGGTAGGGCGTATGGCCAATCTATTTAATGGCGACGCCTTTGGTCATCCTACAGGCAGTAATTTTGGGATTCTCTATCCTGAAAGTACCCTTGCGTACCGCACCTATGGTAATCAACCATTATGGCCTGCAGAAATATGGGAGGGTCAAATCGATATTCTTATCTTTGTAGCCTTATTACTGTTTAGCTCTTTTAAACATGCTAAGGGACAAGTATTCGTTCTATACGCTATTTTATATTCCGCAGCACGTTTCTTCTTAGAATTCTTACGCGGTGACTATGTCAATCTTACGATAGGATTAAAATCTGCACAAATGACTAGCCTCATCGTTATGATTGTAGGTGTGTGCGTATTTATCTACTTTGGCTATCTCGATAAAAAACAACAAGCCTTAACTGAGGCTAATAAAGCAGCTATCGAATCACCAACAAAACAAAAAAAACGAAAATAATAAAATCCTTCATTCACGGTTTTCCATGAATGAAGGATTTTTATATGTATACAGTTATATAGTCATCAAAAGTGAATAATCTAAAATCAAAAACAAGCAATTACAATTGTTCTTGAACCTTTAATACTTCAAGCTCTTCTAAGGCACGATTAGCAATAAGAGCATTCTTCTCTTTTTTCTTACGAATCCGTTGTGGCCAAGATTCCATGATACCAAAGTTGACATTCATTGGTTGGAAATTTGAACCTTCGTACCCAGAAATATAGTGGCTTAGTGAACCAATAGCTGTAGTCTTAGGGAAGTTAATAAATTCTTTTTCCTTAAGATATCGTGTTACCTGTAAGCCTACCATGAGACCTGATGCGGCTGATTCAAGATACCCTTCTACGCCAGTCATCTGACCTGCAAAGAATAAACGAGTATCTGACTTCAATTGAAATGCATGATTTAACAACTCAGGGGAATTGATATAGGTATTGCGATGCATCACACCATACCGAATAAATTCAGCATTTTCAAGGCCAGGAATTAGACCGAATACGCGTTTTTGCTCGCCCCATTTTAAATGGGTTTGGAAACCCACGAGGTTGAACATGGTGCCCTCTTTATTTTCCTTACGCAATTGGACAACTGCATAAGATTCTTCATTAGTCCGTTTATCTACAAGGCCTACTGGCTTTAGAGGACCATAACGCAATGTATCTTCTCCGCGAGAGGCCATAATTTCCACAGGCATGCAACCTTCAAAATAGATTTCTTTTTCAAAATCCTTCGGCTCTACCGCCTCAGCATGGGTCAATTCGTGCCAAAATTGCTTATATTCCACTTCACTCATAGGGCAGTTAAGATAATCTGCATCACCTTTATCATAGCGAGACGCTGCAAATACCTTATCATAATTAAGAGATTCCGCCGTTACAATTGGAGCTGCTGCATCATAGAAGTAAAAACCTGTATTACCTGTTAACTCTCTAATTGCATCACCAAGAGCCTCTGAAGTTAGTGGTCCAGATGCAAAGATGACAGTTCCCTCCGTAGGAATCGTAGTCACCTCTTCATGATGGACAGTAATATTAGGATGACTCTTAATCTTTTCAGTTACCATAGTACTAAATAGATGACGGTCAACCGCTAAGGCACCACCAGCTGGTACAGCCGTTGCATCTGCACATTCCATAATTAACGAGCCTAAACGACGCATTTCTTCCTTTAAGAGACCTACAGCATTCTCAATATTACCAGCGCGCAAGGAATTGCTACAAACTAACTCTGCAAATTGATCAGTTTGATGCGCTGGAGAACTCTTAACGGGACGCATTTCATATAAATCGACGGCAACACCACGATTGGCTAGTTGCCATGCTGCTTCAGAGCCAGCTAAACCGGCCCCTATAACAGTAACTTTATGTTCACTCACTCTTTGTATCCTCTTCTTTCTTTACTGCATCATCGGTCTTTTTCTTTCTCGTTTTTTTAGGCGGTCTAGTTGGACATGTTTCATTAGAGCAGAATTTTTTCGTTGTTCCATTTTTATAGGTTTTTTCGACGATAATGCTTCCACAGGTGTCACAGAACTCATGGGTTGGCTTATCCCATAATGTAAAATCGCATTGTGGGTATCGATTACAACCATAAAAGATACGACCGCGCTTAGATTTCCGTTCTACGATTTCCCCTTCACCGCATTTAGGGCAAGCAACGCCTGTGCTAACAGTGATAGGCTTTGTATTCTTACAATCTGGAAAATTAGAACATGCTAAAAATTTACCATAACGTCCAAATTTGTAGACCATCGGATTACCGCATAATTCACAGTTTTCATCACTTTCCATGGAAGCGATTTGAATCTTATCTACATCGCTAGCATCATCTAACTCTTGTTTAAAGATATCATAGAAATTAGATAGTACCTTCACATATGTATCTTTACCATTGGCAATGGCATCAAGTTCTTCTTCTAGCTCTGCTGTAAAACCAGTATTGATGATTTTTTCAAAATAGTTTACCAAGAAATCGACAACTACAAACCCTAATTCTGTAGGAATGAATTGTTTATTATTCATTTCAACATAGTTGCGACTAACAATGGTATCTAGAATTGGCGCATATGTACTAGGGCGACCAATACCTAATTCTTCTAATGTCTTGATTAGACTTGCCTCAGAATATCTAGCAGGTGGTTGCGTAAAATGTTGCTCTGGATCAATGAGCACAGTTTCTACCACATCACATTTCTTCAATGCTGGTAGTTGAGGTGTGTCCTCTTTTTTGCTATCCTCGTAAACCGCGCTAAAGCCTGGGAATAGTATGCGTGAGCCAGTGGCCTTAAATGTATAAGCATCGTCGATATCTAGCTCAATCGTAGTAGATTCATTTTGTTGTGATGCCATTTGGCTAGCCATAAAACGATTCCAAATTAAGGTATAGAGCTTTAATTCATCACGACTTACAAAGGGTTCTACCATCTTAGGTGTCAATTCCAGAGATGTTGGACGAATGGCTTCATGCGCATCTTGAGCAGAATCCTTTTTACCATATACATTCGGTTTAGCGGGACAATAATCATCACCATAGGTTCTCTTAATATAGTCTCTTGCTTGTTCCTGCATATCTTTAGAGATACGTGTAGAGTCTGTACGCATATAAGTAATAAGACCTACATGGCCATAAGAACCAATTTCCAAACCTTCGTATAAATGTTGAGCAATCATCATCGTCCGTTTTGCACCAAAATTGAGTTTTCGAACACCATCTTGTTGCAAGGTGGACGTTGTGAAAGGCGGTGCTGCTTTACGGCTTCGTTTACTTTTCTTAACGGAGGTAACCGTAGCCTCTTGATCTGCAATTGCCTTTTTTATAGCCAATGCATCTGCTTCACATGTAACATCGAGCTTATCCCCTTTTACATGTGTTAATTCAGCGGAAAATTCTTCATTACCTTTCGTTTTAAATCGACCTTCAATAGACCAATATTCTTGAGGTACAAAGGCTTCTATTTCACGTTCACGTTCACAAATGAGACGCACCGCTACGGATTGAACACGTCCGGCACTCAGGCCTTTACAAACCTTTTTCCATAATAAGGGACTTAATTTGTAACCTACAATACGGTCTAACACACGACGAGCTTGTTGTGCGTCAACCATGTTCATATCTACTGTACGTGGATGTTGTAAGGCCTCCGCTACAGCAGTTTTAGTAATCTCATTAAATGTAATACGACAATTGGACGTAGTATCTACATTAAGAATATATGCTAAATGCCAAGAAATCGCTTCCCCTTCGCGGTCCGGGTCAGTTGCAAGCAATACAGCACTACTTTCATCAGCATGGGCGACTAAATCATCGATAACCTTTTTACGCGCTACAAGATTACTATATCTTGGCGTAAAATCATGATCAATATCGATGCCCATTTGAGATTTTGGCAAATCACGAAGATGGCCCATACTAGCTTTTACAATGTAATTAGGACCTAGGAATTTTTCTATTGTTTTAGATTTAGCTGGTGATTCCACGATGACAAGTACTTTGCCATCAGGATTATATACCCGTGGTTGTCTTTGCTCTGGTGGCATCGATGTGGCCACGATAGATTTATCACGTACAATCCCAACAGGGGTTAACGCTTCTTTGGCTACCTTTTTCTTAATCGTAGCCTTTTTCTTTTTTGTTTCTTGTTTTGGTTCTTTAGGTTCCCCAATAACGATAGATCGTTTAATGGACAAGTATATCACTCCCGATAAGGTTAATATAGCCCTTAGAATGAACCTTTTCTATCATATGTTTCATTTCAAGGTCTAATAAAATGCTTTGTAATCGTTGCAATGGAATATGTGTTTCTTTAATCAAATTCCCTACACTAATACATTGATCTGCAGGAATTTTACTCAAAACAACCTCCCATTCTAACTTAAAGCTTAACACATCGGACCCTTGCGTATCAACTGCACGCGGTTTTAGCTCATAATCATCTATTATATCTTGTGCTTTGGTCAAAACATTAGCGCCTTGACGCATGAGCCAGTGATTCCCTTCGGCTACATTACTCAAAATACTACCTGGCACGACATAAATCTCACGTCCTTCATTGGCTGCCATATCTGCTGTTATGAGTGAACCGCTACTTGCCTTTGCTTCTACTACGATGATAATTTGTGAAAGTCCGCTTATGATGCGATTTCTTGCAGGAAAATGTACGCTAGATGGTGGTGTACCAGGAGGATATTCCGATAATAAAAGGCCATTATGTTTAAGTACCGTATCAAACAATCGTTTATTTTCTGGAGGATATACTATATCTAAACCACATCCCATAACTACTATCACTTGACCATTAGCTGCCAAGGCACCTTCATGACTATGGCTATCTATACCTCTTGCGCCACCACTAACTATTGCCACATTGTAAGCAGCTAATTCTTTTCCTATCCGCAAAGCTACATTTCGGCCGTAATCGGAGCACTTACGGGCTCCTACCATGGCAATTTTCATAGTTTCGTCATCTAACAGAGATGTATTTCCACGCACAAATATGACTGCAGGTGGATTATATATCTCCTGTAAGTGTCCTGGAAATAATACATCTAGATATGTAATATATTCTATACGCCAGTTTTTAAGAGCCTTATAAATAGTTTGTAGTCGTTCATTGGTAGCCTCTTTTTCTATCTGCTTATACTTAGTAGAGGGTATGCCTAATATACATTTTAAATTCTTACGATCTTGTAAAGCACACCAAGCCTCATAGGGACCGCCGAAATTATTGACCAAATCACGTATAGTAGCCGCACCTAGTGCAGTAATACTCTGCATTGCAGCAATATAGAAATTACTTTCATACTGTTGTTCCATCATGATCTCCTATTCTCGACACATGAAATGGTGTATGCCGATATAACATCGCTTCTGAAATATGTTTCTTTTCTACATATAATGAACCATCCATATCTGCAATGGTTCGACTCACCTTGAGTAATCTATCAAAGCTACGCCCTGTAAAATGAAATCTTTCATATACATCACTGAGTAGATTCCAACAATCATCCTGAATATTACAAAGTTCACGGATGGCGCGATGTGGCATAGAGCCATTTGTTTTAAATGTACAATCTTTAAATCGTTCTAACTGTATATTTCGTCCCCGCTCAACCAAGTCTTTCATATCAGAGCTACTTAAAGAATCCTCATTGATCAAAAGCATATCATTAAAACTAGGCCGTTCAACAGAAATATATAAATCAATACGGTCTAGTATAGGCCCAGAAATTTTATTTTGGTATTTCATAAATTCTGTGGAAGAACAAACACATTCTTTATGAGGATCTCCGTAATACCCACAAGGGCATGGATTAGCGGCTAATACACATATAAATTTAGCAGGATATTCATAGCTATTTTGCAATCGATTTACAGTAATCGTATGCGACTCTAAAGGTTGTCTTAGAGCATCTAAGATAAATCGTGGAAACTCTGGTGCTTCATCAATAAATAGCACCCCATTATGGGCTAATGTAATTTCTCCGGGCTTTGCATTACTGCCGCCTCCTATTATGCTCGCCAAGGTTGCCGTATGATGCGGACCTCTAAAGGGGCGTCTACTGATAAGTGTATTTTTCTCTAATAGTCCAGCTACATCATGAATACGTGTTGTTTCCAACCGTTCATCCCAACTCATATCCGGCAATATAGTCGGTAATCGTTCTGCCAGCATCGTTTTCCCGGCCCCAGGAGGTCCTGTCATCATTACGTGGTGCAAACCTGTAGCCACAATAATCATGGCTCGTTTACCTAACTCTTGGCCATGTACATCCTTATAATCAATACTACTATACGTTTTATCCTCTCTATTAGTACTTATATCTTCAACCGTATAACTATCAGGCTTTATTAGAACTTGTACAATATCTTCTAATGTACGAGCCCCATAGGATGCAATGGTATCGATATAATGAAGTAAGGCTATATTCTCAGAACTTGTAAATACAGTTACTAGCTTTTCATCTAATGCCTTCATAGCCATACTAAGAATACCCTGTGTCTTTTTTAGCCCTCCATCCAAGGACAGTTCACCGATAAACAAAGTTGATTGCAATAAGCTCATTAATTTACGTTTTCTCATCTTAATTTGACCTGATGCGGCCAATACACCTATAGCTATTGGTAAATCAAGACCAGAACTACTTTTTCGTACCTCTGCAGGACCTAAATTGACGACAATACGACGCATAGGAAATTCAAACCCACTATTTTTAATAGCGGCCCTAACCCGTTCTCTAGATTCTTTTACAGCTTGATTTGGTAGACCAACTATATCAAAGACGGGCAAGCCCTGCGATATATCTACCTCAACGGTAACAATGACGCCATCTAATCCATCTACAGTAGCACCATAGACCTTTGCATACATAATTTAGCCTCCTACAAAAAACATTGAGGCATATAGTGTATAGTTGCTTTAAGATCTTCATGAACATATACCTCAACTACATCAAAGGACAATTCTTTCCATTTGCGGTTTTGAGCACGCAAATCACGTATAAAATACATTGCAGCCTGTTTGATATGTTTTTGTTTTCGTTTAGAAACAGCCTCACGAGGCAGACCGTGTGTAACACCACGACGGGCTTTAATCTCAATGAAGTGATAGGTCAACCCATTTTTCGCAATGATGTCAATTTCACCTACCTTAGTTTTGTAATTGGTCGTCACGATTTTCAGTCCTTGTTTCTCAATATAATGACGAGCAATATCTTCCCCCCAATTACCAAGGGCCTTTGCATCTAATAGGTTGCAATTTTCTTCACAATTAATCGTATTCATAGTTACCTCCTTGTGTATATAGATGCTTTCGAATACTTATATATACAGAATAAAAAGGTAACTACCCTAATGTAAATAGAAAAGAGGTTCCTAATAGTCACCTAAGTGACCAATAGGAACCTCTTTTTAATAGATTTTTCACTTTTATTTCACAATAGAGTAATCTATATATTTAATTCTCTTCGCGATGCCATCCAACAATTGACTTAATCGGTTCAAAACTCTTTCTATGCAATGGTGTCACACCTTGCTGCTCAACAGCCTCTTTGTGGAGTTCTGTATAATATCCCTTATGTATGCCAAAACTATAGCCAGGATACTCTTCATCGAGACTTTTCATATATCGATCTCGTGTAACCTTGGCAATGATTGATGCAGCTGCAATATTAGCGCTTTTACTATCCCCTTTAACAATGGATTCTACAGGAATCACTAAATCTGGTAACTTCATTGCATCTGCTACAACCGCCTCTGCTGGTACATCGAGAGTACGAATAGCTTCGTACATAGCTTGACGTGTTGCTTCGTAAATATTGAGTTCATCAATTTTTTCTGGACCATAGGAAATACAACTTACCGCTACAGCCTCTTGCATAATGATGTCATACAATGCTTCACGTTTCTCTTCAGTTAGCTTTTTAGAGTCATTTAGACCTGGAATTAAGGTCATAGGTGGCAATATGACAGCAGCTACCGTAACAGGACCTGCAATGGGACCACGTCCTACCTCATCAACGCCAGCCACATGATAGAGGCCTTGATCGTAGAACATGCCTTCATAGTCATACATGCCCATAAGTCTCTGCTGTTCTTGTAATTCTTTTTCTTGGCGTTTAATGTATGAAGCCGCCAACTTTTGAACAGAAATACGATTGTCTGCTTGTGCTAATGGTAAAATTTCTAAGGCTTGGTCAGTTTCAAATAAAGCCTTAATATCTGATACTTTTAGCTTAGAAAATACATCCTTATCCATTATGAGACTCCTCAACATCTTCAGGATAATATGGCTCTTCATCTACTTGATCAAGGGTAATAACACCTAGTTTAGTGTTGCGATAATCTTGTAAAATAATGCGGCGTGCTTTATCAAAATCTACAACACCACCACTCACCAAACAGCCACGACGACGGCCGATACTTTCAAGAATTGTATCTACATCGGTCATCTCTTCTTCTTTTAATTTATACCGTTCTACCAAAATATTTGGCGTGTTCGTCAATAAATGATTTAATAGCTGTTTCATAACGTGTTCTAAATCATACACATCATCAGAAATAGCACCAGTCATAGCAAGGCGAGCCGCTGCGCGTTGGTCCTCTAATTTAGGCCATAATACGCCTGGTGTATCAAGCAATTCAAGATTTTTACCGATCTTAACCCATTGTTGGCCACGTGTATGACCAGCCTTGTTAGCTGTACGCGTTGCTGCAGAGCCTGCTAAGGAGTTAATCAATGTAGATTTACCCACATTAGGAATCCCTAAAATAATAGTACGTACAGAACGACTGCGAATGCCTTTGGCTACCCAACGGTCAATAATTGGTTTACTGAGGCGTTCTACTGTGGATAAAAGCTTTTTATTGCCCTTACCGGATTTAGAATCGATAGCAAGAACAGTAATGCCTTTTTTAGTAAAGAATTCAGTCCATTCCTTTGTGGCTTTAGAATCTGCTAAATCGACCTTATTTAACAGCACAATGTGTGGTTTTTGACCAATAAGATCAATGATTACAGGGTTCGCACTAGAACGTGGAATACGCGCATCTAATAGCTCAATAACTACATCAACCTTTTTAATATACTCCGTAATCATGCGCGTCGCTTTCGCCATATGCCCTGGGAACCAATGTACGATAGGTGAATCTGCCATAATGTCTCCTTTCTATATATCTTTCATATGTATATATTTTATATCTATATTTTAGCAAAAATAAAAGGCTGCCAACGGCAGCCTTTTAAGAACATTAGCGTTTTTCGCGAATACGAGCAGCTTTACCAGTAAGGTTACGTAAGTAGTACAATTTAGCACGACGAACAACACCACGGCGCATAACTTCGATTTTAGCTAAGCGTGGGCTGTGAAGTGGGAATGTACGTTCTACACCTACACCGGATGCAATACGACGAACTGTGAAAGTTTCACGTACGCCACCGTTTTGACGTTTAATTACCAAACCTTCGAACACTTGGATACGTTCGCGAGTACCTTCCACAACTTTTACGTGTACACGAACTGTGTCACCAGCGCGGAATGTAGGGATGTCTGTACGAAGTTGTTCTTGTTCAAGTACGTTAATAATGTTCATTGTTTCCTCCTGTTTGCAGACATTCAATACCTACACCTTATAGGCAGCGGACTGTCTCAAATTAACAGTAATATATTATCATAAGTCAATGTACAATGCAAGTGCTTACACACTATATCTTGTATAGATTTATATACTTAATTTACTGTAGGTATATGCAGGCCGATGTAGCATTAATCTATGCGACATAATAAATCATACAGGTCTTGTCTATCTTCCGTAGATAGGTGCCTAAAACGATGGGCTAACTGTTTTTCTCTATGCTCAACTAAACCCTGAGCCTCTGCTCTACCTGCATCAGTTAATGTCACAACAGTTGTACGTTTATCCATAGTATCTATGTTTTTTTCTACAAACCCTAATTGTATGAGTACATCAAGTTGCTCTGATACGGTAGCCGGTCTGATATGTAAAGTATCAACTAATACGCGTTGACTTGTTCCTTTACCAATAGTATATAGTTCCATGAGAATTCGATAACGTGAACCTTCACGCTTAGCCGTCACATTACGGAGGGCATTGAATAATTCAACATTTGTAATCATAATGGCATCTCCTTACAACCTTGTATACTTTATGTATTCGACATAGATACCAAAATTCCTGCATAAAGAAAAGGCAACCACAGTTGCCTTTCCTCAGTTTCACATAGTTAATACAAATGTAATTTCCTAACTATATAAAATATATCTTATTTTAATGCACTAATATCGCCGATAATAGCCATTACGCTATATGCTAAACGAACCAGTTGTAAACGGTTAGCTTTAATAGCTTCGTCTTTATCCATAACCATTACATCTTCAAAGAATTTGTTGATAGCTGGAACTAAAATAGCTGGAACTGCTACTACAGCAGCGTAATCATTAGATTCCCATGCTGCTAGGCTAGCTTCAGATGCTTTAGAAGCGGCTTCGAACAATGCTTTTTCAGCATCTTCTTTCAACAAGTCGCTATTAACACCTGTATATTCTACATCTTTTACAAGATTGTACATACGAGTATAGGCTTGAACAAGCTCAACATTTTCATCGATGCGGTTTACAAGTAATGCGTTCACAAGACCTTCTGCATCGGCAACGGACAATTCATTGTTTGATAACAACAAGTCGATCACATGATGAGGCACTTCGCGATCAAGGAAGATATTTTTCAAACGAAGTGTGAAAAACTCTTCAACTTGGTTAAGCAATTCCTCTTGTTTATCAGCAGCTACATTCAATAACTCCATAGAGGCTTTGAAGATTGGACGCAAGCTGATATTCCATTCGCTACCAAGCAAGATGTTCAAGATACCAATTGTTTGGCGGCGCAATGCATATGGATCTTGAGATCCTGTAGGGATTAAGCCACGGCTGAAAGTAGCAACGATGTTATCTACTTTATCGATGATGGACAATACTTTACCTGCTTCTGTTTGAGGCAATACATCGCCTGCAAAGCGTGGTAAATATTGTTCAAAAATAGCTTCTGCTACCTCAGGAGATTCACCATCAAGTAAAGCGTACTCTTTACCCATTACACCTTGTAATTCAGTGAACTCTGTAACCATACCAGTTGTAAGGTCAGTTTTAGCAAGCTCTGTAGCGCGTTCCAATACAACAGCTGCATCTTCGTGCAAGCCACATTCTTCGCCAAATACACGGCCCAATTTAAGCAAGCGTTCAGTTTTATCTGCTAAGTTACCAAGACCTTCTTGGAATACGATTTTAGTCAACCCATCTTGACGGTCAATAAGAGGTTTCTTGCGGTCTTCGTTAAAGAAAAATTTAGCATCATCTAGACGAGCGCGCAATACGCGTTCATTACCAGCTTGAACTACTTCGATGGAATGATCAGAACCATTGCGCACTGTTAAGAACATTGGCAACAATTTACCATCTTGACCAACTAATGGGAAGTAGCGTTGATGGTCTTTCATTGGTGTAATGATAGCTGCATCAGGAAGTGCTAAGTAGGACTCTTCAAAGCCACCGCACAATGCTGTAGGCCATTCAACAAGATAGTTGATTTCTTCTAACAAATCATCATCCCAAACGATGGATGCATTTTTAGAAGCTGCCATATCATGTAATTGTTTAGAGATTAACTCACGACGAGCGTCTTGATCAACCATAACAAAGTTTTCTTTTAATGTGTCTACATAGGATGCTGCATTTTTGATAGTGATTTCATCAGCTCCTAAGAATCGATGACCACGTGTTACATTACCAGATTTGACAGTAGCAAATTCTACAGGAATTACTTCTTCATCAAGTAATGCTACAAGCCAACGTACTGGACGCACGAATTTAGCATCTAAATCGCCCCAATGCATGGATTTAGGGAAGTTAAGACCTGTAATCAATTGAGGCAACATATCTGTGACGATATCTTTTGCAGGTACGCCTGCAGTTTTAGTTTCAGCGTAGATATAGCCGTCTTCTACAACGAGATCAGCTACATCAAGACCTTTGCCACGAGCAAAGCCAATAGCCGCTTTAGTAGCATTACCGTCAGCATCATATGCAATAGATGCGGATGGACCTTTATGACGTTCGCTGATTTCAGCAGATGTATCAGAAAGACCTTTCACGATAAGTACCAAACGACGTGGTGTGCCATATGTTTCGATGCTTTCAAAAGGAAGATGGGCATCATTTAATTTTGTTTCAGCCAATTGTTTCAATTGACCTAAGATATTTGGCATAAAGCCGGCAGGAATTTCTTCTGCACCGATTTCAAATAATAAATCTTTTGCCATCTTATTTATCTCCTTTCAAAAGTGGGAAACCTAATTCTTCGCGTTTAGCGAGGTATTGTTGTGCACAAATACGAGCTAACGCACGTACGCGACCGATGAAAGCAGTACGTTCGCTGATGGAAATAGCACCACGGGAATCAAGTAAGTTAAATGTGTGGGAACATTTCAATACATAGTCGTAAGCTGGTAATACATAGCCAGCTTCGCAAACGCGTTTTGCTTCTCCTTCGTACATGTCAAATAATTTGAAAAGCATATCTGTATCAGCTAATTCGAAGTTGTAAACGGATTGCTCAACTTCGTTAGCATGCCAAACGTCGCCGTATGTAACGTTCTCATTCCATTTAAGATCGTAGACGTTTTCTACGCCTTGAATGTACATAGCCAAACGTTCTAAACCGTATGTAATTTCAACGGACACTGGTTTACAGTCGATGGAACCAACTTGTTGGAAATATGTAAACTGCGTTACTTCCATACCGTCGAGCCATACTTCCCAACCAAGGCCCCAAGCGCCCAATGTTGGAGACTCCCAGTTATCCTCTACGAAACGGATATCATGATCTTCAGCGTGAATGCCTAATGCAGCCAAAGATTGTAAGTACAATTCTTGGATGTTATCTGGAGATGGTTTCACGATAACTTGGAATTGATGATGTTGGAACAAACGGTTAGGGTTATCACCATAACGACCGTCTGCTGGACGACGAGAAGGCTCTACATAACATACAGACCATGGTTCAGGACCAATAGCATGTAAAAATGTAGCAGGGTTCATTGTACCTGCACCCTTTTCGATGTCATATGGATTTTGAACGATACAACCTTGATCGCTCCAGAATTTTTGTAGATTTAAAATAATCTCTTGAAATGTCATTGCTGCCTCCACTTTACACAACCGACATAAAATCAACCATTTCGTTACAAACAAAAAAGTCCCTGTAACGAAAAACGTTACAGGGACGAGTATACCCGCGGTTCCACCCTATTTGGCTTGCGCCCTCTTTTTTCTATGTTGGCCTTTACTAACAGATACCTGCGTTCCTGCCAATGCTCTACAGCGCCTTCAACCAAATGTGAGCTTACACCATCCTCACTCGCTAGAGTGGTTTACTACTCTGCTTCATCGCATATATTATACACAACATTGTAGCAATACAGGTCGATAGATGTCAAATTAAATATATTGTTAACTCATTAATTCTATTTACATCTATAAGTTGCTAAATACATTAATTATTTAGTCTATCACTAATAGGTATTTCTTTTCTATAAAAATATCTTAAATCTATATCTTTATTTATCCAAAATTTAGATATCTGACTTCTAATAAGCCAAAAGTCTTCCTTACAAATTGTACTTTTATCAATAAAACTTAAATTGCCTAGAATGGCATCCCAAGCAATAATAAAGTAATCATGACCAGAAATAGTAATTTTTATTGCTATATCAATACTATTTATTTCATCTGAATAAAATGTAGTAAATTCATCATTAACAATACTAATCTGTTCTATGATTCCATTAATATTATTTGATACTATTTGACGATAATCCGTATCTTCATTCATTCTAATACAACGTTTTATTTCAAAATTAGGATAATCATCATAATCTTCAGTTTCTATATAGTCATTAACAATCTCAATATATGAACCCTGAGTTTGTATATATATCACTACAGCATTATTCTCATCTAATTCTTTTTGACTTCTATCTGGAGTAAACCAAAATAATTTTTGAGAAAAAATATTATCGACATGTTGATTCATTATACCTGCAAGTATATCTAAACTCTTTTTATTTATATGATTTATCATAATTACCTCTTATTCTGGAAAATGTATTTTTTGAATTGGTTTATTTGGCCCAGCATCAGAAAAATCTACAGCTGCATCACCGGATTTAGAAACCGGTCTAAAACCAATTCTTTGACCATCTGGCATATATCTAACAATATAACCATTAGGCTCTATATGTTCTTTAATATAACCCCTCGTTTCAGTCTCAAAAAACTTTTTTGCTTCTTTTTCGCCACCAGGAATTTCTCTAACGAATGATTTACCACTATTTTTACTAGACGTTCCATAATACCCTTTCTCTGTTTTAGGATATTCTCGTGCGTATCTTACAACATTACCCGAATTCTGTCTAGAATTTCCAGATTTGACACCTCTAGCTAAAACGCCCCGTCCAAGCGAATTTCCTCCGGCAATTAACATACCAGTTTCTCCGGCATAATTTAAATCAGCCTTAAATTCAACAATACTAGTTAAACGTATTAATTCTTTATCACCATCAGGAAATATTGGAAATCCTCCACTACTAAATGTTCTTGTATCTCGATCAAACTCTATGGCTAAACCAGCTTTAGCATTATAATTTCCCTTATATTCACCAGTTAGTACTTTACGACCATCAGCAAGCACATTAAAAAATTGCCCATCAGTATCTTGATAACCTTGCCACACTATTCTATTTCTAGAGCTTTCAGATGGATTAGGATTATACCAAGGTGTTCCATCCTCATCCAAAGTATAAAAAGTAGAACCATCATCTCCCAAAACTGTAGGATATCCTTGTAACTCAAGAACTTTACCTCTATAAGTTCCATTAAGTACACGATTACCATTTAATAGCTGGTCATAATACTGTCCATCTTCTTTCTGCCAACCACTATTATGTTCAATAATCATATATCCCTTGGCTTCATAATCTTTAAGATATTTATCATTATTAACAAATTCATTATAATACTTATCTGATAAATCACTATAATAATCAATATTAGCTTGATTATCCCCCATCATATAAGCAAATAAATTGTTAACAAACTTTTCATATGATTCGGTTGTATAATATGGTTGATCTAAATGAATTCCTCCATCTGTAGGATGTACCTCATTATCTGCAGTAAAATAATATTCATGATAATCTCTCTCATATCGCATCAATGCATAATAATAAGCAGCCTTTTTTCTAAGTTGATGTAATTTTTCAGGCTCAGATAAATTATCGACATTCGCGATTAAAACTGCAAAATCATTATTAAGATTTTGCCTATCCTCATGCTCCAACCAATTCTTCTCTCTTGCAATTGAAGAAACCGCTACTCCAACATCATTTCCAACGGCTTTTCCTATTACTAAACTAAATATCTTCCCTAAATCTTTATTCTTAGTATTATTTAAAAGGATATTAGCACTTGCAGCATTGAAACCATTAAAACCTCCATTACCAGATGTCTTTGCAATAAAAGCACCAAATCCCGAATGCAAAAGTAATCTATAAACGCCATTTTCATCCCATTTGTTATATTCTTTCAAAAGGCTTTCTGCTTTAGCTTTATCATTTTTTCGTTTTGCATCTATAATTTGATTTAATAATTGTGTCTGCTGGTGTGTTGAAATATCACCAATTAATTTATATCCATAATTTGAAATTTTTGTTAATAGAATTTGTTTTTCTTCTACTGTCTTCTTGTCAAAAATTGGTGCTAATTTATTAAGTGCTTGTTCTGTATCATGATTAATCTTTTCTAAAGATTCTCTCTCAGCAATTTCAATGATACCTTCACTGATAGCAGAATGAGTAGTTGATTTAGAATTACCTTTTACAGGAATCCCCATTTTAGGGCTACCGGTAATACCTATTGGATTATTTTTAGAGCGTTTAGTCGTAGATAAACTATATCCAGATGTCTTAGCTGAATAGGATGCTTCATTTTGAATATCATTCATTTTTAAAGAGTTAGAGGATAATTTATTCCTTGATTTATCAAGACTACCTTTAATTATACCACCTGTAAGTGTAGTTGAATTATCTACCTGTACATTATATCCACCATCACCTGCGTATATACCAGCCTGGTTTGTAACACTTGCATAGTGACTGTCTGTAGTTCCTCTCGAATTATCAAATCCAACTCTCGCAGGGCCACTCATTCCATAAGATACAGATATACCTTTATTTTTACTTATTTTATGGTAGTCATTTGTATCTTGTAAACTTTCAATTTTCAAATCATGTCCAACTTTTGTAGTTACACTTTCACCGATAACCTTAGAACCAATAATTTCTGTATTATTTCCAGAGACAGTATTTACTTGTT
>NZ_BBXI01000011.1 GCF_001078375.1 Veillonella tobetsuensis
TTCAAATCATGTCCAACTTTTGTAGTTACACTTTCACCGATAACCTTAGAACCAATAATTTCTGTATTATTTCCAGAGACAGTATTTACTTGTTTACCAAGAATAACGGTTCCTGTATGTGTCTTAGTTGTCTCTAATGCATTTTCTTTACCTTTATACACATTAGCATCTAAACCAATAACACCACTTCCATGCGGGCTTACAGTTGCGCCTATTGACCAACCAGAAGATGTATAATCATCGCGTTGAACTACTGTATTAGTCCCAGCATCCATTCGAAGATTATTAGATGCACTTACATTAACGACCGGAGCTTCTACTCTACTTCCCGTAATGTGTATATTCCCCTTAGTCATATCATTACTATTAGCAGTAATATCTACTTTTGTTTTACTACCTATAGAACTACCAATATATTGTTCTTCATTTAACTCATTTCGTTGTTTAAATTTACTAGAGCCTATAGATACGTTGATATTTAGGAGACGATCTTTTCGAGCTTGTTCTCGTTTATATTTTTGTTCTTTATCTATTGCATTTTGAACATCTGGATGTACAGCATTTTCAATTTCTGGATGTTCTAATTGATAATTCTTATTTAATTCATTAGCTTTACTTAAAACCTCTCTTTCTTTATCTAATAAATTAACAGGTTTAATCTTACTATAAACCTTGGCATCATTATAAGCATGTTTTATGCTATTGGCTGCTTCACCATATTCAAATGCTGATAGCGCACTAGTTTTTCTACTATTAGCACGTTTGCCAAGTTGTTGAGCTGTGTTCAAAGCAGATACTACTTGCCCACCAATACTAACCGTTAATCCAGATCGTTTTTCTTCATGGGTTTGTACTACATGTGATGTGTTATGTTTACCATCAATGTTAACATCCGCAGCAGTTAAGGATACTGGACTATTGCTAAAATAGTTAGTCGTTGTGCTATGTATAGTGTCTCCAGCAGTAACATTAATCACCCCATTAGTAGAGGCAATATTACTCGCTTCTTGTGTAGTATAACGACCATCATATGTGTCAGTGATTTTTTTACTACCAATAGTAAATCCTAAGCCAGCCCCCATAAGACCTTTTTTCTTACTATGCTGATATATATCATTGCGACTACTATCTTCTCCGGAATTAGTGCGAACCTTATTACCAGCTGTAATAGCTACGTCACCTGTGCCTAACACATTAGACCCAGTTACATTTACATCGTGGTTAGCTCCTACTTGAATTGCATTGCCACCAATAGTGGATGCTGTCACACCTGTATGCTCGTAATCTTTACGAATCGTATTAACTGTACGAGATAACAACCCTTTTTCCTTGTACTGTAGTCCATATTGATCACGACTATAGGTATTGCCATTTTCAATATTCACATCATTCCCAGCAGCTATAGTTGTTACGCCATGCTCACTATTTATTACACCTTGACGAATATTGACATCATTCTTGGCGGCTACTGTTACATTGCCATCACCTAAAATTTGTGTACCAATTTCAGTACCTCTATCTGTGCGTAGATAATTTGCAGCATTTAATGTCATATCTTTCTTGGCACTTAATTTTTTAGTATCCACATTAACCGTATTGGCACTAGTAATAGAGACGTTACCTTCTTCTCCACCTGTAATAACAGCACCAATTAGATGTACATCCTTATTGCTATGAATGTCTATGGTTCCTTTAGGATTTGACACACCAATACGTCCTTGTTGCATAAGTACATCTTGATTAGCTAATTTGTATGTTGCTGCCTCTACACTTATGTCATTATTAGCACGTAATATAACACTATCATTACCATGAATAGCACCAGTATTTCGAATGGAATCCGTAGCACCAATAGCTACAGTATTCGCATTAAATCGACCCGAATTATCCACTGTATTTGCCTGTACTACAATGGAGTCAGCCATCATATTACCACTATTCTTAAATCTACTATCCGTATTAACTATAATGGATTTGCCACTTACAACAGCGCCCATAGCATCGATTTGATTAGCCGATTGTTTAGCTAAATACACCTTCGGATACAATACTTGTTGTGGTTGTCCATTTACAACAACAGTTTTTGTTTCAAGCCATACCATATCTGTTGTAATGGATTTCATCTGTTCTTCTGATAAGGTAATACCAGGTGTCAATTTATATTTTTTACCATAGGCAATACCCGCTTCGAGTAATGCTTTATATTCGATTTCGTTGTCTGTATATCCTTCTAAATATAGTTTACCAGTAGCAGATAGGATTTGTGAATTAATTAGACCTTGTTCATAGAAACCATCACCTAGGCGCTTCATTCTTCGGTCTGGATCATTAGCCAACGCATTTAACATGTATTCAGACGATACAAATTTCTTACGATTTGTAAAAGCACTATCTGTTTCAATTAATGCATTTGCTGTAATATCTGGATGAATATTATAAATCGCCTGTGTCGGTAATTTCAATCCTTCAATCGTTACGTTCCCAATACTAGACTTTCCTTGAGTTCCTGTGCCAAACGGATCAAGGCTATCGTTTACTTTACGCTTATTAGCCTCAGCAATGGTATCCTCAGCATGTTCCTGTATTGTACCAATGGGTTGTATATTCTGCTCTTCTATGGAAGGTGTCATAAATACTTCGGGATCCCAATATCGGCGCCATTTATGTCCCCATCCATGGCCTTTATGAACTCGTTTCGCTTCACTAACTTGTGTTGTTCCTGTTTTGAACACCTTATCACTGGTTGTATCACTAACAGTCTCATGTGCGCCATTAAATATAACTTGTCCAGCAGATGCAATTTTGCTATTTATATTAGAGGAAGCACCATTGATAACTATATCGCCGCCAGCAGAAATAACCCCTGGTTGATTATTCGTAACTTCTGTATGGGTATGCTCCTCTTCACTACGTATTAACGTAAAGTTTTTTACAGGTGGAACTCCCTTATCTACCATTTTAATCGTACCATCAGCTTGTTTCACTGGTACTTTATGAGCCACACCATAGCCACCTTTTCCTGTATAGCCAGGAAATTCAGAGACATCAAAAATTTGATTTTCTTCTGGATGATGTGGATCATCAACCTTAATTTTATCCCCATGCTTTGTAATACCATCCGAAACACGCTTCATGCCAAAGCTTGCATTATCATTAACAAGATTAGGTGTTGTTAGCGTCATTTTTCCACCTGATTGCATGGTGGCGCCCTTATTTTCAATGACATGAGAGCCTGTTAGATTCATCGTATTTCCACTATACAATAAAGCATTTCCATTATTATGGATTTCAT
>NZ_BBXI01000012.1 GCF_001078375.1 Veillonella tobetsuensis
CTCACCATCAAATCCTTGTACGGTATATCGATTGCCGAGACTAATCATATCTCGTGAGTATAATTGCTTGCCACCTAATGTCCATTGCCCATAAAATGATGTTGTAATACTTGCAGGACGGTGTCCCCATGTACGTGGCATTTGATAATCTACATCTAATAATAGTTGTGTATAACGCGTTGTTGGTGCACCATAGCCATAATCAGGTTGTGATCCAAACCAACCAACACCTTTTTTTATAGCGACACGAGAAAAGATAGTATTTTGTTTACGATACCGTCGTTCTGAAAGACCTAATTCCAATGATGCTGTATTCGCTCTCTGTACTTCGATTTCTACATCATTAATATAATTCTTGGAATTACGTTTAGCTATCGTTATATCCCAACTCCGTTTTGTTGTTCGACTGCGATGAAATACATGATTCCATGTGCCTCTAAAGGTCTTAGCTCGACTAGAACTAATGAATGGATTTGCCATAGTATGTACCGTTTGATGGTATTTCATATTACTATATGAAACAGAAAACGTATCTTTACCCCGTGGAATCGAGTAAGAAATGCTATGGTTTTTAGTACCCTTGACTTCGCCATCTCGAGCTCCATCCTGGTTTAAACTCACTTGAAAAGTATCATTAGCATTGAATAATCGATCAATGCCTATAGAAGTCGTCCACTGCAGTTTTCCAGTATCTTTTAATCCAGAATCATCAATAGACACCATGCCATGAATCGGAGGCTTTTTCGATGTTTGCAATATAATAGTAGAATAAAACGGTTTTGATCCAGCTTCTAATTCAACAGTCACTGATTGGGATCCAATTCGGCGCATCTGTTCTAGGCCTTGCTCAATATCTCGAATATTTAATATATCCCCTTCTCGTAATGGAAATGCATTATGCCAAGGTAAATGTGGTAAATCTGGCCGATACGTAACGGCTTCTATCCGTCCAATTTGTAAATTAAACTGTAATTGTCCCGTGGCAAGAGATTGTTGTGGAATTACCACTTTAGAGGTAACAAAACCATGCAATAGTAATGAATTATTTAATTGAGTCGATAACCCATTAATATCCTCAATAGATAACTTACGATTAATATAAGGTTTTATTTCTTTTCTCAGAAACGAGAATGTCTGAGGAACATCAAGTAATATATCCTGACCTTTTGATTGATAATATAAGGGACCCTTAATCAGTCTCGTACTATATGGCGCAGAATTATCTATCGAAGAATTCGAATGTCCACCTTCTTCAGCTAACCGTATCTGCGTAATATAAAAAGACGGTGAAACACTCATAGGTCCTGATGCAGGTCTTGGTGTCTTACCGTCTATATTAGATGATATATGTTGCCATTGTATCCGTTCTTCTCCTAATCGTGCCTCTCTCGCTTCTTGACTAGCTCTTGCTCTATCTAGTTGTTCTTGTGTGTCTATAGGATTAGCACCATGTCCCTGTAAGGGTATCACACATGCTAGCCCTAGATACAAAAGTACCGCTCGCTTAATCATATATTTCCTCTCTAAACAAAACATAAACTCATATTTTATATTTTATTATGTTTTTTTTTTT
>NZ_BBXI01000013.1 GCF_001078375.1 Veillonella tobetsuensis
CCCTAGATACAAAAGTACCGCTCGCTTAATCATATATTTCCTCTCTAAACAAAACATAAACTCATATTTTATATTTTATTATGTTTTTTTTTTTGAAAGTCAATAGAAGATTTAGCAAAAAAAGATTTACTACTCTAGAGTAATCAAACATTTGTGACAAATACTTATGCTTTTTGATTCATAAAGTACTCTGTTATAACTTGGTTCGGTGATTTAAAATTTAAGACTTTCTGTGCAATGTTATTATATCTATTAGCATATCGACTATGTGCTTTTAGAAAACTCTCCATACTATTAAACTTACGAGAATAGAATCTTTCACCATCAATTCGATGACTGCGCTCTACCTTTCCATTCTGCCACGGAGAAAATGGTCTTGTCGTTTTATGCTCTATCCCTAATCTTTTTAATACAATATCAAATAAACACTCTCAATCTGTTGCTCCATAGTTTGTAAATTCACGACCATTATCTGTTTGTATTGTGTGAATAGGAAATCCCATTTTGGCTTCTAAATTTAATAAGAACCGACTTGTATTAGTAACACTTTTTTCATCTATAATTTTTAGAATTTTCTTTCTAGAAAACTCATCAATAGCTGTAAGTTGATAGTAAGATTTTCCTTGTGTTGAAAAGTCTAAACTCTCACGAGGTACGTATTTTATATCAATCTGAGCCTTTTCTCCTGGATATGTTACTAGATCTGGTTTCCACTTGCTTTTTGGAACAGATTTAATAACCTTTTTCTCTTTAATATGACGTCTTATTTGTCGGCACATAGAGCCATATGAGCGTTTATAACCACGCTTCTTTAACTCAACATATACTTGAGATAGCCCTTCATGTTTAAACTTAGAATGCATACGCTTAATAAGCGCTAGTTCTTCCTCAGTGTGTTGATTAGGATGAGAATGTGGTTTACGACTATACAATCGAAGTGAATCAATAGTTCCGTCGAAACGCTTTACCCAACGTTGTACTTGTTGTCTACTAGTATGATAACGACGTGCAGCTTCAGCATTATTTCCATGCTTAATAGCATATTCACATACTCGTTTACGAAACCTTAATTCCTCAGTTATAATAGAATGCATGAGAAGAAACTCCTTTTGTTATGATGTTTGGATTGAGCAACTTCATTATAACAGAGTTCCTTCTCATTTTTTATTTACTTGTCACAAATGTATTATGCTCTTACATAAATATATTTTATTCACTCTTAGCAATACGATCTAAGAATTCAATATAGCTTTGTTTGTTTAATACTGGTATAAATTTATCTAATACATCTTTAGCACCAGCTGCGTCATCATATAGTAAGTCCACGATTGTCATAGCCAAAGCTTGTGCCGTTTTTATGTACGCCACCTCAGGAACAGTGATTTCATATTCTGCACTATGTAGTACACCATTAATACAACCAACCCATGGATGGATAACAGGCATCAAATGAGACACATCACCCATGTCAGTACTTGCTGTCATATGTTCTCCTTGATAGACATTTTCTTCACCAAATATTTGATTAGAATTATTACGTAATAATTCATTCATATGCTCATCATTACGCATTGGTAAATAACCTGGCAAATCTTTTATTACACAAATAGCACCTACAGCATCTCCACCAGCTTTTAAAGCTCTATTTACACGATTATTACAATCAACAATGGCATCAATATTAGCAGCTCGTACAAAACTTTCAACTTGAACATAATCAGGTACACAGTTTACCAATGTACCGCCTTGATTAATGATAGGATGAAATCTAAAACAATCGCTTTCTTTGAAAGTTTCACGAATAGAGTTTACCCCCATAACACCTAGTAAAGCTGCATTAAGAGCATTGATTCCCTCATGAGGGGCTGCAGCTGCATGAGCTACTTTACCATGATATTCAATTAGCTTGGCAACAAAGCCATTAGATGTGCTGCCAAGTCCCATTTCCCCCACTGAAGACCTAGCTGTTTCCACATGCATTTGCATAGCTATATCAATATCGTCAAAAGCACCTTCATAAATTAGTTGTTGTTTACCACCTAAATATTTAATTTTGCCTTGTTCACGCAATTTATTACGATAGTCGACCTCAACCATTTCCTCTGCGGGTACAGCAAATAAAACTACATCTCCAGCCAATTCATGCATAATAGATTGTAAACCTATTGCAACAGCAAACATATTGGCAATTTGAATGTTATGACCACAGCAATGAGCCGCACCCGTTAAATCATCAGCACGAGGGTGGCGAGGACAAAGAATGGCATCTAGTTCACCAATCATGGCAACCGTATATTTACTGTCACTACCTTTTAAGCGACCTTTGACACCTGTTAGTGCATGATTAGAAGTATAAGGAATCCCAAGTTCATCAAACATATCACGTACTTTTTTTGATGTTTTTACTTCTTTATATCCCAGTTCTGGCTCATCCATAATAGACTCAGCGATTTCACGTAAACGCGGTTGTGCATCAATAATAGCATCACATACGCGTTGTTTTAATTCTTCTTTTGTCATACGACTCATATAATCTCCTTTGTAAAATCGACCGTATCGAAATACGGTCGATTCTTTAATCACACAGAAATATGCTAAACATTGTTCAGTAAACTATGTATCATATTAAATTAAACCTTCTAAATGAAGTACAATTTGTGCTAATGCGGTTGCACATATGAATGTCCCTGCTGTTACAGCAAGTGCAACAGGAATAATACGCCAAGATAAACGGCGGAATGCACCAAGGTCTTTACCTAATGATAAACCTGCATAGGCAAGTACCGGTGTCGTAGTAGCTAAGAATGTAATATGACTAGTTTTTTCGATAACCCAAGGTTGTCCTGGCATTCCAGGTAAAGAGATTAGAACCCCAACTAAAGATACCCAGAATACCATAGGAAATTTATTAGCATAAGGTAAACTAGAAATTACGGCACCAATTGTAGCAATACCTGCTAAAATTGCTACGCCTAACAAACTATCACTAAATACATGTTTACCGTCCATTATATTTCCAATAGCAGTAAGGATGGCAGAAATACAAACAACTATAACAAATTGTGTTAATTTTTCACTTCTACTCATGATGCGCTACCTCCTCTGCTAAATCTTGTTCCCGTGTACGACCAGTAAAGAAGTTGTAAGACTTTTCCATAATTGGCAAGGAAATAAATAAACCAAAATATACACCTAATACAGTAGTCAACAAATTAGCAGCTCCAGCTAGAGCCATAATTTGTTGTTCATAAGCAGGATAAACAGCAACAATTGGTGCTGTAGCAGCAGCCATCATACTTGCACTACCTACGCCAGCCCCCATTGCAAGAGCTAACGGATGAAACCAACCTGTATTAGATAATAAGCCAGCTAATACGGAGGACCACATGGCACCTATAAGAACGCCACAGATATACATGCCCATAACACCACGGCCTTCAGGAGAGCTAAAACCAAATTTATCAATTATAATCGCTACATTTGGTTCACGGTCTACAGAATAACAAGCACCAACAGCTTCGCGACGCATACCTACTAATAGTGCTACCGGTAAACCAAAGATAATGGTACCTAAGAAGTGACCTAATTCTTGAACTAATAAAGCCCAGCCAGCGCTTGCTAAAACACCAAGGTTTGGACCAATACCAAGACCTACTTTTACCATTAAGATCATTACTGCAATACCAATATAATCGGCAGAATTTTCCATTTGTTTTATTGTAAGAATTTTGAATTTTGGAATTGAAATTAATAACCCTAAAATCAAAGCATACAACAATGGTAAAAACACAACAGGACCGAGTCTTTTAATACCTATGAATTCTGCGACTACGGTAAGCACAAGTGCTAAAAAATGAATTCTCAGGTTCCCCAAAAGCTGCATAATGACCTCCTATACCTAACACAAACATAAATATGACACCATTATAATATATTTTTATATAATGATAAATATTTTTTGATAAGTATACATGTATACATGAGAAGATAAATAATTTTAACTATCATGACAATATTTTTAACATCAAATCAACTTTTTAAGATACAAAAAAGGCTGCCATAGAATGCGGTTTTACGCATTCTATGGCAGCCCCTAATCCCTAAAAATGAAATTTTCACAAACCCATGATTAATATAAAAGTACTTGATAATAAAACCAGTCATTATTACCATCAGAATTTAATACATAAGTAACATATGTAATATAATTACAAAAAATATAGTCTTAGGTATTATATACAAATATTCCTTCCATAACTCTTTTTTTAAAGCTATATAGTTATCACCATTGTAATGAAGATAATCTAATGCACTATTATTGCGTACATATATAACAATAAATTGCCATATAACAGCAACTATTAATAATACATTTGAAATCCAATAGTAATTTATAAGATTCATATAATAAGCTAAAACACCTAATATAGCAAATACACTTTCTACTATTTTTACTTTTTTAGTCTTTCTTATACGATATATATTAACTAAAATTTCTTTTTCACTATGTATATATCCAAACGATAAAAATAATATAGTAGCTGACAAAATTATTAGTCCAGTCATAACATCTAGTCCAGCCCCTCCTTAATTTTCGCTCCTACTATTCCTAATTATTTCTATCTATTGATCTTTAGTTCTAAGACGTACATAATTATCTTTAAACATTTCAATTTATCATCTAAACATACATCCATTCTGCAAGAAGAAGTAACGCGTAGTGTCACTTCAGTTGCAGTAGCATATAGCATTTAAACTATCTTTTTATAATCTATCCGTAATGGGTATTTCTTTTCTATAAAAGTATCTTAAATCTAAATCTTTATTTATCCAGAATTTAGATATCTGACTTCTAATAAGCCAAAAATCTTCCTTACAAATTATACTTTTATCAATAAGACTTAAATTGCCTTGAATGGCATCCCAAGCAATAATATAGTAATCATGACCAGAAATAGTAATTTTTATGGCTATATCTATACTATTTATTTCATCCGAATAAAATGTAGTAAATTCATCATTAACAATACTAATCTGTTCTATGGTTCCATTAATATTATTTGAAACTATTTGATGGTAATCTGTATCTTCACTCATTCTATTACAACGTTTTACTTCAAAATTAGGATATTCATCATACTCTTCAGTTTCTATATAGTCATTAGCAATCTGAATATATGAATTCTGAATTTGTATATATATAATATTATCATTATTCTCGTCTAATTTTTTTTGACTTCTATCTGGAGTAAACAAAAATGATTTTTGAGAAAAAATATTATCAACCTGTTGATTCATTATCCCTACAAGTATATCTAAACTCTTTTTATTTATATGATTAATCATAATTTCAACTCTACTTCTTAACGCTATTTAACTATTCAATATCTTTTTATTAATCAACTTTCCTTATGATTCTACGTTCCGAACATTTTATCTAACCTATTATTTACTATTCTTTATTCGCTTATGTTACCTTTAACAAATTGAATATTAGCAATCTGCTCAACATATGTATTCAACAGTAAACGAAATATAAAGCTAACTATATAAAGATTTTAGTAAATTATAGGTTGCTAGAATCACACAAACACCCCACATCCATATAGGAATATTATTAAAATACATCCATGTAAGAGTAATAATAGATCCTATAAGCCAAAGACTAAAAGCTATCCATCCATAAATACTTTTTTTCGTTATAGGTATACCAACTAATTTATTATGAAAACCTAAAATAAATAATATACATACAACTAATCTCGAATTATAATGATGTACTCCTCTTCTATATATACGCCTAACAATACGATGTCCACGAATTAATGGTATTAATAGCACTCCACCCATAACTAATATAGGGATAATAAACCTATAGTCTACATTCGGTGCAGTCGCCTCAATGGCATTACCTGTTATAGTAATTGCTAAAAAAATTGTTCCAATTATTCTAAACCTTATTAAATTTAATAACTTAACTATTCTAATCTTCATATATTATTATTCAATTTCACTTATTTATAAAATTTACGTTCCATAAATCAGTAGGATCTAGTAACCCAAGTATCACGATCATATCTTGGTTTGGAGTCCTTCTTAGTTATCTCAGATATAATCTTTCTTTCATCTTCTGAAAATTGATCAATGCTCTCTAAAATTATAAGTTCATCACCATATGCTCTTTGTAAAGACTCTAAATTACCATCTCCTGGAGATTCAAATGTTTTACTAAAGCCTTTATGATTTGGAATGATACGTACTGTACCATAGGGTAATACGTTAACAACAACTATTCCGAAATCACCATTAGAATATATATAAGGAAAATCTGTAGCAAAACCAGTCATATTTTTGTTTAGCCCTATTTGTTTTTCTCCATCTACAAGAGATGTTATAAAGATCTTGTATGAATTAATTCTAAGACCAAGAAAAAGTAGAATAATTACTAGTAACGATAAAACTACTGTACAAGTTATCTTTATAATATTTCTAATGGGCATAAAAACTCCTTAATTCTTCTGATGTAAATACGAAAGTTATATTAATTACTTTATATTGTAAAGTTTTTTCTGAACTTACACTATTTATATGCCTAAAATTGCTTTCAATATACCAAAGAATATTAACCAACAAACAAAAAATGCTCCATAGAAATCATAATGGATTTCAGCACCATTCATATAATCATACGCCATTCCATATATAATTGAAGTCAATGAAAGTAATGCAAATGCATAGAAAAATAATTTTTTTATAGTAGTCATTTTAATTTTACCTAACAAGTAAAAAGAACAAATTAAAAAATACTATCTTTACTCCATACAGTGTTATATAGGAATGTATTAATTTAACATACATAAAAACATTTTCTCTAATTATTGATTTTTATATTTGCTCTAAAGCTAGTAAATCAACATCGTTATAAACTAATGTCAATAAATCATAGTTTTGATCTATTGAGAATGTCCCTTTAAGACCTCCTGCATCAACAAATGAGTAAGTATTATCATCAATTTTATAGAATTCACTTTCTAAAGGTACAAAATACTTATCTAATGCTAGACCTACCTTCTCTGCATCTTCTTCAGAACATTGTAGAATATCCTGTACTCGTTTAAAAAATGGCTCATGAACATTTTCTATTCTGTCTTCTATTATTTTATTAACCTTACTATAAGTCTTATATCTATAAATCAGATATAAAATAGCTAATAATAAAGCGATATTCTCCTTCATAGTTCCCTCTAAAATCTTAGTTAAGTTAACTGTTATAGACTATACTTAATATATCTTTATATCGTCTTTATGGTGCAATTATATTTATCACTCAAATTACAAAATAGTTAATCTATCGCATATAGAAATTTCTTTTCTATAAAAATACTTAAAATCAGGAGATTTACCAACCCAAAAATCACTAATTCTATCACGAAGTTTGTAATTATTTTCAGAGGTAATATTTCTACTGTCAACCCAACTTATTGTATCAGGAATTGAATCCCACAAAATTAGATAATAAATGACACCAGATATATCAAACTTCAAAGCTATATCTACACAAATAATATCATTATCCCACCACGACGAAAATTCATCATTTACAATCTTAATATCATTTATAATTCCATTTATATTTAACGCATATAAAGAAAATTCATTTAATAAATAATTGTCATTTAAATTCTTATAGACTTCAAAATCTAAATTTGGATAATCATCTAAATCTGGACCCTCGATGGACTTATTTGTAAATTTAATAATTTGATTATCAAATTCTAAATATATACAGCCATCCGATATATATTCTATTTCACTTTCATCAAAAGAATTATCTCTAAGTACAAATACATTATTTACATTTTTACCTATACAATTATATATATTCTTTAGATATTCGCTATTAATCAAACTTTTCATAAACTTATATCACCTATATAATACTCATCATGTATATAGCTCATATTCCCTTCTCTCTTAATCTAGTAAATTTTGTAATTGATTAATCTTATATTTATATCACATTATATAAGAATATTAATAAATTTTAAACCACCTACCAAAGATTACCAATCATCTTTAATAGGTGGTTCATTTTATGACTCTAAATAATATTTTTCTAAGAGTTCAATATGTTATTGTAAATTACGCTTTCACCACAACAGATACACCATCAAGAATAACTGTAATGCTTGCATCTTTACCTTTTAATTCCAAAGCCTTATTCAATGCTTCATCAAAGGTTGTAGCATGTTTCAAATGCATATCTGTAAGCATCTTAGGGTCGCATTGGTCTGTTACAACGATAACGGTAAATTGATCTAAAATACGAGCTAAGATTTGCATTTCCCATTGGTCTGGAATTGTTTCATTACGAGGGACCTTAGCAATACGGTCTAGTAATTCACGAGGTGTTTTGGCATTTTTAAGGTTTTCGTATAGAGATTCCCCACCATGACCATCATTACAAGCAGCAATCATGATGATAACACCATCTTTTTTACAAGACGCTTCGGCAGCGGTCATGCCTTTTACAGCTTGATATACGTTTTGGTCTAATGGATAACCACCATTTGTAGTGATAACGATGTCTGCTGGTACAGCTTTCACACTAGCTAGTTCAGATACAAAAGCACAGCCAGTTTCATGAGCTTGTTCCATATCACCAGCAAAGGCATTGATAATATGTTTTTCCGCATCGATGACAACATTTAAAATAAATGCTAATTTCGCAGTACGACCAGCGTATACCATATCCTTATGAATTGGGTTGTTCTCGATAATACCTGTACGAGCATATGGGCTATTGATAAATTCAGCACAGTGATTTGCCATTACAGTCACTTCCGAAGCAATGCCTGGCAATACGCTTTTTCTACCGCCAGAGAAACCAGCAAAGAAATGTGGTTCAATGAAACCTTCAGAAATTAATAGCTCCGTTTCTACAGCTAATTTATTGATGATGCAATCCCCACCAGATGGCAACACGCCGATTTTAGTCATTTGACTAGCATCACCAGAGATATGGTTTACAATCTTTTCATTGGCTACGATTTCAGGACCAAATTTATCTACCATTTCTTCATGTGTAGTAGGTCGATGGAAACCAGTAGCTAGTAAAATAGTAATATCAATGGATGGATTAGCTTCACGAATACGGCGAAGTAGAATTGGCATCGTAATTTTACTAGGCACTGGACGCGTATGGTCACTTGTGATGATGACCATGTTGGATTTCCCCTTAACCAATTGTTCCAAGCGTTGGCTGCCGATAGGATTATCTAGTGCATGTTCTACCAATGCCTCTTGTGAAAGCTCAGCCTTATAGGAATGGGCTTTAGATTCTAATACACCTGCGATATTTTGATCAGGAATATTGATATCTACAAATCCTTTTGCATAGGGTACATTAAATGTTTTCATGGGAATCACTCCTTAACTTAACACTAACAAACTATAAATAACCCGCTACGACAAATCAATCCTCCTTCTTACGCAATTGTCGTTTAAGGTCTAATAAACTCATATCATTTTGCTTAGCAACGGCAGCCAGTGAATCATATTCATATTTATGTCTCTTTACACCAAATCCACTGCTTGTTTTAAAAACAATTCTATTGCCTTCCCAATCTATGTCTCCTGTAGACCGGTTCAAAATATATCGATTACAGCGATGGTATCGAATACCAAGGCTCGTAGTATGTCTAAATATTAACTCTCGCACCTTATCCATGTCGCCTTCCTTACAAAGGACCGTCAGCATCGTACCAGGTCGTTGTTTTTTCATCATAATCGGTGTGGTAAACACGTCTAGTGCTGGTGAAAGTAATAACTGTTCTACTGCATAGCCGATTTCTTCTGGCGTCATATCGTCGAGATTACAAGACATTTCAATGATTGTGTCTTCTAAATCATTGTTTATTTCAACAAAAGCGCGAATGCAATTCGGTCGTTCAAATTGTTTCGTGCCAAATCCATAAGATACCTTTGTTGGTGTCATAACTGGCATATGGCTAAAATCTGTGCCAAAATACTTGGCTAACGCTGCGCCTGTAGGTGTACATAACTCCCCTTTAATTTGATAATCTGCGTACATTGGAATACCAGATAACAATTCCATCGTTGCTGGTGCTGGCACAAGCAGTTCTCCGTGAGCACAGTGAACCGTGCCAGTTCCTACATGTATAGGAGAGATGATAATCTCATCAAACTTCAATGCCTCTAAGAGTACACAAACGGCCACAATATCTGCAATAGCATCGAGCATGCCTAGCTCGTGGAAATGAATTTGTGTCACTGTAGATTTATGAACCTTAGCCTCCGCTTGAGCCACTAACTGATATACGTTTATAGCATTCTGTTTACACGTATCGGAAATAGATAAGCTATTAATTATATCAGTTACACCTTGTAAGCCTCGACCATGTACATGATGTTCACTATGTATATGGTAATCTGAATGTTCTTCATGCGTATCTGTCTCACCATGTTCCTGATGAGCATCGTGATGGTGATGATTAGTATTATGTTGGTCATGGAGACTACCTATATGATGTTCAGACTCTTCTATACCATTAATGGTAACCGCTACCCGATAACCTTGTAAGCCTTTATCTTCTTTCGGAATAAGTGTATAGGTAACATTAGGTATCCCTATTTGATTAAGCCGTTCTATCCACAATTCAGGGTTATCTACTAAACCGAGTAATGTCGCGGTCAGCATGTCTCCTGCAATGCCCATTTGACAATCTAAAAATAATCGTTTCATTTACTTTCACCTATATGATTAATCATATTCGCTGTATAAGCAGCACCAAATCCATTGTCTATATTGACAACCGTAACACCGCTAGCGCAGGAATTGAGCATCGATAATAACGCCGTAACACCACCAAATGCCGTTCCATAACCAACACTAGTTGGTACGGCGATAACAGGTACATCCACAAGGCCCCCAACAACACTTGCTAAAGCCCCTTCCATGCCGGCAATGACAACGATAACCTTAGCAGACATAATAGTATCTAAATGTTGTAACAAACGATGAATACCCGCTACGCCTACGTCATAAATTCGATTGACAGTATTACCATAAAATTCAGCTGTAATTGCACATTCTTCAGCCACTTTATAATCACTTGTACCGCCGGTAACAATAGCTATACTGGACTCTGTTTTCTTCGTAGGCATATCACCAACGTAGCCGATATGAGCATCCTTGATATATGTCAAGGAATGGTGTTCTTGAATCTCTGCAGCCATATCAGGTGCTAATCGTGTAATCAATATATGACCTTGCCCATTAGACTGCATGGAGGAGATAATTCCCACGATTTGTTCACTAGTCTTACCAGCACCATAAATAACCTCTGGCACACCTTGTCGTAATTGACGATGTAAATCAACGTTGGCATACCCTAAATCCTCTATCGGTTTTATCTTTAGCTTTAATAAGGCTGCATCCACATCTACCTGACCATTTTTTACTTGCTCTAGAAGAGATCTAATATTATCGCTCATGAACGCACCTCTAAATCTAATACAACATCATCAAACATAGATTTAAAATATGTAAGAATCTCAATCCTATTCTTAATAACAATAGCTATTTGATTCTCTGGGACTTGAATTTTAGCAGTATTTCCTATCAGACGAACTCTAAAATCTGATAAACCTAACGAAAATAAATACCCTTCCGCTTTTTCGATATGTTCTAAATCAAGACCTGTTATGTGCTGCCCCGCTTGAAATCTCGTAGCTAAACAGGCGTAGGATGGTTTATCCCAGGTAAATAAATTAGCCTGTTTGGCCAACTGGCGAATCATAGATTTTGTTAAGCCACAGTCTCTTAGTGGCGACTTAACAGATAGCTCAGCTATTGCTTTCATACCAGGTCGATCCTCTACCTCATCACTGGCGTTGGTTCCATCGCATAATACAGAAAATCCATCGCGTTTAACATGTTCACTTATCATTGTAAACACATGATGTTTACAGTAGTAACAACGATTGCTTGGATTGCTCGTTACATCATCATAATCTAGTACATCTATATCGATGATTTCTAGAGGGATACCGATACATTCTGCAATTTTCTTGGCATCGTCTAATTCAAACTGCGGCACAAACTGGGACTTAACAGTATATGCTTTGCATGGAATGCCAGATTGTTTGACAGCATATGCTAAATAGGATGAATCCACACCACCCGATAGGGCTATTGCTATATTACCAAGACTCGTTAAATACTCTACCAAATTCATAACTTATATAACCTTTATTAATTCTCTATACTCTATAGTATTGTAAAAGAAAAGAAAAATAGAGTCTCAAACAGGGACTCTATCAACACTTCCTTTAAATTCAATTAAACAACTTACTTATGTATGTAGTATATACCTTTTAATTTATATTTTCTAACTCATAAATGAGATAAATGTTCATGTATTACATTGTTATTTTTCTATATAAGAAAACCACCTATCATAAATAGGTTTTCAAGGCCTATTCAAGATAAGTGGTTTATAATTTATAAAAAAATGTGATAACAAATCCTAAACATCATATCATATTATGTATTAGCATTTATTATATGCTCATTAAAAATTTTACACTCTGCAAGGGCTTTCCAATTTCTTGTTCCACATAGGTAAATAACAGACGTTCTAGTTCTTTCCATATTGTTCCAGGCAATTCAATAGGTTGCGTATCCCCCCATTGATAAGTTAATATGCTCGGCATAGCTTTACGCAATGCTATGGATGGATTCATATGTGTCCCCATACGCAGTTCATCCCAAAAAACATCTATACCATCTCTAGAAACAAAAGCCTCACCTTGTGGCATAGTACCTGCAAGAGAAAGCATTTGCCAACCTAATATAATCGTTCCTAAACGTACATTTCTTTTTCGAATAGATTTTGAATAATTTACCACAACATCAAAAACCTTTCGATCAACATCGTACAAAGCAAAGAGTTCTTGTATCAGTTCACTGGCTACTGCTGCATACGCAATATTATCAAGATTCGTATCTAGTGATTCTACCACATAAGAACCATCAATTTGCGTAACTTTCACAAATTCTCCATCTTGTACAATAGTGATATACATAGCACTAAAGGGACGCAAATACGATGCATTACGCAGTGATTGTAAACGTTTATGCGGTAAAGATGCCCTAATAATACCTAGTGATGGTGTTATAAAGGTAAACACAGAATAGAGCTTATATTTTTTTCGGCTCACCACTATGGCCGGTGTATTAAAGCCACCATTAAGATTGTTCATGTTCATCATCTTCTACAGCTTCTGGCTTGGGCAATGGCGTAACGCGCAAGCGAGAAATACGATATCCTTGCATTTTAATAACTTCAAAGATATAACCATAAGCATCTACCGTATCGCCCACAATTGGAGTCCGTTCTAATAAACCGAAAATATAACCACCAATTGTATCCGAATCGGAATCCTCGATGTTTACATCCATCATTTCAGAGACTTCATCAACAAGAACCTTACCATCAAATTCAAAAGAACCATCTGAATAGCTCATCGTAGCAGGTAAATGAGATTCATGTTCGTCTTGAATATCCCCTACTAGTTCTTCGATGATATCCTCAAGACCAACAAGGCCTACCATACCGCCATATTCATCTACAACGATAGCTTGATAGATTCGACGAGTCCTCATATATTGGAGCAATGTAGATAATTTCATTACTTCAGGCACAGTTAAGATATCCCGTTTGATGTTGCGCAAATCTTTCATCGCTTGATTAGGACGTTCCATTAAGTCTTTAATATGTACAAGGCCTATGATGTGATCCTTATCTTCTAGGCACAATGGATATCTAGTATGAGACGTTGAACGCACTACCTTCATGGCCTCTTCAAAGCCATCCTCTACAAAGATACATTCTACATCCTGACGTGGTACCATTACCTCTTTTGCCATACGTTCCACGAAGTTAAATACATTATCAATCAACTCTGACTCTACTTGATTAAGTTGACCTTCCTCATGACTACGAGAAATCATCATACGAAGTTCTTCCTCTGTATATACGAGGTCAAGCTCTGTTAAATATTTTGTTTCATAGAATTTAAGAATACCATTAGAAATCTTACCGGCTAACCAAACAAAGGGATATACAATGCGACCAACACCAACAACAATGCGGCTATGGGCATTAACATATCGCGTTGGAAATGATAACCCCAATGCTTTGGGTACAATTTCACCAAATATTAAAACGATAAGACTAATAATTAAGAGCAATAGTAGGTTCAGTACATTATGTATCCAAGTACCATGGAAATTAAATACCGCCATGATTTCAGATACCATGCTATTAAATATATATGTCCCTGTTCCTGCTAACGCGAGAATAAAAAACAAAATTAAAAATTGTGTAGTATTAAGAAAATACTCTGGATTTTGATAGAGTTTCAACAAAAATTGTCTATCTTTCTCTAACAAAATTGTCATATCCTCCACATGTTCCTTACGTAAACGAGCAAAGGAAAATTTTGCTACCACTAAAAAGTTAATTAAAAATATAAATATGATACCTAGCACTATAGGCAACAGGCCATCAACTGAATCCATCTCTAATCCTTTCTACAAAATACAAACCCCAAATATTGTAAATATCTTTCTTAATTATTTATAGCCCAACTCTGAAAGCATCCCAGATTTATTACGCCAATCCTTCTTAACCTTCACCCACAAATCGAGATATACTTTTGTGGCTAATAGTTTTTGAATATCCGCACGAGCCTCGGCACCAAGTTGTTTTAACAAGGCACCTTTTTTACCGATAATAATCCCCTTCTGAGAATCACGTTCACAGTAAATAGTAGCGCGAATATAAGTAGTGCCATCATCTCGTGTTTTCATTTCATCCACATCGACAGCGATAGCATGAGGAATTTCATCACGGGTAGATAAGAGGATTTTCTCACGAACGATATCGGAGATAATTAAACGTTCTGGTTGGTCCGTAATCATATCTTCTGGGAAGTATTGAGGGCCTTCTGGTAAGTTTTTACTAAGTACATTAAGAAGTTCCTCTAGATTGTCCTTATTCTTTGCAGAGATGGGAATCACGCCAGCAAATGGATACGCATCTTGATACGATACAATGGCTTCTAATAGCTGTTCTTTTTGCAGTGTATCAATTTTATTAACTACTAAGAACACTGGTACCTTCACGCGCTTTAATTGCTCGATAATAAAATTATCCCCAGGACCACGTTTTTCATTACCAGCCACCACAAATAAAACTGCTTCTGTTTCTTTTAAAGATTCAATGGCTGCATCTACCATGAATTCACCCAATTTATGTTTTGGTTTATGAACACCTGGTGTATCCATAAAGACAATTTGTTTTTCTTCATCCGTATACACACAGATAATACGATTTCGTGTTGTTTGTGCCTTATCGGACACGATGGCAATCTTGTCGCCAATCAAGGCATTAATCATTGTTGATTTACCAACATTCGGGCGCCCTACAACGGCAACAAATCCAGATTTAAAATGTTCTGACTTATTCATTATATGGTTGATCCTCTCGTACATACCCTAAATTAGAAAGCACAAATTCTTCTTCTGTGCGCATTTCTTTTTTATCTTCATCGGTCATGTGGTCATAACCTAAAATATGTAAACAACTATGTGTTGTTAAATAGGCGAGCTCACGTTCAAAACTATGTCCGTATTCGATGGCTTGTTCATGAGTTCGTTCTAGGGAAATAATCATATCGCCCAGTAAATGATGCTCCTCTTCACCACCCTCATAGTCATCACCTTCATTGAGGGCAAAGGACAGTACATCAGTTGGTCTATCAATACCGCGATATTCCTTATTGAGCTCGTGAATTCTCTTATTATCACATAATAAAATGCTCAACTCATCATCTTCCAGACCATATCCACGACTTACCTCGTCGCAAACCTTTTGTATAATCTCTTCGATTTTAGAATCTTGCTCTATGCCATCATCATAGCTAATTTGTATATGCATAATTTTTATTCTTCCTTTGAAAGCTTTTGATGGTACGCATCATAAGCTTTTACAATGCGACCTACCAAATCATGACGCACCACATCTTGCTCTGTAAAGTACACCATATGAATACCAGAAACGCGTTTTAATACCTTTTCGGCTTCATTAAGGCCAGATGTTACGCGCGGTGGTAAGTCAATTTGTGTTTTATCACCATTGACGACCATTTTAGAGTTATTACCTAAACGAGTTAAGAACATCTTCATTTGCTCTGCCGTCGTATTCTGTGCTTCATCCAAGATGACGAAGGCATTTTCTAATGTACGACCGCGCATGTACGCTAATGGTGCCACCTCGATTGTGCCCCGTTCCATAAAGCGTTGTACTTGTTCAATACCAAACATTTCGTGCAACGCATCATAAAGCGGACGCAAATATGGATCTACCTTATCTTGTAATTCGCCAGGTAAGAACCCTAGTCGTTCACCAGCCTCTACGGCAGGTCGCGTCAAAATAATCTTATCTACATTGCGGTTCTTCAAGTAAAATGCGGCTAATGCAACAGCTAAGAAGGTTTTACCTGTACCGGCAGGTCCAATGCCAAAGGTGATAGTATTCTTGCGAATACTATCTACATATTGCTTTTGACCTTCCGTCTTTGGCGTAATGCTTTTACCACGCATCGTTACGGACAAAGTATCCTCGAACATAGAGTGAAGGGCATCCCCTTTGCCATTCATCACCATCTTAGCCGCAATGCGAACTTGAGATTCTGTAATCGTACTGCCTTCTTTATAGAGGAATACCAGTTCCTCTAATGTCCGATACAACGCCTCTACTTGAAGCTCGTCTCCTTTTATGACAACTGTATCACCACGGGATACAACATCCGCAGGAATGACTTCATTCATCATTTGTAAATATCTATTGTGTTGACCTAGTATAGATTGTGCTAAGTCATAGGTAGGAAAGATAAATACCCGTTCACTCATACTTGTCCCCCATCTATAAATTTACGTACTGCTTTACCATTTAAATAATCACATAAATCGCCTTGATGTGCATCTAGTTCATCCATCATATCGTCGATTAAATCCTGTACACGCCACCAGCCCATTGACCAATTGGTGAATAATGTATTATCCTCTGGGGCACGACCCACTAATCGTTGCAACACGATATCTGGATGGAGATGGCGTAAAAACTGAACGACGCGCTCCGCATACTCCTCGGCGCTAATCAAGGTAATTTGACCTTCTTCATACCATTTAGCCATCAATGTATGTTTCACAATATATAGGGCATGTAACTTTACTTGGTCAACACCAAGAGACGATAAAATCTTGGCCCCTTCAATGGTATCCTCCATCGTATCCCATGGCAAATTGACAATCATATGTGTGGTCACATTAAATCCATAGCGCTTAATGCGGAGCACCGCATCGATAAACTGCGCCAAATCATGACCCCGATTGATCTTCTCAAGTGTATGATAATTAACGGTTTGCAATCCTAATTCAATGTAGATATCCTTATGAAATCGCTGTTGTATATCCTGCAAAACATCTAAATATTCATTGGAAATACAATCAGGTCTCGTAGCGATTGCAATCCCTACGGCTTCATCAATACAACCTTGTTCCATATAGGATTTGAAATCCTCAAGAGGTAAATAGGTATTACTAAAGTTTTGATAATAAGGAATAAATTTTTTTGCCTTATATTTAGGTCCGATGTGTGTAATATCTTCTTCTAATTGCATGCGCACCGTCATCCATGCAGGTCTATTTTCATAACCGGCACCGATTTCTCCACAGAATGTACATCCTCCAACACCAGCTGACCCATCTCGATTAGGGCAAGTTAAAGGTAATGCAACAGGTAATTTATATACCTTTTCACCATATGTTTCTTTATAAAATTTTGACACCATCCGGTACCGTTTCGGTCTCGTTGTATCTGACATAACACTCCTTTATATCATTGTATGTTTTCAGGGCGAATGAATGGGGCCACCTCTTGATTCACATCTATAATCACTGTGAAATCCCCTTCTGGTATATGTTGAATTCCTAAATAGGTTGCTGTTTCACGGCTCATGGTCATTTCCACATATTGCTGACGAATTTTACGCCATTCTTTAAACGTATAATTGGGAATAAATGTAGACGCAATCTCTTCATTGCGCCAAAACGCTTCGCCTACTTGTAGCAATTCCTTTGTTTGTTTAGGCAATCCTACTGCGTCGCTGCGCACCTTACCGCGATAGCTTACCAATGTATCGTATTGCAATAACTCTGCAGCTATAGTATCACCTTTTGCAAGGAAGAAACGATATAAGAATTCAATTTGGTCTATATCCTTAAGATTAACCTTATGATTACCTTCCTTAAGCCATGCTCTCGTCATATCACAGAAATAACTAAATGCATCCGTTTCACCGTGAATCAATTGTTGTCCGATATAGGCAAATGTTGTTCTAAATCGTTCACTATTATAAAAACGCTCAAATACATCTTCAAGATATTTCAAGAATCGTACATCATCATAAGGTAGTACATGCGTGCTTAGAACCTCATATGGAGCCAATGGATCTGCTACATACTTGTATTCACGCATCCGTCGTACACCAGATCCTTTTAGCAATTTTAAGAATCCAATTTGTAATGCATGAGGTTGTAAGCTAAATAAATCGTTAAAGGATTGTCCAAATCGATTAAAATCCTCGTGCGGCAATCCTACGATAAGATCCATGTGAACATGCGTACGTCCTGCTTGAATAATAGGACGTATAGATTTTTGAATGTATGGCCAATCATTATAGCGATTGATAGCATCTAATGTTTTCTTATGCGTACTTTGTACACCTACCTCGATTTGAATGCGTCCAGGCGGCGTTTCACAAAGAATGTTGGTTTCCCAGTCCGTCATAAGCTCTGGTTCCATCTCTAAGTGGAAATTCATATCTGTATCGCTGTCTCTCATGAACTCCATAAGTGGTCTATGATGATGAGGTGCACAGTTAAAGGTACGATCTACAAATTTGACCTGTTTTACACCATGGTCAATGAACCATTGTAACTCCTGTAAAGTACGCTCTTGCGGAAAAAAACGCACTGTATTCTTATTGCCCGACAAACAGTACTGACAGGAAAAAGGACAACCACGAGAGGATTCATAGTAAATGATCTTATGCTCTAAATCGTCCATATCTTCCTCTGTATAAGGGAATGGTATGGTAGATAAATCACGTACCTCTACGGCCTCTGCCGAGCCTAAAATACTCCCATTCCTACGTCCCCTCACACCGGGAATCACAGGGTTTAACCCATCATTACCAAGTTGTAATGCCATTACAAGAGCATGGAATGCTTCCTCGCCCTCACCTTGTACAATATAATCGATATTCGGACATCGTTCTAATAATTCATCGGCTGTGAAAGAAACCTCTGGTCCGCCCAATACAATTTTAATATCTGGTCGTACAGCTTTCACCATGTCTACCACATGCAAGGTCATTTCTATATTCCAAATGTAGCAGGCAAAACCTAGGACATCGATATCATGCTCTGTAATATCGCTAAGAATATGCAAAACAGGCATATTAATAGTATATTCCACTATATCGTATGCCTGTCCATGGGCTTCACCATAAGCCTTGAGATATCTCAAGGCTAGTGAAGAATGTATAAATTTTGAGTTTAATGTTGATAGAACTACGTTCATAGTACCCCTTTAGCATCATCGAATGGACTTGCCACCGTCTTGTCATAATAGATATATTATACCATTAAAACAAGCCTAAGATAAAGGAGATAATAGCCCCTACTAGGATGACCACGCCAACGATGGACAAGATGATGCCACCAAAGAATACGATAGCTGCTAAGATTGCAGCTAATACAATAATCATAATGATACGGCTTAGCCAACTAGAACCGCCAAAATGATATACCTTCACACGAGGTCCATAGTCTTGAAATTGCTCGTACCCACTTCGGTCTTCTTCTTTTTGAGTAGGTGTAAATTCAACATGTACAGTATCCCCTTCTTCATCAATGGTAACCCCATCAAAATCTCGGCGCTCTGTATCGCTTAGGACACGTGTCTTAGTTTCTTGTTCTTTATTTTCATTCATTGTATCTTGGTTATTCATGATATATTCCTTATCACAAAACTGTTAATCAATTTTATACAATTTATTATACCATAAGCCTAACAAAAACAAAATATCCTCTATGGTTATTATACACCATAGAGGATATGACAATGATTATATTAAACTTTGAAACAAAAGGATTTAATAAACCTTAGTCTTTCAAGAATTTTTGTAATAATTCATTAACCAAGCCTGGGTTTGCACGCCCTTTAGATTCTTTCATCACTTGACCTACTAAGAAACCTATAGCTTTGCCATTACCGCCCTTGAAGTCTTCTACTGGTTGTGGATTATTAGCAATAACTTGTTTAACGATTTCTTCGATAGCACCAGTATCAGTAATTTGAACAAGGCCTTCTTCTTTTACGATAGTATCTGCATCCTTACCAGTTTCCCACATGGATACGATAACCTTTTTCGCAATTTTACCAGAAATAGTACCTTTCTCGATAAGGGCAATCATGCCAGCTAAGTTTTCTGGGCTCACCTTAGATTGAGCAAAGGTTAAGTTATTTTCATTAATCATCTTAGACAAATCACCAAGCATCCAGTTAGATACAGTCTTAGGATCTGCACCAGCGTTCACAGCCTCGTCTAAGTAATTAGCAGTCACCTTAGCCACTGTAAGGATAGTAGCGTCCTCACGAGATAAATCATATTCAGATACAAAGCGTGCAATTTTAGCATCTTGTAATTCAGGAAGTGCATTACGAGCCGCTTCAATTTCTTCGTCGGTAATAACGATTGGTACCAAATCAGGTTCTGGGAAGTAACGATAATCGTTTTCTTCATCCTTTTTACGCATGCCTAGTGTAATGCCTTGAGCATCATCCCAAGTACGAGTTTCTTGATCTACTTTACCGCCTGCTTCGATAAGCTTAGCTTGACGCAATGCTTCATATTCGATAGCCTTTTGAATACCAGTTAAAGAGTTAACGTTCTTAGTTTCTGTACGTGTACCGAATTCAGTAGTACCGCGAAGACGAACGGATACATTACAGTCACAACGCAAGGAACCTTCTTCCATACGACCATCAGAAACCTCTAAGTATTGCAAAATAGAACGTAGTTTTTCTACATACGCTTTTGCTTCCGCACCAGAACGAATGTCTGGTTCAGATACGATTTCCAAAAGAGGTACGCCTGTACGGTTATAGTCTACATTGGAGGAATTAGAATCGGAAATAGTGTTACCACTATGAACTAATTTACCAGCATCTTCTTCCATGTGAATACGCGTAATACCAATGCGTTTTGTTTCACCATTAACTTCAATATCCAAATGCCCATTCAAGCAGATTGGCAAATCATATTGAGAGGTTTGATAGTTTTTAGGCAAATCTGGATAGTAGTAATTTTTACGGTCAAATTTATTGAAATGTAAAATATCACAATTCAAAGCTAAACCTACTTTAATAGCAAATTCTACCACTTTTTTATTAAGTACAGGCATAGCGCCAGGCAAGCCAAGGCAAACTGGGCATACATGTGTATTTTGGTCGCCACCGAATTCAGTAGTACAACCACAGAATATTTTAGACTTGGTTTTGAGTTCTGTATGAACCTCTAAACCAATGACTGTTTCGTATTTACTGCTCATAAAGAAACCTCCCCTGTGGGTGCAACTAATTGACAATCAGGTCTAGCTTGTTCGAATGTGAAAGCTGCACGTAACAATGTTTCTTCACCCATTGCAGGACCTAATAATTGCAAGCCGATTGGCAAATTATTGCTGCTCATACCAGCAGGAATACTGATACCTGGAATACCTGCTAAATTAGCTGGAACAGTACAAATATCTTCTAAGTACATAGCCAATGGATCATTGATTTTTTCGCCAAATTTATATGCTGTATTAGGAGCTGTTGGAGCTAATAACAAATCAACCTTGGAGAATGCTTCATCAAATTCATTTTTGATAACGCGACGTACTTTAAGAGCTTTCAAATAATACGCATCATAGTAACCTGCGCTCAATACATAAGTACCGAGCAAGATACGACGTTGTACTTCTGGACCAAATCCTTCTGTGCGAGATTTAGTAGACATTTCTACTAAGTTATCTGCTGATACACGTAAACCATAGCTTACACCGTCATAACGAGCTAAGTTAGAGCTAGCTTCTGCCAATGCAATAATATAGTACGCAGATAATGCATATTTTGTACTAGGCAAAGAGACCTCAACAATTTCAGCACCTAATTTTTTATATGTTTCAATAGCCTCATCCATAGCTTTACGAACATCTGCATTAAGACCATCGCCAAAGAACTCTTTAGGAACGCCAATTTTTAAATTCTTAACATCGTTTACAAGAGCCTTTGTGTAATCTACACGTTGACCTGGGATAGATGTAGAATCTTTTGAATCATGACCAGCAATGGCATTTAATACCAATGCAGCATCAGTTACATCTCGCGTAACAGGGCCAATTTGGTCCAAAGAAGATGCGAAAGCGATTAAACCATAACGAGATACATTGCCATAGGTTGGTTTCATACCTACTACGCCGCAGAAAGATGCTGGTTGACGAATAGAACCACCTGTATCAGAGCCTAATGCCCAAATAGCAGAGCCGCTAGAAACAGCCGCCGCACTACCACCAGAAGAACCACCTGGTACGCATTCCAAATTCCAAGGATTAGCCGTTTTTGCTAATGCAGAGTTTTCTGTAGAGCCACCCATGGCAAATTCATCCATATTGAGTTTGCCCAAACTAACATAATGATTAGCATTGAGTTTTTCAATAACAGATGCATTATATGGGGGAATAAAGTTCTCTAACATTTTAGATGCACAAGTTGTAGGGTGATCCTTGATACAAATATTATCTTTAATCGCACCTGGAATACCTGCTAATGGAGAAATAGTTTCCCCTTTAGCAATGGCTTCATCTACTGCTTTAGCAGATGCTAATGCTAACTCGTGGGAATCAGACAAATACGCATGTACTACTGGCTCCACTTTTGCTTTGTGACTAATTACTGCATTTGTTAATTCTACAGCACTGATTTCTTTATTTACTAATTTAGTGTGTAATTCATGAATGGTTGCCACAGTGAAACCTCCTATTCTTGTACAACGCGTGGTACCTTAAAGTACCCATCTTCTTCTTCAGGTGCATTAGACAATGCTAAATCATGATCTAAAGAAGGTTTAGTCTCATCTTCTCTAAATACATTATGCAAAGGAACAGCATGAGCCATTACTTCTACATCGTCTAATTCTAATTCATTTAATTCTGCTACATACGTTAAGATATCTGATAGTTCCTTCTCAACACTAGCCATTCTATCTTCTTTTACTTCTAATCGGGACAGTAAAGCGATTTTTTTAATTTCCTCTTGGCTGATTTTCATCGGTCCACATCCTTTCATATCTTTTAATTATAAAGCATATGACATATATTTTCAAAATATAGGATTAGTTTTCACCTAAATCTTTAAGTAATTCTAAAAATTCTTCTTCATTGATAACGCGAATACCAAGTTCGTTCGCCTTTGTCAGTTTGCTACCACTATCTTCACCAGCAACGACAAGCGTTGTCTTTTTAGAAACTGAACCCGTTACCTTAGCGCCATGTGATTCTAGTATTTTACCAGCTTCACTGCGGCCCATAGATTCGAGTTTACCTGTAAGAACGACGATTTCCCCATCCATTTCATTACCAGCTGCCTCTTGTACATCTACGTTCATTTTTAAACCAGCTGTAATCAAGCCATTGATAATTTCAATATGTTGAGGATCCTCACGATATTCGATAATGCTATCTGCCATAGTTGGACCAATTTCTTCTACCGCTACTAATTCATCTTTAGTAATAGTCAGGAATCTATCCATAGACTTAACTACGTTGGCAATCGTGCTAGCCGCTTTTGAACCTATAAGACGGATACCAAGGCCAAATAACACTCTGTCTAAGCCACGAGTTTTAGAATCAGCGATAGCTTTTACAAGATTATCTGCCGATTTTTTGCCCATCCGGTCCATCGCCATAATCGATTCCGTAGTTAAATGATATAAATCAACTACATTAGAGATTAATTTCTCATTGATTAAATTTTCTACAATGCTTGGACCAAGGCCGTCTATATTCATAGCATCACGAGAAGCAAAGTGAATAATTTGTTCCTTTTCAATAGCTGGACAATGTTTATTGGTGCAGCGAATAGCAGCCTCACCTTCACGGCGCACCGCAGGAGATTCACATACAGGACATTGATTAGGAATGGCAAAAGGAACCTCATTACCAGTTCGTTTTTCTGGTAATACGCGAATCACCTCTGGAATGATTTCTGCAGCCTTATGAATAACCACGTGGTCACCAATGCGAATGTCTTTTTCAGTAATGAAATCTTGGTTATGTAATGTGACGCGACTCACATTAGTGCCAGAAACGAATACAGCTTGTAATTCACCTGTAGGTGTTAATACACCTGTTCTACCAACATTAATAGTGATATCGTTGATAATAGTCTCTACCTCTTCTGGAGGGTATTTATAAGCCGTAGCCCATTTAGGATCTTTTGCAGTGGTCCCCAATACATCTTGATCTGCAAAATCATTGACCTTAATAACCATACCATCCGTATCGTATGGTAATTCATGACGTTTTTCGCCCCAATAATTAATAGCCTCAATCACGTCATCTACAGTCTTACAAACGCGATAATGAGGGTTTACAGAAAAATGGAAATTTTCTAATGTATGCAATAATTCCTCTTGTGTGTGAATATGTGCGCCACTTTCAGAACCGATAGCATACGCAAAGAACGCAAGATTACGACTTGCTGTAATAGCAGGGTCTTGTTGACGCAAAGAACCTGCCGCTGCATTGCGAGGATTGACAAAGGTCGGTAATCCTTCTTCGTCTCGTTCTTCGTTGATACGTTTAAATTCGCTATGTGGCATATATGCTTCACCACGAATTTCAATAAACTCTGGTGCATTTTCAAGATAAAGTGGGATGGATTTTATGGTGCGCACATTGGCTGTTACATCTTCCCCCACCTTGCCATCACCACGTGTGACAGCACGAACAAAGATACCTTTCTCATAGTGCAAATTAACAGCTAAACCATCAATTTTCAACTCCACCACATAGGCCTTTGTTTGATGTCCCAATTCCTTCGTTACCCGTTGATCAAAGGCGCGCACTTCATCTGCACTAAATACATTGGATAAGCTAAGCATGGGTCTGCCATGAACGACCTTTTCAAAGGGACCGTCCGCCTTAATGCCAACTCGTTGAGTTGGAGACGATGGTACAATATACTCAGGATGCGCCGTTTCTAAATCAACGAGCTCACGATATTTTTGATCATATTCAAAATCGCTCATCGTCGGATTATCTTTTACATAATATAAATACTGCGCATGAGTCAATTCTTTTTGTAATTGTTCTATTCTATCTTTAGGACTCATAATTATCCTCTATTTAATCATTTAAACGATTGATTTTATGCTAACCTTTTTTCACAGGTGCAAACTTAGCCATAACTACACGTACACCTTGCGTTGGGAATTCGATGGTCAATTTCATACCAGCCCCTTCACCGGATACGTTTACGACCTTACCATTCCCCCATTTACTGTGAATGGCCGTATCTCCAACCTTCCAATCAGCTATAACCTCATTACGAATGATTGGTTTTGTTACAGGACGACTTGTAACAGACATATGTCTTGGTACAGTTTGTTTAATATCATCCGGAACTTTCCGTTTTGCCCGCAAACCATCAACAAGTTCAGCTGGGATTTCATCTATAAAGCGGGATGGTAAATAACTGCTAGTACGACCAAATACAGTACGTGTTGTAGCATTAGAAATATATAATTCCTGTTCAGCACGCGTAATGCCAACGTAGGCTAGACGTCGTTCCTCTTCGATTTCCTCAGGGTTCATCAAGGTACGGCTATGAGGGAACAAGCCCTCTTCTAAGCCACCAAGGAATACAATAGGAAACTCAAGGCCTTTAGCGGCATGCAATGTCATCAATGTAACCTTAGAATCCTCTTGTTCAAAAGAATCTACATCATTAACAAGAGCCACTTGTTCCAAGAAATCTTCGACTGTACCAGTTGGATTCGTATCTTGAAAGTCCTTAGCCACGGATAGTAACTCACCTATATTCTCCGCACGAGCTTGATCTTGTGGGTCTGTACTTTCCTCTAACTGATATAAGTATCCTGTTCTATCAAGAATAGCTTCTAAGATATCTAAAACGGATTTATCATCCATTTCCGCAACAAGAGTAAAAATAAGAATACCAAACTCTTCTAACTTTTCCTTAGTTTTACCCTTAATACTATCTACGAGATGCAATTGAGTTAAGGTCATAAATAAGGATGTACCATTTTCACGAGCATAGTCCTGTAATTTAGAAACCGTTGTAGCACCGATACTACGCTTTGGTACATTAATAATGCGCAATAGACTCAAATCATCAAAAGGATTATATAATACGCGCAAATAAGCTAGCACATCTTTAATTTCTTTTCTATCGTAGAACTTTGTGCCCCCTACCATAGTATATGGCAAAGCACGCTTAATCAACGCTTCTTCTAGTACACGGGACTGGGCATTAGTGCGATATAAAATGGCCATATCACCATAACGTACACCGTGGATATCGTGTTTTTTTACGATAGTATCACCTATGAAAGCCGCTTCTTCATGTTCAGATTGAGCTGTAAAATGTTGAATTTTAGCCCCTTCTGTTTTATCAGTCCAAAGGTTCTTTTCAGGACGGCCTTCATTATTATCGATAACGGCATTAGCCGCATCCAAGATAATTTTAGTAGAACGATAATTCTGCTCTAATCTAATGGATGTACAATTTGGATAATCCTTTTCAAAATCGAGGATATTTTGAATATCTGCACCACGCCATGCATAAATACTTTGGTCAGCATCACCTACAACGGCGATGTTTTTCCAATGTGACGATAATAAATATGCCAATAAATATTGAGCATGGTTCGTATCTTGATATTCGTCAATCATGACATATCTAAAACGCTTGCTATATTTATCTAATACTGTTGCATTAGATTGTAGTAATTTTACAGCTACTAATAATAAGTCATCAAAGTCTAACGCATTATTTTTACGTAACTCTTTTTCATAGTATTCATAAACATCAGCTACCTTTTGTTGGTAAAAGTCTCGCGCTTGTTTTCTAAAATCAGAAGCAAACATCAATTTATTCTTTGCATCTGAAATAGCGCTAATCATAGCTCCCACGGGATAATATTTATCATCCAAATTAAGAGCCTTTAAAGCTGCCTTTATAACAACCTGTGAATCTGATGTATCATAAATTGTAAAGTTGCTATTGTATCCTAAAAAATTATCTAATTCAAAGCGTAAAAATTTAGCACAGAAACTATGGAATGTACTTAGCCAAATACGATTAGCAACATCCCCCACAAGTCCTTCAACACGACTTTTCATTTCTTTAGCCGCTTTATTGGTGAATGTAATGGCTAAGATTTCATAGGGATTTACACCTTGCGCTAATAAATATGCTATACGTACAGTTAATACCTTTGTTTTCCCTGACCCAGCACCGGCTAAAATCAATAGTGGTCCTTCTGTATGTTGTACAGCTTGCTGTTGCTCCCGATTCAAGCCATCTAACAATGATTGCATGGTATCTCCTTATCTATAACATAAAATGAGTAATTATAAATTGTCATCATATATAATAAAAACGTTGCAAGAGCAACGTTTTTATTATATATGTCGATATCCTTTATTATTTCATAGCTCCTAAAATTGGAGGTACAATTTGTTTCTTACGGGACATTGTATTTGGTAAGAATACAGCATTATCTTTTACATCTTTACCAAATGCGTTAACTACAACGGATTCTACATCACCGCTATAGATCAATGTTGTGCTTTCATCAAGAATATTGGTAACCATAATATAGGATGCCGCATAGCCATTAGCAGTACGAAGAGCTTCTAGAGCTGCTACTAATTCAGCTTGTTTAGCCAATACATCAGTTGTATCCATAACGGAAATTTGACCGATAGAAATCGTTTGACCTGCTTCGGAGAATTCCTTCATATCAGTACGAACAATTTCATCATTTGTTAAATCAGAAATATCTGCGCCAGCTTTCAACATTTCTAAACCATAAGATTCAATATCTACGCCAGCAATAGCAGCCAATTTATGAGCCATTTCTTTATCTGTTTCCGTGCATGTTGGCGAGCGGAATAATACAGTGTCAGAAATAATGGCAGACAACATTAAACCTGCAATATTTTTAGGAATCTCTTGATTATTTTCAATGTAAAGTTTCGTCAAAATTGTATTTGTACAGCCAACTGGTTCCATGCGAATAAATACAGGACCATCAGTTTCAAAATCACCTATACGATGATGATCGATAACACCACACATGTTCATAGATTTGTAGCCATCAATAATTTGTTTTGATTCATTGTGGTCAGTCAGATATAAATCGCCACCATTAGGAGCAAAATCTTCCCAATTAGTTACGATTTGTGGATGTTCAAAACCAAAGTAAGCCAAAACATATTTAGTTTCTTTGTTAGCATCACCAGCACATACAGGAGTAGCAGCTGTACCCATTTGTGTTAATAAATTAGCATATGAAATAGCAGAACAAATAGAATCAGTATCAGGACTTTTATGACCAGCCACAAATGTTTTTACTTCACTCATGTTTATACCTCTTTTATATAAATATTTCACAATATCGCCCATGCGATAATTAAATCATTTTAACTATCATATTATACCACAAAACATCTAAAAAAACACGCCTATAAGCTATGCTATAAGCGTGTTTTATTTGTGTTATGAAATTTGGATTTAGTGATTCTTTTTACCTTTCGTAAAGAATCCAGGGCCAAGTTTTTCTATGATGATGAATAGCATTGGAATGATAAAGATACCAAAGAACGTAGCTGTTGTCATACCTGCTACTACTGTGATACCCATTGATGTACGAGCACCAGAACCGGCACCAGTGGAAATTGCCAATGGCAATACACCAAAGATGAAGGCAAAGGATGTCATCAAAATTGGACGCAAACGAATCTTAGCTGCTTCGATAGCCGCATCGACGATATCCATACCGCGTTCATCTACACGAATCTTCGCATACTCGATAATCAGAATAGCGTTCTTCGCCGCCAAACCTACCAAGGTTAATAAACCGATTTGCATGTAAATATCATTTGCTAATTGGAATCGACCGGTAAAATTCAACAAGAATGGTACTAATGCAGCACCAATCATACCAGATGGTACAGAGAATAGTACGGCAAATGGAACCTTCCAGGATTCATACAATGCAGCAAGAATTAAGAATACAAATGTCAAACCAAGACCTAGAATTAGGAGTGTTTGAGAGCCGGCTTTTAACTCTTCACGTGTTTGGCCGCCCCAATCATATGTATACCCTTGTGGCAATGTTTTAGCAGCTGCATCTTTCAATGCTTGGATGGCATCACCAGAGGAGTAACCATTAGCGGCAGAACCACCAATTTGGACAGCCATGGCATTATCGAAACGCGTAATAGATGATGGTGTACCAGTTTTTTCTTTCGTAATATAGTTAGCAACGGAAACCATTTGTCCCTTGCTATTACGAACTGCTAGCATATTCAAGTTATCTGCATTTTGACGGAATGCGTCATCTGCTTGAACAATAACCTTATAGTTTTTACCATATGATGTATAATCGTTAACTTGGATACTACCATAGAAGCCTTGCAAAGCAGTAAAAATATCAGGCAAAGCAACACCGTCTTTAGCTGCTTTTTCTCGATTAATTTGGAACTGCAAAGAAGGTGTAGCAGTATCAAATGTAGTATACACTGTTCGGATAGCTGGGTTAGTACGAGCTTCTGCAATGAAAGCTTGTGCCCGTTCAGCCATTACCTCTGCACTATCACCAGATTTATTGATGATATACATTGTAAAACCACCAGTATTACCAAGACCAGGAATAGATGGAGGATTCAATGCTACTACACTCGCTTCTGGTACATTTTTAGCAGCAAAGCCAAATACAGCACCAACCATGGCATTAACAGATTGATCAGAAGACTTACGTTGATCCCAATCTTTCAATACTGCAAAGGAAGCCCCTGCACTTGATTTTTGACCGCCACCTAAAAGGTCAAAACCAGAAACGGTAAATACTTGCTCTACATTATCTTTAATACCCGGTGTCTGTTCTAAGAAATCTTTGATTTTATCAAGAGTTTCTACAGTACGAGCAGACGTTGCACCTGGTGGTTCGTTTACTGCAATTAAGAAATATCCACTATCCTCCGCCGGCACGAAACTTGTAGGTAAGAAATGGAATACAATGCCTGTACCAGCCGCAAAAACAAGTAATGTAAGAATAGTTAAGCTCAAACGATGGCTTAATCGAGCTAGTACCTTACCATACCAATCACTAAATCGTTCAAGACCATGATTGAATTTATTAAGTTGACGATGAACGAAGTCTTCGCGTTCTTTTTGTACATGTGGTTTTAACATCGTCGCACAAAGTGCAGGTGTTAACACCAAAGCCACGATAGCTGAAATAGCTACGGAAACTGCGATGGTCAAGGCAAATTGCTTATATAAAATACCTGTCATCCCCCCCATAAAGGCAACTGGAATAAATACGGCAGATAATACAAAAGCAATACCGATAACTGGACCTTGTACATTTTCCATGGCTTTTATAGCTGCCTCTTTTGGAGATAAGCCATTATATTTTAATTCATACTCTACAGCTTCTACTACTACAATAGCATCATCCACGACAAGGCCGATGGCCAGTACCATGGCAAATAGAGTCAATGTATTGATAGAGAAGTCCAACAATATAAACGCACCAAATGTACCGAGTAGAGATACAGGAACCGCAATCATCGGAATCAATGTAGATCGCCAAGATTGTAAGAATACGTACACAACGATAAGAACAAGTACTAATGCTTCAAAGAATGTATGCTCTACTTCATTAATAGAAGCACGTACGAATTTAGTATTATCTACAACTTCATGATATTCCAAATCTTGTGGGAACGATTTAGATTGTTCTGCTAAGATTTTTTGAACATTTGCAATCGTTTCTAACGCATTCGCATCATTTTGTAAAGAAACGGCAAAACCAGCAGTTGGTCGATGTTCAACAAATAGGATTTCACCAGATGGAGCATTATTATCTCGATAGGAAGCTTTTGGAGTAAAATCATAACCCTTAGCCCCTACATCAATACGAGCAATGTCCTTTAAATGTAATACGGTACCATTAGAATTTTTGATAACAATATTGCCAAATTGTTGCTCTGTTACAAGACGACCATCAATTTTAATCGGATATTGAAATGCTTGTTCCCCATTTGTAGGGTTCTTACCAACTGTACCAGCTGCAGCTTGTACGTTTTGACTCTTAATAGCAGCTGTTACCTCTGAAAGAGTAACACCTAATTTTTGCATCTTACTAGGATCCAACCATATGCGCATTGCGTAGTCGGAACCAAACTCTTGAACAGAACCAACGCCTTTTACCCCTTTAATGGCATCCATCAAATAGTTAGTACCATAGTTTTTAAGGAATGTACTATCAAATGTACCATTAGGAGAGTTCAAGGAGAAAATATATGCCATATCACCGGATGATTTCGTAGTTGTTACACCAACTTGTTGAACCTCGGATGGCAATTGTGCAAGTGCTGCTTGTACACGGTTTTGTGTATTAACCGTATCCATATCGGCATCGCTGCCTTGATTAAATTGGAGTGACAAGGAATAGGTACCATTACTGGAACTTGTAGACGTCATAAAGTCTAAATCCTGAACCCCAACAATTTGTGTTTCAATAACACTAGCCACAGTATCATTTACGACTTGAGCAGTAGCACCTGTGTACGCAGTGCTAACTTGTACTGATGGCGGAGAAATTTGTGGATATCGAGCTATCGGAAGGTTAACCATTGAAATAAGGCCAGCCAAAGTAATCATGATGGCTATAACAATGGCAAAGATAGGTCGATTAATGAAAAATTTCGACACGTCTTACCTCCTATTGTTTAGCTGTTTCAATTTGAGATTTACTTAATTCTGTAGCCTGTACCTTTGCACCATTTTTAACCTTAGTCAAACCATCTACAACGATTTGATCGCCATCAGCAAGACCAGATTTAACAATTGTGAAAGCCCCAGTCGTACCACCAAGTTCAACAGCCTTTTGAGATACTGTACCGTCTTGACCAATTACGTAAACAAAGTTTTTATCCATAATTTGTAAGATTGATTTTGTTGGTATTAAAATTGCATTTGATAGTTTTTCACCAGGAGAAACAATAGTAGCAAACATATTTGGTAATAATAGATGATCTGGATTAGGGAAGGAAGCTTTCAATACGAGTTTACCAGTAGAACTATCTAATGATCTTGCAGCTTGTACAACAGCACCTACACCACTTTTATATTCCTCACCATTAGCAAGGAGTAGTTTTAGGTTAGTACCACTACTTTCATCACCAGAACGAGTATTCATGAAGTCTAAGTACTCTTGTTCTGTCATGCTGAATTCAACAAAAATAGGATCGATAGAATCTATAGTCACCAATGTAGTGGACCCAGCATTAACAAATGTACCTAAATCGACATCATCCATGCGTAATGTACCAGAGTATGGAGCATAGATGATAGTATCACCCAAGTTATCTTGTGCAATTTTCAATGCTGCTTGTTGCGCTTCATATGCTGCCTTAGCTTGCTCAGTCGCTGAGCGTTGTGTATCAACACGTTGACGCGCAATCGCATCTTGATTTGCCAATACTTCATAACGATTCAAATCTAGCTCAGCATTTTGATAATTTGCATTTGCTTGTGCCACATTTGCTTCTGCTGTTGCTACACTAGACTCATATTGACGAGAATCAATTCTAAATAGCGGTTGTCCCGCTACAACTTGGTCCCCACCCTTAACAAATTTTTCAACAACATAACCAGTTACACGGGCATGAACAGCTACAGAGTTCTCTGCTACAACTGTACCTGTAAATGTTTGGTCCACTTGTGCATTTTGCGAAACCACTTTATAAGAGTTTACGGCAACATCTGATGCTTGCTGTTGTTGACTACCACAGCCTGCTACCAGTAATGCGGATACCGCCAATACTGCTAACATGCGTGAATAACGAGACTTCATTACATGTTCTCCTTTTCATAACACAAAATCTATAATATCCAAATTCATAAATATCTCAATTTATTGTACTTGATTCCAAGTCGATAGTCAAGATTTCTATATACTATAAACCTTGATAAAACCTAGATTTCATCTATGTTTTTACTCGTTTAATTGTGTGCAATTTCACTCTATAGATTCTTACATAAGTAAGAATTTGTGAACAAAACAAAAAAATACCGAGAATATGAATCAATTAATATGATACATATTCGTCGGTATATACACATCTGATATGGTGGAGATGAGGAGAGTCGAACTCCTGTCCAAAAGCGTTGCCATATAGACTTCTCCGAGCGCAGTCTATGATTTACATCTCAAGTACCTTTCGCACACAGACAAACTAGAGTACTCCAGTTCATGTTGTCTCGCCTAATTCATATGAACGACTAAATTAAGCCAGCCTACGGTTTGACGTCCATTCACACTTGGTAGGCACAAGTATGAAGGACGTAGCTTATGCAGCTAATGCAAAATTTTCTTCTGCGTTTAAATGTTTTCCCACCGTTTAACGGCCCAATGGAACGCCGACTCGCTATCTATACCACACTCGCCCCTGTCGAAACCTTTACATCCCCATGGGTTTGTTGGTCTAATTATCATACCCCTATTACATCTTCATGTCAACCCTATCATATATTCATATCAACTAGTAAATCCCTAAGAGTATTGGCTACATAATCAAGTTGCTCTTGACTATGAGCGGCTGTGACGGTCATGCGGAGTCTACTTTCACCAACGGGAACAGTCGGTGGACGTATAGCGGTAATAATGATACCTCGTAACTCTAATTCATATGCTAGTGATAAAGCCCTCTCATTATCCCCCACAATAATTGGAAATATTGGGGTTTCATCATCACATTCAATTCCCATTGACTGTAATTTATTGGCCATATATGCGGTGTTTTCATTTAATTGTTCCACTACTAGTGGTTCATTTTTAACAATAGTAAGTGCTTCTAAGGCGGCTCCGATATCAGCAGGTGATAATGCTGTAGAGAATATAAAGCTTCGACTGTAATTAACTAGATATTCAATTAATTCCTTGCGCCCCGCAACATAACCACCAACAGAACCTAACGCCTTACTCAATGTACCAAGTTGTACATCTACATCGGTAAGTCCAAAATGATGTGCTGTACCTCTGCCATTGCCTAATACACCTGTAGAATGAGCATCATCAACCATAAGTAGAGCATTGTATTCTTTTCCTAACTCATATAGTTTATCCAATGGTGCAATATCTCCATCCATACTAAATACACCGTCGGTAATAATCATTTTATGAGAGGATTTATAATTCTTAAGAATATGCTCTGCATGCTCTATATCTTTGTGATTATACCGTTCAATACGAGCCCCACTAAGGCGACACCCATCAATGATACTGGCATGGTTCAATTCATCGCTAATGATGATGCTATTTTTATTCATCAGCGCCGTAATCGTCCCTACATTAGCCATATAACCAGTGTTAAATACAAGTGCTTGCTCTGTATGTTTAAAATCTGCAATACCTAGTTCCAGTTCGTTAAACAAAGGGAATGTACCAGATGTAAGTCGGGCTCCACCAGAACCAGTTCCATATTGTTCAACCGCATATTTAGCGGCTTGTTGAACACGCAAATCATGGGTAAGACCTAAATAATTATTAGACGCCATCATAATAAATTCTTGATTATTACGTTTAACGCGTACAGCATCTATCGGCTCATAGACCTTAATACTTCTTTTATTCTGTTCTTTTTCTTTCGCTTCTAACTGGGCCCTAAAGTTTTGATAATAATCCACGTTACCACCGTACCAATACTGTTATATTCTCTAAATAATCAACAATTTCATGAATAGGCCTGTTTATATCAACAAAAAATACACGACCTCCAATAGGGTTCCCCATATCCTTCATATTAGGAATGCGATGATATACACCATTACAAGCTACATATCCTACTGTATAATCTGGATCGTCGGACCAACAAAGCTCGCCCACAATCCCTGGACAAGATTGTACCTTAGTGGCCAGTACGAGAGCTTCACGCATATGTACATTCATAGGTCTTATTTCAGTGCCACATGCATCCATATGACTTACGCGAACACCGCGCATATTGTCTTGGTCTAACCGCACACCTGTATTAGCATCCAGCAAAATAGCGCCACGCATATTACCTGGTAATTGTCCAAGTTCCGTGAAAGCCTGTTCTACGGCCTTATTAGTCACAACAGACTGTAATAACTCTTTTGCTAATTCATGCGATTCTTTTACAGACTCAGTCTGATGTTCATCAATAGCGATACAATCAACGTAAGCAATATCTTCATCGTGAACCGCATCTATACGAATATTTATAAAATCTGACTTGCCTTTACTATGCTGCAATGCACGATGAATTAAAGAGGCCGCTACAGATTCTAAATCACTTTCTTCTACTATGCGTTCAGCACCTGATATATGGCGGCCTCCTTCTTCATGCGGACCACCTTCTGCACCACGCATACGAATACTGTATAACCCCATCATCGCACGACCTTTCGTGGTGCACTATATATAGCCATTGACACAACCTTTTTAAATACGGCCGTCATGATAGGTGCCATGATAGCAGTAAAAATCATACCAGGTACAGCAAGCATAACCATGGCAAGAGCTCCTTTACCAACATAGACGGATAGAGTTAATCGAGCTACCGTCGAAGCAATAGGACCACTTAAAATAACGCCAAGCATATGATTTTTGCAAATCCACAATAAGAAACCCACAACTAATCTAAATTGCATAGCAATAGCAACACTTAGAAAATTTTGTGTCCCCAATGCTAATCCGATAAGGCTGGATAAACAACCGCTGATGATGTACTTTTTAAACCCAAATGCCGCACAAATAGCAACAGCTAAAGGTGCCGATAGCTGGAACTCAATGCCAGGCACAAGATTAGGAATTTTGATAGCACCCAAAATTGTTATCATCGCTGTTAGAATACCGATTTCTGTGATTTGCCGAATTTGACTCATTTGCTACACCTCATCATACACATGCATTGTTAACTATAAAAACTATATATTTGTTTACATTATATGAAATTATGTGACATTTATCAACCTTCATTTAAATCAATAAGTTTACAATAACCATAAAAAACAGGGACTGAAAACAGTCCCATAAAATAGTTAAAAATTGATTGTATTAAAAACCTGTAATACAGATCCATAATAGGAATTAAAATCTGCTGTAAAATATCCGCCATTGTACAATGCATTGATATACGAATACAGAGATGTAGCATTCGTCATGCCATCCTCTCTATAATAGGTTAGATAATTACCAAAATAATTGGCAAAATCAACAAAATCAGTAAAATGTCTCCAACTACCATCTGATGCTGTAACACCGCCTAAATTATGGTGAGTGGCTTGTAGTTGAGATGTAAATCCACCAGTTTCAATATACCATTGAGTATATATAAATTTAGGATCTACATGCACTCCGTTTTCAGCTGCTTTTTGAGCTGATATTTTTGCCAAACTATAAAAGTATTGATTAACTTCCACTAAACATCCTCCTATTATATATCAGTATTTTTGTTGTTCTTTCAAACGTTTAGCAATATCTCGTTTTGCATCTCGTTCCGCCATATCTTGGCGTTTATCGTATAACTTTTTACCTGTCACAAGGCCTACGGTTACCTTTACATATCCACGACTAAAATGAAAGTTCAAAGGAATTAGAGAGAATCCCTTTTCTTTCACTTGTTGGAATAATTTTTTAATTTCTGCTTTATGCATTAATAGCTTACGAGTTCGTTCAGGTTCGTGATTGAAGCGATTCCCTTGCTCATATGGGCTGATATGAACCCCATAGAGAAGCATTTCCCCCTTATCAATACGAATAAAGCTATCTTTAAGGTTCAATTTACCTTGTCGAATCGATTTGATTTCTGTTCCTGTCAATGCGATACCAGCCTCATAGGTTTCATGAATATTAAAATCATGACGTGCCTTGCGGTTATCAGCAATTAATGATGGAGCATCTTTCTTTGCCATAGTCACCTCACAATACTTTTAACATATATTCTTATCGTTTACGTTTTTTTACTTTCTTCTTAGAATCTTTACGACCCTTTTTAGATTTTTTCGGACCAGATGTGTTAGAACGTTTATCTCTAGTTTTTGAAGATTTACTTTGGCCCTTGCCTCTTCGTTTTAATTGCTTTGAAATACCAGAACGCCCAAATGGTTTCTTTTCCCTAGCACCTACATAGCCTTCAGAATTTTTCATTATTTCCTGAATTCTCATGAGATTGTCTACTTCGCCTAGAACAAAGTCGATTTGACGCTTTTCTACATCGGCTTTCACCAGTGTAACCGTTACGGTATCACCCAAATGATAGATTTGACCAGTACGTTTACCGACGAGCAAGAAATGCTCTTCATCGTAAAAATAGTAATCATCAGTCATCATGTTCATATGGACAAGTCCATCTATACCATTATCTAGTTCTACGAACATTCCAAAGGACGTAATGCTAGAAATCTTGCCTTCAAATACTTCGCCAATAAATGGAACCATGTATTGGGTTTTCTTTAAATCGACTGTGTCGCGCTCAGCAGCTACAGCCACTTGTTCACGTTCTGAAGAATGCACAGCAGCACGTTCTAAAAATTCTGTTTTAGTATCGCGGTTTGCATATCCATCAGGCCATCCCATATCAGCTTTTAATAAGCGATGTACCATGAGATCTGGATATCTTCTAATAGGCGATGTAAAGTGTGTGTAGCATTTCGAAGCCAACCCAAAATGACCTGCATTATCTATGCTATATTTAGCTTGTTGCATGGAACGCAATGTCATGATTTGTGCTACTTGTTCAACATCAGTTCCCTTAACAGCATCGAGAATTTGTTGGAACACACGAGGTTCCAATTCATCGAGTCGCAATCGAATATCTTGACCTAAATAATTGAGTACCTTTTGATACATACTCATCTTTTCTTCGCTCGGTGTTTCATGGATACGATATACACTCGTACGGTTTGTATTCTTTAGATGAGTAGCTACCGTTTCATTAGCTATAAGCATACATTCTTCAATAAGTCGTTCTGCTAATGTCCGGTCGCGACGTACAATGCGCAATGGTGTGCCTTCTGTATCTAAAAGCACCTTATATTCAGGGAAATCAAAATCCAGTGCACCACGACGACGGCGCATATCATTTAAAGTTTTTGCGATGTCGGATAAATTGTGAATCATCGGCATAAGAGGTGCCAAGTCATCAGGAATAATATCTTCGGTTAATGCTTTATAAATCTCTTTATAACTGCAACGGCGATTCACATGGATGATAGATGGTTGAATCCGATAATTAACAACCTTACCATTTGTATCAATTTCCATCATACAGGTCATGGCATACCGATCTTCGCCAGCGTTTAAGCTACAGATACCATTGGATAGTACCTCTGGTAACATGGGGATAACTCTGTCTACTAGATAGACAGATGTACCGCGTTTATAGGCCTCTCTATCGATAGCCTTTTGTGACACTACATAATGGCTTACATCGGCAATATGTACACCTAGTTCATAGTTACCATTATCGAGTTTACGACCACTTACGGCATCATCAAGGTCCTTTGCATCTTCTCCATCGATGGTAACCATTGGCACGTCGCGTAAATCCCAACGTTTAGGATCATCTGTAATGGTTGTGTTGATATGTTGACTCGCTTTCACAACCTCGTCTGGAAAAGAAAATGGCAAACTATAGTTAGCCATAATACAGTTAATATCAAGGCCTACGTCACCTTTATAGCCCAATACTTCTGTAATGGCACCTTCTGGTTTCTTATCGCCTTCTGGCCATTTGATAATTTTTACAAGCACCTTAGCACCACTACGAGCATCTAAGGTATTATGTAAGTCAACGTAAATATCTGTTCCTAAACGTTCATCATCAGGTATAACAAACCCAAAAGACTGTTGTCTATCATAGGTGCCTACAACGGTTTCATTAGCTCGTTCTATGACTTCAGTCACTACGCCTTCACGTTTATGGTGTGAATCACTAGATGCAACAATGCGTACCCTAACCTTATCATTGTGCATAGCAGTTCCCTTATTTTGTTCAGCTATATATACATCTTCTTCATTAGGTGCCGTTATAACAAAGCCAAAAGATTTTCTATACCCCTTGTAAATGCCTTCAATGATTTCTGTATCGTTATTAAACGCATACACATCTCTACGGATAAAGCTTAGACGGCCTTCTTTTAATAGCGCTTTAGCCGCATCCATAAAGGCATCAAATTCACGACCGCCCTTAATATGACAATCCATAGCCGCATCCTCTATATGATATGTATGGGGATAAATAGATTTATAAAAAGCTAACACCTTTTCCTTCATACAAACACCTCCTTTATATATTATTTCGTATAAATTTCATACTAAAAAAAGAAAAGCCTGCTAGGCAGGCTTTCAAATTAGTATTGGTTAATCATTGCCCCTAGAACTAAGCTCAACACAGCAAAGATAATACCTAAAAAGATTGTGCAACGAGCTAAAAACCCGTCTAAACCACGTGCTTTACCGCCGAATGAAGAATCAGCCGTACCAGATACAGCACCACCCATACCAGAACTTTTACTGGATTGAGCAATAACAACCACAATCAATAATACAGACACAATGATTTCTAAAACCATTAAAAAATTTGTCACAATAGTCATCCTTCCTGTGTAGAAACATCTAATACACGATGCTCTAAAAACTTCTCTAATTTACGTTTAACCCTTTGTAAAGCATTATCAATAGATTTGATACTGCGCTCAGTACCTTTTGCCATTTCTTGATATGATTTACCGTCTAAATAACCTTCTAACACTTGCCACTCTAAATCACTTAAAATATGACCAATGTTTTTCTCTATATCATCTAATTCCTCTTGACTGATGATTAAATCCTCAGGATTTGTATTGCGTGCTGATGAAAGCATTTCTAACAAGGTCCGTTCGGATTCTTCTGTGTACACAGGCTTATTTAAAGAAATATAAGAATTTAGTGGTGCGTGCTTTTGACGCGTTGCAGATTTGATAGCCGTAATAATTTGCCTTGTAATACATAACTCTGCAAAGGCACGGAAAGAGGCTAATTTATCATGTCTAAAATCACGAGTAGCCTTATACAGACCAATCATGCCTTCTTGAATAATATCATCTCGATCGGCGCCTACGAGAAAATAGGTACGCGCTTTGGCACGTACAAAATTTTTATATTTATTGACTATATAGTCGATTGCAAACTCATTTTGCTCTTGTTGAGCTATGACCACAACTTGCTCATCGGTCATTTCCTTGAAATTGTAATCGGACTGGCGCATATGAATATTGTTCATAGGTCCTCCATACAATCACATATTGTAGAAATACCAATATATGTTATTATACTTGAATTATATATGTTCTGCAATATTTATGAATTAGAAACTAATTCTCATCACTGCGTTATGTCTATCTGTACTACTTATTTAGTACCTCTACGTATGGCTTCTAATTTTTCAGCCACATCGGGAGCTAAATGGTCATATACTTCATTTCTTCTAAGTACCATTTGATCACGGTGATGCTTATGAGTATATTGTAATCGTTCCTCTTGTTTAGCAAGACGCACATCATTTTGCAACTCTCTTGCAGGTATCCTAAGGCCACCAGAACCTAATATTTGATTCTGTTCGGCACCATCAGATGTTACAACATACACATTTGTATACTTGCCCTTACGCAAAAATACCTCTCGTTCAATAAAGGAATCTGCCGTTTCACCATCATCAGTATAAACTTCTATAAACCCTTTTGTTATCTCTTCAATGCTCGCTATTGATTTAGTATATTTACCATCAAAAACAAGAATGACTTCATAACCTTTAAATTTGCCATAGTTTAGTAACAGATTACGCAATTCCATACGTGCGTGTTCCAAGGATTCATTAGCCAAATTTTTTAAACTTTGCCATGCGAAGATGACATTATATCCATCAACGATTAATATATCCTTTAACATAGGGCACCTCTATTTTGCCTTTATAGTCCGTTGACGAACTGCTTCATACATAAGAATAGCTGCCGCTACAGATGCATTTAAGGAGTTCAAATTACCATACATAGGAATAGTAACTAGGAAATCACAAGCTTCCTTTACAACGCGACTAATTCCCTTACCTTCATTTCCGATAACAAGAACTGTAGGTATTGTTAAATCAGCTTCATATAAGGTACGGTCACCTTCCATATGCGCCCCAAGAACCCAAAAGCCTTGTTTTTGCAACTGTTTAATCGTTTGAGCTACATTGCCCACTTGGACGAGTGGAATTTGCTCTACTGCACCAGCTGATGTTTTAGCGACTGTAGCATTGATAGGTGCATTATGGCGTTTTGGAATCAATACGGCTGTAGCCCCCACGCATTCAGCGGTACGAATAATAGCCCCCATGTTATGGGGATCTTCTACACCATCTGTCAGAATTAGTAATGGGGGCTCTTGATTAGATTCTTGTAGCACTTCGCCAAGTTCTTTAAACTCTACCGCATTTACAAAGGCAATTACACCTTGATGTGGTACGTCTGTTTCATAGCGATTCATTTGCTTAATAGGCGTAGGGCGTATCTCAACCCCCTTCGATTTTGCAAGGCCTACAATATCTGACAAACCCGTTTTAACCTTATCTTCACTAACTAAAATCCGTTGTATTGAGCGTCCTGCTTTTAATGCTTCTTTTACGGCATTTCTGCCTACAATATAATTATCCATGTGAAAGTCCTCTTAATGTAATAGAATAGGCCTCTTGCATTAACTCGTTAAGGCGGTCTTGCTGACCTGATTCATATAAGAACCCAAGGACTGCTTCAAAGGCTGTACTATTTCGGTATTCTCGAACGGAGCTGCTTTTAGGTACATTCACATTACTATTGCGAGCTCGCCTAGCAATAGTTTGTTCATCTTCTGTAAGAATCGATTCCAATTGTTCAAATGCCTTAGACTGTGATTTTGCGCAAATAAACTCGGTAACTAGAGTATGTAAAACCTGTACCTTAGAAATACTCATTTCTACCACACGTTGTCTAATATACATGGAATAAACAGCATCACCAATATATGCCAACATGACAGCATCTGAAGCTATCACTTCAGATGCTGATTTAGGTACAAAAGAGCTATGCTCTGTATCCAAAAGTATTAATTTTTTAATGGCTTCTTGTTTCAAGAATTGAAATTGTTTAAATTTCACGCTTTTTCCACCGTGCTCCTGTTGGAGAATCCTCAATAGTAATGCCAATTTTCGCTAAACGATCACGAATACAATCTGCCAATGCCCATTGTTTTTGTTCTCGGCACGCTTGACGTACAGATAGAATAACATCCATCAATTGTTCGTATTCAGCTGCATCAGCGCCCGTGTTTCCTTCCCAGGATTTTTGTAATACGCCAACGACCTCGGTCATGAATTTAAAAATGCGTTTTACTTCTGCAATAGCATCTTGGCAAACAACACCATTATTGCTACTTACGCTCTGGTAGTAAATGTTGATTTCTTTAGCCAAGCCAAACATGCTAGATGTGGCTAGTGCAGTGTTGAAATCATCACTCATTGCAACTTCAAATTCTTCTTCATATACTTTAGCCTGTTCTAATAAACGTTCTGCATCTTCACAAGAACCAGGCTCACATTTTTCAAGGTATAATAAATTTTCAATAGCTGTATTAAGACGTTCTAAGGATTTATTAGCTTCTTCTAATCGTTCATCAGAGAAATCCAATGGGCTACGATAATGTGTGCTTAACAAGAAATAACGCAATGCATCTGGACTATATTGTTCTAAAATGTCTTTCACTAAGAAGAAATTATTCAAAGATTTAGACATTTTTTCGGAATTAATAGTAATGAAACCATTATGTAACCAGTATTTTACAGATGGATGATGTCCAGAACAACCTTCGGATTGAGCAATTTCATTTTCATGATGAGGAAATATTAAGTCACTGCCACCGCCATGGAAATCAAACTCTTCTCCTAAATATTTTTGGCTCATAGCGGAACATTCAATATGCCAACCCGGACGACCATTGCCCCAAGGACTTTCCCAGAATGGTTCGCCTGGTTTGGCAGATTTCCAAAGCGCAAAGTCCATAGGATTCTTTTTACGGCCATCGACTTCAATACGAGCGCCTGCTTCCATATCATCTAAGGTACGACCAGACAATTCACCATAATGCTCGAATTTTTCTACGCTAAAATACACATCGCCATCTAACTCATAGGCATAGCCCTTTTCAATAAGGGTTGCAATCATTTTAATGATATCAGGAATATGTGTAGATACACGTGGATATACGTCAGCACGCTCCACACCAAGTGCATCCATGACTTCAAAGTAGCTATCAATATAGCGATTAGCAATTACGTCCCACGCTACGCCTTCACCATTAGATGTATTGATAATTTTATCATCTACATCGGTAAAATTTTGTACATAAGTCACTTTATATCCCACATGCTTCATGTAGCGACGGATTACGTCCCAAGTTACGAAAGGACGAGCATTGCCAATGTGAGGATGATTATATGGTGTTACACCACATACATACATCTTCGCTTCACCTGGCGTTACTGGAGTAAACACCTCTTTTTGGCGCGTCATTGTATTATAAACTGTAATTTCTCTCATCGTTACCGATGCCTCCATGTCCTATAAAATAAAAAAGACCTCTCATCTCATACAGAGACGATGGTCCGCGGTTCCACTCTGTTAGGTATCACAAAAATACCCACTCAACGCATAACGGCGCGTGACCGGACAAACCTACCTATAATCGGAATGCCAGCTCATGAATGCATTTCGTCTACCTATCCTTAAACCCTTTCACCATCGGTTCTCGCTAAAAAGTTAGTCGTAGAGTACTTCTTTCAATCTCTGCTGTTAATGTATAACCTCTATTTAGATATGAAATAATTTTACCAATAATGCTAAAGAATGTCAATAATTACAAGAAAAATCCCTATTCTTCTCCCCCATATATACGCCCATATAGCAACTGTATGAAACATATATTAAGTTATGAGAATAGAGATTTTATCACTCGATATGTTTGATAGCAATTATCAAATATATCGAGTGTAGACAGATTAGAAATATTGGTAATTAAGCATACTCTAATTTGTCTTGATTATCATGTTTTCTGCAAATGCCTGCGAAGATAGAACCTGTAAAGTTCTATAGAATATATACAAGAAAGGCTCTCACAACAAAATCGTGAGAGCCTTTGAATAGATATAATATAATGATTATTTAGTTAGCGCACTTACATTGTCTAAGTTATGTAAGCATTTCTCTTTACCTAGTAAGGTAACAATATTATTCAAATCTGGGCCATGCATTTGGCCTGTTAAAGCCACGCGAATTGGCATGAATACAAATTTACCCTTTAAAGCAGTTTCTTTCATAACGGCCTTAATAGTTGTTTTTACGACCTCTGGTGTAATCTCATCAAGTTCAGCCAATGCATTGCGGAACGCATTAAGAACAGTTGATGCAGTTTCTTCGTTCAATACAGCACGCAATTCTTCTTCATGACCTTCTTCAAGGAATACTGTTTCACCCATGAACATACCAACATGGTCCTTAATTTGAGCACCATAGCTAATATGATCACGGAATGTAGTGCATAGCAATGTCAATCGATCGATATCTTGTTGGTTCATGCTATCTGGAGCAAGGCCAACCTCTTTTAAATGAGGTAAGCAAAGATGGAATAATTCTTCATCGCTCAAATTCTTCATGTAATGGAAGTTGATATGATTCAATTTATCGATATCAAATACGGCTGGATTTTTTGCTACACGATCCATGGAGAACGCTTGAATCAATTCATCTTGTGTGAAGAATTCCTCTTCCCCTTCTGGAGCCCATCCAAGAAGTGCTAAGAAGTTTACAAGTGCTTCTGGTAAATAGCCCAATTGTTTATATTGTTCAACAGATGTAGCACCATGACGCTTGGACATTTTCTTGTAATCTTTACCGAGAATCAAGGAAATGTGACCAAAAACCGGCACATCCCAGCCAAGGGCTTCGTAGATGGCCATTTGGCGTGGTGTGTTAGATAAATGTTCTTCTGCACGAATTACATGAGTGATTTTCATCATGTGATCGTCCATAACAACGGCAAAGTTATATACAGGAATACCATCAGATTTAACGATAACGAAATCACCTACACCATTGGATTCGAAGGACACATGACCACGAACCATATCATCGAATGCATAGGTTTTATTCAATGGTACACGAAGGCGAATTGTCGGTTTTCTACCTTCTGCACGGTATTTTTCTTTTTCTTCTTCTGATAAATGGCAGCAATGACCATTGTATTTAGGAGTTTCACCGCGTTCCATTTGGGCTTGACGAACTTCATCTAGTTCTTCAGCGGAGCAGAAACATTCATAAGCTTTATCTTCATCAAGTAAACGTTGTGTTACTTCTTTATATAAATCAAGACGTTCTGTTTGACGATACGGGCCATTTTCACCACCTACATCAACACCTTCATCCCAATTCATACCAAGCCATTGTAAAGAAGCTTTGATATTTTCTTCACTTTCACGTGTGGAACGTGCCAAATCAGTATCTTCAATGCGCAATACAAATGTGCCTTCTTCCTTACGTGCTAATAGCCAGTTAAATAGAGCGGATCGAGCCCCGCCAATATGAAATGGACCTGTTGGACTTGGTGCAAAACGTACCTTCATAATTAAACCTCTCCTTCATATACGGAAACTACCGCCTGTGCTGCAATACCTTCACGACGCCCGATAGCGCCCAGCATTTCATTGGTAGTAGCTTTAATACTAATGCGATCTAATGGGATATCTAAAACGGCCTGTAAATTCGCCTTCATCGTATCGATGTGAGGTTTTAATTTTGGTGTTTCAGAAATAACCATAATATCTATATTATAGGCTTCTAAGCCTTGTTCTTTCAACAGGGAATTAACATGTTTTAATAAAATCATGCTAGAAATCCCTTTATAAGCATCATCTTCTGGTGGAAAATAATAGCCGATATCCTTTAAACCAGCAGCACCAAGTAAGGCATCCATCAACGCATGAATCAATACATCTGCATCGGAATGACCGTCTGGACCAATGGGTGATTCAATATGAACACCGCCCAAAATGCAAGGACGCCCTTCCTTTAGTTGGTGGATATCATAACCATAACCTACACGCATACGTTGCTCCTTAATGCCTAAATATCGTTTAGCTACCGCTATATCGTTTGGTGTGGTAACCTTGATGTTCTCATAATCACCATCCAAAATATACACATCTTTGCCAATATACTCAACTAAGGACACATCATCCGTTCCCAAATAAGCATCACGCTTAGCCGTTTCCTGAGCCTCTTTGAATATATCTTTTAGAAAACCTTGTGGCGTTTGAATATTCATCAACTCATTGCGATTCAAGGTTTCTAAAACCTGTCCATCGATATCAACACGCTTAATAGTATCTGTAGATGGTACACCAATAGTTACTGCACCATGAATGCGAGCACCTTCAATTACAGATTGAAACAACTCAGGCTTTGCTAAAGGACGGGCCCCATCATGAACGAGAATGATATCTGTATCATCACTAACAGCCTGTAAACCTGCATATACAGAATCTTGCCGTTCTTTGCCCCCCTTAATTATTTGTATCGATTTTGAAAGTTGTAATGATTCAATATGTTGATTCATGTAGGATGCTTCACCATCAGCAACAACAAGTATTACTTCATCAATATCCTTGACTTGATTAATATGACTTAACGTCCACTGAATAATTGATTTAGAACCGAGTTTAATAAATATTTTATTCTCCTCATGTCCCATGCGACGACCAGCTCCAGCAGCAAGAACGATACAACTAACCTTACTCATGCTTACCTCCATCAACACGTGCGAAGATCATGCGTCCTGCACTTGTTTGCAAAATAGATGTAACCATAACCTCTACCTCTTGTCCCACATAAGGGCGACCATCTTCAACAACGATCATAGTACCATCATCTAAGTATGCCACTCCTTGTTGTACTTCTTTACCTTCTTTCATCACTTGAACGCGAATCCATTCACCGGCAATGAGGACTGGCTTTAATACATTAGCTAATTCATTTAGATTTAAAACCTTAATTCCTTGTACACGGGCAACTTTGTTTAGATTAAAATCGTTAGTCATTAGTTTCCATTGTTTTTCTAAGGCTAAACGCATGAGTTTTGAGTCAACCTCTTGTAAGTCATCGTAATCATCCTCTACAATTTCAATAGTTACCACCTTGGCATCTTGCATCTCTTTCAAAATATCTAAACCACGACGTCCCCGATTTCGTTTCATTGCATCTGCAGAGTCAGAAATAATTTGCAATTCATTTAATACAAATAGAGGTACCACTAATGGACCTTCAATGAAGCCTGTAGCACATAAGTCCTTGATTCTCCCATCGATGATAACAGATGTATCAAGCAGTTTAGAGCTTCCATTATTATCGCTTGCCTTATTGGAACCAAACACCTTAAAGCCTTTTGATTTTTTTGTGCTTAATTCGCCACGTTTCCATTGTCTCATATAATTCAAGTACATTTCAGGTCCTTTTCGGGCCATTAATCGCACACCGCTATAACCAAAAATGGCACTCAAAATGATGGAAATATACGGACCTATAATAGGAACTTGATTAAATGCTACACCAATTAAATTAGCAATAATAAGACCAAATAATAAACCAATGGTGCCTGCAATTAACTCTTGATTAGGAATATGGGTCAATACACGTTCCAATCGTCTCGCAATAACTAAACCTTGTTTTAAAATAAAAGACGACACAAAATAGCCGATTATAATACCTAAAATTGTACCCACCACAACTACAGCAATTCGCGCTACTGTTAGCGACATATCACCAAAACTTGCAAAGTGCGTTACTAAATAGGGATCAATAATAGGGGCTAAATTGTCCATGCCTACGTATGCAGCCGTCCCAATAAGGATGGCAATAACATACCGTAAAATGCCATAAATCATGGCAACACCTCCTTTAATACTATAAGAGTTTATATTGTATGAATTAGCCTTCTATGAATTATAGAGTGATGTACTATTATGAAAATACGAGCTGCATAGCCTGTGCAATAGACGTAACGCCACGAACTTGAATAGAATCATCATTATGTTTAATTTGTTTATAATTTCCATCTGGAATTATAAACTTTGTAAAACCTAATTTCTTCGCTTCATTAATCCGTTGCTCAATACGAGGAATGCTTCGTACATTACCAGTCAAGCCCACCTCACCAAGAATAATCATATCATGAGGAACCACACGATTTTTAAGATTAGAAACAATAGCTACCGCCATCGATAAATCACAGGCTGGCTCATTAACCTTCAAACCACCTATAACGTTGACGTATACATCCTTATTGCCAAGTGTAAAACCACATCGTTTCTCCAATACGGCTAATAAGACAATTAAACGGTTTAAATCATAACCTATAGCGGTACGTCTTGGCATTCCAAAAGCAGTAGTAGCTACTAAACTTTGAACCTCTACCAAAATTGGCCGTACACCTTCTAGATAAATCATGACGGCGCTACCACTTTCATCATCAGAACGCTCTGCTAATAAAGCTGCCGATGGATTAGCAAGCTCTGTTAAACCATCTTCAATCATCGTAAAAATCCCTGTTTCTGAAGTTGATCCAAAACGATTCTTAATCGCCCGTAAAATGCGGAACTGATAAGAACGTTCGCCTTCAAAATAAAGTACAACGTCTACCATATGTTCGAGCATACGAGGACCAGCTATATTGCCTTCCTTTGTCACATGTCCAATGATAATAGTCGGTATATTCTGTTCCTTACAAAATCGCAATAAACGAGATGTACATTCCCTAACCTGGCTAACACTACCTGGTGCAGCTTCAATATCAGCAGTATACATTGTCTGAATTGAATCTATAACCAATAAAGATGGACTTTGTTCTAATGCGACCTCAAGAATATGGTCTAAGTCGGTATCAGCTATAACATGTAGACGATTGCTATTGATATGTAATCTCTCAGCTCGCAACTTTAACTGTAGTTGCGATTCTTCACCAGACGCATACAATACAGTACCAACTGTATCGGCCACAGTTTGTGATACTTGTAAGAGTAATGTAGATTTACCAATACCAGGATCTCCACCTAATAGCATTAAAGCACCAGGAACAATACCTCCACCAAGAACTCGATCAATTTCCTTGTACGTTGTTGGAATTCTTGACACAGCAGACATCTCAATATCCGGTAAAGCTACAGGTTTTGTTGTATTTTTTCCTACACCACGTACTGTCGGCGTACGACTATGTTTTGTTTCCTTTACCACTTCTTCCACAAGTGTGTTCCATTCACCGCATTGAGGGCATTTGCCCATCCACTTAGCAGATTCTGCACCACAATTATTACAAAAGAAAACGGTTTTAACCTTTGCCATACAACCCCCATGAGTAAAAAAGGTCATGAATGATAATTCACTCATGACCTTATGTGCATAATTTATACTACGGTCAACTATTATCACTAATAGTATACCATTTTGACATTATATTTTATATAACAGTCTATCAGAAAACGATATTTATTCTCTTTTATTTAAAAGTTGATACAATAATTTGATCACCTTCAATATCTGCTTTGATTGTAGAACCGTTCTAGTGCTTTGATTCTATCTTTTAATTGAGCTACTTCCTATAAGTTCTCATTGCCTATAGCCGTTTCTAGTTGATGCCGTAATTGTTTGATTTCATATTACATCACTCCTTCCGTAATGTCTCTATCATGGAAGCGTATAGGTTTCTTATGGCATCATTTCTAGATTCATAATCTACATGTTCAATAATACTAGCAAATGCATTATGCATCATTTGGGCCTCACGCTTTGTCATTTTATTGTCTTGTAAAAGTTGGAATAAAGATTGATCAACATCACGTAAATCAATCAAACGCTCTACTCGATTAGGTCCTTCATAAATACGATATGTCGTAACAGCAGGTACCATATCAGATGTCTCTGGCTCTAATTTACGAATTAAAATATAGCCACCTAAGCCACGTCTTGACTCAACGTCAAATCCACGTTCATTGGAAAAACGTGTACTCAATACATAGCTAATCTGTGACGGTGCACAATCTAACTCATCGGCCAACTCATTTCGTTTTAAAATTAAATTTTCTTGTTCTTCTCTTAATTTATTAAGAATAAATTTTTCTATTTTATCAGCTACAACGCTCATAATAACACCTCTTTATCTCTTTGTCTTTTTGTTCTTTCAATATAAGTTTATTATATTTGACTATTTGACCATTGTCAAACAATAAGCCAAATATATTGAGTCTTTTATTTGACTAATCGCTAAATAACTATCTCTAGTACTTATTTAATTCTATCTATAAGAATACATAAATCCGTCTATGAATGGACTAATATATAAATTCAATGTATAATAGTTAAGATATATTATGATGTATACGAAAGAAGGTGCTACAATGGCAGATGCATTAGGTCATCAATTATTACTAGATTTATATTCTTGCAATGAAGAATCTCTCTCTTCCGCTGCAACTGTACAGGAAAGCGTAGCGGCTGCATTTGAATTAGCTGATGTAGAATTAAACGAAATAGACTATCAAGTTATGGATGACGAAATTATCGTATTAGCCATTGCAAAGCAATTTCATTTTACATTGCATGCTTATTCAGAATTAGGCTATGTAGCAGTTGATTTATTCTCCTTCAATCGTGCTCTTCCACTTACAAAATTTATGAAATCCTTACGCCAGGCCTTTGGCTCTGAAAAGGTAAAAGCTACTACCGTACAACGTGGTGACTTTGGCAACGAACGTGATATGAAACCTCGTCGTAAAACAAAGATCACTACATTAGGTCGTGTATTCCGCACACGTATCCAATTAAAACAAACAGGTGGTAAACTAAAAAAACAAAGTGCTAAGGTAATTAAATCATTAGCTAAAAAAAGCGGATTAAAAAAATAATATACAAAAGGCCTGGTTCAAAATGAACAAGACCTTTTACTATGAAAAAAGCTAGAGAAAACTCTCTAGCTTTTTATTTATGAATCTTTATATAGTATGACTATGTAAGATATAGACTATCTACGAATAAGCATTTCCTCTAAATCTAAAGTCATAACGATATCATCGGTATCTTCACATAGATACTCTGCATTGGCTTCGATTAATTCTTTTTCTGTACCATAACCATATGTGACACCAATAGAAATACAACCTAATTCATTACCTGATACCACATCGTATTTTCTATCTCCTACCATATATACAAGACGACGCCCTGTATCATCTGTTAATGGATTACCGCATAAGTCAATCGCTTTTTGAAGAATCTCTTTCTTATGAATCAATCCTTCTTTATGATTAGCACCAACTATTACATCAAAATATGGCGTAATAGAGAAATGGTCTAAAATTTCTCGAGCATATATTTCTGGTTTAGCCGTAGCCAAAGCAACTGTATAATGCTCATTTTTCACCTTTGCTAACAAATCAATAATATTTGGATATAATTGATTTTCAAACTTACCAATAGTGCCGTATCGTTCACCGAATTTCTTATATACTTCTTCAGCTTGCTCTATAGTCATCCCACAATATTGTTGTAAGGAATCTACAATAGGTGGTCCAAGAAATAATAATTGTGTTTCATATGGTGGTATATCATAACCAAAAGCTTCTAAAGCGAACTCAAGACTTTTTAAAATGCCTTCTTTAGAATCAGTTAGAGTACCATCAAGATCAAAAATTATAGTCTTATTCATAATTATTTCTTCAATGCCTCTTTTAATGTATGCCATGCCAATACTGCACATTTTACCCGAGCCGGCATATTAGAGATATTTTGTAAAGCCATAGCATCTTCTAAATCTTCAAGTTCAGATTCATCAGTTACGTCTTTTTTAATCATACCTAAGAATAATTCTACTAAACGCAACGCTTCTTCTACGGGTTTACCTTTGATAATATCAATCATCATAGATGCAGATGCTTGACTGATTGCACAGCCAGAACCAGTATAGGCAGCATCTTTAATGATACCGTCTTTCACATCAATTTGTAGTGTTAAATCATCACCACAACTTGGATTGTGTCCGTGCTCGGAAGCGGTAAACTCACTTAATTCACGTTTATTACGTTTATCTTGGTTATGTTCCAAAATAAGTTCCGTATACAATTGATCCATTTCCATATGAATGTCTCCTAATCTTTAAAGCCCATTACTGAACGGACAGTCTTTAATACTTCTAAGAATGCATCTAAATCTTCTTTACGGGTGTACAAGTACATGCTAAGGCGTGTTGAAGCAGCCACCTTAAAGAATGCCCCCAATGGTTGTGCACAGTGATGACCAGAACGCACACAAATACCTTTAGAATCCAAGATAGTTGCCACATCATGAGGATGTACGTCATCAATGGTGAAAGCAATAACACCATGTTTCTCTCTTGGATTAGAACTACCTAGTACTTGTACATGTGGAATTTCAAGCATCTTAGGTAATACATAAGATACTAAACTTTCTTCATGAGCCTCGATAGCATCCATACCAAAAGATTCTAAATAATCAATCGCTGCATGTAAGGACACTGCACCATGAGCATTTGGTGTACCAGCTTCAAATTTATATGGCAATTCATTAAATGTAGTAGATTGTTCTTTTACATATTCAATCATATCGCCACCAAGTAAGAATGGTGGCATTTTTTCCAATAATGCACGTTTACCATATAGTACACCAATACCTTGTGATGCACACATTTTATGACCGGAGAATACAAAGAAATCACAATCTAATGCCTGTACATCTACCTTCATATGAGGCGTAGATTGAGCACCATCAAGAACGACAACAGCACCTACTGAGTGAGCCTTAGCAATTAGGTCTTTCACAGGAAATTCCATACCAAGTACATTACTCACATGAGCAAAGGCCACAATTTTAGTGCTTTCATCTATTTTATCAATCTCACCATCTTTCAAATGGCCAGAATCATCTAAGTACATATACTCAAGGGTAGCACCTGTTTTCTCAGCCACATATTGCCATGTAACAAGGTTTGCATGATGTTCTGCAACAGTTATAACGATTTTATCGCCTTCTGAAAGAAAATTAGCACCATAACTATGAGCAATGAGATTCATAGATTCAGTTGTATTACGGGTAAATATAACCTCTTCTCGTTCACGAGCATTGATAAATTCCACAACGCGATCACGAGCATTTTCATAAGCTTCAGATGCTTCAATAGCGAGAATATGAGATCCACGATGCGGATTACCATTATGATGAAGCATATGATCTGTAAGGCGACTGATTACCATTTGAGGAATTTGTGTAGTAGCACCACTATCTAAATACACCAAGCGATGCCCATTATGCTCCTTCTGTAAAATAGGAAAATCTTTATATGCTTCTGTAATAGGTCTCATACTAATTCCTCTTTAAATTTTATTACGCACTGCAGTCAATGCGGCTTTCTCAATCACTTCATCACCAATTCTATCAATAATTGGACGAATCATAGATTCTACGATGATATGTTTAGCTTCTACCTCACTAAAGCCACGGCTCATGAGATAGAACAATTTATTTTGATCAATTTGTCCTGCACTAGCGGCATGATTCCCCACTACATTATCTTCTTTACATAATAATAAAGGTAAAGAAATAGATTTTACAGTAGGATCTAACAATAAACATGTGTCTTCTTCAGCACCTTCTGAGGCAACAGCACCACGAAGGAAGTCCAATGTACCACGGAAGGATTTTTTTGCAGTATCGCTCAAAGCACCTAAAGTATGGATATCACTGAAGGATTTTTTACCACCATGACTCATAAGCATAGCAATATCGAATTTTTGCTCTTTATTACCTAAATAAGCAATATCATGTACGATTTTACTAGATTGACCTTGTAAATCATGCTCATAATGCAAGAAGTTTTCTTTACCACCAATTTCAACATTGATATATTCAACATCTGCATTATCTTCAAGTTTAGTATAGCGATGTTCGATATGTTGAATCGTATCGTCTAAAAGATTTACTTTTTTAACAACAACCTTAGCATTCGCTTTTACATCATATTCATTGAAATATTGAACATTTGTTGTATTTGCTAAACCGCCATCTAAGAAGAATTGAACCTCAAGGTTTGCCCCTTCTTCTACGATAAATTGGAAACGACTTGCAATACGTGCGCCTGCATCAATACGAATACCTACTATTTCATTAGCATTAGCAGGTACATGTACAGCATAACCTTCTGCACTATTCACTAATTGTGTTAATGCAACATCATTTGCACCTTTATAATTTGGATTTATCAAAGCTGTACCAGTTGGTAATTCACTTATAATCGCATCATTACCTTTTACCAATACAGATTTAGTTTCTTCAGATTCTCCCAAAAGACTTGCTGGAGTATGGTTTACACGCAACCATCTAAAGGTAGGTCTAGGAAGTTCATTAAATAATAATTCGCTCATAGTACCTCCTTAACCGATAGAACCTTCTAATTCAAGATTGATTAGATTATTCATTTCTACTGCGTATTCCAATGGCAATTCTTTAGAAATTGGTTCTACGAAGCCGCGAACAAGCATAGCACGAGCTTCTTCTTCACTAATACCACGCGTCATAAGGTAGAAAATAGCTTCATCGGAAATGCGACCAATTTTAGCTTCATGACCTAAATCGACATTATCATTTTCTACAATGATAGCTGGAATTGTATCGGATTGAGAAATCTCATCTAACATCAAAGATTCACAAGATACAGTCGCTTTTGCATGTTCTGCTTTAGGACCAATTTTCAAAAGGCCACGGTAAATAGCAGCACCACCAGATTTGGAGATAGATTTAGAATTTACATTACTTGTTGTATATGGTGCATTATGAACCACCTTACAGCCCGTATCAAGGAACTGACCTTCCCCAGCGAAAGTTACGCCTGTAAATTCAGCATGAGCGCCCTCACCATTAAGAATACTCATTGGATACAAGCAAGATACACGAGAACCAAAGGAACCAGATACCCACTCGATAGTACCACCCTTACCTACAACACAACGTTTTGTATTGAGGTTATACATGTTCTTAGACCAGTTTTCAATTGTAGAATAACGCAATGTAGCATTATCTTTAACGAACAATTCAACTGCGCCTGCATGAAGATTAGATACATCATATTTAGGAGCAGAACAACCTTCGATAAAGTGAACCTTTGCACCTTCTTCTACAATGATCATAGTGTGTTCGAACTGGCCAGCACCTGGTGCATTCAAACGGAAATAGGATTGCAAAGGAATATCCACTTGTACACCTGCCGGAACATATACAAAGGAACCACCAGACCATACGGCGCCATGAAGAGCAGCCCATTTGTGATCAGTAGGTGGAATCAATGTCATCCAATATTTTTTTACAATTTCTTCATGCTCATGAAGAGCTGTTTCGATATCTGTATAAATAACACCTTGTTTTACAAGGTCTTCTTGTATACTGTGATATACAACTTCAGAGTCGTATTGAGCGCCTACACCAGCAAGAGATGTTTTCTCTGCTTCAGGAATACCAAGACGATCAAAAGTACTCTTAATATCCTCAGGAACTTCGTCCCAATTTTCTTTCATATCTACTTTTGGCTTAACATAGGTATAAATATTTTCCATATCTAAGCCAGAAATATCTGGAATCCAATTAGGAATTTCCATGCGATTATAAATCTCTAAGGATTTCAAACGGAAGTCAAGCATCCATTCAGGTTCATTTTTATTAGCCCAAATTTCACGGATAATTTCTTCTGTTAAACCAGCATCAGCAATATAGGAATATTCAAAATTATTCTTTATATCATAGACGCCACGGTCCATATCCGCAACTTGGGTTTTCTTTCTTTCTTCCATGTTGCCTCCTATGCTAATGCTTTGTATGCGTCGTAACCTTTTTCTTCAATTTCACGAACCAAAGAAGCATCACCAGTCTTAACGATTTTACCGTTAATCAAAACATGTACAAAATCAGGTTTTAATTTTTGTAAAATTTGATTGTGGTGAGTAATGATTAATACTGCGTTGTCTTCATTGTGGAATCGATTAACACCTTCGGAAACGATACGAACTGCATCGACATCAAGACCAGAGTCAGTTTCGTCAAGAATTGCCAATTTAGGATTCAAAATGGCCATTTGAAGAATTTCATTTTTCTTGCGTTCACCACCGGAGAAACCTTCATTTACATAACGTTGTGCGTAAGATGTATCAAAGGATAATTCATCCATTTTTTCTTTCAATTCTTTTTTGAAAGCTAAGGCACGTACATTTTCACCTGTAATAGTGGATTTAGCCGTACGAATAAAGTTTTCTACTGTAATACCAGGTACAGAAATTGGATGTTGGAAAGACATGAAAATACCCGCTTTTGCACGATCATTTACAGCATCTTCCGTAATATCATTTCCGTCAAATACAATAGAACCTTTATCAACTGTATACAATGGGTTACCCATGATAGCATTTGCCAATGTAGACTTACCAGCACCATTTGTACCCATTACAACGTGAACTTCACCTTTATTTATTGTCAAATCAATGCCCTTAAGGATTTTTTTATCTTCTACGGACACCTCTAAATCTTTTATCTGAAGTAATTCAGCCAAAATATTTCACTCCTTCGTATCAGCAATACTGATTTAAGATTAAAACTTTATATTCACATAGAAAAACGGCGGTACGCACAAAGCTGACACCGCCGTATTATCTCGCCACTTTAGCAAGTATGTGCATAACAATCTACACTCATTATACATTCTTCTCTAAATGATAGCAAGATATTCCTACTAAAATATACAGGAATTAAAAGAATATCAAGTATTACATATATTGATACATTTTTATTGGTATTCATTCTCATCTATTTTAATTCTCAATATTAAATTACAGATTAGAAAAATCTAAGGTACTAAACAAATCATCATATGTTTCAGCACGACGAATTTGAGTCACAGAACCATCTTTGTGTAATAGCAACTCTGCTGATCGTAATTTACCATTATAATTGAAGCCCATGGAATGACCATGTGCGCCCGTATCATGGATGATAATTCGATCCCCCATATCGATTTTAGGTAATTCCCGTTGGATAGCAAATTTATCGTTGTTTTCACATAAAGAACCAGTAACATCATATACATGATCCTTAGGCGCATTTTCTTTCCCCATTACAGTGATGTGATGATAAGAACCATACAATGCAGGGCGCATCAAATCAGCCATACAAGAATCAAGACCAATATAATGACGATAAATATCCTTTTTATGAATAGCTGTGGAAACAAGATAACCAAACGGACCTGTTACCATACGGCCACATTCATAAGCTAAAGCAACGTTATTAAGACCATTGGCTACGAGGATAGAATCATATACTTCATGAACACGTTTACTTAATACTTCAAAATCTACAGGTGTTTGCTCTGGTTTGTACGCCACACCTACCCCACCACCAAGATCAATGAAATCTACGGTGATACCGAGTTCTTTTTTTATATCGACAGCAAGGTTAAAACAAATTTCTGCGGTCCCTACCAAGCCTTCAACATCAAGCTCATTAGATACAACCATCGTATGAATCCCAAAGTGTTTTACGCCTTTATCTTGTAATATTTTATAGGCCTCAAATACTTGGTCGCGAGTCATACCATATTTAGCCTCTTCAGGAATACCAATAATTGTATTGCCACCTTCTTTTAAGGAACCTGGATTATAACGTACACAGAATGTATCAGGTAAAGAACCGTGATTCTTTTCTAAGTATTCAATATGTGTAATATCATCAAGATTAATAATAGAACCCAGTTCTAGTGCTTTTTTATATTCTACATATGGTGTGTCATTCGATGTAAACATAATATCGTGGCCAGTAATGCCTACTTTTTCACAGAGCATTAACTCTGCCAAGGATGAGCAATCCGCACCAACACCAAGATTTTGTAACAAACGCATAATATATGGATTTGGTGTTGCTTTTACAGCGAAGTATTGTTTAAACCCTTTATTCCAAGAAAAAGCAGAAATAAAGCGTTTCATATTATCTACAATACCTTCTTCATCATAGATATGAAATGGTGTTGGATATTGGGCTATAATTGCCTCTAATTGTTCAGATGTAAACGGAACAGTTTTTGTATTCATAATACCCTCTCTACATAAATAAAGACCCATCAAAATGATGAGCCTATATCCTAATTATTTAAATAAAGCTTTATCTAAGCTAAAACGACCAGCCCCAGCAAAGAACAACATAATAGCACCAAAGCCCATTTGAGATGGATAGTCCCAACCGAAGAAATTTCCGCTCAAATGTAAGAGTGTAGCCGTTGCCAATGTACCAATCAGCATTAGAGAACCTATACGCGTAAATAGGCCAAGTGCTACGAGAATACCACCCACCATTTCAGCAAAAGCTGCTATAGTTCCTAGTATTTCATAACCACCAGTTACGCCAAGAGGTGCTAACATAGCCCCAACATTATATAGTCCTTGAGATCCACCTAGCCATTTTAAATATCCATGGTAGAACATAGATGCGCCTATTGCTAAACGATAGAATAATAAGCCAAAATTAATATAATTAGGTTTACTTTTAAATAAAAAGTTCAACATAGTATCACCTCTACAGTATATAGATAATTTTCGATGTAATTATTATAAACCGAACAACAACACCTGTCAAACTAAGACTCATTCAAATTCTATAGAATTATACCACAATGTACATACAAAAGCAATTTATCTCTACCTATATAAACCATTCATACTATAAAAATATTCCTAATGAACCTGAGAATAAACCATTCTTGATTCATTAGGAATATTATGGTGCTTAAATATTAATTTTTAGCGATTGATTACATCATGCCGCCCATGCCGCCCATTGGAGGCATAGCAGGAACTGCAGCATTTTCTTCTACTTTATCAGCTACGATAGTTTCTGTAGTCAATACAAGAGATGCGATGGATGCAGCGTTTTGAAGAGCAGAACGAGTAACTTTTGCTGGGTCCACGATACCAGCTTTTACCATGTCAATATATTCTTCAGTCAATGCGTTGAAGCCGATGCCAGCATCAGTATTTTTTACTTTTTCTACTACAACAGAACCTTCAAGACCAGCATTATAAGCAATTTGACGAACTGGTTCTTCAACAGCACGTTTTACAAGGTTGATACCTGTTTGAACATCACCAGTAGCTTCCAATGTATCCAATGCAGGAATGATATCGATGAAAGTAGTACCACCACCAGCTACGATACCTTCTTCTACTGCAGCGCGAGTTGCATTCAATGCGTCTTCGATACGAAGTTTTTTATCTTTCATTTCAACTTCTGTAGCAGCACCTACTTCGATAACTGCAACACCACCGGATAATTTAGCAAGGCGCTCTTGTAATTTTTCACGGTCGAATTCGGAAGTAGTTTCTTCTACTTGTGCACGGATTTGGCTAACGCGTTTAGCGATTACTTCTTTATCGCCTACACCATCGATGATTGTAGTTTCGTCTTTAGTGATGCGAATTTGACGAGCTGTACCAAGATCAGTAAGCTCTACGGAATCAAGTTTACGGCCCATATCTTCAGTGATTACAGTACCACCAGTCAAGATGGCAATATCTTCAAGCATAGCTTTACGACGGTCACCGAAGCCAGGAGCTTTAACAGCAACAGCTTTGAATGTGCCACGCAAACGGTTTACTACTAATGTAGCCAATGCTTCGCCTTCTACATCTTCAGCAATGATAAGAAGTTCTTTACCTACTTTTACCACTTTTTCAAGTGTAGGCAACATGTCAGCAATAGCGCTGATTTTACGGTCAGTAATCAAGATATATGGATTGTCCATAACAGCTTCCATGCGGTCAGGATCAGTTACCATGTAAGGGGAAATGTAACCACGGTCGAATTGCATACCTTCTACTACGTTTAATGCAGTTTGCAAGCCTTTAGATTCTTCTACAGTGATAACGCCGTCGTTACCAACTTTTTCCATAGCTTCTGCAATCAAACCACCGATTTCTTCATCAGCTGCAGATACACTAGCTACTTGAGCAATTTCAGCTTTGCCAGAAACTTTAATAGAGCGTTTTTTGATTTCTTCTACCAATGTTTTAACTGCTGTTTCAATGCCTTTTTTCAAGATCATTGGATTAGCACCAGCTGCTACGTTACGCATACCTTCTTGAATCATAGCTTGTGCCAATACAGTTGCAGTAGTAGTACCGTCACCAGCTACATCATTAGTTTTAGTAGCAACTTCTTTTACCAATTGCGCACCCATGTTTTCAAATGGATCTGGAAGTTCGATATCACGAGCAATAGTTACACCATCGTTTGTGATTGTTGGGGAACCGAATTTTTTATCCAATACAACATTGCGGCCTTTTGGTCCCAATGTAACCTTTACAGCATTTGCTAATTGGTCAACGCCACGACCCAATGCGCGACGAGCTTCTTCATTAAACAAGATTTCTTTTGCCATATGTATTACCTCCTAGATAGTATCACTATCCAATGTAACGAAATATATGTGCCCTTAGGCAATATAGAATGTATCATTAGTTTTTATAGTCATTATGACTACAAATTAGCAATTATAATACTGCTAAGATATCGCGTTCGCTAATAATCAAGTGAGTAGCGCCATCGATTTCTAATTCGCTACCAGCATATTTTGCAAACATAACAGTGTCGCCAACTTTAACCTCTGGAGCTACACGTTGACCATTGTCATATACTTTACCAGCACCTACAGCTACAACTACACCTTCTTGAGGTTTTTCTTTTGCTGTATCTGGAAGGAAAATACCACTTTTAGTTTTTTCTTCTTTTGCTTCTAAACGGATAATAACGCGATCAGCTAATGGTTTTAACATATGATGTCACTCCTTATATATCATTCATTATTTGTTAGCACTCAACAACATCGAGTGCTAATTACATGTATTATTATAACCGATGGTAAAATAATTGCAAGCATTATTTTTGATTTTTTGACTATTTAGATTTTTAAAGACTTATTCATATATAAAACGTAAAAGAACTACCATAAGTTATTCCACTTACAGTAGTCCTTATTAATCTATTTTGCAGTTTGATCAATTACTAATCTACATATATCAGCTATAGAACTTCTCTTTTTCATACTTAAAACTCTAATTCGATTGTAGGCTTCATCCTCACTAATTTTATATAGATTCATAAGGATACCCGTTGCCTTTTGAATCAACTTACGTTCTTCCAGAGTCTTTTCTAGGTCTGCCATTTGTTGCCGTGATTCTGCTTCATCTAAAAAGCGGCCTCGTGCCATTTCTAATGTAGGAATTAATTGTTCCTCTCGAACCGGTTTTATAAGATATCCGTATACGCCAGACTCACGAGCCTTTGCTACCAAGTCCTGTTGGCTATAGCTTGTAAGAAGAACTACTGGTGCCAAATGATTGTATCCTATTTGGCGAGCCGCTTCTATGCCATCTAGCTCAGGCATTTTTACATCCATTAACACCGCATCAGGTTGTAAGTCCTTACACATCATAATAGCCTCTACACCATTACCGGCTTCCCCCACCACTTCATGTTGTTCGGACTCTAATATATCCCGTAAATCCATTCGTATAAGAGATTCATCATCGACTATCAAAATACGCATTCAATTCTCCTTATGAATATGAATTGTTACGACAACACCTATAGGACCATTTTCAATCGTCATAGTACCTTCTAATTCATGGGTCACCAGATTGTTTATGATTTGCATGCCCAAACGCTTGCTTTTAGCCATATTAAAATCTGATGGCAATCCTTTTCCTGAATCGGTAAAGACAATACGTATAGAGTCCTCTAAACTCGATACTTCCACGGAAATCAAACCATCTTCACCGGCTAATCCATGAATAATACTATTGGAAATTAGTTCATTAAATACGAGTGAAATATAGCTTGCTTGGTGAGATGAAATAATACAATCATCTCCATGATAACGAAATTCTACATGTTGATAACGCTCTACCATGCTTTGACGCAACAAGCGACAAAGCTCATCGTATATGGATCGTATAGAAATATAATCTTCATCATAGTGAGATACTAAATCATGTACTAAGGCCATACTCTCTATTCGAGAAATGCCTTCTTGTAATGCAGCTTTCACCTCTGGCAAATTAGAGCGTCTCGCTTCCATCCGTAATAAGCCAGCTACGGTTTGCAAATTATTCTTTACACGATGATGTATTTCTTTAATGATTGAGTTCTTAACAAGTAACTCTTGTTGCTGTTTACTTTCACGCGTACAATCGTGAAGAATCAAAAAACAACGACATTCATTACGACCCATAGCTATAGGAATCATATGCTGTCTGAGTACCATATTATGATAAATTTCTTCTGATACAAAGTCATTTCTATCTGTAAGCACACGATGAATAGCAGATATTTTTAAGGAACTACCAAAGATAGATGTGCCTACTAGACGACGATCAACGCCAACGATATCTGCTAGATGTAATGCTGTATCATTGCCATATAAAATAGTTCCATTCTGGTCAAAAATGATGAGCCCATCCAAATACGATATAGGCTCATACTCTTTAATTTGTTCATCTGTAGCAGTCAACATTAATCGTTGCATCGTATCAGCTACAATAAAACCTCGTTTACCCTCTGTTCCATTAGTAGGCGCCGTATAGGTGAAAGAAATACCACCAATAGTTTTACCACCATTATCGACAATGGGAAACAAATACTCAAATCCATTCTGCGTCGATTGTTGAATACACTCACCTGTATTTATGAGTTTTTTCCACATATTAGAGCCTTGTATACGAGATGTTACTAATGAATCTGCCACCTCGGAAATACACATCATTTCACAAGACGCATCATCCGTAATATATGTAAATAATACGATTTTATGCTTACTTACAGATTGACCAAAACGAATCATATGACTGATATGAACCAATAAAGAGGCCTGTAAACTTGATAAGCTTGTTTCCTTTACTAACTCATCATATATATGTACAGTCATATTATTTACCTTCTACCCAAGCCACAGTGCCAATAGGAACACTTGGCTTAGCATTTAGGTGTAGATCACAAAACTTACCGGCCTGTGCCATATAATAAGCACGACAACCAATCATGGCTGCATTATCAGTGGATAGAATTTTACCTGGCTTATAATAAGTAAAACCTTCTTCCTTACACATCGCTTCTAGTGCTACCTGCAAACCTTGATTCGCTGATACGCCACCAGCAATCGTTATGTTTGTTTCCCCCAATGTATGTGCTGCATCTTTTGTCTTATCCACAAGAACATCTACAATTGCCTTTTGAAAGGATGCCGCCACATCAGCTTGATGTATGTCTTCCCCCTTTTGCGATTTACTATTTAAGTAATTGAGAACTGCCGATTTTAAACCACTAAAACTAAATTCAAAATTTCCCGGTTCACTAAGCGCCTTTGGAAACTCAATAGCATTGGGATTTCCCTCTTTAGCAAGAGCATCTATATGAGGTCCTCCAGGATAGGGGAATCCCATAACACGAGCAATTTTATCAAAGGCTTCTCCCGCCGCATCATCTCGTGTTTGCCCGAGAATCTGGAATTCTTCATAGTCTTTCACATGAACTAACATAGTGTGCCCACCAGAAACAACAAGGCTTAAAAATGGTGGTTCTAGTGTGGGATTTGCTAAGAAATTAGCAAAAATATGACCCTCCATATGATGAACAGGCACCAACGGAATACCTGTAGCAAAAGATAGACCTTTCGCAGCGGCCACACCGACCAGTAAAGCCCCTACTAATCCAGGCCCATAGGTAACCCCTATATGATCGATATCCTCTAATTTTACATTAGCATCCTCTAAAGCTTGGTCAATCACAGGTATTACTTGTTCAATATGATGACGGGATGCAATTTCTGGCACTACACCACCAAATTTTCGATGGATTGGCACCTGACTTGATATGACATTAGAAAGTACTGTACGACCATCCTTGAGTACAGCTGCCGATGTTTCATCACAACTACTTTCTAATGCTAATGTGTATACACTCATTTTACTTCCTCTTTAACAAGGGACATGATGTACGCATCTTCTTTGGGCTCTGAATAATAATCCTTACGCATACCTTTTACAGTAAACCTTAATTGACGATATAAGGATAAAGCAGACAAATTAGACACACGTACCTCCAAAAAGATTTCATGCATGCCTCTTTTAAAACATTCCTCTATTAATGCACTCGTTAATGTAGCACCATAACCTTGTCGCCTAGCAGATGGCCGAATAGCAATATTCGTGATTTGACCCTCATCATAAACGAGCCAAGCCCCTGCATAGCCTGCGACACCGTCAGCATCCTCTATGACATAGTAAAGCTTCTTATCTTGATTAGATAATTCTGTTTCAATAGAATCTAAACTCCACGGCACAGAAAAGCATTCTGCTTCAATAGCAAAAATTTCCTTTCCATCCTCAATTGTAGCTCTCCGCACTATCATATTATTCTTCACCTGCCGCTTCAATTACCGTTACTGTAGGTTCTTCTTTCAAACGCAATGGATTATCCTTATGTTTTTCGTCCCACAGCACTTCAGCTTCAGATCTTCGAATATAGTGAGGCACCATAGTCATAGGGTCTGAACTTTGACCGTCTGCAATCATGGTGCGAGCACTCAATAATAAAGAACTAGCTCTAGGAATACGATAAATAGGATCAGAAATGATTAAATATCTATCACCCTCAACTAATGGTGCAATACGTTTAATCCCGTCACCTACAAAGACAACACGTTTCTGTTGACTCTGTAAACGATCGACTAGAGAGGCTGCTTCCACTACAAAAGGTTCTTCAATCATTGTTAGTTTACTGCCTTCATAGGTATAAAAAGCAGCATATACATGTTTTTTCTGTGCATCTATTACGGTGCAAATCATATCTGTAGTATACGGGATATTACGTGCTAAGCCATCCATAGTCATAACGCCATATAAAGGTATACGCAAAGCATAAGCCATTGCCTTTGCTGTCCCCATGCCAATTCGCAACCCCGTAAAGGAACCAGGACCACTCACCACAACAATCCCCCTTAAATCAGAATGCTTTATATTTGTCATTTCTAACAAGGTTTGAATATGAGGTACTAATTGCTCGGAGTGGGTCAAACCAGCTTGTATGGTAATTTCGCCGATAAGCTGGCTTTCATTCATAACAGCCACACTAGAAACGACTGAACTCGTTTCAATTCCCAACCACATATATACCTCCTATTTCCACTAATGTTTCATGATCTATCAAATCACTTTTTAATGTAATTGCTCTAGCATGTTCATCTATAGACACAATGCGAATCCATAGCGTTTCTTCAGGTAATTCATCACTAAATTTATCAGCCCACTCAACAATAGAGATTTGATCCTCTGTAAATTCATAAAAGCCTATATTTTCTAGTTCACTAACATCATCCATTCGATATAAATCAAAATGATATATTTCACCGGCCAAGGTCATATACGTGTTCATCAAAGAAAATGTGGGACTTGTAATTTCTTCTGTAACACCAAGCCCCTTTGCAATGCCTTGTGACATATGCGTCTTGCCAGTACCTAAATCGCCAACTAATGCCATACACAGTGGATTACCATTCTGTTTTACCCAATGTCCTAATCGTTCGCCAAAACATTGCGTATCTGCCACAGAATTTGTTTCTAATGTAACTTTATATTTACTCATGAAAATGATTATATCCTTTCGCTTCTAATAAGCGTATTTCTTTAGCCTTCGTCACCGATTGCACCACCGGTTCACCTTCAATAACTTCACCAATCAATGTAATAGAACCCAGGTTTTCCAGTGCTTGTGAAAGTTCCTTCGGAGCCGTAAATACAAGCTGAAAATCTTCGCCGCCTAACAAGGCATAATCAATTGGATTTGTTTGTAATGCTTCTGCTAGTTTATATGTTTCTTCATGTAAAGGGATACGTGTTTCATCTATGATAATTGACACTCGAGATGATTTTGCTATTTCATTAAGTTCACTACTTAAACCATCGCTAATATCATTCATGCTGTGAACACCTAATTCGCGTAATGTAATACCTAGCTCAATTTGTGGTTCTGGCCTTTGATGACCAATCCGCGTCATCGGATACCCGTCCAGATTATAGGATAATGAGCCAAGGCCAGTGGCTGCATAACCAATATAGTTCGTAACACCAACTACATCACCTGGTTGGGCCCCACTTCTAAGTACCGCTTTACCTTGAGGAATCTCCCCTATAATGGTGATAGTCCATACCATAGGGCCATCTATACTAACCGTATCACCACCGATTAAATTTACATGATAATGTTGGCATTGCTCTTTAACGCCTCTATAAATTTCTTCTAAGATCCGAGTATCAATATGCCCCGGTGAGGCAACAGATAATACAACTTGGCGTGGTATTCCCCCCATAGCCGCTATATCACTTAAATTTGCTGTCATTAAACGGTACCCAACATCATAAGGCATCATATACTGAAAGCTAAAATGAACGCCTTCTACCATCGTATCAGTACTTACCAGTTGCTCATATCCTTCAGTAACCTTATATACAGCACAATCATCCCCAATACCTTGAACAACTGTACTAGGGTCATATATTGTATCTGATTCAATGCTATGTATGAAGTTAAATTCACCGAGATTTTTTAGTTCCACTATATCACCTTTTTAATCTTTTATACTATATGTATTGTAACACATATAGGAATGCAATAAAAATCGACTCCTTTTACATAAGGAGTCGATTTAAAGCTTACTTTTTAATTAATTGTTCCATCCGTTTAATAGGATTCTTCGTATCGAAGGAACCAACTACTGGAACCTTTTTACCATCGCATACAAAGAGCACACCATTGATATTGTCAAAAGAAGTCAATGTATTTACGATAGCAGCCATTTGCAACTTAACGGTGAGCTCTCCACCTTTACCAGCAACAAAGGCTTTATTTACCTCTACTGAGGCAATGCTGTCTTTAACAGTAACAGAAGTAATCTCTATAGACTTATCAAAAATGGGATACTTTTGTTGACGATCCGCTTTTAACATAGCCAGTAATGCAGCCTTTGGTGTTACCTTATCAGCTGACATATCTACGGATTGTTGCTTTACACCCGTCCCGTCCTCTGTAGGAACGAAAAACACCATTTTTACAGATTCACTGGACGCTTTAGATGTTTCAGCATCTTTATTGACCTTAACAGATTGGCTTACATTTGTAGAACCTGTATTAGTCATTTGGTTTGTGGTACATCCCGCTGCAAAAGCAAGGATACCTATACAAGCAATCGCAGTGATTTGATTTCGAATATTCATCCTTAGCCTCCAAAGTAATTAGCAATACCAACAGCAATACGATTTGCAAAATCTTGTTCTGTTTGATCGCTTTTTAATGCACGTTCTTCATTAGGATTAGAAATAAAACCTAATTCTACAAGAATTGCAGGCATATTTGAATGTCTCAATACATACAAATTACCTTCTTGGATGCCTCGGTCACCATTAAAGCCTGGTACATTAGCAATTTGGCTTTGTACCTTTTGTGCTAAGCGAGCATCATTACCAGTCTTAGCATAGTAATAAGTAGCAATACCACCAACAGTTGGATTGTTAAAGGAGTTGATGTGAATACTTACAAAAGCATCAGAATTATGTGCATTAGCAATATTGACACGTGCCCCTAATTCATCCACACCACTCGCGTTAGGTCCATATACATCGACATCTGTTGTACGCGTCATGTATACTTTAGCACCACGAGCCTCTAAAGCAGATTTTAAATACTTAGAAATTGGAAGCGTTGCATTTTTCTCTTGGTATCCAGTTGGACCAATAGCCCCTGGATCACTCCCACCATGACCTGGGTCAATTGTAATAACCTTACCCGCTAATCCACCAGATGTAGAGTATTTACCAGACCCTTTACTACCAGCAATTCCTGTAGCAGGAGATGGTTTCTTACCATAATTGACAGGTTTTGGAGCCATACCTTTTTTCTGAACATCTACAACGATTCGATACGGTTTTTGATTAACTGTATCCTTCTTCAAAGAAAATACCTTTATATCACTTGTATCTAAAGCGGATGGAGTTTTAATGGTAACTGCCACGTCTTTGCCTACTTGTGAAAGCTGTGCTGAACTAGCAATGGACGAATCCATAATAATATTACTTTTTGCCATTTTCAACTTAGTATTCTTTAAAGTAACCGTTGTCGTTTTTCCATCTTTACTGATAGATGCAGCTGCTTTTACCGGAGCCGATAAATCCATAACCATACGTACATACGGTACTGGTGCATCAGTTCTCGTCACCCAACGAGCATCCTGTAAATTAGCAGCCTTTGCTTGGCTTAACAATAGCGGTAGAGCCATGAGAAAAGCAAAGCAAATTAGAAATAGTTTACGCAATACATTCACTCCTATCTAACTGACATTTATTTGTCCAAACCATAGTGATGAGCTAGCATCCCAAAACGCTACGACTCATACTTAGAATCTATCTATAAAATAATGATTGATTATAGATAGATTATTTCATACAAACATGAAGATATGTATACGGATTACACATATTTATCATCGTTCTGTAGAAATTTGCCATTCATTCCCATCCGTACTAATGTGAATACGTCCCATCGTATCTGTACGATAAATGGCGATATTGTGTTCATTCAAATGACGCAATGTTACATCATGAGGATGACCATACTTATTATATAACCCAGAAGAAATTAATGCACTCTCTGGTTTAACAGATTTTAGAAAATCTTCAGAACTGCTTGTGCGTGAACCGTGATGACCAACCTTTAAAATACGAGCAAATAGCTTACTATTTTGCTCCTTAATTAATCGTTTCTCCTCTTGTAGTTCAGCATCACCAGTAAATAACATAGAGAACTTACCAAAAATAAATTTACCAACAATAGAATTATTATTTAAATCTGGTTGTCCTTTTTTATCAACTAAAGTTTCATCCCATGGCGCATAAACTACAAATACTGCACCATGACCAAAATCAACAGTACTGCCCTTCTTTAAAGTAGTTCGTTGAATGTTCTTTTTCTCAATCCACTTCTCATATGTTTTATACATATTATTATCCACAGGAATGCCATCATCATATACATGTTCGATAGGCATTGATTTAGCAATCGCTAGAAAGCCTCCCATATGATCTGCATGTGGGTGTGTTATTATAACATTTTTAAGCTTCGTAACACCCATGTTTTTCAATTGACCCACAATATTTTCACGATGTTCAATATCGCCCATATCAATCATGCTATATTCGTCGCCTACCTTAATTAGTATTGCATCACCTTGACCAATATCGAGCATATAGATATCAACGTGACCATCTGCCGTTGTTTGATGCGTATCAATAGAGTATCCAGATTGAACCGATGATGAGACTGCCGTAGCCGCCTTTGATACATCACCAGAAGAACATCCTGCTATGGCAAACAGGGGCACTAAAAGAGTAATTAATAATACTAGAATTTGTTGTATTCTTTTCATATTACTATCCTTTCAGTAACTCCTGTAATACTACGCCTACATTCCGACTTACATCACTTGGCGTATAGCCCCAAGGTTTTTCTTCGCATAGAATATCTGCACTTCGACTATGTACATATACACCTAATAAGGCTGAAGATTGTAACGAATATCCTTGCGCTACAAAAGACGTAATAATACCGGTTAAACTATCACCCATTCCACCTGTGCCCATACCGGAATTTCCTTGTCCATTAATGTAAATCTCGCCAGTTGGAAATGCTACTAAACTCGGAATGCCTTTTAATACAAGTACCACATTATGGGCCGTTGCAAATTGAATAGCTAATTCCACATAATGTTTCTCAATATATGAAATAGATTTGTCGATAAGGCGACTAAATTCACCTAGATGAGGAGTCATAATACAGTCCTTAAACAGCATATCTGCCTCATAAGTAATGGGCTTGTCTTCATGAGTATACACATGTCCTATTGTACCAAGTGCATACAAGCCATCTGCATCGATAACCATATGTCCTACTTGCTGTTCTAAAATCGTATTAACAAGTTCTTTAGATTCCGCTGTGCGGCCTAGACCAGGTCCAATAGCAACTACATCATAGGTCTCTAAATTAATAGAGTTCTTCTCCTCTATTGGCAAGACCATTACCTCTGGTATGCACTTAGACTGTACAATAGATTGTACATTTTGTGGAACCGCTAAGGAAACCTTGCCAGCACCACTTTGAACTGCCGCTTCACCACTCATAATAGGTGCTCCAATCATAGAGGTTGAACCACCAATAATGAGAACGTTACCATTAACACCTTTATGTGACTGTGGCATACGATCACTGAGTTCTAATGATGCCAAACGGTCATACAAAACATAATGAGATGTGTTAAATGGTGCCTCTGATCCCAATGCTAACTCCCAAGGCACGCCCAAGGGTGCGATAATAACAGTACCCGCCAAGGATTTTCCAGGATATAATAATAATCCCTCCTTAATAGATCCAAAGGTTACTGTCGTATCATAAAATAATGTGTTATCAGAAGCCTGCCCCGTAGTGGCATCAACACCAGCCGGCACATCGATAGCCCACAAAGAAAATCCATGCTGATTGCGCTCCACATCAATATCATGTAGTACAGAGATTACAGGTTCTCTTAATTCACCTTGAAATCCTGTCCCCATCAATCCTTCTACAACAACGTGAACGCGAGACCAATCATTAAAACTTTCAAATGGGACAATATCAATCTGCATGGCCTGTACCATGGTAAGCTGTTTGTTAAATAATTCACTACCATGAGATTCATCGCCTACTAGCGCAATAGAAACGGGAATACCTTGTTCCATCAAATGACGGGCCGCCACAAGTCCATCAGCACCATTATTACCTACGCCACATACAAATAGAACCATTCCCGTAAATGGATCCTCGTGAAAGCGATTTCCTTCTACATCCACCAAGGCATCGGCAATACCTCGTCCTGCATTTTCCATGAGCAATTCCAAAGGCACATGTAAATGACGTGGTAAATAGGCATCGATATGTTGTGATGCTTCTCTCGTTAAACTATACATAGATTACCCCTTTAAAATAACTGTACTCATAGCATAATCTTTACAATGACTTATGGAAATAATAATCTTCGAAAGTCCTTGTGAATCTAATATCTCTCTAAATGGTCCTGTAATATATAGTTTCGGTGCACCTAAGTCGGTATGCCCCACCTCTATATCTTGCCAGGAACCATAACGTAAACCTGTGCCTAAAGCCTTTAAAAAGGCCTCTTTTGCCGCATAGATTCCCGCATAAGACTGATACATCCCTTTATGTTTACTTTCACAATAAGCAATTTCTTGTGATGTATAGACCCTTTTATGAAAGCGTTCTGATCGCTCTATGGCATGTTGAATACGATTTATTTCAATCAAATCCGTACCTAATCTCATCATCTAACCCCTTAAAAATTCGATTGTCTATTTATTTATTATACACAATTTGACTGTATTAATCATTGATGAACTGCATACATTAATAATTTATCAAACTGTAAATAGCAACATTATGACCTGCATTAACTGCTGCATACATCATATTATGGCGCATATCCATATCTTCAATTTCTAAGGCTTTGGGGAAAGGCGTAATTTTAGATACTGCACCATATTTATCAATGGTTACCACCGTAGATAAGGTAGCAAATATCGTACGACCATCATAGGCAAAAGCGCCATTATTATTAAAGTCATTATGATGGGCATCAATTTCTTTAGACTGTATTAATTCAAACTGGGGTGTATAATAGTTAATCCGTCTCATTGTCGCATTAACAGGTACAATGGAGACAAACTGTTTTTTCTTTATATCATACCCAAGATTAAATACCCGTTCCGGTATAGTAATCGTTTCACCAATAGTCATAGTATCAGCATCTATAGTGGTGATGCGGTGCCCATTAACCACGGCATTAGTGGTATATAACAAGTTAGTATCTGGGTTATAGGTAAGAGTATTCATATGTGCAAGTTCTGTAGAATTGCGAAAGCGATAAGTCCCTACAATATCAAAGGTCTTCGGATCTAATTCATATATGATTTGTCTTGAATTTTGAGAATTAATACAAGCCAATACAAATACATCTTTTTTTGAGTTATAGCAAAATCCTTGGCATTGATTAACAGAGCTATCAATTAGTATTTCTTTTAATAGTTTTAAATCAACCATTGTTTTAGTCTCTTCTTGTTGATGTAAAGTATATGTTGTTGGTATATAATCCATAATATGTTGTATATCCATAGTAACCTCTATCATCCTATGCAAGCCATATAAACAAAAAACAGGTGATAAGATTACTCTTATCACCTGTGCAAGCATTTCCGCTTGTATTTGGTGCCGGAGGTGGGACTTGAACCCACACGGTGTTACCCGCTTGATTTTGAGTCAAGTGCGTCTGCCATTCCGCCACTCCGGCATCTCGGAACATTTGTAATTATATAGGAATTACTAATGTCTGTCAACAAAAAATTTATATTTTTTCCAGAATATTTGTTACTGTATGCATTGCATCATCATCTTGTTGTTTCCAAGTCAAGGTTACACCTGTAATATAGCCCTTACGAGCGTATTCAACATCAGTAGGCACAGCCTCTTTTCCGCAATCTAAATCACCTGCCAACCAATAGTAATCTTGCCCTCTAGAATTAATACGAGCATCGATTATATTACTGTAGGTCTGTAGACCTTGGCTCACCATTTTGAAATGATCCCAATCACAAGTGCCACGCAATGGGAAATTAACATTTATTAAACCATCAAACTTGCCATTTACATAAATCTTTTCAATAAAATCATGAATAAATGGATGCATTTCATTACCACGCTCAGTAGAGTAACGTTCAACAGATAATGCGAGGCCAGGAATCCCATAAAAACAGCTTTCCATAGCGGCTGATACAGTTCCTGAATATAATACATCAGAACCTAAGTTAAAGCCATGATTAATACCAGAAATAACAAGATCAGGCATATCATCAGTTAATAAATAGCTAAGGCCAAATTTCATACAATCCGACGGAGTTCCTGTAAGTGCATAAAGGCGAGGATTTTCATCCTCGCCATTGTACGCATCTAGTTTTAAAGGAATCTCAGTCGTCAATGCATGGGATTTTGCACTTTGCTCAGTAGCTGGTGCTACAACGGTAATACGATAATATTGACTTAAATACGTCGCTAATTGGCGTAAGCCATCAGCTAAAATGCCATCATCGTTACACATTAATATATGCATATTCACTCCTACAGATTCTATTTTTTATTCTTATTCATATTGCCCATACGGGTTAATTTAACATCATCTAAGCCAACTGCTCTTGTATGCACCGTATGAGACCATTCCTTGTTATGACGACGGAACCAACCTAAAATATTTACTGGTACCCAAGAGTATACAAAAATAGGATATAGCAAATAATAAAACCAAATTTTAGGTGGTACCTTAATTTTTAACAATACAATAAGTGGGAACAAATATTGACCAATACCAATAATTTGCCATACAGACATCGGCATAATTTGATACAAAATATTTGTATAAATCGGCACATATGCATTGATATATGAAAATACCAAATATATTGTTGTTAACAACAAGAAATATGGCTGACTAACCTGTAAAATACCATCTAATATAACGATATTACCTTGCTTAATACCTGCTGCAAATAATTTAGGAATATAACGATCTGCGCAGTCAAATTGACCTTGTGCCCAACGTAAACGCTGTTTACAAGAAGCCATCATAGTCGTTACTTTTTCATCATACACAATGGCATCGTGAGCCCATGTAGTTTTAAGACCATGTGTTAATAGCTTCATAGAGAACTCCATATCCTCTGTTAAGCTTGTGCAATCCCAACCGTACTCTTTAATAATTGATGTGCGAATACACATACCTGTACCACCTAATGCAGTAGATAAGCCGATGCGGTATTTCGCCAAATGCCACATATGATTAACCATCCAGAACATGATAGAAAATGTACCGGCAACCCAAGAATCTGTTGGATTTTTAGAGTTTAAGTATCCTTGGATTACAGATTCACCTTTTTCTAAATGATCATTCATTTCTAGCATGAATTGTGGATGTACAAGATTATCGGCATCAAAGATAAGAAATGCATCATATTTCCTATCCATTTGTTCTACCCGATCAAACATCCAGCCCATGGCATAGCCTTTGCCGACCTCTTCTTTATTGAAACGCTCATGCACATTAGCACCTGCAGCACTAGCTACTTCAGCAGTTTTATCGGTACAATTATCAGCTACAACAAAAATATCATATAACTCATCTGGATAATCTAAACTTTTTAGATTTTTTACAAGTTCTCCAACAACCGCTTCTTCATTATGAGCACACACAACAACGGCAAATGAATTTTTCGGTGTATAGTTTTTATGAACTCTAGAACGCCACATGCCTATTACGGCAAGTACGAAATAATAAACCGTATAAATTACGATTATTACCTGCATAGGAATCAATATCAGATCCAGTAGGTAATCCATAAGACAAACCTCCACAGTCTATTTGCGCACTATATTTAACGCCGTATTAAACAGACCAAACAACACATATCCAGTAAAAATCATAACAGCCCATGTATGCCAATCATATACTAATGCACCGATAACGACAAGAGCTACCAATGCTACGGCAATCTTACTGATACGAACTGCACTATGCCCCTTAAAATCAGGATATTTAACTTCACTAACCATAAGAATACCAACGAGAATCATGGACACGAATAAAACAAACTGAGGCACTTGCACGCCACATAATACATAGGTAGCAGCTAAGCAACCGGCTGCTGGAATTGGTAGACCTTCAAAATAACCATGTACTTCATCAGTTTTAATATTAAAGCGGGCTAAGCGAAAAGCACCTAGTACAGAAAATGCTAACAAAGGTACATATCCAAGCCACCCTAATCCCTGTAAATCACTTATATATAGCATATAGGCTGGAGCAACACCAAAACCGACTACATCAGATAAAGAGTCTAATTCACGTCCCATAGGGCCCGCTACGCCTAATGCACGAGCTACACGGCCATCTAACCCATCCGCAAGTAGAGATAATAGTACACATATAGCAGCACAAAAGGTATTTCCTGTAGCAGATAATGTAATACCGATAACACCAAATGCTAGATTAGCACTGGTAAATAAATTTGGAATGATTGATTTATTCATGACGGAGCCTCCCGATAATTGTATCGCCACCAGTAATATGTTGACCTTTTTCGATACAAATTTCTACATTTTTATCCATGTAAATTTCAGTACATGAACCGAATTTAATCATACCATATAACTGACCACGTTCTAATACACTATCAAGATCTGTCCATGAAACGATACGTCGCGCTAATAATCCAGCAATTTGTGTTACAAGAACTTCTGTTTTATCGTTCTCTATGCAAATTGTATGACGTTCGTTTTCAAATCCCACATCTTCTTTAAAAGCAGGCAAAAAACTGCCCATCGTATAATGACGATATGTAATTTTACCTTCAATAGGCGCACGATTTGCATGCACATCAAAAACAGATAAAAAGATTGTTACCTTTTTACATTCTCGATGTAAATACAAGTCTTCATATACGTCTTCAATTTCCATTACCTTTCCATCAGCTGGAGATAAAATAGCATCCGGATCAGTTGGAATATTGCGTTTTGGATTTCTAAAAAAGTTCACAAAGAATAATGCCAAAATAAATGTAATAATTGCGATACTATAATGTCCAAAACACGCCGCTATAATCGTAATGAAGAGCATTACCCCGATTAAAGGAAATCCTTCTTTTATAATTGGTCCTGTAGGCACAACTTAACTCCCCTATTTATTCTTAATAACAGTCCACATAAATTTCGGTATGGCCAACATACGGCCAATACGTTTAGGTTCTAAATATAGTCTATATAACCATTCTAAACGATTTTTTTGCATCCACTGTGGTGCTCGTGGAATATTTCCAGCCAATACATCAAAAGACCCTCCTATACCAATGGCAACAACGCCTTGTAAAGAGGATAATTTTTCTGAAATCCATTGTTCTTGTTTTGGCACACCTAATGCAACAAATACAAGTTTAGCACCCGTATCTTCAATATTTTTAATAATACGGTGTTCCTCAGCTTCATCAAAGAAACCATCATGAATCCCCGCAATATTAATAGGCCCAAACATTTCTTGTAAATTAGAAACAGCTTGTTCTGCTACACCTGGTGCCGCACCTAAACAATATACAGGAATTTGCGTATCTGCAGCAACCTTAAACAATTCTTTAGTAACATCAACACCAGTAACACGTTCAGGTACTCTTTCCCCCATGCGCTCTGCAGCCCATAATATGCCAGCTCCATCGGGAACAACTAAACTAGCGGAATTCAAGATCCCGTGTAACACGGGATCCTGATTTGCTAGCATAACCATTTCAGCATTGGCAGTTGCTACAAGATGTAGCCCTGGTTGCTTTGTCAACTCTATAATTTTTGAAACTGCTTCGTCCATAGTGATGCAATCAATAGGGACAGATAATACCGAAATACGTTTACTCAAAGTAATACTCCATTATAAACCACTATAGTTAGGTGCTTCTACGGTGATACTTACATCATGTGGATGACTTTCTTTCAAGCCTGCTGCCGTAATTTGAATGAATTGAGTGTTTTCAATCATTTCTTTAATATCATGGCAACCACAGTATCCCATACTTGCACGTAACCCACCAACCATTTGGAAAATTGTATCTGCCAACATACCTTTATAAGGTACACGGCCTTCAATACCTTCAGGAACTAATTTCTTAGCTTCTGATTGGAAATAACGATCCTTACTACCAAGCTTCATAGCACCTAAGCTACCCATGCCACGGTAAACCTTATAGGAGCGACCTTGGTAAATAACTTGTTCCCCTGGGCTTTCATCAGTACCAGCAAGAATATTGCCCATCATTACAACATTAGCACCAGCTGCAATGGCTTTTGCAATATCGCCAGAGTATTTAATGCCCCCATCGGCAATAATAGGAATGCCATAACGTCTTGCCACTTGAGCAGACTCATAAACCGCAGTAATTTGAGGTACACCAATACCAGCAATAACGCGTGTTGTACAAATGGAACCAGGTCCAATGCCAATTTTAACAGCATCAGCACCAGCTTCAATAAGGGCCTCTGTACCAGCTGCAGTTGCCACATTACCAGCAATAACAGGAATATGTGGATATGCTTGCTTAATTTCTTTTAACGTACGCAATACACCAGCAGAATGGCCATGAGCTGTGTCAACAATGATAACATCTGCTTTAGCTGCTACAAGAGCATCTAAACGATCATACATATCCTTAGATACGCCGACTGCAGCACCAACTAAGAGGCGACCACTAGAATCTTTAGCAGAGTTAGGATATTTTGTAGCTTTTTCAATATCTTTAATTGTAATTAAACCTTTTAAATTCCCCTCTTTGTCAACTAATGGTAATTTTTCAATGCGATGTTGACTCAAAATGGATTTAGCCATCTCCAAGGAAGTCCCTTCTGGAGCTGTTACTAAGTTTTCCTTAGTCATACATTCGCCAATTTGACGGGTTAAATCAGTTTCAAAACGCATATCGCGATTTGTAATGATCCCTACTAGTTTACCATGTTCTGTAATAGGAACACCAGAAATTTTATATTTGTGCATCAATTCTTCTGCATCAGATAGAAGATTTTGAGGGCTAAGGAAAATCGGATCAACGATAACACCATGCTCAGAGCGTTTTACCGTATCAACTTCATGAGCTTGTTCCTCAATGGACATATTTTTATGGATAACACCCATACCGCCTTCACGAGCCATGGCAATAGCCATACGGGACTCAGTTACAGTATCCATACCAGAGCTAATCATTGGAATATTAAGTGTAATATCGCGTGTCAATTGTGTTTTCAAGTCTACTTGATATGGCAACACATCAGATGCAGCAGGTACCAATAACACATCATCAAAAGTTAATCCACGCATACCAAATTTATCGTCTCTCATTTATTTTTCCTTTCTCGTATAATAAAAAACAAAACTACGACCCTCACTAGCCCTCACGGGCTAGAGAGGATAATCGTAGCTTTCATTAGCGTTCAGACCGCAAAATGCCGCCTTCCATAAAATCATCTTTTTTCATATCTACAAAAATAACTTTTACCGCTTCTGCAGGTACGTTTACGATTTCTACAGTAGCTTTAGTGATTGCTTCACCTAATTGTTTTTTTTGTTCTTTTGTACGACCTTCTACAAGTTCAACATGAATTAATGGCATAGGGCACCTCCATAAATACAATAATATTGTTTTTTCTATTATACGAGAATAGGCCATTATATACAAGGGGAAAGCTAGATAAAACCTAGTATTATCACACCTTATATGATTATTAGCCTTACCTCTTAATTATACAATATTCTAAGAAATTTTTCACCAAATCTTTTTTCTAATTCCAATTTCATATACTTTTCTAATTGTTCGATGCCAAATTCACGGATATAGGACAGTACATCATTACGGGCTTGTACCAATATATCAATATCTTTAATAATATTAGCAATCCGTAAATCAGGCAGACCAGACTGGGCTAAACCAAACAATTGTCCAGAACCACGAAGCAATAAATCTTGTTCTGCCAATTCAAATCCATCATGCGTCGATTCCATTAGTCGCAATCGCTCTTGACTTACATCACCCTTTGAATCACTAACTAAGATACAATAGGCTTGTATATCGCCGCGACCAACGCGCCCCCGTAATTGGTGTAGCTGAGATAATCCAAACCGCTCCGCCCCTTCTATACACATAATCGTCGCATTAGGAACATTAACGCCAACCTCAATAACCGTGGTGGATACGAGTAATTGAATGTGCCCCTCATGAAAGGCTTGCATTACCTCATCTTTTTCTTTGGGATTCATGCGACCATGTACGAGCCCCACGTCAAAACTTTTATAAAAATAATCTTTTAGTTCTAAGAAAAGTTCTTCCGCTGCTTGTAAATCAAGCTTTTCAGACTCCTCTACTAGAGGACAAACTACATACACTTGATGTCCTATGGTCATTTCTTTACCGAAAAACACACGCAATCGCTCTTTATAAGAACTATCTACCACATATGTTTTTACCGGTTTACGCCCTGGTGGCATTTCTTTAATAATAGATACTGCTAAATCACCATAAACAGATAAGGTCATCGTCCTTGGTATAGGCGTAGCGGTCATAATTAGAACGTGTGGATATACACCTTTATGCTGTAATGCAGCACGCTGATTTACACCAAATCGATGTTGCTCGTCAATGATAACTAGTCCTAGATTTTTAAATTGTACCTTATCTTGAATGAGTGCATGGGTTCCAATTATCAGTTGAATCGTTCCATTTTGCAACTCCTCATAGATTCTATCTTTTTCTTTTTTAGATGTAGAACCTGTTAGTAAGGCAATATTAATTGGTAAATGTTTACAAAACTCAGTAATCCCTTCATAATGCTGTGTGGCCAGGATTTCTGTAGGCGCCATGATAACTGCTTGATACCCATTTTCTACGGCTTTCACCAGACTCAACGTGGCTACAACGGTCTTACCAGAGCCTACATCACCTTGTAATAAGCGTTGCATAGGCCGCTCATCTTGCATATCTTGTGAAATTTCAGATATAGCACGCTCCTGATCACCAGTTAACTGAAAGGGTAGATTTTCCTTACACTGTTCCATTAACACTCCATCAGGCTCCATCTTGGGTCCCACATGACATTGTTCCTTATTTCTAAGAAGTGCAAGTCCGGACTGCATGATAAATAGTTCTTCATAAGCTAATTGATATCGTGCTTTTTCATAGCTTTCACTACTAGAAGGAAAATGCATCTCTTTAAATGCATCATATCGATTCATAGTCATATGATTCGCTCTAATTTCAGGCGGCATAATCTCATCCATTGTGTGGTGTGCATCAAACCAATTACGAATAGAGGAACGCACAACATATTGCGATACCCCCTCTGCTAAAGGATAAATGGGTACAATTCCCGTATCAGGCATAGCATCGGTGCCAAGGTTTTCAATTTGCGGAGAATTCATCTGCATAGAGCCGTATTGGAATTCTGCCTTGCCGTACGCATAGAGGTGTTGCCCTTTTTTGTAAAAGTTCTTTTTATAGCCTTGATTAAATAAAACAATTTTCATAGGCCCTGTACCATCAGTAATGGTAATATCTAATATAGATAGACGTGGACGAGGTTTTTTCTCCATAATGGATACGACTGTCCCCACAACACCGGCAGTAACCCCATTTTCTAACTCTTTAATAGAAAAAATCTTTCGTCTATCCTCATAGGAACGTGGAAAATAAACCAACAAATTTGATACATTGTTGATGCCTAATTTATGAAGTTGTTTTTCTCGACCAGGACCAATCCCTTTAATAGAGGTCAAAGCTTCGTTTATCATAATGCCTCACATATAAAATAGTTATGTATATAATGAATCTATATCCATTTTTATAAATCTATTGCCATAGCTCATACATTTCGACTACAATATTAGCTATAGTATACCAAATATTGTAGTATATTTCATAAAATCTCAATGTATGTAGTAAAAACACTTGCTTAAACCTTGTCTTTATGATAATATACTTTTGTTATGTTATAGATTAAGCTTGGAGGTGGAAACTATGGCAAACCTTTGCGAAGTATGTGGCAAATCCACATCTAGCGGTATGAACGTGAGTCATTCTCACATTCGCACAAGAAAAACTTGGAAACCGAACATTCAAAGAGTACGGGCGGTTGTAGACGGTGCTACAAAAAAAGTAAATGTATGCACACGCTGCCTTCGTTCTAATAAAATTACACGCGCGTAAAATAAATAGTACATGTACTCTTAAACAAAAAGACCGTTACCAAATGGTAACGGTCTTTTTGTTTATCATCACAAGGTAATATTAGGAATATAAAAATCTTTAAAAAGTTTAATAGCATATTGATCTGTCAAACCAGCTACATAATCAACAATATCAACGGTAGAGTATATGCCATTTCGTTCCACATAGGTTTCTATATCACTAGGATACTCCATAAAGTGAATGAATAAATTTTTCACTACATGAGCAGCCTTTTTACGATCTGGAATCAATGCGGGCGCTAAATATACATTTTTGAACATAAATTGCCTAAATATATTCATAGTCCCTTCAATATCTGGAGACATGCGAATTTCTGGTTTGTCTAACGATTGTTCAACCATATCTTTCACCATGGCAGTAATCATGCTAGATGGGGTATCACCAAAATACAATCGCACCTCATCAGGCAAATCCTTCGCCTCTAACATTCCAGCTCGTTGTGCATCATCGTAGTCATGACATAAGTAAGCAATACGGTCTACAATACGAATAATCTGCCCTTCCAATGTGGTCGGCATAGTCGGCCCCGTATGGCCTAAAATACCATCACGAACTTCTTTCGTTAAATTAAGCCCTTGACGATTGCCATGTTTCTCTAACACTTCAACCATACGTAAACTCTGTTCATTATGATTGAAATGACCTACCAAGTCACGCAAAGCATATTCACCGACATGACCAAAAGGAGTATGGCCCACATCATGCCCCATAGCAATAGCTTCTACTAAATCTTCATTCAGTCTAAGAGCACGTGCTACAGTACGTCCTATTTGTCCTACTTCAAGAGTATGTGTCATTCTCGTTCTATAATGATCCCCCGGTGCAATATATACTTGTGTTTTATGTTTTAAACGACGAAAACATTTGCTATGTATAATTCTATCTCGATCGCGCTGAAACGCCGTACGCAGTGGATCTGGTTCCTCATCTATATCTCGTAATGCAGCACTACTTCTAGCTGCATACGAGGATAATAGCAAATCCTCCCGTTCTTCTATATGTTCTCTAATATTCATAATTCCTCTTCATCAATATTGTAAATACCATGGTATTTGATAATAGGGAAGGCTTGCGCCTCCCCTATTTATTTCCCTTCAGACATACGATTTTTGTCTACTAATTGCATAACAAGAGATGCTGTTTCTTCAATAGATTTATTTGAAACATCAAGTACTTGACAATGTAGACGACGCATAATAGCCTTAGCATACTCTAATTCAGAATTAATACGCTCAATAGAAGCATAATTAGCTTCATCCTCTAGGCCGATTGCACGTAAACGTTCGCTGCGGATATTATTCAATTTATATGGGTCAATGATTAAGCCTACTATTTTTTTAGATGGAATTTTAAATAATTCCTCAGGCAACGGCACCTCTGGTACCAATGGTAAGTTGGCAGCCTTAATTTTTTTATATGCTAAAAACATAGATAATGGTGTTTTACTTGTACGAGAAACACCGATGATAACAATATCGGCCTTTTCAAAACCAGAAGGATTCTTACCATCATCATATTTTACAGCAAACTCAATAGCTTCTACCTTTTTGAAATACTCTTGATCTAATTTATGAACCATACCAGCAGTCATACGTGGCTTAGTAGATGCTACTGTACCTACCGCATCTAGTACAGGCCCCATAATATCAACAGCAGGGATATTATTTTCTGCTGCTTTTTCATGTAAATAACTGCGCAAAGAACTAGAGACAATTGGGCTCTATAATAAATGTTGGGGTGACACCACTACGGTGTCACTTCCAACATTATTTTTTTGCAAAAAATAAGCATATAAGGCTCACATGCTTTA
>NZ_BBXI01000014.1 GCF_001078375.1 Veillonella tobetsuensis
CTACTTTTGAGCAAAAAGAATGGCACCAACCATACATATGATTGGTGCCAAAGAAGGCTCGTAGGGTGAACACCCCAACATTTGACAGAGAGCCGACAATTGTATGACAAATTACATGATTACCATTTTTAGCATCTGCTATAATCTCATCAATTTGAGCTTCGTCTTCAATATATGGAATGCGAACAATTTCAATTTGTTCCTTATCGTACTGACTTGCTGTCGCTCTTGCAACAGCCTCTGCCGTTTCACCTAAAGAATCTGAAATCGCATAAATTATTTTTTCAGCCATTATTTATACCTCTTGAGTACTACATTCTAAAAAAGCTTTAGTTACGGTCGTCTTAGATACACGTCCAACCACCTTTAACCGTCGCTTTGGATTATCTTGCGATTCATCATCTTCTCTAACAACAACAGGAAGACAATCGACTTCGTAGTCAATCATCTTTTGCGCTGCTACAGCCAAGGAATCACTAGGTTCTACAACAATTAATTTACTAACGGGTGTCATAATCATAGATATAGGCATCGTATGTGGATCTGTTTGCCCCATAGAGGCACGCAACAAATCTTTGCGAGATACAACCCCTTGTAAATATGAATCTTCACAAACTAAAATTGTTCCCACATCCTCTGTGAACATGGTTACAATCGTATTATATAAATTAGTCTCAGGCGACACGATAACGGCTTGTGACAGTGCATCATGTACGCTATAAGATCTTAAAATCTCAGCAGTTTGATTCTTCGGCGACAATCCTACATAATAATAACCCACATTAGGTCGAGCCTCTAACACACCAATCATAGTGAGCACCGCTAAATCTGAACGCAATGCTGACCGTGTTACATCTAAATGCTCTGCTATAGCACTACCTGTAACTGGTCCATTTTCTCGTACAATATGAGCTATTGCTTCTTGTCGTTTTGAAAGTTTCACACCCGTCCCCCCTTTCACATATAAGTATTATATCCTATGTATCAATTTAGAAAAAGAGGAGGCTTATGCGCCTCCTCTTTTTGTTATTAAATAAAGTATGTCTTTATTACCATTCAAGGTCTTCTACTTCTTGGCGACCACGACCTGTAAGTGCATCGAGCATCATACGTTGTTCAATTTGAGCTACCATTTTCTTGGTATTCTTAACAGCATCTGGATTTACAGAAATGGAATCGATACCACTCTTAACTAAGAATTCACAAAGTTCAGGATATACACTAGGTGCTTGACCACAGATAGAAACAGTTTTACCGTCTTTATGAGCTACTTCAATTAAATGACGAATAGCACGACGTACTGCTAAATTACGTTCATCATAAATATGTTGAACCGTTTCATTATCACGATCACAACCAAGAACTAGCATAGTTAAATCGTTAGAACCAATGGAATAACCATCTACAAATTTATTGAATTGGTCAGCCAAAATAATATTGGATGGAATTTCAGCCATTAACCAAATTTTGAACTCTTTACTGCGTTCAAGACCCTCTTGTGCCATCAAATCAGTAACTAATTCAGCCTCTTCCACAGTGCGGCAGAACGGAATCATTACTTGTAAATTTTTGAAACCATATTCATTACGTACCTTTTTAATAGCTTCTAATTCTAATTTGAAAGCTGGTAAATATTTAGGATCGTAGTAACGAGACGCCCCACGCCAGCCAAGTAATGCACTGGATTCATGTGGTTCGTATTTGTCACCACCTTTAAGGTCACGGTATTCGCTGGATTTAAAGTCACTTAAGCGAACTACAACTTGACGAGGTGCCAATGCTTGACACACTTTACGCATGCCTTCAGCCAATGTATTTACAGCAAAATCACTACGACCTGTTTCAATGAGGTGTAATGGATGTTCATGAATGAATGTAGTCCAAATGAACTCTTCACGCATAAGGCCAATACCATCACAAGGTAATACACCATATTTTTCTGCCAAATCAGGATCACCTAAGTTCATGTAAACCTTAGTGCCTGTTACAGGAATATATTCGCTAGCAACAACAGCTTGTTCTTGAGGAGCTGCAGTTTTAACTACATCTTCAAGGACGCCATCATAAACAATGCCATTTGTAGCATCAACTGTAATCATTTGACCATCTTTAATAGAAGTAGTAGCTTCATGGCTACGACTCTTAGTACCAACGATACAAGGAATACCAAGTTCACGGCTAACGATAGACGCATGACAAGTCATGCCACCTGCATCTGTAACGATAGCTTTCGCTTTTTTCATAGCTGGAACCCAGTCAGGTGCTGTCATAGCTGTAACAAGGATTTCGCCTTCTTTAAATTCATCAATATCTTCAGGATTGATGATGACATGTGCCTTACCAGCAGCTTTACCAGGGGATGCTGGTAAACCTTTAACTACAATTTCACGATCTGTAGTAGTGGTAACCGCTGTATCCTCTACTTTTTCAGACTTATCCTTTCTAGACCATACTGTTTCTGGACGGGCTTGAAGAATCCAAATCTTATCATTTCTTTCATCTACGCCCCATTCCATATCCATGTAGCAACCATAATGTTTTTCAATAGCTTTAGCATATTCTGCTAATTCCAACACTTGTTCATCGGAAAGAACTTGTTGTTTCGCTTCATCAGCAGGAACGATTTCTTCTATGCAATCGCCATCAGCTTTACGTACAAGGCGAACGTTTTTATCGTTAATCATACGGTCAGTAATAACCATTTTTTGTTTATCTACACGGAAGTTATCTGGTGTTACAGTACCTTGTACTACATATTCACCAAGGCCCCAAGAACCTTCAATCAAAATATTGTTGTCATTACCTGTTACAAGGTCAACCGTAAACATAACACCAGCAGATTTAGAGAATACCATCATTTGAACAGCTGCACTTAATGCTACTGTCATGTGGTCGAAGCCTTGTTTTACACGGTAATATGTTGCACGATCAGTAAATGTGGATGCATAACATTCTTTTACTTTTTCAATGATTGTATCTGCACCACGCACGTTCAAATAGGTATCTTGTTGACCTGCGAAACTAGCATCTGGTAAATCTTCTGCAGTGGCACTAGAACGAACAGCAACGAAAGGATCTTTTTCGCCTACTTTTTCACCCAATTCTTCATAGGATTTGCGAATTGCTTCAGCCAATGCTACAGGCATTTCTTCTTGACAAATCATACGGCGGATTTTTGTACAAACTTCGCGAAGTAATGCAGAGTTTTCTACATCATCTAAACTATCTAACTCTTGACGAATACGATCTTCAAGACCAGTTTCTTTCATAAATTCACGATACCCATATGCAGTTGTTGCAAAACCATAAGGTACGGGTACATTTGTAGAGGAAGTTAATTCACCTAAGGATGAGGATTTACCACCTACTAAATTTACATCTTCACGTTTTAATTCATCAAACCATAATACATAAGCTGTTTCGCGATTCATGTGAGAACCTCCTATTTGCAATTAGTGCAACACATTAAACCTTTTATATCTAAATAGTATACCTTAATCGAAAATATGTCAATTTTTATAGGCATTAATATGCAAAATAAACTGAGAAAAACCAAAAAAGATGATTGTCTTATAGTAAACAACCATCTTTTCAATACATAGGTATTATTTAATTATTGTTTCTTCCAGGCTCTAATAAGAAAATATACATGCCTAGAAGCAGAAATTGGAAGATATCTTCATCAACAAGCCTACTTAAACTAGTAACAACAATAAATAGAGGATAGATCCAAAACGGCAATCCTATATCATAGGATCGTCTCATACCGGTCATAAAAAAGAAAGTAAAACCATATATACAAAAGGAATACCCGAGAATGATATACATAATACCCTCGGTAATGGTTTTAGAGTCCATTGCTGCTGGTCCATATTTTACTGAAAAAAATCCAATACCGAGTGCAAATGTATTCCCCACAAAGAACAATAAACGTCCTAATGGAACCTCAGGATCTAAATATTTAATATGTTTTATCTTCCCATAAATTAATAGAAATATAGATATAATAATACCTATAGGAATTGTATTAAACCCAAACCATTTTATTATTTCCATTTATTATACCCCAAATACCATTTTCATAATTATAATACACGCTAGAAAAAATATATCTATTATAAATTGTATATCTTTGCTTAAGTCAAAATATATCATAAAAAAGTGACCACCACAAATAATAATTGAACTTACAATCGCTAATATGATTTCATATTTTTTTAAATGCTTATTTTCTTTATAACGTTTGTATAGTACATAATTAACATAGATAATCCAGAAATAAGGAAAAAATTCAGGTTTCATATATTTACTCCGATGCTTTTAAATAATACTCTCTATCTTTTTCTCTATCTTCATCAGTTTTTTTATCAATGGTTTTTAATGGCTCAACAAGATAGTTATACACATTACTAGTAATATAATCACTTTTATTTCCCAGACCTGCATTAGCACTACTAGGAATAAAATCTTGTTTTTTTTCATCTCTCCGCATATTTTCACGATAATATGTATAAATATCAGGAATTCCCTTCATAACAACCATCTTATTAGAGTGATATGCATCAAAATCATCATAGATTACGATATTGTCATTAAATTTATTAATCATTTTATTAAAATACAACGCAACGTCAGCTGGTTTATAAACAAAATTCACAGTTTCTTTCACAGCCAAACCATATTGATTCGAAACAAACTCTTTAAATCCAGGGATTACATCAAGATTATTACGACTGAAGAAATTATTCATCCACTCTTTGCTTTGAGATTCTACATTATTTAACATATTCTCTTTATTTCTAGAGGTTAAATCATTATTAGAAAAGTATTTATATTTCTCAGGTGGCCCTGCATAAACACGTTTAATTCGCCCATCATCATCTTTTACTTCATAATATACTTCCTTCTTTGAATCATCATAGCCATCTAAATTTTTACCAGCATCTCTAAGATCTTCAGGATTATTTTTATTAAACTTTCTAAACTTAGGCAAATTTTCAATAGCCTTATTAAAACTATCATCTAAAGTTAAACTTGCGTTAGTACGATTCTCATAGGAGCTACTCGACATACTCAATGTTGCAAAAGGTTTATATTGTTCCCCTTCATTTTTAATAACACTACTAATCTTACTATCCAATAGCGTTTTAGGGCGTTCTTGATCAACTGGATATCCAATATAATCCACATAACCTTCTTTATCTGTCGGTTGATAATTAGGATTGTAAGGGAGCAAGTGATTAGGATTATTTAACTCATAATAAAATCTAAAATAGGTATGCCCGTTAGATATCCCTGTTGGTTTATAACCATTTGTTTCAAGCCAAAATCCATGATTATTACTACGTTCATTAGAAGGAATCCCATCTAGGGCTTGCACTTTAGGCCCCATATATGTTGTACCATTTACTATATAATATGTAGTACCATCTTCTGTAACTCCTGTAGGTTGTACACCTTGATTAGCTAATGTAAATCCATAATTATCACTGGTAGGTGAGGTGTCTACATTTCCATCTCTATTATAGGCATACTCCGCAGCTTCTTTATAATCTCCTGTATCATAATTACCAGATTTTTCTGCTGATACAAGAGCCTCTCCCATTTCTTCTGGAGATGATTCTCTTGGTTCTGGATTTAATGTTTTATTTATTTCCTCTTGCTCACCCGCTATACGAGCTTGTACCCAAGAATCAACCCCTTCAGATACTTTTTCTTTAATTTCTTCTAAACTTGGTAAGAAACCAAAGTTATGTTTAGCACCCATATGAGAAACATATGCTCCACTTTGTCCACTTTTTCCTGATATTTCATTAGTGGCATAGCCAAAAACAAAAGCGATTTGCTGTAAATGTTCTGGATCTACATACTCTTTTCCATCTGGACCTATGATTTTCCCAGCCCATTTTTTGAATTGTGGCATCATAGCTTCAGATAATCCTGCAGCATATACACCATCGCCAAACTGTCCACCGCCAAGTTTTGCAGTAGTACCACCAACCAAACTATGTAATGCTACTTTTCGAGGATCCCCATCATCCCAGCCTTTATGCATAGCAATTTGATGGATTGCTTCGTTAGCGTTAATACTAAAGAGATGCGCTAATTGTTGCTTTTCTTCAATAGATTTTTTATCAAATATAGATTGCAATTCATTAAGGGAATGTTCTATATCAGTATTGATAGTTTTCATATCTATCATTTGACCATTTTCTATAATTTTTCCATCACTAATTGCACTTTTAGTTATGGAGGCGGATTTTTTATGGGCGCCAACACCGCCTGTTGGAGTTAAACCAATATGCTTATAGATTTTATCAAACTCTTTTTTACTTTTTGTTTTACTACTACCAAAATTATTATATTGTACTCCATTATCTCTTACGGTGTACTCAGCTTCATTTTGGATATCATTTATATCTAAATGTCTTGTGGTCAATGAATTCTTATCTTTATTGGCTTTACTTGATATAATAGCACCTTTCAATGAAGTTGTATTACCAGTACTTATATTATATCCATTATCACCAGCAAAAATACCAGCTTGGTCAGTAACCGTTTTAAGTTTACTATCTATTCGACCTACACTTCCCCCTACACTTCCAACAGTTCCTTTAAATTTAGGTGATGTCGAAACTGAAAAACCTGCAGATTTACTATGTTCCTTAAAATTATCTATACTTTGTAAACTCTCAATATTAAGATTATTACCAGTATTTACGGTTACACCTCTTCCGCTAATTTTAGATCCTATAATCTCAGTATCACGTTTTGCTTTAATTTGTGCTAACTCTACAGCACGAATTGATGTTGGTTTATAAGTTACTTGATCAGTTACTCCATTCTGTTTAGCAAGGCTTCCACTTGCATCAAATCCTAACAAACTACCTGAAGTAAGGCTTAAACTAGCCCCTACACTCCAACCACTATATTTATAATTATCTTTAGCTTGAAGAGTATTTTTGCCTGCACTCAAGTTTATATCACTAGCAGAATTTATGTTTACTTCTTTTGCTAATATATCTTGACCAACTAAATTAACCCCTGATTTAGTTGCATTATTAGCTTCAATATTTACACTTCCATCACTAATAATTGTACCACCATTATATTCATGTACATCTATTGATTGATTTTGATGTTGAGAGGTACTACCAATTGATATTGATAAATTAACAGCATTATCAATATTTTTAGCACCACGTTTATCTTTTCCATCGACTTTTTCTACTTTACCAGTCTCGGAATTCCTAATTTTTTCGCCTTTTAGAGCTCCATCAACAGCATAGTAACCATCTTGGAATTGTTTACGTGCCTCATTTAGCTCGAATGCAGCCAACCGTTTATCATTACGAGAGCCAGCTTGTTTTATAGTGCGTGTTCCATTTGTAACTGCATTAATAGCCGCACCGCCAAGTGAAACCGTAAGGCCAGATTTTTTATAGCTTTCATTATGTGACGTTGATGTATTATCAATATTTCCATCTAAAATGACATTAGAGCCAGATAAGTTTACACTATTCTTACTCACAATATTACTACTAGTTAATTGTAAAGTATCATTAGATTGTATATTTATATTACCATTTGTACTTGCAATAGTACTACGAGCAGTAACTTCTTCGTGTCTACTATCATCAGAATTAATTCGCTCTTTGCCTATAGAGAATCCTATCCCTGCACCACCAAGTAATCCGGACTTTTTATGATGATAGCTACTATTGCTATCAAGTATATGTTTATCTGCTCCAATATTGACTTCTCCACCTGATTGTAGTTCAACATTATTTTCACCAAGGATAGTTACAGACTTACCATCTATAGAATTGGTTGCTTTAATATTAACTGTTTTGCCACCTATATTAGAGCCAGATACTGTTTCTATATGTGAATTATCTATTGCATCTATACTTTCACGTTTAGCAATACTTTTCTTTCGTTCTTGTAAGCTATGTTGTTCTGTTGCAACATCTTTAGCTGATTCAAACTTAACATTATCAGCATTAATATTTACATCATCTTTCGCCAGTATATCAGACCCTTTTGCCTTAACATCCTGGTTCGCATTAACTTTAACTGACTTACCTTCTATACTACTACCTACTGAATTAGTAAAATTACCTTCAACATGAGTTTCTGTAGTAATAGAGTGCCCACCACCAGATTTTCCCTTATGATAGTGATCCTCTTTTATATTCAAAGAAGCATCTTGTGTAGATAGTTCAATATTTCGGCCGGCATCAACATCAATATTTTCCTTACCTTGAACTATCCCTGCATTCATAACTACATCTCTATTAGATTTTATATTAATATTTCCTTGACCCTCAATAATACCTTGATCAATTGTTGTTACAACCTCTTTTCTTTTATTTCTATCATCCCAAACAATTTCATTATCACTTGAAATATATTTTTTACCATTATTAATAACATCTCTATCTGCAGAGATTGATAATTGGCCTGATGCACTATTTTGTTTAATGTGCCCACCTTCATTTATAAAATCTTGATTAGCATGAATTAAAACATTAGATTCACCAACAATAGTTCCTGTTGTATTAATTACATCAGTTGTAGCATCTATAATTGTATTATTACCCGAAATTAAACCACCATTATTATGAATATTATTACCGATAATATTGGTATTATTATCAGCTATAATACTACCACTATTATTTAGCTTATCAACATTTAAATTAATAGACTACCCTTGTACATTAGCTCCATCGGCCCTTTTTGTTTTAGGCGCCAAATATAATGTAGGCACTAAAACTGTTTCAGTTTTTCCATTTGGTAATACTACTGAATTACTAACTAATAATACAACATCCTCTTTAAGGTTATTTTGTTCAGCTACTGTTAATTCACGGCCTAATGCTATAGATTGTGATTTCGTAAGATTAATTCCTGCATCCATTAATTTACGATATTGTTCTTCAGCAGTTAAACCAGACTGCAATCTATTTTTTCCAGTTTGACGAAGAATTTCTTGCATTACTAATTGCTGTTCATAATAACCATCCCCTAAACGTTTTTGTACATTCATAGGATCTAATTTCAGTCTATTTAATACATAATCTGAGGATAAAAAGTTTCGTCTATTTGTGAAGTTAGGATCTGTTTCCATAATATAAGAAGTATTAGGATTTTGAGAAATCTTACTTATAGAATTTAATAAAGAACTATCCTGTCCTATATTTGTTTTGCTATTTAAATCATTTGATTTAAATACTGATAGGGGTAATTTAGTATTTAATTCTGTGACCTTATGATATGGTGCAGTATCAATGTTTGTAGAGTCCGCTCCATGATGATGATGTCTGCTATAAGATACCGCAGTTCCGTCTTCTATTATGTATTCTTTAGAAGATGGATTTGTCTGTTCAAATTTTTCTATTTTACCTGTTATTTCCCCTGCTGAACTAATTTGACTACTATCATTTTTGACATGATCTGCAGTAATTACTAGGTCACCACCAGAAATAATTCGGGCTGGTTTAGATGTATCAACTACATCCTTATGTTTTGTTCTAGTATAATTATAACGAACCCAATCATCTTTGTGATCTTTTTTTGCATAAAATTGTAAATTTTCGGCCTCAACAACCACTTGATCAATATCATCTGTTAATTCATTAAGATGATATATTTTAGGATCCTTAATCCTAAATTTTTCGCCAGGATAATCATTAACAGTAACTTCATCCTTAATGGTCTCGACTTCACCGACTTGAACTCGCTTTAAAGTAACTCCCCCATTTATATTATTAATTTCTTTTGCAATTATTTTTCCACCAGTTCCCGCCTCAATGGTCGCTCCAATATTTGTAATGTTATCTATTTTGCCTGATATAACACCATCATAAGATATATTACGACCTATTAGTAATTTGCCATCAGTTTTTATTACACTACCATTAGTATTAGAAATAGCTTGTCCTGCGATAGATAAACTATTCTGAGCTAGGATAATTGGGTTTTTATTTGTTGCTTGGTTACCGTTTTGAGATAAGGAATCTACCACAAAAGTTGCATTATCAGCATAAAATTTAGCTTCACCCGTTTGGTCAAAACTCTTAGATTTAATATATGCATCAGATGAGGTAATTGTTCCTGTATTTTCAACTCGACCGTTAGCATCTAGAGATAAAGTATCACTCGCTGAAACTATACCTTTATTATTAACACCTAAACCATCATTAGTTCCCACTAAATAAATGCTATTTGCATACATTCCTCCGATTTTAGCAACATCTAAACCTATTTTATTAGAGTCATTATTTTTAGTAACATTTATTACCTTACCATCACTATTTACATTTACGGTGTTTTGCCCAGAAACCATCTGAAGATTCTTGGCCCATAATTCACCATTTACTTTAACTGCTTCTGCTAAAATATCAGTTCTAGCAGTTTTAGATGTATTAAGACCTTGAGAATCAATTTGTATAGTACCTTGATTTATTTTATAGGCAGATATATTACCATTATCTATAATTGGTTTACCTGTAGTTAGGGTAGCAGCATTAGTATTAATAAATGTACCATTATTAATAGAAATTCCATTAGGGTTTGCAATTATAACATGAGCTTTATTTCCTGCAACTTCAAGAGCACCATTCATAGCTGTGGAGTTAGTTCCAGTTACTTCATTCAATATTGTTTTAGCAGTGGGACCAACTAAATTTGGATTTCCCATAATATAACCAGCTAACTCAGTAGATACTGGACGATTAGCATTATTTAAGATTAAGCCATTATTAATACTAAAAGAATCATATTGGTTATGAGATAAACCTTTATCATTAGGTGTATTAATATTAACTATAGATATACCATTACTAGCTACATCCATTTGAGGACCTAAACGGCTTGAATTTGGAACGACTGGATTTGCCATCGCTAATGGAATCCAAGGACTTGTATTTGTTATTAATAATGCTACTAATAATGATGATGCTGCATATTGTTTTGTATTCATCAATCTCTCCTACACTTATTATTCTTATATATGACTCTCAACTTATATACATTTTTATTTATAACTTTAATTTAGTCATATTTAATTAATAGAAATTTCTAAAACTGATATCCTACTCTAAAAGCCCAAACACGTGTATCGGTCGTAAAACCTGCTGGTTTTTTTAACGGTGTTCCTAATGAAATATCATAATTAAATCTATTCTTAACATTACCACGTAAGCCCAATACACCACCTATTAAGGTATTACCGATTTGAGTTTCTGTAGAAGGCCCCCATACATGACCGATATCTATGCCAATATATGGTACTATAGTCTGATTTTTAAACGGTAATGACCATTCATTTTGTATATAGTATCCAGAATCCCCACGTAATGTTTCTTCGCCACTAAATCCACGAACAGAATATCTACCTCCAATACTAAATTGATCAGTCCCAAATAAACGTTTATCTGTAAACTGACTTCTGAATCGCATAGTATATGAACCTTGTTTGTGACCTATATTGATTCTGCTTTGTATTTGCCCCTCAATACCTGCCATTTTATAAAGAGTTGTGGGATTACTAGCTACGCCTTCCCAGTTGTGAACTTTAGCCCCTATCCCCTTTATCCCTTGTCGATAGAATAAATAAATATCCGATACAGTATTTCCACTATATTGACGGTGAGATAGGCCTAATTCTACAGATGACGTATGTTGCTCTTGAACACCAATTTCTACATCTTCTAAATAACTATGACGAGATTTATGAGTAATTTTAGCTACTGCAGATGTTTTACTTCGACTGGTTCGATTCAACAAATGCTCCATAGATAGTTCAGTTCCTCTTGTTGTCCCAGATGATGTAAAGGCATTTGGCATAAAAACTAACTGCTCATATTTATATTTATACGTTGATAATCGATATGTTTGATTGCCATTTGGAATAGTATAACTAAACGCATATTGTTTAGAATCTTGTCCATTATTATTATCTAAGTTTTTTGTAAAGCTAGTTGTTAAGGTATCATTTAATCCTATAAGTTGACTAAATGATAAGTAGGTTGTACCTTGATATTTTCCAGTTAATTTATAACCTGAATTATCCAACATTAATGAACCATGTACAAAATCTTTTTGCTTAATTGTTAATTTAACAATAGAGTGTAAAGGTTTGTTCCCTGGTTCAATGTCCATCTTAATATCCTGGCCAGGTACACTTCGAATTTGATCGATTCCCTGTTCTAAATCCTGTCTACGAAGAATATTACCAGGACGAATTGGAAATGCACTTCTCCAATTAGATTTTGTTTTTGAATTAGTTAATACTATATCCTCAACATAGCCTGGTAAAATTTCAAGAATTAATGTACCAGACTGCAAATCTTGGTTTGGTATAATAACTTGACTCGTTATATATCCATCAGATAATATCTGCTCTTGTAAATGTCTTTGTAAAAAAGAAAGTCCTTCCTTTCCTACTTTTTGATGTTCATATGCAGATAACCTATTTTTATACTTCTTAAATCTTGGTTCTGATGAATTAACAATAATCTTATCAATTTTAAACGAAACAGCTTCTTTAGGTAACATTGTTATTGTAGAGTCATTCAATTTATCATATTCTGATTTTTGACGCGACAAAGCGGCTCCAGCCATTGGTGCTTCTGCGCGTTGACGCAATAAAGCATCGGCTCGAGCCGCTTCCTGTTGTTCATATGGTGACGAAATATTCGTAGCATAAATAGAGCTACTTAAAGAGCTAATAATTAAAGTACTAGCTAAAATCTGGTACACTTGCTTCATAATCCCTCTCCTTTCAAATATATAGAGAGATTATAAACCAAAAAAATATATTTTGTAAACGAATATTTAAAATTTTCACGAATTCTTTATCTTTCAAACTTACTTTTATTAGGTGCTTTATTTATAATTTTTGAACAAAAAACTGTGATGAGATTTCTATACCTCATCACAGCCTTATATTAGTTAAATTTAATTTTGATAAATTTACGTTTACCTACTTGAACAATCATACCATCTTCAAGAACTAGGTTTTCTTCGCCATATTTTTCGCCATTCACTTTGAATGCACCAGCTTTAATGGAGCGGCGAGCTTCACCATTAGAAGCAGTCAAACCAGCATCCGTACAGAATTGTGGTACGAAAATAGCTTCGCTAGGTTTATCAATAGCATATTCAGGAATATCTGTTGGCAATGCATGTTGTTGGAATACGCGTTTAAATTCATCTTCCGCTTCTTGCGCTGCTTGTTCACCATGATATAAACGAACGATAGTTTTTGCCAATTGCATTTTTGCATCACGTGGGTGCAATGTGCCATTTTCTAAACGTTCTTCCATGTCGTCTTGATCTTCGATAGTCATATCCGTAACGAGCATGAAGTAACGCATCATCAATTCATCAGGAATAGACATGGCCTTGCCATACATATCCTTAGGTGCTTCATCAATACCAATGTAGTTCCCCAATGATTTACTCATTTTTTGAACGCCATCAAGGCCTTCTAATAAAGGCATTGTGATAACAACTTGTGGTTCTTGTTCATTTAATTCTTGTAGATGACGACCCATGAGAAGATTGAAAGTTTGATCTGTACCACCGAATTCAACATCTGCATGTAATGCAACGGAATCATAGCCTTGCATTAATGGGTACATAAATTCATGAACGCCTATAGGACGACCTTCTTTATAGCGTTTATCAAAGTCATCGCGCTCCATCATACGTGCTACTGTATAAGAACTTGCCAAGCGAAGTACATCAGCGAAGTTCATGGATTCAAGCCATTCACTATTATCGCGTACAATTGTTTTTTCAGGGTCTAATACCTTAAAGATTTGTGTCTTATAGGTTTCCGCATTTTTTAATACTTCTTCCTTAGTAAGTGGTGGGCGTGTTACGCTTTTACCAGTAGGGTCACCAATACGCGCCGTAAAACCGCCGATTACAATAACCACTTGATGGCCAAACTCTTGGAACAAGCGAAGCTTACGAAGTGGTACGGTATGACCTAAATGAATGTCAGGAGCCGTAGGATCGAGGCCCAATTTTACGATCAATGGTTTATTCTCTTTAATGGAACGTTCTATTTTTTTGACTAAGTCTTCTTCATTAATTATTCCAGATACGCCATGTTTAATTTGGCGAACTTGTTCTTGTGCTGTAATCATGGAAATCCTCCTACATAAAATCTGTTCTCTATAGTATACCATTATAAGTAGGCTTTCACAATTATATATAGTGTTTGTTTTATGTCGTTTATGGTATAATGTTTATAACTGCGTAATATATTTTACGTTATATTTACTTTAAAAAAGAGGTGACTCTATGAGTAATAATAACTCAAATACGAGAACTCGTCGTAAAACTACTCCTGATTCGAGCAATCCAAAGACATCTACCAAGAAAACAATTTGGATGATAGTTTTATTATTAGTTCTTATTGTGACTGGTGGTGGCTGCGGATTTATTAGTGCTACCATGTCTAATCTTCCAGATGTATCTAATGTAAGGCCATCTGCATCTTCTCAGATTTATGATGTACACGGTAATTTAATTACCACTGTTCATTCTACCGAGAACCGTTTACCTGTTCCAATTAACGAGGTACCAAAGGAATTACAAGATGCTTTTGTGGCTACTGAAGACTCTCGTTTCTACAGCCATCATGGTATCGACCCTATCGGTATCTTACGGGCTATCTGGGTTAACATTGTGCATAGTGGCGTATCTGAGGGTGGTTCCACAATCACGCAACAATTAGCACGTAATGCATTCCTATCCCAAGATAGAACTTTTAAACGTAAAATCTCTGAAGCTATGTTAGCAATTAAAATTGAGCAACATTATACAAAACAAGAAATTCTTGAAATGTATATGAACCAAATTTATTTCGGCCAAGGTGCTTACGGGGTTCAATCTGCTGCTCATATTTACTTTGGCAAAGATGTGCGCGATTTAACATTAGCACAATGTGCTATGCTAGCAGGCTTACCGCAAAGCCCTAATTACTATTCCCCATTCAACAATCTAGAGGCTGGTAAAAAACGCCAAGCTGTTGTATTGGGACAAATGGTAAAGTATGGGTACCTTTCACAAGAAAAGGCTGATGAAGCTCGCGAAGCTGATTTAGGCTTGATTGCAAAACAAGAACAAACTCATGAAAACAACAATGCGTCCTATTTCATCAACTATGTAATTGCTCAAGTTTCTGAGAAATATGGTGATGATGCTATTTATAAAGATGGTTTAAAAATCTATACCACTTTAGATATGGATGCTCAAAATGCTGCTGTAGCAGCAATGCAAAACTTGCCTAACTACTACACAGATAAAAATGGTCTACATCAACCGCAAGGTGCTATTATTGCAATGAATCCACATAATGGTTACATCGTTGCTATGGTTGGTGGACGTGGCGATGACTCCTTTAACCGAGCCACACAAGCGGAACGTCAACCTGGCTCTGCAATGAAACCTTTTGTTTACTTAGCTGCTATTCAATCTGGTAAAACGCCTGGTTCCATCATTGATGACAGCCCTGTTGACTTTAATGGTTGGCGACCTCAAAACTATGAAAGAAACTTTGAAGGAAATATTACTTACCGCTATGCGTTGCAACATTCCCGTAACGTACCAGCTGTAAAAATTGCGGACGAAGTTGGCATGAGCCGAATTATCGACTTAGCTAAGAAAATGGGGATCACCACCCTTACAGATGACGACAACAACTTGTCTACTGCACTAGGTGGTTTAACTCATGGTGTATCACCGTTAGAAATGGCACAAGCTTATGGTGTACTTGCTAATGGTGGTATTAAGGTACAACCAACAGCTATCGTTAAAATCGTAGATCGTAATGGTCAAGTTGTTGAAGAAAACTCCATCCAAGAAAAACGTGTTGTAGAAGAAAAAGATGCAGCTATCATTACCAATATGCTAGAGTCTGTTATTAACGGCGGTACTGGCGGTAATGCTGCTATCGGTCGTCCTGCAGCTGGTAAAACAGGTACAACAGATGATTCCAAAGACGCTTGGTTTGTTGGTTATACTCCTGACCTAGTTGCTGCAGTTTGGATTGGCGATGACTACGGTTCTGAAACATTGCACGGTATTACTGGTGGTAGTACACCTGCTGTAATGTGGGGACAATTCATGTCTGCTGCATTAGCTAATACACCGGCTACAGACTTTAATGTACCTGCTAGTGCACAAGCTGCAGTTAGCGAGGGCTATTTCAATCCTGTCAAACAAGTACAGAAAAAAGATGACAAGGATAAAAAAGATGACAAAGATAAAAAGGATGACAAGGATAAAAAAGAAGAAATCTCTAAAGATGATGATTCCTCATCCAATGTAGAATCTACTGATTCTAAACCTAGTCAGTCTAAATCTAAAAAAGAGAAAAAGAAAGATCGCTAGTCTTAGTAGGTTAACATACAAAGAGGCAAAACCAAATGGTTTTGCCTCTTTTCTCATACAAAAAAGTAGCAGATTCCAAGAATCTGCTACTTTAGTATCTCTACTCAAGATGTGGATATACTATTTAAGAACTACATTGGTAGCACCGGCACCACCTTCATCGTAGCCGGCCGTTTCAAAGTGAGCCACCTGAGGCAAGGTACGAAGATACTGATGCACACCTTCACGTAAGGCACCGGTTCCCTTACCATGAATGATACGCACTTGATTTATACCACCCAATATGGCTTGATCGATAAATCGACCAACAGAAACTACTGCTTCATCCACGGTTTGACCTAAAATATTTATTTCTGTACGCACCTCTTTTTGACGTTGAACAGCAGAACCACCTGCACGTTTACGAGTTTTAAGCTGCGGTTTGAGATTATCTCGTTGAATCTTATTAGATTCTTCCCTCGTAGTAGATTGTAATTCACTTACTTTCACAGTTGCAGATAGACCATTAATATCTACAGTAACGCGATTTCCCTTAATGGATAAAACGGTACCTAGGGAACGCAAGGATGTTACGTATACAACTTGTCCAGTAGCAACAGCATCGATGGTCAATGTATTACGTTCATCATCTACAGGTGCATCTGGTACGTGAACATTAGAAATACCTTTGCGAGCCTCATTAATAGCAGATTGACGCTTATCCTTATTCGTTTCAGAGAACTGTGATTTCAACTGTTTAATGATGGATTCCCCTTCTACACGGAGACTGCGTTTCATCGACTCCGCATCAGCTTGTGCCTTCGCTAGAATCTGTTTACGTTTTTCATTAAATTGTTTCTTTTCTTTCTCTAATTGACCGCGCATGCGACGTGTTTCATCTAATTCTTTTTTAAGTGCTCGTTCCCGTTCCGATGATTTACGAAGTTGTTCATTCAAATCAGATAAAACGGTTTCCATTTCACTACTACCAAACTTAGACTTATAATCCCGTGCACGATTCACAATATCCTTCGGCAACCCTAATCGAGCTGCAATACTTAATGCATGACTACTACCTGCTACGCCAATATGTAATCGATAGGTCGGCTTTAATGTACGCTCATCAAATTCAACATGACCATTCTCGATACAGTCTGTATGGTACGCATAGTTCTTTAATTCATTATAGTGAGTGCTGACCATCATGAGCGTCCCTTTTTGACGGAAGAATTCTAGAATGGATACCGCCAAAGCACTCCCCTCTTCTGGATCAGTACCAGAACCAAGTTCATCAAGTAGTACCAGGTCATTAGGACCACAATGTTTAATAATAGAAATTACTTGCGTCATGTGTGCAGAGAATGTACTTAAACTCGCTTCAATACTTTGTTCATCCCCTATATCGGCAAAGATGTTGTGGAAAATCGGCAATATCGAACCGTGGTCTGCAGGAATAAATAAACCACTTTGATTCATAATAGATAATAGACCTAATGTTTTTAAAGAAACTGTCTTACCACCCGTATTAGAACCAGTAATCAATAAGATACGATAATCCGTACCTAATCGAATATCCGTAGGGACAACCGTATTAGCAGGAATTAATGGATGACGAGCACGCATCAAAAGCACATCACGACCTTCACTCAATGTGGCTTGTACTGCCTTTTGAGCTATAGCGAGTTTTGCTTTACCATAGACAAATTCAATATGGGATACCTTTTCACAAGCATCCATCAAATCATTACTATGTTGTTTGATAAGGACTGAAAGTTCCTTATAAATGCGTAGGACCTCTTGTTCCTCCCCAATCAAAGCCTCTTGTAAATCATTGTTGAGTTCCACTAATCGCATTGGCTCAATATACAGTGTTTGGCCTGTTGCAGAACGATCGTGAATCAAACCATTAAAATATTGACGATATTCCTGTTTAACAGGAATTACATACCGATTGTTACGTTGTGTAATAATGGTTTCTTGGAAATATTTTTGATTGTCCTTATCATGTAATATAGATTGAATATCGTGTTTAATACGATCTCGCGTCTTACTAATCGTATTCCGTAGGCTCGCCAATTTAGGTGATGCTGTATCAAGCAATTCCCCTTTATCATCGAATACGCGTTTCAAACGTTGTTCAACGCGATCCATATTTGGCATATCTTGCATCCACAAAGATAACAATGGATATTCCATATATTTTGTTCTAAAGAACTTAGTCATACGCTTATAGGCACCTATAGTAATATATACATCCCATATAGCCTCTCTTGTAAGAACAAAATCCTTGCGGCTCTTTTTACAAGATTCACGTATATCCCTTGTACCTCCTAGAGGCTGTTCAATTTCAGTCTGCCATGAACGCAACGCCTCTGAAGTTTCATCTAAAGCCTCTTGAATCTGCTTTCGATCCGTCATCGGTGCTAATGCTAATGCCATTTCTTTAGCAATAGTAGAACCACAATGATGGGCTAATTCTTCTTTTATTTTTATAAAATCTAATACATCTTCATTAAACAATGTACTACCTCGTTCTATAAAATACCTCTAAAATAATGTCCTCGCGTAATAGATTCGCCTTGTGAATCAACCTTCTTAGGCGGTGCATCCATAGTACCATTAGCTATAGCTACGTATTGAGATACAATATCTTGCACGTAATTTGGTTTCATATGACGTCCATCAATGCGTAATATGGATATGCCTTTTTGTAAAAGCATAGGCACATAGGCACGCATATCCATTTCATGACTATTCATAATATGCATTCGGCAATATGGATCTGTACGAAGTGGGAATATTTCCCCTTTTCTATCCTTTAAGGAATAAGATTCTGTAACACACGGCATAGGACAATTTACCTTGCTACCAGTTCCCACAAAACTAGCAATGGCACAGTATTCGGAAATCATCATTTCTGTATAGCCATGAACCATCGTCTCAATAGGGACGTGACTATGTTTAGCTAGTTCCGTAATTTGTTTTAAGGTCAACTCTTGCGATGGATTTACACAACTTATGTGTAACTGTTCCCAGAAATGCAATGTAGGTGTATTGAAAATATTAAGGCCTGTATCAGCCTCAATGGCATCTGTATATCCTAATTCACGGAGCCATAATAAGGCTTGTGGCACGTGAATAGAAATACTATCTGGATGAGCCTGTACGATTGCCTCTAATGTATGTTTATATGCTTCTACTTCATCATCTTTCACAACTCGTGGTGTAGCAAAGGTGCAAATTACATCAGATTGAGCACATAAACGGGCCACCTCATCATATATAGATAATGCATATGGTGTACGACTCAGTCTATCACCACCAAAAACGATTTTCTGTGCTCCCCCAGCAATTGCTGCTTTCACACCTTCTATTTCATCGACACGAGCTGAAATCATAGGACAAGTATCATAGGATAACTCGTGTTGCGCCTTGAAATCATAATCTACATCGCCTGTTACTTGCAATGCTTGCCATGATTCTACATGATGTGTAATTAACGCTGTTTCTAATGCAGTTACGGCATCACGACGTAGTGCATTAAGAACGCTAGCAGGCCACATATAAGGGCCATCAGGAATATCTACATAAGAAAGCCTAAATAACGTATTACCCAACCGACCTAACTGTTCTGTTACCTTCTCTAACGATGTGGGCACTTTATTAGCAATAGCTGGCACATACTCATTTGTAACAGTCACACTAAGACCAGAGTCTAGGATAACAGTTAATTCAGTATAATTTGTTTCACCATTAGAACCAACACTGAGATATACAGACATATCATATTTACGGGTAAATTCTTGTAAGCCTCGTGACTTTGTATTTTTTGGTGTAGATGCTAAATATAATTGACCTACTGCTAAGCCCTCTGCAGGTCGCCCTTTATACAGCGTATCGGATACACATGTCCATTCGTCATCTACCGTATAATAGGTAACACTGCCATTAGATTGTAATATTTTAACTAATGAACCTTGTTCAATAGGTTCTGTTAAAGATAAATAAACTTCCCCTTTTTTCGTATACGATTCGCCGATTGGCTTACCCTGATGATTTGGCGCCACTACGGTCATCATTTGTCGACCTACCGTATCTTCTAAATAGGCTGTGGAAAATCCACGATTAAATCCAGATGCTAGTGCTTTACGTTGATTTTCGTGAATTGATGCCTCATCCAATATCTCTCTATAAGTACCTATCACTTGACGAACATAGGATACCTTTTTCATACGACCTTCTACCTTAAAGGATGTAACACCAGCCGCTACGAGTTCGTTCATATGCTCACTATAATTGAGGTCCTTTGGACTTAGCAAATAAGCTTCATGTTTAGGTAACACACTTTCACCCTTAGAATCCAATAATTCATAAGGTAAGCGACAAGGTTGTGCACAAGCACCTCGGTTGCCACTGCGGCCACCGATGAAAGAACTCATCAAACATTGACCTGAGTAGCATACACATAATGCACCATGTACAAATACTTCAATTTCTGCCTTACAATGTTTGCATATATGTTGAATTTCCTTAAGACTTAATTCACGAGCCAAAACAACGCGAGTAAAGCCTAAACTTTCATAAAACCGAACCGCATCTAGTGTAGCAGCCGTCATTTGCGTACTACCGTGAAGATGAATATTCGGTGCCACTCGTTTAGCAATCGCTGCAACTGCTAAGTCTTGTACGATGATGGCATCTACACCAATAGAGTCTAAATCCTTAAGATAATTTTCAAGCTCCCCTAGTTCAGTGTCTCCAATTAAAATATTAACGGTTACATATACAGACACATCTAGAATATGTGCCAATCGCACAGCTTCACGCAGCTCATCAATGCCAAAGTTGGCCGCATGAGCCCGTGCGTTAAAGACCTTGCCCCCTAAATATATTGCATCCGCCCCAGATTCCAAGGCAGCCATAAAATTTTCCATCGTACCCGCTGGTGCTAATAATTCCATAATAAATCCTTTCTGACTCATTACCTATTCCTACTATTATACAACAGGGGATAGATAGACATAAAAGGGTTTACCATAAGGTAAACCCTTTCACGATGATTTATCGTAATTTACAATTTTTAGTTGCTAATGCATCAATAATCGCTTGGATAGCACCATCAATGTCTTCATCATTTAATGTGCCTTCCATGGATCTAAATTGTAAGTTGTAAGCTAAGCTGCGATAGCCTGCTTCAATATGTTCCCCTTCGTAAACGTCGAAAATGGATACGGATTCTAAATAGTCCCCACCATTTTCTTTGATAAGAGCAATAATTTCACCACTAGCAACAGATACTGGCGCTACAATAGCAAGATCACGACTTGTACCAGGGAATTTACTAAAAGATTTATATCTAAATGCTGGTACTGTAATAGATAATATAGCCTCTAAGTCGATTTCAAACATGTATACCTTGCCTGGTAAATCAAAGTTTTTAATCGCTTGTGGATGTAGCTCACCATAGTTAGCAATCGTTACACCATTAATTGTGTAATGCGCACTAACACCTGGATGATAGTAACTTTCAGTAGAAGGTTGAATGTCAAATTCAGTTAAACCTAATTTCGCTAGTAAACCGTCTACCACGCCTTTTACATCATAGAAATCAGTATCTCGTTGTGCTTGATTCCATGCGGCCTCTGTTACCTTGCCCATCATAAGACCACATGCCATAGGACGTTCATGCGGTACTTCAGTTAATGGCAAGGCCTTTGGTTCATACACATTAGCCGTTTCAAATAACCACAAATCCTTATTTTGTTGAGCAATATTGCGTTTAGCAGCTTCAATAACAGCTGGCACCAACGTAGTTCTCATATATGGGAACTCTTCGGAAATAGGATTTAGGATTGGAATAGCAGTATAACGACTATCACCTTCTGGCAACATCATATTAGCCAAACCATCTTTGTGCATGAAACTAAATGTAATAATTTGGCTCAAACCAGCATGTGCTAAGTAATGAGTTACCTCTTTAGTCAATGCTTTTTTAGGTGTCATACCGCCAGAGGATAATACAGCCACTGGAATTGTTGGAGCAATATTATCATAGCTTACAATACGCGCTACTTCTTCTGCAATATCAGGCATACCTGTTACATCATCGCGCCATGTTGGTACAAGGGCCTCGATAGTATCACCAGATTCAGTAATACCGAATTCGAGTTTCGTTAAAATATCTACCATTCTATCTTTTTCAATAGATGTGCCAAGATATTCATTGATTTGTTCTGCTGTGAAAGTTACAGTGCGTTGTTCTACTGGTTCTGGATATACATCAATAACGCCAACACTCACCTTACAAGAAGGACAGATTTGTTGTATCAATTGTGCAGCACGATCGATAGCATATGCTGTATATTTATGGTTTACACCACGTTCAAAACGACCAGATGCTTCGGAACGCATACCCAAAGCTTTAGATGTACGACGAATGGATGGACCATTAAATACAGCAGCTTCAAACAATACATTAGTAGTTTTATCTGTTACTTCACTTGTAAGGCCACCCATCACACCAGCTACGCCGATTGGGCCTTTTGTATCTGCAATGATAAGCATGGACTCATTGAGTTCACGTTCATTACCGTCTAGTGTAGTAAGTGTTTCACCAGCTTTTGCACGACGTGCAATAAGTGTATGGTCCGCTACACAATCATAATCATAAGCATGCATTGGTTGACCTAATTCAAGCATAACGTAGTTTGTTACGTCCACTACATTGTTGATAGGGCGAATGCCGCTGTTACGCAAACGATTTTGCATCCACAATGGAGATGGTTCGATGGTAACATTCGTAACAAGACGAGACGTAAATCGTGTGCAAAGGTCATTGGCTTCGATGATTACAGATGCCTTGCCTTCGATGGAAGCACCAGTTTCATTCACCATAATAACTGGGAATAAAGCCTTTTGATTGGTCATGATACCGAATTCACGAGATAAGCCTACCATGGAGAAGCAATCTGCACGGTTAGCAGTCAATTCAAATTCGTAAACAGTATCATCAAGCATAAGTGCTTCTTTAATATCTAAACCAATTGGTGTACCTTCAGGGAAAATATAAATGCCTTGTGCTTCCTCTGGTCTTACCAAATCACTGGAAATACCAAATTCAGCGACGGAGCAGAACATCCCTTCTGACGTAACACCACGTAATTTCCCTTTTTTAATTTCTGTACCATCTGCTAAACGAGATTTATGATAAGCCACCGGTACGATTTGACCTACAGCCACATTAGTAGCAGCTGTAACGATTTGTTTTGTAATTTCTTCCCCTTCTTCAGATAAACATTGTACTTGGCATACTTGCAATTTATCTGCATCTGGGTGTTTTGTAATTTCTACGATTTTACCAGTATAGATTTTTTTCAAACCTGGATCCATAGAAAGTACTTCTTCTACAGGAATACCTGCTTGTGTTAATTCATCCGCTAATTCTTGGGCAGGACGATTTAGATCAAGAGGTACATATTCATTCATCCATTGTAAGCTTGCTTTCATTTCTACCTCCTAAAACTGTTCCAAGAAACGGATATCATCTTCAAAGAATAGACGCAAGTCACCAATGCCGTATAACAACATAGCAATACGTTCTACGCCCATACCAAAGGCAAAGCCTTTCACCTTATTAGGATCATAGCCATTGAGCTCAAGCACACGAGGATGTACCATACCACAACCAAGAATTTCTAACCAACCTGTATGAGAGCATACGCGGCAGCCTTCGCCACCACACATTACACAAGAAATATCTACCTCTGCAGAAGGTTCTGTAAATGGGAAGAAGCTTGTACGGAAACGTACCTTAGTTTCATCGCCAAACATATGGCGTAGGAATGTTTCAATGGTTCCTTTCAAATCAGCGAACGTAATGTGTTCATCAATAATCAAACCTTCTACTTGATGGAACACAGGAGAATGCGTAGCATCATAGTCCCAACGATATACTTTACCAGGTGCAATCATGCGAATTGGACTATTAGGTTCATGACGCTGCATGGTACGTGCTTGTACAGGAGATGTATGAGTTCTAAGCAAGAAATTTTCTGTAATATAGAAAGAGTCTTGCATGTCGCGTGCAGGATGGTCTTTTGGTAGATTAAGACATTCGAAATTGTAATAGTCTTGTTCCACTTCAGGACCTTCTTCTACGGTGTAGCCCATTTTCATAAAGAAATCTTCAATCATTTCATTAACAGTAGTCAAAGGATGAATATGACCTGTTTTTGGAGCTCTACCAGGTAGCGTGATATCGATTTTTTCCTCTTCTAAACGAGCGTTCATAGCTGCTGTTTCTATAGAGGACTTGATTTTATCGAGTTCTGCTTCTAATGCTTCTCGTACAGCATTCACAAGAGCACCCATCTTAGGGCGTTCCTCTGGGGATAGTTTACCCAAGCCTTTTAATAAAGCTGTTACTTCACCTTTTTTACCTAAATATTTTACGCGTACATCTTGCAACGCTTGTTGATTAGTGGCAGCTTTGATAGCTGTTAACGCTACCTCTTTTATGCGTTGTAATTCTTGTTCCATACAACAGTCCTCCTAAATTTCAAAGTTCATCCCCCATTATATCAAATTTGGGTCGTCTTCTTCAATGAATCGCCAAGGTAAATCAGGCAAAGGACGCTCTTCTAATACAAAAAAGGTTCCTCTTGCAAGATGAACAAGTTCACCTAGTTCATTGTAAATACGTGCCGTAGCCACCATAGTAGTTCGCCCATTATGTTCTACATTTGCTACACCACGCAACATAGTTCCACCTTTAACAGCTTTCACATAATTACCACTAATATCGATGGTATTTACCGATTTTCCTAAGGTAAAGCATGCAGAACCCATCACACTATCAGCAAAGCCGATACAAACGGCACCATGTAAATGACCTCTAAAATTACAATATTCTGTTTCATTGGTTTGCAAGGTCATTTCTGCATGACCAGGTTCTACTACGGTAACCTCTGAATCTTTCACCCAAGAGAATGGATTTTGATCACGTAATTCATTAAAATATTCTAACAGTGTTGTAGCCATTTGTTTCTCCATTCACAATACATAGTAATGCAAACATAAATACACATTAAATAACCATAAAAAATGGTGCGTCACATCATACTTATTGTATCATGCAACACACCATATGCGAATAGTTCTACTCTATTCTATTATTCGTAATGTAATGCATCAATTGGGTTTAATTTAGCAGCCTTACGAGCTGGATAAATACCGAATACCAAACCAATAGCCATCGAGAAAGCAAAGGATAACACAATGGTTGGTACCGATATAACCGTGCTCATACCAGAGGCTAAGCTTATGAGTTTTGAAGCCCCTATACCAAGTGCAATACCGATGAGCCCCCCCATGAGACTGATTACAACAGCTTCAATTAAGAACTGTGTAACGATAACGAAGTAAGTAGCACCTAAGGCCTTACGAATACCAATTTCACGAGTCCGTTCCGTAACGGATACGAGCATAATATTCATAATCCCTATACCACCTACTACGAGGGAGATGGCTGCAACAGCACCTAAGAATAAGGTTAATGTGCCTGTTGTCTCTTCCATTGTTTCCATGATAGAGTTCATATTTTGAATGTTAAAATCATCAAGGTTTGTATCCTTAATGCCATGTCGCACACGCAAAAGATTTTCTATATCAGACTGCAGACGATCAATACCGTTTTCATCCTTAGCTACTACGTATAACATACGTAAATAATCGATTCCATCCACGCGTTCCATCGCAGTTGTATAAGGAATGATTACCATATCATCTTGGTCATTCCCCATAGCACCACTCCCCTTGCTATTGAGTACCCCAATAACACGGAATGGAATATTTTTAACGCGAATCTCAGCACCTACTGGGTCTTCATCACCAAATAGATTTTTTGCAACAGTCTTACCAATTACAGCAACGCGTTCACGATTCTGTATATTTTTATTAGATAAAAAACGTCCAGATTTCATCGTCCAATTATTAACATCCAAATAATTAGCATTAACACCAGACACAGAGGTAGTCCAGTTTTTATTTTGATAAATCACTACATAAGTACCGTTAGTCATCGGACTCACGGCCTTAACACCATCAAGTTTAGCAATAGCTTCGTAGTCGGCTACCTTTAACGACTTCATAGAACCTGCTGTTGGTCGCACCCCCGGCGTACGAGGTGCACCAGGCATAACCATCAATAAGTTTGAGCCTAGACTAGAAATAGAATTTTGAATGTCCTGTTTTACACCATTACCAATCGACACAAGGGCAATAACGGCAGCAACGCCGATAATAATGCCTAGCATGGTCAAGATAGATCGCATTTTATTAGCAACCAAGGATGCCCAGGCCATTAAGAAACTTTCTTTATACATGTGTCACCTCCTGTACAGGAGTCATATTGAGATTTTGCTTATCTTCTACTATATAGCCATCACGGAGCACAACATTGCGACTAGCATAAGTTGCAATATCAGGCTCATGAGTTACAAGAATAATAGTGCGCCCTTCATCATACAGGCCTCGAACGATATTCATTACATCAATAGTAGATTTTGAGTCCAAATTCCCCGTCGGTTCATCGGCCATAATAATGGCAGGATCATTAGCTAAAGCACGTGCAATGGCCACACGTTGACGTTGACCACCAGATAACTCTGCTGGTAAATGGTCCATGCGGTCTCCTAAACCTACAGAGCTAAGCAAAGCCTCTGCACGAGCAGTCCGCGTTTTTTTATCAACACCTGCATATACCATTGGCAACGCTACATTTTCAAGAGCAGTTAGTTTTGTTAATAGATTAAAACTTTGGAATACAAAGCCAATTTCTTTATTTCGCACGTATGCCAACTCATCATCACTTAGGTTAGCTACTTCGTTTCCATTCAAGCGATATGATCCTGATGTTGGTCTATCAAGGCACCCTAAAATGTTCATAAAGGTAGATTTCCCAGAGCCAGAAGGCCCCATAATAGATACAAAATCCCCCTTTTGTACCTGTAAGTCAATACCATGTAGAACGGGAACCTTTAATTTACCATTAACATAGGTCTTCGTAATACCTTGAATATCAATTACTGAATTATTCATAGTTCACCTACGCTTAAAATGGTCCACGAGAATTGTTTTTAGGACTTGTTACATCACCGCTGATAATAATTTCATCCCCTTCGGATACCCCTTTTAGGATTTGAACATTAGTATCACCCGTTACACCTGTAGAAACAGCTGTTCGGACAGGCTGTCCATCCTTGATAACATAGACATACTCACCTTGTTTATCAGTACGCACTGCAGTAAGAGGTACTACCAATGTATTTTTAATATCTTCACCAAAAATAGTTGCACGAGCGGTCATAGATGGTAAGAAATTGTCGGAAATATTTTCAGGGATCTGAACCTTAACAGTATAGTAAACTACACTCGTACTAGTTGTACCCATATTCCCTTTATTTCCTTTTGCTACTTCTGACACGTACCCTGTGAAAGTTTCTCCCGGCTTAGAATCTACAGTAAACTCTACTTTAGCACCTTGTTTAATATTACCAATATCCGTTTCATCAACAGTTAAGTATATTTCTAGATTCTTTAAATCCGCAATCGTAGCAATAATCATTTGTGTAGAAATACCAGTACTAATTGTTTGACCCGCCTTGAGTGGTGTACCTACAACGGTACCAGTCATAGGTGCTGTAATCGTAGCATCACTTAAATCCGCAGCCACTCTATCATAAGTGGATAAAGCTTGTTCATAAGCAGTTACAGCATTGTCATAGGTTTGTTGTGATACCGCATTTTGATCAATCAGTGCTTTATATCTGCTCATATCAAGAGCTGCTTTATCAAGAGCTGCTTTTGCATTATCAACTTGTGCTTGCAATTGACGAGTATCTATATAGGCAATTACTTGCCCTTGTGTAACCTGTTCATTCTCTTTAATTAATACTTTTTCTAATTTACCAGCTACATTAGTAGATACGTCTACATAATTGACAGGATTAATAGTACCTGTAGCACTAATACTAGTTTTTACATCGCCTTTTTCAACTCTACCGGTTGTGTATTTTTGGTGAGTTTGTGCACTATCATTCGTATGAACATAATAATAGCCACCACCGCCTAATAAGCAAATGGCAATAGCACCACCTATAATACGTTTACGGTGTTTTTGAAATAATTCTTTCATTATTTACTCCTTAACATTTGAGTATTGCACTATCATGCATTACATTGTACTAGAATTTTAACGATTATACAATATAATTTTACAATATTCTATTAATGACTCAAAATAGAGATTAATTCATACTGTTGTTTATCAATACCAAAACGCATATGTTTAGCTTTTTCATACGGTATCGCACGAATCTGTCCATCAATATACCCTGTAATACAGTTATCTATATTCTGCACTAAGCAATCGATAGCTAATTCACTCATACGAGCAGCCAAAATAGCATCCAATGCAGATGGTGCGCCGCCACGTTGTAAATATCCTAGAACAGTCAAACTAGGATCAAAGTAGGTGTGATTCTTAATATACTCTTTTACCTCACCACTTTCATAAGCACCTTCAGCAACAAGAATAATACTATACTCTTTTCCTAATTGGTGAGTCTTGTTTATATGTTCACACACTTCATCTAAAGGCATAGGATATTCCGGTACTAGTACTAGTTCTGCACCACTAGCTAAACCAGATTGTAATGCAATATGCCCTGCATGACGTCCCATCACTTCAATTATAGCAACCCGCTCATGAGAATTCGACGTATCTCGAATACGACCTACCGCATCAACAACAGTATTGATAGCAGTATCAAATCCAATCGTATATTGTGTGCCATTCATATCATTATCAATTGTACAAGGAATTGTTATGGTTGACTGGCCTAATCGCATCAAAGATTCTGCACCAGCTTGTGAACCATCTCCACCAATAACGATTAAATGATCTATACCAAAGTCTTGTAGTATTTGGTAAGCTCGTTTTTGTACATCTAAATTCTTAAACTCCGGATAGCGTGCAGTTCTAAGTATAGTACCACCAGTAGTAATGATTCCGCCTACATCACGAGCATGCAAAGGTCTTATCTCATTATTAATAATACCTTCAAAGCCACGCTCTATACCATATACACTAAAACCTTCATGTATTGCTTTTCTTGTGATGGCCCGAATGGCTGCGTTCATTCCTGGTGCGTCTCCACCGCTTGTTAGTAGTGCTATTTTTTTCATGTCTACGTCCCTTCTGCTGCTTTGTACCAGCTCGCATTTCTTTAGACACTGTAGTTCTTTGTGTTGATGACTTTGTTTTTTTGGACAATCTTGTTTGTTTAACTAATTTTATTTGTTTAACAGATTGCCGTTCATTATCTTGTTCTGTTCTAACCAATTTGTGTTGGTCTACAGTTTCAGTCGATTTGGGTTGTCGTCGCGTCTTAAATTGAACCTCAAGAGCTTCAAATTGTTGCTCAATGGCCTTCATAAAATCATAGGTTCGTCCATTAGTCGTATCCAACACATAGTCACATTGTTTATATACTGGTTTCCACGATTGAATCATATTATGTACAAAAGCTGAAACATTTGTGTAATCCATTGTTGGTCGTTTGCCAACACGTCGATTAACGCGGCTCACAATTCGATATTGTGCAGCGCGTATACCTATGATAAAAGAAAATTTCTTTAAGGATCTAAGAGTTCTCTGTTCTATCGGAAAGTTTCCACCTACACTGATAACGGCCTCATGGTATAATGAAACCTTCTTGAGTACATCTAATTCAGCACGTCGAAATGCTTTTTCACCTATTTTTTTAAAAATTTCTGCAATGGGCAGCCCAAAACGACCTTCTAATACTCGATCGGTATCCACAAATTGCCACCCTTTTAAATCTGCTAGATTGCGGCCGAAATGGCTTTTACCACTACCCATGGATCCGATAAGAATAATATTTCGTTTTACTATCATGTTACTATTGCCCCTTATTTATACGTTAAAATTTATTTTACTATAAAATAGCCATAAAAACAAAAATGAACATATAATAATGAGAATAATTCCGCATTATTATATGTTCATTTAACTTATGATTCCCGTGGAGCTATCTTACATCGAAACGATATGCTATTTCCCTGTGTATCTATAGAGCATATTTGAACTGTACAAAAAGCCAATGTATGTTGAATGGTATTTAACCATTTTAAAAAGGACTGACTAGAACCGACCAAAGTTATATCTAATATATTGCCTTTCTTAGAGCTACTCGTTACTACCAATGGTTCGCTTCCGATACTCTGATATACTGCATCCTCCCAATATTCACGGTTTGATAACGATTGCACTAGAGCATAAGTATCAGACTCTACAAACTGGTGCTGTGTTTTAGTTTCTATTTGATAGAACATAATAGTATCTTCTATAGCTTTACATTGTTCTATATAGTATCCATGAATTCCTATTGAGACCATCGCTACAACCAGACTTATACTACAAGCTAGGGTGATTTTCTTTAGAATTGGTGTCATGCTGCTTTGTATGTCCATCCAAATGGAATGTACACTGTCCACTCTCTTTTTCCACTTGTTGTTTACCATCACATGTTACCTTTCTCATATGTGCTTGTACATATTGTCTATAATTATGGTATACATCCTCATTAATAGCAGTTCCATCAACAGAAAAACCACTATCCGTAAATTCAATATGTTGTAATGTAATACCTCCATTCATAGCCATTGCAGCATCTAATATAGTTACAAAAAGAAATTGACTATCCCATGTATTCTGTTGTTGTAATAACGTTGAAAGCCTCTCTTGCGCATTATGATACTGTTCACGTATTAATTTAGATTCTGAATTCATCTGTACACTTTCATATAATGTTTGCTGCTCTAAATATGCTCTATAGGAGTGAATAGCCCACCCAATACAAAAAGCACTAACCATTATAATCAATCCCGCCGAAATATATATGTACAGCCTATTCCTATGTAGAAAAATATACCACCGCAATGAACGGGGCATAAAGTTTAGTAAAGTGTCATTACCAACCTTGTCCAATCCAACGTAACCCCCGTGTAGCCATACCAATTGCCATATCCCAGTCCAACTCACCTAGCTTACAACGTGTACGCCCTCTACCAAGAAACATCATCGGTAGGTATTCAGTATTTCCATATACCTCTTGTAATGCATTAATATCGATACGTTGCTCTTCATTTAAATCATCAATATTATAAAAATGAACACCTTTAATTTCTTCTACACCAAATTGTTGCAACGCTTCTTCTAAATCGATGAGTGCCGAACTTATATCTGCACCATTCACCTTGACGATACATTCCTTTACACATATATCTTTCCACCACGCCCACAAATGCATGCCTTCTGGTTCAACAATCCCCGAAACCGTACCAGTTCTATGCAATAAACCATATGTAACGGGTAATGGCCAGCAATCAATCGTATCCACTGGTGCACATGTTTCTCTAATACCTTGGCGAAGCAATTCTAATTCATGCCGATCTACAGCAGCTAAGAATAAATAATAATGATGCCGAGGATATTCTCTGCGACACGCATCTAATTCAAATTCATGGTCTCCAAAATTAAAGGTATCTTCAATATTCCATTTAATAAATTCTTTTACGTCAAAATCGTGAGGATCATAGGTGGCTAAGGTCATTTCTGTTTGTATACAAGCTACCACACTATAGGTCCCTTCTAGTAAATTATATGTAGTAATAAATTCAGCAATATCCTCATCAATCGTACTAGACCGCTTCATCTCCATCGCATCGGTAATAATCATCGTCTTATTCTCAATATGTGCAGTTGTCCCTACAATTCGATCCTTTGTAATACAAAGGCCTGTATGTTTTTGCTTATGTTCCTTCACTGCGTTTCCTCCTTAATATGGTTTTATACTAACGATTTCTAAACTATGATTTTCTGTCTCTCTAACATATATATGAACGCGACTTGTTACACCTTTAGAAATAGCATAACTCATCACATGTTTAGGTTCTGTAGCTCTTGGATCGGATTTAATATATATATGATTATCATCATAAACACCTATATCGAGATTTTCTCTATAATCCCATTTGTTATTACTTTCACAATAAGTGTTAAACCACCGTGCACCATTCTGTGCAGCATATTGTGATTTAATAAGACGCATTTCATCTCTTGTATTGCTTAATGACAATGTTGTTAAGCGATTTATACCTAAGATTAAAGCCAATACTATAAACATTACATATATAGCGACATAGGTAACCATCCCAGAAGAATGGCTAGTGGGTTTTCTTATACCAATCAAAATGTGTTGAAACACCTGTGGCCACCTCATAGTTTGCTATGCCTCCATATCCTTTTGCATATTCTGTTTCAGTATTAAATAGATTATTAACAGACCACTGTAGACTGACAACACCATTGGAATTCATTGAAAATGGTGTATCTGCATCGAGTCTGCGCTTATCATTAGTGCCAATAATACGACTGCCACTTAAAGGTTGTAAACTACCATCACTTAATTTCCTATATAATGCGCGCCTTGTTACTGTAAATGCAGTGCGTCTAGTATCATTAATAGATAATATATGTCCCTTATCATCAACGGATGTCTTTGAATCATTCCAAATAATATGAGCTACAATGGCGCGTCGTGTATAACGTCCATCTTCTAACATCGCCAAACTATCATCAATTCGTTCTGTCCATATAAAACAAGTCATACATATAGTCATCACCATGATTATCACAAAGGAACTTATTAAGATACTAATGACAATGGATGGCAAAATAAAGCCTCCAATCTTTTCCAAAGTATTATTTTTAATGATGAGGTGGACCAAGAAATGTGGATATTTCATACACAACATCTCCATTATCAATAGCTTGTACGCGATATCTCAAAATAGAGATACCATTAATTTCTTCTTCTACAAGACTCTTTTTAAATACTATATGAGGTAAATTATGGTTTCCAGATACTGGGGTAGCCGTTATATGCGGCGTACCACCTGAATCATACAAAGCCTTACCTTCCTCTATATAAGACACCGTATCTTGCAATATATAATCATCAATATATGCAGTTTTTACCATTGTCAAGGTATCACTCAATACATAGAGTATTGTAGGTAACAATAGCAACACTAGGGTTACAGCCATTAGTGCATCACCATATAAAAAACCGCTTTGTTTAGATAATGTTACATTATTCTTTCCAGTCATATGGCACTTAGCATACATCTCTAAATCATAATATTTCCCAGCGCACACGCCCTGTTTGAACAGAAATCCATATGCGATTTGTTGCGCCTGTTTGAGTATCTTGTAAAATAAATTCGGTTCCATCATACGGTAATCCATAAGCAGAAAAATAAACCCGTTTCATAGTATGTGCACTTTCAATATGCTGTGGTAATTCCATTTCTACATGGTGCAACATGAGTCCCTCTTGTATAGAATAAGAATGTTTTTTCAATATAAACTCACCTTGTGCCATCCGATCATCTCGATGACCTAACATAGACCATAGTTGGGCTTTCTTAATAGCTAATACGACCTCTTCTGTACTTCTATTTAATTCATGACGCGAAGGCATTGTAACCATACTACTGATTCCCATAGCAACCAAAGAAATCACTATGGAGATAGCAATAATCCATTCTACTAATATAGAGCCATTACAGTGATTTGTATGTGTTGTATCAAATACCAATATAACGCCTCCCATAGATTATAAAAATGCAAGCTACTCCATGCACCAATACATAGGAAGGGGCCAAAAGGAATATATCTGCTACGAGTGTTACGAGTAATATATAGGCCAGCGAGATAGAGGATACTAGTCAAAAAAGATACATATACCATAACGAGAATTTGAATACTTGTTAGCCATATGGATATGGCACTTATCCATTTAATATCACCCCAACCAAGGCCACCTTTACTTAGCATCCGTAATGCTACACTTATACAGGCAACGATGGAAACATGTACACAGGTGTCGATGACTGCATACTGTTCACTAATGCTATAAACGATACCTATAATAGTCAGCGCAAGGGCCCCTTCATCGGGTAATATATAATATAGCTTATCAATGGTAGCACCTATTACGAGAAATAGTGAAAAGAAGCTATAACATATAATTTCAAACATAGTGTAATCTCTAAAAAATAAAGGGATTACTATTGCCAGTATCGATATGGCTAGACAGATATAAACCTTTTTCCCTTCCATATGACAAGTCCTTATGTTTCAGGGGCTGTAACAACTACAGACTTCCCAGAATTACCTGTAACTTGTTCATAAGAAATAACATATTCTTTTCCTTTTGTAGTCTTAACATGTTCAGTTAAATAACCTTCTTGATACAACTTTTCTACAGTTGGAGGCGTATCTATGCTTTTATCAATCATATAAAGTTGTGTCGCATTGCGAATGATTTGAATATCTGCCACTTGTTTTGCATTCTTTGCCTTATCTGCAGCAGACATAAATTGAGGCATTGCAATGGCTGCTAAAATTGCAATAACAGCTACGACAACCATGAGTTCTACTAGTGTAAAACCGCCCTGTTTAGATTGTTGTAATCTCCGAATACTTATATATTTCACAAACTGATTTTCTAGCTTAGTTAAACATTCTCTACAATAAGTAAGCATTTATAAGTCTCCTTTCATTGACCACTTAATGAAGATATAGATGTAAATAAAGGATACATAACAGATATAACGAGAATAGCAATACCCATACCCATGATAGTAAGGAGTATTGGTTCCATGAGACGCTCCATCCTCGCAATATATTGAGTTAATAAGGATTCATAATAATGACTGCAGTGATTAAGCATGGCAACCAACTCACCGCTTTCTTCTCCAACTGCTACCATTTGCCAAATAAAGGGATTGCCTATAGATGCGGATTTTAAACTTTCACAAAAGGAGTGCCCTTTACAAAGCATGGCATATACATGATTACTACAAGTTTCACCATACAAATTTCTCCATATATGTTTTGTAATATCTATGGTATTAATAATAGAAATCCCAGAATCTAACAATAAGGCCCAAATATGTAAAATATTTGTATAATACAGAGATGTTAAGAACGTGTTATGTTGAGCCAACTGCCATAATCGTCTATCAAATCTATATCGTATTGCAGATTGTTTGAAAGCATATATCAATAATCCGATAACAACGGCATGTATCCCCACATATATCAATGGATGTTCTCGAAGGGAAGTTCCTAATACAAATAAGCCTTTTGTCATCCATGGCAATTCTATATGCATAGTTGCAAATACACGGGTAAACGATGGGATGATAAACAATATAGTTACCAAAAAGAATACATTCATAAGAACAAGTAAAAATAAAGGATATGAAATCGCACTTAGAATCTTTTGACGATATTTACGTTCTCGTTCGTAATAGGATGCTATATATTGTAAAGATTCCCCTACATTCCCTGACATTTCACCACTTTCAAGCAGCGCTAATGCTATAGGAGGAAACCCCTTTTGTCGAAGTACCTCTGATAAAGATTGACCTCGTTGTATACCCTCGTATAATGAGCGATACAGCATCGTTTTAGAACCTTCCGTCAATAATTCTAATGAACGCCGAAGTGAAATACCAGATTGTAGCAATAAACCAAGTTGATATGCTGTGGTACTCACCTCTTTATGACTCCAACTCACCGATTTAGTAGATGATTGGGAGATACTACAAATGACATATCCCTCTAATTTTAGTTTAGTTCTTACCTCTTCTTTGGAATCGGCCCATAGCGATCCTTGTATTCTTTTCTTATCCGTTGTTATTACTGTATAGTCATAGGCATTCATGTAATCCCTCTATGATAGTTGTTGTTCCAATAAAGCATGTAATTGTTGGGCTGATCCATATTGTGTTTTTGCGTCACGCACAGCCATCTCCAAAGTTTTCATAGGCGACTGTGTCTCCTGAATCGATACAATTTGTGGTTCCTTACGATTCCTAATTAAATTTGCTACTGCATTAGTATTTAGTAAAATATCCCGTATTGTGATAAACGATGTTTCCCACCGTAACAAACGCTGACATATAACGGCGCGCAATACTTGCGAAACTTGACTGCGCACTTCATCTTGTTGCTCACCGGGAAATAGAGATATCATACGATGTACCGCCATTACAGCCCTCTGCGTATGCATCGTAGCTAATACAAGATGCCCAGTTTCAGCTGCATGTAAAGCAGCTTCTAAGGTGTCTCTATCCCTCAGTTCTCCAACCATGATTACATCGGGATCTTCGCGTAATGCATCACATATCCCTTGTGACATAGAATCTACATCGATACCTAATTGACGTTGATGGATGATTGAATGGGCTGGTATAAACTCGTATTCAACAGGGTCCTCTAGTGTTACTATGTGTTTATTCATAGTTTGATTAATATATTCTATGCAACAAGCCAAGGTATACGACTTTCCACTGCCAGTAGGACCTGTGACAAGAACTAATCCATCATGATACTCACAAATCATCTTTAATACATCACTGTCTTTGGAGGAATCAAGAGAAAGATTAGCGTGACACAATAATCTCAATGTTCCACAAATACTATGATTTGCCCTATAAATATGGGCCCGAATACGAATGCCATTACTGGTAAAAGCATCATCTACAGAATGCCAGGAATCATGTGTAATACCACAACGACACAAAATATCTGCAATCATATCATTACTACATATACTCGAAATAGACTCTAATCCTTTTGAAGCCCGTATATAAATGGGTCTATCTAGTTCAAGGTGGATATCCGTAGCATCTTTTTCTAATGCAAAAGAAATTACATCTTCTAAAGATATAATGGAATGCGTTGTAGCAAAATTATTACTTTCACAGTAAGATTCCTGCACGGTGTACCTCCTCTAAGGTTGTAATACCAGAATTAATAGCTAGATGAGCAGAATCTTGGAGCGATGTGAACATATACTGTTCTACATGATTCCAATCAATATCACTAAAGGGTATTTCCAGATATTCAAATAAGCCTAATCGTCCTTGATAGGAATGTGTTGTACTATCGATTCGTCTCACAAGGCGCTGCGATAGTGATCCAATGAGTGTAGCATGTAAAAGATACGGCTCTACCCCCATATCCACAAGACGACCTATGACGCCTAATGCCGTGTTTGTATGAACTGTGGTAATCACACGATGTCCTGTTAACGCAGCTTTAACAGCCAATTGTGCAGTCTCATTATCGCGAATTTCACCAATCATAATTGAATCTGGATCCTGCCGTAATACGGTTCGAAGACCTTTAGAAAAGGTAAAGCCAATCTTTTCATTAATACCTATTTGAATAGCTCCTTCAATGGTTGCCTCTACAGGGTCCTCTAAGCATATCAATTTAGTTTCTTTTAAATTTAACATGCGAAGCATGGCATATAAGGTAGCAGTTTTACCACTGCCTGTAGGACCACAAATTGTAATGAGTCCATAGGGCCGTTTTAATAACGCTGCGATTTTTTCTTGTAGCTCCACATCCATCCCCAGTTCTAATAGATTTTTGTGTACCCCTTCGTTGCCCATCAATCGGCATACAATCGCTTCGCCATATAAACTGGGCAAACTAGATACACGCATAGTGACAGCGTAGGATTTCACTGACCATTCCCATCGCCCATCCTGCGGTAATCTCTTTTCGCTAATATCCATGCCACTGAATACCTTGATGCGGTTCACAAGCATATCTGCATCTGTAGCATCAACTAGCATATACTCGGTCAATAATCCATCAATTCTTAGTCTTACTTGTATGCCATTTAATATAGGGTCAAAGTGAATATCACTAGCACCAACTGTAATGGCATAAGTTATGATTGAATCTAATGCAACATCTACATACAAGGTCACCCCCTCCTTTATACCTTGCGGTGTGTTTATACATCACCTTTGCTTATTGCACTAGGTAATTCTCCATAGTAAGAAAAAGTCCTGTTTATTTTCTAAAATTCCACAAAACGTGTACCGAGTAGCTAAAAAACATCAAAAAAAAGAGACTCCCCTGAGTTTTTACTACTCAAAGGAGTCTCCTTTATAGTTTTTCTATCCTAAAAAAGAATAGAATATTTTATTTCTTCAAATTGTAGAATACGGCATCACCTTTATATTGTGCTGTTTCATATAACATTTCTTCAATGCGAAGTAATTGGTTATATTTAGCAACACGTTCAGAACGAGCTGGTGCACCAGTTTTAATTTGGCCCGCATTAACAGCTACTGCGATATCTGCAATAAATGTATCCTCTGTTTCACCAGAACGGTGAGATACTACGCATGTATATCCAGCACGTTTAGCTGTTTTCATAGCATCAAAGGCTTCTGTTAATGTACCAATTTGATTTACTTTTACAAGAATAGAATTAGCTACGCCAAGGTCGATACCCTTTTCAAGGCGTTTTGTATTAGTAACGAATAAATCATCACCTACGAGTTGAACACGCTTACCAAGGCGTTCGGTTAATACTTTCCATCCATCCCAATCTTCTTCTGCAAGACCATCTTCGATGGATACGATAGGATATTTATCGACTAAGTATTCATAAAAGTCAACCATTTCACTTGCGCTCAATACTTTACCTTCGCCTTCTAGATGATATTTACCATCTTTATAAATTTCACTAGAAGCTACGTCGAGAGCTAATTTAAAATCTGTACCAAGTTCATAACCAGCGCGTTTAATTGCTTCACAAATTACTTCTAGCGCTTCTTCGTTAGAAGCCAAGTTTGGTGCAAAACCACCTTCATCACCTACAGCAGTGCTAAGACCTTTATCATGAAGTACCGATTTTAATGTATGATATACCTCTGCACAGCTACGCAATGCATCGCTAAATGTTTTTGCCCCCACTGGCATAATCATAAACTCTTGAAGGTCCACATTATTATCAGCATGAGCACCACCATTTAAGATGTTCATCATAGGCACTGGTAATTCTTTAGCATTAAAGCCACCTAAATATAAGAATAATGGCAAGTCTAAAGATTCAGCAGCCGCTCTTGCTACTGCCATGGATACACCTAAAATTGCATTAGCACCTAAATTAGCTTTGTTGTCAGTGCCATCAAGTTTAAGCATCAAATTATCGATTGCTACTTGTTCAGTTGCATCATAGCCAATAATAGCAGGTCCAATCTTAGCGTTTACATTGTCTACAGCTTGTAAAACACCTTTACCTAAATAACGGGATTTATCGCCATCGCGTAATTCTACAGCTTCGAACATACCTGTAGATGCACCAGATGGAACTGCAGCAGTTGCAATTGTACCATCTTCTAAACATACCTCAACTTCTACTGTAGGATTACCGCGAGAATCCAAAATTTCACGAGCTACGACTTGTTCAATTACTGCCATAATAATACCTCTTATTTATATACTAAATTAATCTATCAATAAACTTTCACCAGTCATATCATGTGGTTTGTCAATATGTGCCAACGCCAACATGGTCGGTGCAATATCACATAATTTACCAGATGCAAGCTGGTTATGCTTATGCTGTTCACTTACTAAAATCAATGGAACTACATTTGTAGTATGCGCAGTATGAGGTTTTCCCGTTTCAGGATTAACCATTTGTTCTGCATTTCCATGGTCAGCGGTAACCAATAATTGTCCGCCAACGGCTAATATGGCCTTTGCAATACGTTCTAATCCAGCATCTACGGTTTGAATTGCTTTAACCGCAGCCTCGAAATTACCTGTATGCCCCACCATATCTGGGTTTGCATAGTTCAAGATAATCATGTCGTATGCTTTACTATGAATAGCATCTACCACCTTATCGGTCACTTCTGGAGCACTCATTTCCGGTTGTAAATCATAGGTTGCAACCGCTGGAGAAGGCACAAGAATGCGGTCTTCACCTTCAAAGGGAACCTCATTACCACCATTAAAGAAATATGTTACATGTGCGTATTTCTCTGTTTCAGCAATACGTAATTGACGATAACCATCATTCGAAAGAACAGCACCTAATGTATTATTTAATGTATCCTTTTCATAAACAATATGCACAGGCAATCCATCTTCATACTTTGTCATCGTCGCCATATAAATGGATATAGGCTCGCGCTTAAAGCCATCAAAATCTGGTACAGTTAAAGCTTTTGTCAATTCACGGGCTCTATCAGGTCTAAAGTTACAGAAAATAACTGCATCACCTTCAGAAATAGTTCCCTTTGAATCAATAACGGTAGGTACTACAAATTCGTCATTCACACCAGCAGCATAGGATTGTATGATGGCTTCGAAAGCAGAGTTAGCCATATTGCCAACGCCATTGACGATAGCGTTATAAGCTAGTTCTTCACGATCCCATCGATTATCACGATCCATGCCGTAGTATCGACCACTAAGAGTAGCAATTTTACCACAATCTATGTCAGCCATAAAAGATTCTAGCTCCTTAATATATGTAGTTGACGATTGTGGTGGCACATCACGTCCATCAAGAAGTGCATGCACATATACTTCTTTGATGCCTTCATGTTTAGCACCAGCAATTACGGCCTTAATATGCTCTAAAGAACAATGTACATTGCCATCAGATACAAGGCCAATAATTTGTAATTTACCATGTTTAGCATGCTTGTATAACTCTTGTATTACAGGCTTTTGAAAAAACTCGCCACTCTCTACGTCCTTTGTAATACGCGTTAAGTCTTGATATACAATACGGCCTGAACCAAGATTGAGATGCCCAACTTCTGAATTACCCATTTGCCCTTCTGGCAAACCGACTGCAAGACCTGAAGCTTGTAATGTTGTATGAGGATACGTATCCCACAAATAATTAAAATAACTTGGTTTTGCTTGTACTACGGCATTCGTCGTATCTGTTTGGTCCCCCATACCAAAGCCATCTAGGATGACTAGCATTACGGGCGCCTGTAATTTTGCCATATTTATACCTCTAGTATATTAGTTACTTAATTCTTGAGCCGCCATGATTATTTTTGTAAATTCATCAACAATCAGTGAAGCGCCGCCAACAAGGGCGCCATCAATATTAGGCTCACTTAAAATTTCACGCGCATTATTAGCTTTTACGCTACCACCATATTGAATGCGAACCAAGTCCGCCACATTTGGTGTATATAATTCAGCAATATATTCACGAATGGATTTACATACTTTCTCTGCTTGATCTGCAGTTGCCGTTTTACCCGTTCCAATAGCCCAAATCGGTTCATAAGCAATAATCAGTTTTTCTACTTGATCCGCTGGAATATCTTGCAATGCACGTTTTAATTGTCCATGAATGAAAGATATTGTTTCATTAGCTTCTCTCTGTTCAAGGCTTTCACCAACACATACGATGGGTTGTAAGTTATGGAAAAAAGCACTCTTAATTTTTTCATTCACCATCGCATCAGTTTCACCATAATATTCACGTCGTTCAGAGTGTCCAATGATTACATAAGACACGCCAACCTCCATCAACATTAAAGGAGATACTTCACCAGTAAATGCACCAGCATCATGATAATCCATATTTTGAGCCCCTACGCTGACTTGCGTATTTTTTGTTAAACATACAGCTCTCTCAAGCGCAGTAAAAGGAGGGCATACAACAATCTCACAGTCCAAGTCTTTATCACCTAAGAAACTAGTAAATGCTTCTATCAGGATTGATCCGGATGCAATGGTTCCATTCATTTTCCAGTTTCCTGCAATAACTTGTTTTCTCATATTATGCCTCAGTTAAGGCAGCAATACCTGGTAAAACCTTACCTTCCAATAATTCAAGGGAGGCACCGCCACCTGTCGAAATATGACTAATTTTATCTGCTAAACCACTTTTTTCAATAGCAGCTACGGAATCACCACCACCAACGATGGTCATCGCATCAGATTCGGCTACAGCTTTTGCCACTGCATTAGTACCAGCAGCGAATTTTTCCATTTCAAATACGCCCATAGGACCATTCCAAATGATTGTTTTCATATTAGCCAATGCTTCTGTATAGAGTTCACGTGTTTTAGGACCGATATCTAAAATCATCCAGCCATCTTCGATTTGATCAACATCAACGATTTTAGTATTTGCATCGTTGCTAAAAGCATCAGCTACTACAGCATCTACAGGTGTCAATAATCTAGCACCTGCAACGCGTGCTTCCATAACTAAATCTGTAGCGATAGCATCTTGACCATCTTCATATAAGGAACTACCGATGTTACAGCCTTGAGCCTTAATGAAAGCATTCGCCATACCGCCGCCGATAATCATAACATCTACCTTAGGTAATAGATTGGAAATAACAGAAATCTTATCTGTTACCTTAGCACCACCGATAATGGCAGCCATAGGTGTTTTTGGATGTACTACAGCTGCACTTAGTGCATCAATTTCTTTTTTAAGTAAGAAACCTGCACCCATAGGGATGTAATCAGCAATGCCAACTACAGATGCTGCATTACGATGAGATACACCAAATGCATCATTGATAGCTACATCAGCAAGAGAGGCTAATTGTTTAGCAAACTCAGGATCATTTTTAGTTTCTTCGTTATGGTAACGCAAGTTTTCAAGCATCAATACATCGCCAGGTTGTAAAGCTTGAACCGCTTCCTCTACCTTAGGACCTACACAATCATCTACGAAGGCAACTGGTTTATTGATAAGTTCAGACAAGCGCTTAGCACAAGGAGCCAATGTCATATCTGGTTTGCGTTCTCCCTTTGGACGGCCAAAATGAGATGCCAAAATAACCTTAGCATTATGATCAATTAAGTAATTAATTGTTTCCAAAGCACCGCGAATGCGGGTGTCATCAGTGATGACACCATCCTTCATAGGCACATTAAAATCAACACGTACAAATACGCGTTTATTATCTACATTCATATCTAAAATGGTTAGTTTCATCCTAGAAATTCCTCCAATTATAGACCTTTGCTAGCTACGAAAGCTGCCATATCGATAAGGCGTTCAGAATAACCCCATTCGTTATCGTACCAAGAAACTACTTTCACCATGTTGCCATCCATAACCATTGTCAAATCAGCATCAACAATAGAGCTACGAGGGTCGGAGCTAAAATCACAAGATACCAATGGCACATCAGATACGCCTAGGATACCTTTTAATTCACCAGCTGCCGCCTTGCGGAAAGCTTCGTTGATTTCTTCTTTAGTAGCTGGTTTTTCAAGTTCACATACAAGATCTGTAGCAGATACATCTGGTGTAGGAACGCGTAATGCAAAACCATCTAATTTACCTTTTAATTGAGGCAATACTTTAGCAACAGCCTTTGCGGCACCAGTAGTTGTAGGAATGATAGACATAGCTGCTGCACGAGCACGACGAGGATCTTTATGACGTGCATCAAGAATTTTTTGATCATTTGTATAGGAATGAATAGTAGTCATCATACCACGTTTGATGCCAAATTCATCGCATAATACCTTAGCAAATGGAGCCAAGCAGTTTGTTGTGCAAGATGCATTGGAGATAATATGATGTTTTGCAGGATCGTACATATCTTGGTTAACACCCATAACCATAGTTAAATCTTCATTTTTACCAGGTGCAGAAATCAACACTTTTTTTACTGTAGGTTGTTCTAAATGAACTTTCGCTTCTTCTGCATCACGGTATTTACCAGTACATTCCATAACGATTTCAACGCCTTCTTCAGACCAAGGCAATTTAGAAGCATCACGATCATGGAATACGCGGATTTTTTTGCCATCTACATAAATATTTTCATCGTCAAATGTTACTTCATTAGGGATTGTGCCATGTACGGAATCGTATTTTAACAATAATGCAGTACCCTCATTATCACCAGTCGCATTAATAGCTACTACTTCAACATCTGGATTATTAATTGCCGCACGTACTACACATTTACCAATACGACCGAAACCATTAATACCAACTTTAACTGCCATTGTTTTGTCCTCCTCAAAAGAACTATATAATACTAAAAAAATAAACTAAATTATAACGCAGGAATATTTAGTAATTGGCGCATACCTTCTGCTGCTTGGTCATCTATTATGAGGATTCCCTTTTTACAAGACCTCATAACACTGATAATAGCACCAGCTTTATCAAAGCCACCTGCTACAGCTACGGCATGCGGTATATTTACTATATCCCTTAATGAAAGCCCTATGTTGTTCGTCGCATATACAATGGAACCATCCATAGAGCAATATTGGCCTAATGCTTCACCTACAGCATTGCCGTCCACTAATTGTTGACGTACACCGTCTGGTATATGTCGCACATCAGCCATATGAAGCGCCTGACCAATACCAAAAACCAATATATCAGTCCTATGAATCACTTCGCTAATTTCCTTAATCTGTGGTTCCAATGTTACAAGCATGTCCAATGAATCCTTTGACAACCCATCAGGTAAGTGCAGCATTTTATACGAACCGTGCCATCGTTCTGCTAATACAGAGGCGATTACATTCGCTTGATATTCGACTACTTCACCAACACCACCACGGGCCGGTACAACAATAGGGTGTAATACACTACTAGGCATTTCATCAGCCATTGCCGCCATAGTACTACCACCACTAACGGCTACGACAGAACCATCTGTAACCATCCGTTGCACTACCTTAGCAGCTGTAAATCCTAATCGCTTGAGCATTAATGAACCTTCACTAGGTGTAATAATGACATCATCGATATGTAGTGCATGTTTCAATTGTTGTTCTAATTCACCAACACGCTCATATTCATGTAGGATGCCCCTCAATTTAGGAACTAAGTCTCTGCCTTCAGCACTCAAGTAAATCCCCGGCTTAGAAATCTCTACTAATCCATTGCCACGCAAGGCGTCAACATGAGACCGCACAGCACGTTCAGAAATATCTGTCGCCGCTGCCAGACTTCTACGACCAAGAGGCTCTTCATAGGCTAAGTGACTCAATAACTTGTAGCGATCCTTTAAGACTGTCATCAATTCTGGTGCTATACGCTCGCATACCATTAACAACTCATTCATAGGGTTCCTCCTTTACCCTTTGACAAGAGTAACGATATTCGTCCCATATAAACGAAATCAGTCCCACCATAAATAAAAAAATACTTCTATATAATTATTTTATACCTTATTACAACTTTATTCAAGTAAAAAACGCCCTTTCGGGCGTCTTTTATTTATAAACAGGATATTATTTCAATACAAGCTATTAAATTATTTTGTACCGAAGATACGGTCTCCTGCATCACCTAAACCAGGTAAAATATAACCATGGTCATTCAATTTTTCATCAAGAGCTGCTACATAAATAGGTACATCTGGATGTTCTTTATTAACAACCTCTACACCTTCAGGAGCTGCAACAAGGCACATCAATTTAATGCTCTTAGCACCTTTTTCTTTCAACAACGTAATCGCTGCAGCCGCACTACCACCAGTAGCAAGCATTGGATCTGTAACGATAAAGTCACGTTCTCCCACATCAGTAGGTAATTTGCAATAATACTCAACAGGTTTTAATGTTTCTGGATCACGATATAAACCTACATGACCAACCTTAGCTGTTGGAATCAAGCTAAGCATACCATTCACCATACCAAGACCAGCGCGCAAAATTGGGATGATTCCTAGTTTTTTACCCGCAATGCGTTTACCCGTCATTTTTGTTAATGGTGTTTGCACCTCTACATCTTCCAACGGTAAATTACGAGTGATTTCATACCCCATCAACAATGTAATTTCATCTAATAACTCGCGGAAATCTTTTGAACCTGTTTGTACATCACGCATCAACGTAACCTTGTGTTGAATCAATGGATGTGTCATAACATTAACGTTCATGATTGTGCCCCCTATTATATAATCCGACCCTGAGCTTCTCTATCTCAGTCTTTATCTATTCATACATACTCTATCACATATTTACAAATCTTGCCATATAAATATATCCAATATATGCACAAAAAAGGTGAGCGAGAATAGCTCTCGCTCACCTTTAATTCAGTTAAACAATATCCATCCTAGAAATTATAAGTTAGGATACAATGGGTATTTTTCACATAATGCTGCTACGCGTTTTGCTGCATCTTGATGTTTAGCTGTATCTTCTGGATTTTGCAATACAACTGCAATAATGTCAGCAATTTCTTTCATATCATCTTCCTTAAGACCACGTGTAGTCAATGCAGGCGTACCTAAACGAACACCACTTGTTACAAATGGGCTTGCTGGATCAAATGGAATTGTATTTTTATTAGCAGTAATGCCAATTTCATCTAACAGATGTTCTGCTTCTTTACCAGTTAAACCAGTGTTACGCACGTCTACAAGCATAACATGTGTATCAGTACCACCAGAAACGATAGTTAAACCTTTAGCCATTAATTCAGCAGCCAATACTTTTGCATTTTTGATAACTTGTTCTGCATATTCTTTGAATTCTGGTTGTAATGCTTCACCAAAAGCAACTGCTTTAGCAGCGATTACATGCATCAAAGGACCACCTTGGATGCCAGGGAATACAGATTTATCAATAGCTTTTGCATATTCTTCTTTGCACAAAATCATACCACCACGTGGGCCACGCAATGTTTTATGTGTTGTAGTTGTTACAATATCAGCGTATTCTACAGGGTTTGGATGTAAACCAGCAGCCACAAGACCAGCAAAGTGAGCCATGTCAACCATAAAGATTGCGCCAACTTCATGAGCTACGTCAGCCATTTTTTTGAAATCGATTTGACGGCTATACGCACTACCACCAGCGATAATCAATTTAGGTTTTGATTCTAACACGATTTTGCGGAATTCATCATAATCAATTTGTTGTGTTTCAGCATTTACACCGTAAGGAACAACATTGAAATATGTACCAGACACGTTTACAGGAGAGCCATGTGTTAAGTGACCACCATGGGACAAATTCATACCCACAATAGTATCACCAGGTTTTAACATAGCAAAATATACAGCAAAGTTAGCTTGAGACCCAGAATGTGGTTGTACATTCGCATGTTCTGCACCGAATAAGCGTTTAGCGCGTTCAATAGCCAATGTTTCTACAACGTCCACATGTTCGCAACCACCATAATAACGTTTACCAGGGTAACCTTCAGCGTATTTGTTAGTTAATACACTACCTTGAGCTTCCATAACGGCTTGGGATACGATATTTTCAGAAGCGATCATTTCTAATTTATCGCGTTGACGCATTAATTCTTGATCGATAACTGCTTTAATATTAGGGTCTTGTTTTGCTAAGAAACTCATAGGAATCCTCCTTAAAACATATGTAAATATATTGTAATAACTAGTTAAGTAATGATGTATTATTTTTCAAGAGCAGAAATTTTTTCAATACGACGTGCATGACGCCCACCTTCAAATTCGGTATTTAACCAAATCGTAACAATATCCTTGGCAAGGCCTGGTCCAATAACCCGTTCCCCCATAGTGAGAATATTTGCATTATTGTGTTCACGACTGGCATGAGCGGAAAAAGTATCGTGGCATAAAGCAGCACGAACACCAGCAATCTTATTGGCAGCAATGCCAATACCAATGCCTGTTCCACAAATTAAAATACCTCGATCTGCGGTACCATCTACAACAGCATGAGCTACGGGTTCAGCGATATCAGGATAATCGCAAGACTCTGTACTATGTGTACCAAAGTCTTCCACTTCATGCCCTAATGTAGATAATAATTCCTTAATTTCTTGTTTTAAATGTAATCCACCATGATCACAACCAACAGCAATTTTCATAGCCCTATCTCCTATTCTTTAGATGACGCTAACCCGGCTTTTACAAGATTATAAATCTGCTCAGCACATTGATTATACATTACTTGATCTGAACCAAATGGGTCTACCACGTCCCCAGCACCATGCCCCCAATCAGCAAGCGTTTTAATTTTATATTCCTCAAAGGGAAATTGACGAAGCAACACGGATTTATGATCCTGTGTCATGCCAATAATTAAATCCGCTTTATTTACAAGATCCATGGTAAGAGGTCTTGATTCGTGACCAGAAATATCAGCGATAGATTGAATCGCAATCACAGCTTGTTCTGTAGGCTTAGCACCATAGGCAGCAAATAATCCAGCGGAAAACACATTCACATCTAGACCTTGCTCATTTGCTAAAGCCCGCGTAATACCTTCTGCCATAGGACTTCGGCAGGTATTACCAGTACATACATATAAAATATTCATAATGACATCCTTACTACCACAATATTTGTGGCTATTTATACATTATAGCAAATACATCCAATATGTAAAGACATTTTTCTATTATGAATGGACATAATAAATTCTACATAATTACTTATAAATAGATAATCTGTCCACCACAAGCTTTGTCCATTCGATTCATTACGGCTACACCAAGGCCTGAATTTTCAACGCCTTCTGCCAAAATATAGTCTACACCACATTCATTAAAATAATGTAATGATTTATAAAAATTATGGGCTAATCTAACTGCATCACCATGATGTCCGTATACGTGAAATTCGCCCTTCACATTGCCCTTTAGTAGGTCATATGTTTCTTCACTAACAAGGAATGCACCTCGATTATTTTCTCGTTCCCGAATAACCTTTGTAAAAGCATCTGCTACATCATCTGGAGTCCCTATAAAGGCACGCATAGGAGCATCAGGAGCATAATGTTTATATTTCATACCTGGCGCCTTTGGTGCTTCAGTTTGAGATGATAAAAAGGGATCATATACCACGTTCTCTACTACAGTCTCTAGCATTTCTTTAGTGATACCACCAGGTCTTAATATGGTTACACCATCTTCTCGAACCTCCACAACTGTAGATTCGACACCAATTGTACAGATTCCTGCATCTACAATATAAGGAATGCGACCGTTCATATCATCATATACAGCCTGTGCCGTAGTCGGACTTGGGCGACCTGAAATATTAGCACTAGGGGCTGCAATTGGAACACCCGCTAAAGATAATACTTCACGACAAATATCATGATCAGGACACCGTAGTGCAACTCGATCTAATCCTCCAGTAGCACGATCAGGTACTAGGTCAGATTTTGGTAAGGTAATCGTCAACGGCCCCGGCCAAAAGGCATCAATTAATTTATATGCCGTATCGGGGATCTCTTTTACAAGAGGCTTAATACTGTCAGCATTTGGTACATGTAATATTAATGGATTATCTGAGGGACGTCCTTTAGCGGCATAAATCTTATCCATAGACGCCTCGTCAAGCCCATTAGCACCGAGACCATATACGGTTTCCGTAGGAATAGCAACAACCTCACCACGACGCAAAGATTCTGCAACTAAGTGTAAATTTTCTGTTGTAAGTTCACTAATAATCTTAGTTTCCACAATCTCATCCTTTCACACGTGCCGTTACAACACGATTGATACCAGATAAATCGGCTACAAAGGCTGTTTCTCTATATAAACCAGTTGCGTCTAATAAACATTTTACCTCATCGGCCTGATCATACCCTACCTCAAAGGCCACTAAACCATGAGGTTTAAGATAATGCTGACATTGATTAGCTAGTTGTCGATAGAAATCAAGACCATCTTCACCACCAAATAATGCAATATGAGGTTCATTAAGAACATCAGGAGACAAGATTTTTTTATCCTCTAAACGAATATATGGAGGATTAGACACAATTACATCAAAAAGTTCACCATGATTTTCTAAATAAGAAAACATGTCTGACTCATAAAATTCACTGCGATTTTCTAATTTAAAAGACTCTTGGTTCTGATTCGCCACTATGAGTGCATCTTTGGAAATATCTAAACCTACACCTGTTGCAGCAGGCAGGTAATGTAAAAGACTCAATAAAATTGTTCCAGGGCCGGTACACATATCAAGAATTCGAATAGAATCTTGCTGATGATAAGCACCTAATACGTACTCCACTAAGGTTTCCGTATCAGGACGTGGAATTAAGACCTTATCATTAACGGCAAAGGTAAGTCCCATAAAGTCCTTTTTCCCTGTCAAGGATGCCACACTATAACCTTTGGCACGCTCAATAACTAATGGTCGAAATCGATCAAGTTCTTCTTGCTCTAGGGGTTGATCATAATTCGTATATAAATAAATACGATTTTTGCCTAAAACGTGAGAAAGCAGTACTTCCCCATCAAGTCGAGGTGTATCCATCTCCTTGCTTTGAAAGTACTGCTCTGTCCACTGGAGAATACGACCGATTGTCCAAATCTCCTTATGCATTTGTGTTAGCCTCCTGCATTTTAGCTGCTTGATCTGCAGCATTTAAGGCTTGAATTACTTCATCAAGATCGCCATTTAACACAGCATCTAATTTATAGAGTGTTAAGTTAATACGATGATCTGTTACACGGCCTTGTGGATAGTTATACGTACGAATACGTTCACTTCGATCACCAGTGCCGACTTGGCTCTTACGATCTGCAGCCATGCTAGCTTGAGCCTCTTGTTCAGCTTGGTCTTGTAATTTAGCACGCAATACACGCATAGCTTTATCCTTATTTTTAAGCTGAGACCGTTCATCTTGGCACGCTACAACAATACCAGATGGTAAGTGTGTAATACGCACAGCAGATTCTGTTCTATTAACGTGCTGACCACCAGCGCCACTAGCACAATATGTATCAATTTTAAGATCTTTATCATTAATTTCGATATCTACATCTTCCATTTCTGGCAATACCGCTACGGTTACGGTAGATGTATGTACGCGACCTTGTGTTTCTGTTGTTGGTACACGTTGTACACGATGTACACCGGACTCGAATTTCATCTTAGAGTATACACTTTCCCCATCTACAGAGAAAACAACCTCTTTAAATCCACCGAGTTCTGGTACATTAGAATCGATGATTTCACAGCGCCAGCCTTGGCTTTCTGCATATTTTGTGTACATGCGGAATAAATCACCTGCAAACAAAGCTGCTTCATCACCGCCAGCACCACCACGAATCTCAATGATAATATTTTTATCATCATTAGGATCTTTTGGTAGCAAGAGAATTTGTAACTTTTCTTCCAATTCCTCTTTTTGTGGCTTTAATTCTTTTAATTCTTCTTGAGCCATTTCACGGAACTCTTCATCCATCGATTTATCTTCGATAACTTCCATAGCCTCTTCAAGGCCTTGAAGAACCTTTTTATATTCTCTAAAAGTTTCTACAGTTTCAGATAGTTGCGAATGTTGACGTGTCAATTTACGCCATTCATCTTGACGTGCAATAACTTCAGGATCACTGATGCGCTGCTCAAGATCCATAAATTTATCTTCGATGACTTGTAATTTATCTACTAACATATGTAACCTCAATCTTAATGTATATCATCTTCATAAGCATCTTCTTCTGGAGGACGTACCTCCTCTAATGCGCGAATTGCTACCTCTATTTGATCTGCTTCTGGTTCTCTAGTCGTCATATATTGCAATGCTAAACCAGGTTTAACAAGAGATTTCACAAAAGAGCTTTCACTACGTCCTGCAAAACGAATAAATTCATAGGCAATACCTGCTACAACAGGCATCAACAACACGCGTGATACGATGCGTTCTAGTAAATTAGGCCAGCCTAAAAAAGCAAATACAAATATACTAACTACCATTACAATGAGTAGAAAATTCGTGCCACATCGCGGATGTAATCGAGATTGGGTACGCACATTTTCTACGGTCAATGGTAGATTATTTTCATAAGCATGAATGGTCTTATGCTCTGCGCCATGGTATTGGAATACGCGTTGTATATCCTTTGTTAAACCAATACCCCAAATATAGAGTAAAAACAGAGCCAATCGTATAGCACCTTCCACAAGATTCAAAATAAAGTGATTATCTTGAATACCAGGAATAAATTTAACTACAAATGTAGGAAGGGCTACAAACAAAGCAATCGCAAATAGAGTTGAAAAAATCATGGTTATGACAATTTCACTATTAGACATTTCTTCCTCTTCATCACCAGCTGCTTTTGCAGAGAAGGATAATGCCTTCATACCGATAACGAGAGATTCATATAAGGCAACACAGCCTCGTAAAAATGGTTTCTTTAATATAGGATATCGATCTTGAATGGACGTGGTTGCTTCCTTTTGCACCACAATAGAACCAGAAGGTTCACGTACAGCTGTTGCCGTATATCCTGGCCCACGCATCATGACGCCTTCAATAACGGCCTGTCCACCAACGAACTTCTTAATACGTTCTTTTTCCAACGGATTTCCTTTCATAAACAAATAGAGGCAGAGCCCAAAGCCCTGCCAATAATTGTTTCGCTACATAAACTATTATTTACCGTAACGTTTGTTAAATTGTTCGATACGACCACGAGCTTGAGCCGCACGTTGTTGACCAGTGAAGAACGGATGGCATTTGGAGCAAACGTCTACACGAAGGTCTTCTTTTACAGAGCCAGTTTTGAATGTGTTACCACAACCGCAAGTAACTGTAGCTTCTTTATAGTCTGGATGAATACCTTGTTTCATTCTATACACCTCTTTCCAGCAATCAATATTATTCTTATAGATTATAGCACGATAGGACGCACAAATCAAGAAACTACTCTTTAGAAGCCTGTTTTTCTTCAATCGCTTCCGCCAAAATAGTTTCTAAATCACTTTCATTTAAAAGATTGCGCAATGCAATCAATTCTTCTAAGGAAAGAGTAATCCCTTTTTTCATGCTTGTATATTCGCTATCCCAAGCACGAAGGTCAAATTTAGGATTATATTTTCCCCAGCTTGTACATGTAAGTTGTTTTTTCCAGCCATCTTTATCTTCAGATAATGTACCGATAACTTTGAAAATCTCGAAATTAATAACAGCCATTCTTGCCTCCCTCCTCACCTAATTACAGTGTACACTATGTGTCAAGTTTATTTTCTTAGTTCTAAAACAGATACGATATATTGTAAACTAAATTACCTATATTGACAATTATTTTTTATAGTCACTGTAATCTTCAATGTCAATAGAAACTGTTGGAGGCATAACATCAGCGCCTAAGGAGTTTATATTCTCTTGCCAAGATGCACGTGCAGCATTAATAGCTTCATTATATGCTGTATCAATAGATTGAACTGCATTAACTAACAATGCTTCGTCCTTCACATCGAGTACACGACGACGCACGCTGCTCAGCATGTATCCAAAGGATTCTTCTGTTTGAACGAGCATAGAGATTTCTTGTATCAAGGTTTGTCCAATAGTGCTAGAGAAGTATGTGTACCACATGTAAGCTAACTCTGCATCTGGGAACATCCAATATACACCAGATTTAGGTATATCTGTACCTAATGCCACATCTACATGGTCACTATGACGAGTAAATGCTAAATAGTAGGCACCATTCTCGCGAAGAGCTGCTCTTCCTAATTCAGATACACGACCATCAAGACAATAAATACCATCCTGACCCAAGGCAACATCAGTTTGACCGCCAGGTAATAAGATAGAGCGTAAGGATAAGCCATAATTTAATACAGTAAATACTGGTAATTGAGCAAATACACCATGAGGCAATGGAATATAATTAATAGATTTCCATTCATCACCTACTCGTTCTTGAAGGCCTACACGCATCTTTTTAACATCATACTTACCATAAGTAATTTCATAAGCCCCCAAAGGAACCCATTCACGAATAGACTCCACACGCTTTTGATTCAAAAAGAATTGTAAAGCCATATTATTTAAGCCTAATTGATTTTGAGCCATCGTAGCAGGTAAGAATAATTGAGCGGTACCTTCCGGTACTAAATTATGCAAACCATTAGCTACCTCTTCTACGATATCTTCAGAAGATTGGAACATACCAACCGTACCTGTAAAGATATGATCAAAATAGCTGCGATGAGGCCATTGATTAATAATTTGAGCCATTGGATACAATCGAGAGATAATGCTATAACATACGGGAGATGCTGTATAGAGGACAACCTTTTTATCCTCATAAGATTGTAAAATTTCATCTATCATGCCAGCGTATTCTTCTACATACGCATATAAGACGAGCTCTCCTGTTTTACTATGACTTTCTATACTTTCACGAACAGGTGTTTCCCATATAGTTCCTACATCAAGACCATCTAGAATTCCAGTATCACTAATAAAATCAAAGAGTTCTACCGTAAATGAAGGGCCGTACAATGCACGAAAAGTATTTACATCATATGGAATAGGTCCAAAGGATTCCACCGTAGATTTCTCAGCTAATCCATATAAGTCCTCTGGTGTAACACCCCATTCACGAGAATTCGCATTGCTAGAAAGCAATTGATCTAATACTTTAAAACGCATTAATTCGTTGACGATATCAATACCTTCTATGCCATATTGAGCACAAAGGGCAATTAGTTCTTCATTATTCTTTTTCATATTAAACCTTTCCTGCTGACGGACAAAGATGATGTAAAAAACAAGTTTCACATAGAGGCTTACGAGCTTTACAAACACGTCGTCCATGATAAATCAGCCAATGATGAGCTGCAGACCACTTCTCTTTTGGTATAGCCTTTTGCAATTTTTGTTCCATTTCTTCTGGCGTCTTTGCAATACCTAATTTCAATCGGTTTGCTACACGGAATACATGTGTATCCACCGCAATAGCTGGTGTTCCGAATAATACGGATACCACAACGTTTGCCGTTTTTCGACCTACACCGGGTAATTCAACGAGCTGATCAAATTCACGTGGCACTTCTCCATGATATTGTTCTACCAATATATGACAAGTGGCAATCAAATTCTTCGCCTTTGATTTATACAAACCACAATCCTTGATAAGAGCTTCTAGTTTTGTAACACCAACCTCTAGCATCTTAGCCGGATGATTTAATGCAGGGAACAATCGTTTTGTAACAATGTTAACCCTCTCATCTGTGCACTGTGCAGATAACACAACAGCGACTAATAATTCAAATTCATTTGTGTATTCAAGAGCAGGTTTAGCATCAAAATAATGCTCTTCTAATAATGCTAATTGTTCTGCCTTAATTGCTTTCGTAACACGCACGATAAACTCCTTTCTCACCTGTGAAAGTACGAACTCGTACAATTTATATCTTACCATACGTATTCATTAAGTTCTATGTTATAATAAATTATGTTATTCTAATATAGAATACAGGAGGCAATTATGACCAATATTAACGATACATTAAAACGTATAAATGAACTAGCAGCTAAGAAAAAATCAGGTCAAGAACTAACACCTGAAGAATTAGCCGAAAAGAAAGAGCTATATAACATCTATTTAGGCTTTATTAAAGGACAAATCACAGATACCTTAGATCGCGTTGAATTTGTTGATCCTAAAACAGGTGAACGAACAGCACCTAAGCGCGCACTAGAAAGTTTAGCTAAAGAAGCAGATCAAGATATTAAAGAACATAAAGATATTCACTAACACTAAAAGGCACTTCAAAATACTGAAGTGCCTTTTTGCATTTTATATCTTTATAGTTTTCCTAATCGCTTCATAGCATCATAGATTTTCCCTGCTAACCCCTTCATTTGGAATTTAGGGATACCACAGGCGGCAACACGAATACCATTGCCTAAAGCAATAACATAAATATGTTCTTTCTTTAACTCTTCGCAAATTGCTGTTCCGGAATCTGTTGGGATCGTGATAAAGAAACCACCACGATATGGCAACATAGGCAATCCTACTTCTGCCGCCTCTTGTTTAAAGATATCAGCTCGATCACGAATTAATTGATAATATGAATTGCGTTCTTCTTCATAGGCTTTAAATTTATCAGGATCAGATACAATATTAGCCATAGCACGCATAGCAGGGCGGCAAATATTGGACCATGTAGCACGGCTAGTGGATTTATTCACTTCTAAGAATTCATCTGCAATCTCTTCATCAGAAGAAATACCAATCATAGCACCTACACGTTGACCATACATTGTGAAGCCTTTAGATAAGCTATAGCATACACAAACAAGGATTTCCTTAGGCAAGTGGCCCATTTTTTTGAAGAATGCACGCACATCCTCCTTTTCACCGGAATAATCTAAATAAGCTACATCGATACCAATGATAACATTATTCCGTCCTATAGCCACTAATTCTTTCAAGAAGTTAAGAATGGAGTCCCAATCCTTATCCTCTACAGAGTAACCAGTCGGATTATTCCCTGGTGTATTAAATAGAATTACAACATTCGTTTGTTTAGCAGCTAATTCCTTAACACGATGTTGGAAAGCATCATGATTAAAGTTATTATGTTCATCAAATAAAGAATATGTTACAAGCGTACGTCCATTATCACTACAAATGATACGGTACGCCCCCCAATACCAATCTGCTGTTAACACTTCATCGCCAGGTTCTGTATAGTTATGTACTAAATGATGAATACCACCGGTACCACCAGAAGTAGCAATACTACGGATAAAACCATCTGGACGAGAATCGCCAAAACATTCCTTTTCCGCACCTTCTAAATATTCTGGAATACCAGCAATAGGAGCATAACCAATATGTTCAGTATCAGATAAGTTTAAATATTCTTCCTTAACAGTTTTTAAGAACACTAATTTGCCTTCTTCATCATAAATAGCACCTAATGTACCATTTACAACAAGTTCACGACCATTTAACTTTGTATCCTCTGCTGCTTGTCCAGCCGTTACAAAGATTACATCTTTTAATTTTTTACCTTTTGCGTGTTTCGCTGCTACACTTGTCATCGCATACACCATCCTAACTAAAAAGAACAATTACAACATTATCATACCTAAACTTATACATTTATACAATGAGTATACATGAAAAATATTGTATACATAAATACAAAGTATAGAAAATGCATCTTTTATGCAAAAAACCACCCATCCAAGATGAGTGGTTTTACTTATTTACTTATGATTAGAATGTATAACCTACGCCAGCATGTAAGCCTTTTGTAGTTTTATCATTATTATCTACGCTATATTTATCAATACCATAGTATACGTTCAAATCAATATTAGGTTTCAATTCGTATTGAGCACCTACTTGATAGCTGTGTTTAATATCATTACCCCAACCAGCTTTTGCAAAGCCATTGATTTTATCAGTTAAAGGCATATGACCGATTACACCAGCTTGAATACCTAATTCAGTGTCATGTGTACGGATAGCTGTACCAGCACCATATACATTCACATTAGGATGCACTTTGTAAACATAAGCCAATTGGTGATCTTTTACATCGCCATTTTTAGCATTTACTTTGCTATAAGAGTATTGAAGAGCAGATTTATTGCTTAAATCATGTTCTAAAGATACGCCAAAGCCATCATTGTTAATGCCACCGCTATTAGATACGCGTTGGTTGAATGCATAATCAGCTTGAATTTTTGTGGAATTATCACTCATTTTAGTTACTGGTACGGATGCTGCAAATGCACTACCAGCAACTACTGTTGCAGCTAAAGACAATAATACTAATTTTTTCATTGGTACCTCCTATACACACATATAAATATGTGTCTTAATAAGTTACATTTTATAATATGGTAAGTATATCTATCAATTATTAGCGTTTCATGAATACAGGGATATCAGGGATACCGCTTGTAGGTGCAGATGTACTTGCTGGACGTGTAGTAGTTGTTTTACCAAATTCTGGTACACTCTTAGCACTGGAGTTAAAACCAGTTGCAACAACTGTGATTTGTACTTTATCGCCCAAGTTTTCGTCGATAACAGAACCAAAGATAATGTTTGCATCAGGATCTGCAGCATCGGAAATGATTTCAGCAGCTTCGTTAATTTCGAACAAGCTCAAGTTGGAGCTACCAGTGATGTTAAGTAAGATACCTTTTGCACCATCGATAGAAGTTTCTAACAATGGACTATTGATAGCCATTTTTGCAGCATCTGCAGCACGGTTTTCACCTTCGCCCACACCGATACCCATCAACGCTTCGCCTTGCTCAGTCATGATAGTTTTAACATCTGCAAAATCAAGATTGATTAAACCAGGAACTTGAATCAAGTCGGAAATACCTTTAATACCTTGACGAAGTACTTCATCAGCTGTACGGAATGCATCGGACAAAGAGCATTTTTTATCTACAACTTGTAACAATTTGTCATTAGGAATAACGATAATTGTATCAACTTTTTGAGTTAAGAACTCAATGCCTTTTTCAGCTTGTGCACGACGACGTTTACCTTCAAATGCGAAAGGTTTAGTTACAACACCTACAGTTAATGCACCAACTTCTTTAGCACATTCAGCAACGATAGGAGCCGCACCAGTACCTGTACCACCGCCCATACCAGCAGTTACGAATACCATATCCGCACCTTCAAGAGCCTTCATGATGTCTTCGCGACTTTCTTGAGCAGCTTCTTCACCGATTTGTGGGTTAGCACCTGCACCAAGACCTTTAGTTACTTTTTCGCCAATTTGAATAGCCACATCCGCTCTGGATAATTCAAGCACTTGGCTTTCTGTATTAACGGACAAGAATTGAACACCTTTAAGATCGCTTTCAACCATGCGATTAACAGCGTTATTACCGCCGCCACCTACACCAATAACTTTAATATTTGCAAAATCAGACATTGCACTTCCTCCTCTTATCGTTATCTATTTTGTCAATATAAATTTGAATGTTTCTATTTATATACTGAGTTAATTATAACAATTACATTTATTTTACACTATAATTTAAAAACTTTCCACTACAACTATAATCGAATCATAATTATTAGAATCGTTTAGTCATAATGTTCTTGCGTATCGCAGCTAGATTTATAAACACCCGTAATCCAAATCCAATGAGCGCTACGTAATATAAATTAATCCCAATTAAATCACCTACATATACAAGCACGACTGCGAGTATTACATTGGAAAAAAATCCAGTAATAAAATTGCTCAAATCAAAGACCCGTTCTAAAGCGGCTCTACTACCGCCAAACACGGCATCTAGCGCAGCTAAAACAGCTACAGATGTATAGTTAGCATAACTTGCAGGAATATGTAATGGTGTTAACCATCCCACCACAACACCTAGTATAAGACCTACAATAGCAAAGATGTATATATTCATTCTTTACCTCCTAACTCATTAGATTGTAGGTGTTCTTCCCTATAAGAACCTGTAAAAGCAGGAATTGCTACAGACTGTTCTTCTTTTATAGTTACCTTTATTCCCCAATGTTTTAAGGAGTCTACTATGCCACCACGCATGGTTAACGCAGAATTTAACGTCTTCGGATCACCTATGGCCTTAACCGTAAACGGAGCACCATAGACTTTGCCATTAACAGTAATAGTTGGCCCCGAACAACGAATTTCTGAAGTACCAATCAATCGTTGATCATTAATAGCTAATGCTTCTGCACCGCCGGCCCGCAATTCATTGACAATACGCAATATATCCTCATCGTGAATTACGTATAAATTAGGATTTTCTCCACTTTGAATCGGTTTAGAACTATCCTCTATCAACACGGTTACACCAGGCCCCTTAACATTAGTTAAAGCTGCTTTTCTACGTAAGGATTCATCTGGCTCAGAACCATTCCCATTAGCCCTTAACTGGTCTATTTGTTTTAATAATGCGTCTTTTTCTTGTTCCGCATCCTTTAACTGAGCCACCAAATCACCGGTTCGTTGCAACCGTATATTTTCTTCAATATTATCTTGTGTCATCTTATATTGGGTTACCACCATAAACCCTAATATAAAACTAACGAGACCTATAGCCCATCGTTCATGTTTCACAACATTATTCCACCTTTTTATTTCTGCCAATAACTAGTCTTGCTTTGATTTAGACGTATTATCATTTTGTTTTGATGTATCTGTCTTGTCAGATTGGCTGGTGTCTGGCTTAGATTTATTATTTTTATTAGATTTTGGTTGCACTGTTATCCTATCAGTCTTGATATATGGAGATGATGGATTAACATCAATATATTCAACCTTACCTTGTGTTTCTGGCAAATCTTTTAACATAGCAGCTGTTAACTCGGCTTTATCTTTAAGATTTGTACCATCACCTAGTCGAATTTGTATTCCTGATACGGTATATACCAATATATTATCAGGATCACCAATATTAACCTCTGCAATTTGTTTAAACGTATCATCATCTAAAGCTCGCAGATAATCAAGAACCTGAACGATAGGCTTATCAGTAACCACATCACCTAATAGTATATTACCACCTTTAACACCAGAAATCATCGGCACCGTCGTATCTTCTATAACACTATCAGATGCAATAACTTGCCCATTTTTATCCAATGTTAAATATCCAAATTGTGCGGGTATAACAGAAATCCCCTTTCGCTCAGCGATGCGAATAACCATAGTCAATGGCAATTCATAACTTATTTGAGCATCTTCAACACGAAGATCTTTAGATAGGCGATTTCGTAATGTTTCCCTATTGATGCGAAGTATATTTACCGGTTCCCCAATATCACCGGCAACCTCAACATCTTGTACAGTCACTTTATCAGAGCCAACAACCTTTATAGAACCAAGTGGAATCGGAAGTGTAAATAACCCAACTAACACTAGGGCTACAACACCACCTATTTTTAGAAACTTCTTTCTAACCTCTGCTTTCTCCCGTTCATGATTACGAACTAATTCTCGCTCATGATTATGCGCAAAATCCCGTTCATTTCTATAGATTGAATTATGTTCATCATTATAGATTGAATCATGCTCCTGCTCATGGAGTAATTCCGTAGTATTAGTAGCAGACTCCTTTGACTCTGAGGCGGGTGGATGTTGATTCAACTCATCCATAACTACACTCCTTACATATATTAGTTCTTAGAATTTCCCATAACCTGCTGTTAATAATATTTTTTCGCATAATTCAGGGAAATCAATGCCCATCTCCTTGGCTGCCTTAGGCACTAAAGATGTAGCAGTCATCCCTGGAATTGTATTATATTCTAATACATACATATTATCTTTATCATCAGTCATAACATCAACGCGAATTGCGCCACTCGCTTGTACTTCACGATATACAAGTTCACCAATAGCTTGCATCTCTTTTGTCATGTCTTCACTAATTGGTGCAGGTACCAAATAATCGGTGGCCCCTGCTGTGTATTTACTTGCATAATCATATTCACCAGAGTGTGGACGAATTTCAATAATTGCCAATGCTTTACCATCAAGCACTGATACAGTAAATTCACGACCATTTAAAAACTGTTCAACTACGAGAATTGGATCATATGTAAGGGCCTCAGTAACGGCCTTAGCCAATTGATCTTGTTCTTTTACAATAGTTACGCCAATACTAGAGCCTTGTGTAGCAGGTTTTAATACAACTGGCAAGGAAAAAGTATCTTCAATATGTTTAATGATATCTTCTTTAGATTGCAAATTACCATTATAAGAAATGGATTCTGCTGTAGGGATATGTGCACCTTTAAACACATCCTTACTTACTTTTTTATTCATACCCACAGAATGAGCCATGATACCTGATCCAGTATAGGGAATTTCAGCCATTTCAAGAACGCCTTGTAAAGCGCCATCCTCACCATAGCGGCCATGGATTGCATTGAATACAACATCACCCTTCAAGTTTTCAATATCTTGCAATACAGTTTTTGGATTTAACTCCAATGTAGATACATGATAACCTTTGCTTTTTAAAGCATCTGCAATAGCAGCGCCAGTACGACGAGATACCTCTGCTTCTGCAGAAGGCCCCCCCATTAATACGATGATATGCTTATCTTTCATTGTAAACCTTCTTCCAATAATGCTAATAATTTTGGCCCATATTGATTAATGGATCCCGCCCCCATAGTGATAACTAAATCATTTTGTCTAACTACTTTAGCAAGAATAGCAGGTAAATCATTTACATCTTCCACATAATTTACATGTTGCTGTGTCGCTTCACTAATAGCATTAGGGATAGTATGACCATCAATACCTTCAATAGGATCTTCACCAGAACTATAGATATCTGTCATATAGATTTCATCCGCACTGGTGAAAGCAGTAGCAAATTCATCTTTCAACAAAAATGTACGAGAATAACGATGTGGTTGGAATACACAAATCACACGATGTTTTTCTAATTCTTTTGCCGCTTTCAAAGTAGCCTTAATTTCTGTTGGATGATGAGCATAATCATCGACAACCCATACGCCAGCTACATGACCTTTTGTTTCGAAACGGCGTTTAGCACCAATAAACTTACCAAGGGCTTTCACAATAGAAGCAACAGGAACATGACAACATTCATGAGCCACAATAAAGGAAGCTAACGAATTCAGTACATTGTGATTTCCAGGTACACGCAAAGATATGCGCTCCAAGTTGGCCCCCTTATGGACTACATCATATACGAGTGAGCTATCTTCGTAATGAATATTTTTAGCTACATAATCATTAGTTTCTTCTAAACCATAGGTAATAAATTGGCGATCAACCTTACCCATGATGTCACGAATATTGTCATTATCACCACATACAACAGCCTTACCGTCCATAGGTAATGTTTCAACAAATTGACAGAATGCATTAAGCAAATTATCCATTGTCTTATAATGATCCATATGATCATCTTCTATATTAGTGATAACAATAGTCTTTGGTTTTAATTTTAAGAATGATCCGTCACTTTCGTCTGCTTCTACAACAGAATATTCACCAGCACCTAAGCAACTACTCCCCTTTAAATAATCAACTTCACCACCAATAATCACCGTTGGATCCATCGCACCTTCTACGAGAATTTGACCTATCATAGAAGTAGTAGATGTTTTTCCATGGGCACCAGCTACAGCGATACCATTCGTTACATCCAATACTGCTTTTACAATATCAGAGCGATGTAAAATAGTGATTCCTTGTTCCTTAGCCGCTACAATTTCAGGATTATCTTCACGAATAGCAGTAGAACGAACTACAGCATCTACACCATTCACATAATCAGCATTATGACCAATATGAACGGTAGCCCCCATTTGTCTAAATCGTTCAATTACATCAGATTCTTTCACATCAGAACCAGATACTTCATATCCTTTTTGAATTAAAATATTCGCAATAGCGCGCATACCAGATCCACCTATACCGATGAGATGAATCTTATGGATACCTTCTAACATAATAACTCTCCTTAACTATTTCGCAATAGATAGTGCTAGTTCAGCAATATCATGAGCCGCATTTGGTTTACCTAAATGCAAAGCACTAGCCCCCATTTGAGCTAACAATTCACGGTTTGCCATAAACATTTCAATTTCACCAATCAAATCATGGCTCGTCAAAACCTTGTCAACAATCATATGTGCTGCTCCCTCTTGTACAAAGATGCGAGCATTATACGTTTGATGATCTTCTGCTGCATATGGATATGGCACCAATACAGATGGAATACCGCGTACTGCCAATTCAGCAAGACCGATAGCACCAGATCTAAACACAGCCAAATCAGTAGCCGCTAAAGCCTTTGGCATATCGTGTAAATATGGCAAAATCAACGATGATTCCCCCAAACCAGATTCATCATTAATTCCTAATTTTTCTAATACTGATGTATATTCCCCATTACCGGTAATATGAATTAATTTAATGCCGTCCTTACCCTGAAAATGTTTATGAACATCTATCATGGCATTATTAATAGTTCTAGCTCCACGAGAACCACCGGCAATAAGAACCGTAAAGATATCATCGGATAGACCAAAATGCTTACGACCTTCTACACGAGAATCTACCAATACATCGGGACGCACTGGATTTCCTGTATATACAACTTGCTTTGCCTTATCAAATGATTTTGCTGCTTCATTATAACCAACAGCAACTACATCTACAAAACGGCTTAAAATTTTATTAGTAATGCCAGCAATTACATTTTGTTCTTGAATAAGTGTAGGAATATTACGCAAAGCTGCAGCCATCAAGATAGGACCACATACATAGCCACCAGTCCCAATAACCACATCAGGTTTAAAGCTAGAAATAATAGAATTAGCCTTTATAAGTGAATACGCTGTTTTCCCCATAGTTACTAAAGTACCTAAAGACAGTTTTCGCTGTAAACCTTGTACTGGTAATGTAACAAATTCTATATTTTCCTTTGGTACTAAATCAGCTTCTAACCCATGTTTCGTTCCTACATAGAGGACCTGTGCATCAGGTTGCTGTTTCATAATTTCCTTGTAAATCGTAATGGCTGGATAAATATGACCACCCGTGCCACCGCCAGAAATAATGATTCGTTTCACTCCCTTAGCCCCTTTCCTCTAGTTCTTTAACACATTTTTTAAAATCGTCGCCCCGTTCTTCAAAGCAACTGTACCAGTCAAAACTTGAGCATGCTGGTGAAAGCAAAACAATATCACTAGGCTCAGCTAGTTTATAGCCTAGTTCAACAGCCTCCTTCATAGATTGAGCGCGATGAATATTCGTTACCCCAACTTTTGTAGCAACTGATTCAAAACGTTCCGCAGCTTCGCCCATAAAAATGACCTCTTTAGTATTCTTCTTCACTACGTTCATAAAATCTTCTAAAGGTGTCATTTTGTCATGGCCACCAGCCAACAAAATAACAGGTTTATCAAAGGCATCCAATGCTTTTACTACAGAATCAGTATTGGTTGCTTTCGAATCATTATAAAATGTTACATCATGGATTGTAGTAACACGTTCTAAACGGTGTTCTACACCATGGAAATTTTCAATTGTACGCTTAATACGTTCTACATCAACACCCAAAGCGTAGGTTAAGGCAATAACGGATAAAATATTTTCAATATTATGGGCGCCTTTGATATGAATCTGTTCTGTATCAATTACAAAAATAACATTACCATTTAACACGGCATAGCAAGTATTTCCTTCAAAATAAGCACCACATTCAACCTTATGGTGTTGGCTAATGCTAAGAATTTTACTATGTACATCCTTTTTCATAGCTGCCACAATAGGGTCGTCATCATTAAGAACAACAAAATTTTCAGCATTTTGGTTCATAAAAATGCGTGCTTTAGCAGCCGCATAATTTTCCATTGTTTTATGGCGCGCTAAATGGTCAGGCGTTACATTCAATACAATGGCACCTAGAGGACAAAAAGATTTAATTGTTTCTAGTTGATAACTTGATAATTCAGCGATTAAATAACCACCCTCAGGCATATTGAAAGCAGCTTCACTGAGAGAATCACCGATATTTCCACCTACTTTTATAGGCAATCCTGTGGACTCCATAACTTGAGTCAACAATGTTGTGGTCGTAGTTTTACCATTTGTCCCTGTCACACCAAGAATAGGTGATTTACAAACATCATAGGCAAGCTCAACTTCACTTACCACCTCTATATGACGATTAAACGCCTCTTGCACAATAGGAATAGATAAGGCTATTCCTGGAGAGATAACGATGCGATCGACACCATTAAGCAAACTATTATCCTGTCTACCTGTAATAATCGTTACACCTGCATCATCTAATTTCTTACGCGTAGATGATTCAAATTCTACAGGTTTATAATCATTTAATACGACATTTGCATGCAATTGTGCCAATACCCATGCAGCACCGATACCGCTTGAACCAGCGCCAAGAACAAGAATGTTTTTCTCTCCATAATCCATTTCTATCACCCAAATATACTAAGTAAGAACGAAATTTACCTTATTTTATAAGAATACCATTAAATGCCGTTCAAGTTAAGTATTTTCCCCATTCTAACCATAAATTAATTAAGGTAATTTATTTTTCAAAACTAAAGGGTAACAGTAGCTAATACAACGCCTAACACGGCTAGAACTGCACCACCAAACCAGAAGCGGTTTACTACGGTTTGCTCGGACCAGCCAGATAACTCAAAATGATGGTGAATTGGACTCATCTTAAACACCCGAACACCACGAGTTTTAAAGGAAATAACCTGAATAATAACAGACAAGGCTTCCATCACAAAAATACCACCAATAACCACGAGTAGTAATTCTGTTTTTGTTAAAATCGCCATACCTGCAAAAGCGCCACCAAGGGCTAAAGAACCAGTGTCCCCCATGAAAACCTTAGCTGGGTTTATATTAAATACTAAGAAGCCAAGACATACAGCAGTCACAATAGCTCCAAAGTAAGCTACACTTTCAGCAGCCACAGAGTTTTCTGTGGAATAAATCATGAGACCAATAACAGAAAAAGCAATAGCTGCTACTGCAGACGTACCAGAAGCTAGACCATCAAGTCCATCCGTTAGATTCACGGCATTTGTAGCACCTACAATAATTAAGAAAGCTAAAATATAATAAGCAAAGCCTAATTGCACATGAGCATCTATAACAGGGATCCACAAGGTTGTAGGAAGCACCATAATTTCAGTTATAAAATAGCAAAAAATAGCCGCTAAAATAAATTGACCTAGCAATTTTTGTTTTGCTGTTAAACCAAGATTACGTTTTTTTACGGCTTTTACAAAGTCATCAAAGAAACCGAGTAAACAATGCCCCAGAGTAAGGAATAATAACATGCCTGTGGCCACATTCCATGGTGCAAAAATAGCCACTCCAGTCGTAAGAGCAAGCATCATAAAAGCACCTCCCATAGTTGGCGTACCAGCCTTAGCTTGATGGCTTTCAGGGCCTTCCTCACGTATACTTTGTTGGGCATGTAAAGATTTAAGCATAGGAATGCCAACCTTGCCCAACACTAATGTAATTATAAAAGTCACTACAAATGCTAATAGAATGTGGTAAATCATATTACTCCCCTATTCTTTAAATAGGCATTACGGCTAGACCAAGCCAGCCGATACACCTTTTATTCACGTTCTTTTAATTCTTCTACAACACGTTCCATTCTAAGACCTCTGGAACCTTTTACCAATATAACATCGCCTTTTTCACGAATATCATTATAGGCATTTGCCATTTCGAGATGACTATTACAACGATGTACTTCAAGTCCTGCCAACTTTGCTTCCTTAGCGATAAAATTGGCTGCATCACCAAAGGTAAACACAACACTATAGCCTTCTTCTGCAAGCAATCTACCCACTTGGCGATGACCTTCTTCCGTAAAATCTCCAAGCTCAAGCATATCCCCAAGCATCGCTATTTTACGTTTACCTTCCAGTTGCCCCAATGCTTTAATTGCTTCACTCATAGAAGATGGGTTGGCATTATACGCATCATTAAGAATAACGATATCATCAAAGGCTACAATTTCTTGACGCATAGGTGTGCCTGTAAATTCACTAAGACCTTTTTTTATCTTACTGGATTTAACGCCCAACACACGACCTGCTCCGATAGCTGCCAATGCATCATATACATTATGCTCACCAATCATCGGCAAGAACACATCAAAAACTTCGTCATAACATTTGCAGGTAAATTTTATACCATCTTTTTTATAGCGCAAATGACTGCCAATTACAGTGGCATTGCTATGAATACCATAAGTAACGGTCTTCCCTTTAGCAATAGAGCTCATAGCCTTTACAAAAGAATCATCTTCATTCAGAATCGCTACGCTATCAGGACCTAAACAGCGAATTAACTCACCCTTGGCCTCTGCAATAGCTTCTTGAGACCCTAATAATTCAATATGGCTTGTTCCAACATTGGTAATAATACCAATCGTTGGTTCAGCAATAAGTGCTAATTCTTCAATTTGACCTAGCCCACGCATCCCCATTTCTACAACACAAGCCTCATGTTCTGATGTTAATTGCAATAAGGTTTTAGGCAAACCAATTTCATTATTGAAGTTCTTTTCTGTTTTTAACACATTAAACTCTGTACCAAGAACAGCTGCTACCATCTCTTTTGTTGTCGTTTTCCCAGATGAACCCGTAATAGCAACTACGGGAATTTGAAAACGCCGTCTATGATAATTCGCCAAATCTTGATAGGCTTTCAACGTATTCTCTACTTCAACACAGACAATCCCCTCTACAGCGCGACCATTTTCAACGATAGCCGCAGTGGCGCCCTTTTCAATAGCTGCATTAATAAAATCATGGCCATCGAACGTATCCCCACGCAACGCAACAAATACATACCCCGATTGAATTGTACGCGTATCAGTAGATATATCTTTAAACCGTAAACTTACATCGCCCTTACATGTGCCGCCTGTAGCATCAATTATTTCTTGTAATGTAAATTCTGCCATATTAGATCTCCTTAAGAGCCTGTCTAGCCTCTTCTCGGTCATCAAAATGAATAGTTTCATTCTTTAAAATTTGATAATTTTCATGACCCTTGCCCGCAATAATAACAATATCGCCTGCTTTAGCATCATGAATTGCATGATTGATTGCCTCTCTACGATCGACAATCACCTCATACGATGTACCATCACGAAGTGCTTCTTTTACACCTACCTCTACATCCTTAACAATTTGTATCGGATCTTCAGTGCGCGGATTATCGGATGTAACATAAATTCTATCGCCATATTCTGCTGCAATGCGTCCCATAATTGGACGTTTTGTAGCATCACGATCACCACCGCAACCAAATACGATGATAATGCGATTTTCTTTAATAGCCTTTGCTGTTTCTAAAATATTTTGTAAACCATCAGGTGTATGTGCATAATCTACAACTACAGCAAAATCTTGCCCTTCCTCGATTAATTCAAATCTACCTGGTACAGAACTAAATGTTTTCAAAGCCGTATCAATGGCTTCCATTGAAATACCTTCTTGTAAACAAGCCCCAATGGCAGCCAATGTGTTATACACATTAAATAGACCCGTAGTATTCATAGATACAGGATAACTTTCACCATTATAATTAACAGTATACTGGCTCATCTTAGTAGACATATGAACATCGGATGCATTTAAGGAACCATTTCCTAATGTACTATACGTAATAGTTGGAGCTGCCGTTTTTTCAACCACACGATGACCATACGCATCGTCAATATTGATTACAGCGCCTTTACTCCCTTTAACTTGATTGGATGCACTAACTTGTTCAAACAACTTACATTTAGCTTGCAAGTAGTTCTCAAAGGTTTTGTGGAAATCCAAATGATCTTGCGTCAAATTCGTAAATACGGCCGTATCGAATTCAACGCCACTAACACGACCTAGTGCTAGCGCGTGAGAAGATACCTCCATCACACAATATGTAACATCTTCTTGAACCATTTGATTCAAAATATGCTGTAGGTCAACTACATCAGGCGTCGTATTATGAATCGGATAACTAGTGTCACCAATCATAATATGAACCGTACCAATGACACCCACCTTATGGCCTTGAGCCTTTAAAATATGACGAATCATATGCGTCGTAGTAGTCTTGCCATTTGTACCAGTAACACCAATCATACGCATACGATTGGCCGGATAATCAAAGAAATATGGTACACAAGCCATCATAGCTTGACGGGTATCAAAAACGGTAATCACACATATATCATTAGGTACAGTTACTGGTTTAGATACAATAACTGCTACGGCACCCGCCTCAATAGCTTTATCAATATAATTATGACCATCTACTGTAGCGCCATCCAGAGCAATAAATAAACTATTAGATTTAACCGCTCTAGAATCAGCTGTAATATCTTGAATAACTACATCTTGATTACCTTGTAATTCTTGTACATCTAGTGTACTAATAATATCTTTTAAGGATTTCATATTATCGTCTCCTCTATATACGCAAATTAAAGCAGCCCATAAGAGCTGCTTTTGCCTGCTAGTCTATAATTTGCTGTTTCGCTTGTACATTGCGTTCTGAAGTCGTACTTTTAGTGCTATACACAAAGGAATCAGGCAAAACCATCCCCAATTGTTCTTCCGCAATCTTTTGAATGCGTACTGGAGATTTCAAGGATGCCACCTCTACATCAAGGGTATCATTGTCCTTCGCTAATTGTACTACAGCCTGTTGTGTTTTAACTACTTCATAACCTAATTTTGTAGTATATGCATTCATAGCCATCATAATCATCAAAAAGCCCGCAAGGATTGCTATACCTTGAACAATCTTTTTCATTAGTGGGCTAATATCAAATATAACACTAGCACTCGCTTTTCTTGCTTGTACACCTAACAACACATCACGTTTAACGTGGCCCACAACAGCCTTTCTCGCCAACATCTAAATAACCCCTTCCAATACTACAGTTTAACCCCTACTCTAAGCTTTGCACTCCTAGAACGAGGATTCACTTCGACTTCCCCTGCACTAGGCTCAATCGCCTTATTTTTAGCTTTAATAATCGCCTTATTATGACAGACACACACTGGCAACTCTGGTGGACAAATACAAGCTGTACTCAACTCTTTAAATGTTTGTTTTGTAATGCGATCCTCTAAGGAATGGAATGTGATGACACCAATTCTCCCCTTTGGCTTCAACATACTCACAGCATCTACAAAACTATCATGCAAAATAGCAAGCTCTCGGTTTACTTCAATGCGTATCGCTTGAAATGTACGTTTTGCTGGATGCGGACCATCCTGTCTCGCCTTTGCTGGTATAGCCTTCTTTATAATTGACACTAATTCGCCAGTAGTGGTAATTCTCTTTTCATTGCGTGCCGCTACGATAAACTCAACGATGCGCTTAGCCCATCGTTCTTCTCCGTAGTCACGAATAATTTTTAATAATTCATCTGGTTCATATTCATTCACCACGATTTCCGCATTAATTTTCGCCTCTTTATCCATACGCATATCAAGGGGCCCATCATTCATATACGAAAATCCACGTTCTGGTGTATCAAGCTGATAACTAGAAACACCTAAATCAAATATGAATCCGTCAACTTCGTAAATGCCTTGTTCTTGCAAAGCATGTTTTAAATTCGAAAAATTTGTAGGTATCGTCATCACTTGACAGGATAAATCGGACAATCGTTGTCTCGCTACACCTAAGGCATCCTCGTCTTGATCTAGACCGACAATCATACCTTGAGGACTTAGTCGTTCCCCTACAGCATGTGCATGACCTGCACCACCTAATGTGCAATCCACATAGATACCATCTGGATTGGTAACAACAGATTCTACCGTTTCATTCAACAGTACACTGACATGATTAAATTCCACGATAGCCTCCTACAATATAATGCCCTCTAATCCTTCAGCTAAGGATTCTACACTTTCAGCCACTTCCGCATCATAAGCATCGAAACGTTCACGGCTCCAAATTTCAACCTTATCGCCAGTACCAATAATAACTGCATCTTTTTGCAATTCAGCATGCTCACGAAGAGCACTAGGTACCAAGATTCGGCCTTGTTTGTCAAATTCAAGCTCTGCTGCACTACCAAAATAAAAGCGTTTAATGGCGCGAGCATTAGCTTTATTAGATGGTAAAGATTGTAATGTTTTTGAAAGTTGCTCCCAACTTTCGGCAGTATAAATAGCGATACAATTGTCTAAGCCCTTTGAAAGCACGCAATGATCACCTAGTTGTTCACGTATTTTGGCAGGTATAATCAACCGTCCTTTTGTATCTATAGTGTGATTATATTCCCCCATGAACATCTAAAATCACCGCCTAACATTCCTAATTCACCACTATATGGTAAATTTTACCACAATCCCCCACTTGTTACAATAAATAAAACGTAAAAATTGAGGAAATTATGAATTTTTCTTCATATTTTTATCTTTTTCTCTATTTTTCTCTATTTTTCACAAATATATGTTCGTTTTTATATGGTTATTTTTATAATTTTCACCATATATGTACCACCATTCACCACCAGCTATACATATTCACCACAACATTAAAACTTCAAGTTCAAAATCAAAAGAAAACCGCGTAGTACGAGTGTACTACGCGGTTATACATACCTTAGATAGACAGGTATTCAGTGCCTACCTTTTGGGAGGTATCTTATTTAGTTGTCTTTTTAGCTACTTGAGGATTAGCAGCTAATACTTTTTCAAGCACTTCTTTAATTTCTTTATTTTGTGCTTCTAAGCTAGCAACCTTATCTTCGAGAACTTTTACAGTTGCTGGAGATGCAGGTTTGGAAGGTGCTGTAGGAGCGGAGCCAATACCGATAGTTACACCAGCATTTGCCATTACACCATTATCACCATCATAAGCAGCACCAGCGTGGAATAACAAATCAGGATTTGCATAATGAGCAACACCTAATGCAGTTGCTGTTTTACCTTTGTATGTACCAACAGCTGCCATGATTTGAGCTTTTTGGCCTTCATGGTATTCAATAGGTTTCAATGCTGCCAATGCGGCTGCAGATGCACCTACTGTTTTAACTTCACGTTCTACACTGCTAATGCGACGAGAGTTATCTTGAATTTGTGCTGTATGTTGTTCAATAGTTTCATGATCTTGAATTGTTAATGCACTTGCACGCAAGCTGTAATTTGCAGCTTCAGCTAATGTACTAATATCTGCAGTATTCTTGTTAACTTGTAAGCCCATTACATTGATACGTTCATTGTTTTCCAATGCAATCGCACCTACTGCCTTAGCTAATTTAGTATTGTCATTAACTTGATTTGTTACAGTAGCAATACTTTGTGTATTTGTATTAACTTGGTTAGATACTTCTGTTACACGGTTATTAACAGTGTTAATATTAGTAGCATTTGCTTTCACAGATTCAGTAATACCAACAATAGCATTTGCATTAGTGGTTACACGGCTATCAATGTTTTTAATATTTTCTGTATTCACGCTAATATTCTTAGCATTTACATTGATATTATTGATATTCGTAGTAACTTGATTAGATACTTTAGCAATGTTAGTAGTATTTGCTGTTACTTGGTTATTTACTTTTGTAATATTGTTTGTATTTTCAATAACGGATGCATTGATAGTGGCAATATTATTAGTATTTTTATTAACTTGAGCAGATACACTATTAATTGCTGCAGTATGTTCATCAACCTTGTTGATTACTTTTTGAACAGTAACGTTAGTATTTTGAATTGCTTCTGCATTTTGCTTGATAGCAGCTTTGTTAATATTGATATTTTCAGTATTGTGTTTGATTCTATCAGTATTAACTTCTACTTGGCTTTGAACATTTTTAATGCGTTCTTCGTTAGCGTTAGCTTTGATTGTATTCGCATTAACTTGTTCTTTCACCTTAGATACATCAGCACTTACATTTTGCAAGTCTTTAATTGCTTGTGTATTTTTGCCAACTTGATCTTTCAAGCCAGATACATCTGTTTGGATGCCGTTGATAATCTTAATATTGTTTTCAACTTTTGCATTCACACTTGTTACATCAGATTTAATGCTAGTTACATCAGATTTGATGCTAGTCACATCATTCTTAATATTTGTAACTTGATTATTGATAGTCTTCACATCATTCTTGATGTTTTCAACATTGTTGTTCACAATATTAATCTTCGCATCAATCTTCGCATTGATGTTAGTAATATCATTCTTCACGATAGTTACATCAGCTTTGATATTGTTAACATTCTTTTCAACATTTACTACATTAGCTTTAATATTGTTAATGTTGGAAGTATTGTTTTGAATATTTACAGTATTAGCATTGATAACACTATTTTGAGCTTTAATGTTGTTTGTGATGTTTTCAACTTTCTTTTCAACATTAACGATTGTAGTGTTGCCTTTACCTACTTGACCTTTCAAGGATTCAATAGCTTTCGCATTAGAATCAACTTTACCATTCAAGTTACCAATAGCTGCTGCATTTGCATCGATACGAGTGGAGTTAGCATTTACCTTAGCAGAAACATCTGCGATGTTTGCTGTGTTACCTGCTACTTGTTTAGATACACTAGCAATAGCTGTTGTATTATTAGTTACATCAGTGCGAATTGCTTTAATATCTGCTGTATTCACATCAACTTTACTATTAATATTAGCTACATTATTTTGAATAGCTGTAATAGATTTGCTATTGTTTTCAATAGCTTTTGCATTCGCATCAACTTTTACATTTACATTATTGATCTTACTATCAATCTTCGTATTGTTTTCAACAATCTTCGCATCGATATTTTTATCAACTTTGTTAATAATAGTTGTATTGTTGTTATTAATTGCAGTATCAATATACTTGTTGATTACTGTGTTGTTATTAGAAATTGCGGTGTTGATATCGTTTCTAATCACTGTATTATTTGCTTCAATCTTAGTATTGATTGTATTTTCTACATTTGTGATTGTTGTACCAATTTTACCATTCAATTTCTTGATAGCATCTTCATTAGCAGAGATACGTTCAGAATGATGAATAATGTTGCCATCAATGTAATCAAGACGTTGATCATGACGGTCTATGCGTGCTTTAAGGCCAGATACATCACCTTTAACACCATCAATCTTAACATTTACATCACCAATCTTCGTATTGATTGTGTTGTTAATTTGTTTGTTGTTTTCATTGATTTTTACATCAATGTTTTTATCAACCTTATTAAGAATTGTAGTGTTATTTTCTGTAATCTTGTTATCGATAGACTTATTAATAACTACATTATTTTCATTAATTTTGTTAGTAATAGTGTTTTCGATATTTGTGATTTGAGTACCAATATGACCTTTTAATTCATCAATAGCTTTAGTATTGGATTTCACACCATCTTCTACAACACTGATACGTGTAGAATGATCTGCGATGTTATCTTGTAAGTAATCCAAACGTTGATCATGACGGTCTACACGTTTAGTAAGACCTGCTACATCACCTTTAACACCATCAACTTTTACATTGATATTATTAATATCACCTTTAATGCCGTCTACCTTAACATTTACGTTGTTAATAGCTGTTGTATTATTTGCAATGTTAGCTGTATTAACATCTACTTTCACATTTGTTGCATCAATACGTTTACTATTATCTACGATAGCTTGTGCATTAACAGCAATGTTCTTAGTATTATTTGCAATGTTAGTAGTATTATTTTCTACCTTAACATTTGTTTCGTTGATGCGTTTGCTATTATCGACGATAGCTTGTGCATTAACAGCGATGTTCTTAGTATTATTTGTGATGTTAGTAGTGTTATTTTCTACCTTACCATTGATATTAGTGATTTGGTTTTTAATATCGTTGATAACAGTAGAGGATTGACCTACTTGACCTTTCAATTCATCGATAGCTTTAGCATTGATATTAATATTCTTAGTATTGTTTGCAATGTTAGTAGTATTAACATTTACATTATCTTCAACAGCACTAATGCGTGTAGAGTTATCTACAATATTGTCTGCTAAGTAATCTAAACGTTGATCGTGACGATCCACGCGACCTTTGAGACCATCCAAGTCGCCTTTAAGACCATTTAAATCACCTTTAACGCCATCAATCTTAACATTTACTTCACCAATCTTAGTATTGATTGTATTGTTGATTTGTTTGTTATTTTCGTTGATTTTTACATCGATGTTTTTATCAACTTTATTAAGGATTGTTGTGTTGTTTTCATTGATTTTAACATCGATATTTTTATCAACTTTATTAAGAATTGTAGTATTGTTGTTAGTAATAGCAGTTTCAATATTTTTATTGATTACTGTATTGTTATTATTGATAGCTGTTTCAATGTTCTTATTGATAACAGTGTTGTTATTAGTGATTGCAGTATTGATATCATTTCTAATAACTGTGTTATTGGCTTCAATCTTAGCATTGATTGTATTTTCAACATTAGTGATTGTTGTACCAATTTGGCCTTTTAATTTCTTGATATCATCTTCGTTAGCACTAATACGTGTAGAGTTATCTACAATATTGTCATGCAAGTAGTCTAAACGTTCGTCATGACGATCTACGCGTTTAGTAAGACCAGCTACATCACCTTTAACACCATCTACACGAACATTAACATTATTGATGGCTGTTGTATTAGCATCGATTTTTTTGCTTAAGTCGATAACATTGTTATCAATCTTAGTATTGATTTCGTTAACCTTGTTATCAATGTTTGTGTTGATTTCAGTTACTTTATTATCAATCTTAGCATTGATTTCATTAACTTTATTATCTACCTTTGTATTGATAGTTACATCGTTCTTATCAATCTTAGCATTAATTTCGTTAACTTTATTATCAATATTAGTATTGATTTCGTTTACTTTATTATCAATCTTTTTGTTAATAGCAATATCGTTATTATCAATTTTTGTATTGATAATATTTACATTGTTATCGATTTTCTTGTTAATAATATTTACATTGTTATCAATGTTTGCATTGATTTCAGTTACTTTATTATCAATTTTTTGATCAATAGCAATTACTTTATTGTCAATCTTAGTATTGATTTCATTAACTTTATTATCTACTTTTGTATTGATAGCAATGTCATTTTGATCAATCTTTTTATTGATGTTTGTAATATCATTTTTAATATTGTTAATATCTACTTGAACGTTGCCAATATTTTGACCAACTTTACCCTTCAAATCAGCAATATCCTTTGTATTGATATTGACTTGATTTGTAGTATTGCTCAAATCAGTCTTGATATTCTTAACATCATTTTCTACAGCTTGTAAACGACCTTCATGGTTGCTCATAGCTTCAAGTACGTAGTTAATACGGGTGTTATTACTATTAACTGTATTAGTTAAGTTTGTAATAGCTGTCGCATTTTTATTAATGTTTGTAGTATTATTCGCAATATTTACTTCATTAGCAGCAATGCGTTTGCTATTATCTACAATTTTACTTGTATTGCCATCAACCTTAGTGTTCACATTGTTAATTGTAGTGTTGACATTATTAATCTTAGCATCAACATCAGCATTCACTTTATTGATAATAGTTGTGTTGTTAGCATTAATTTCATTTTTGATTGTCTTATTGATTTCGACATTATTTTGTTTAATGCTATTATCAATGTTAGCGTTAATAACTGTGTTATTAGCGTTAATTTCATTTTTGATTGTCTTGTTAATTTCAACATTATTTTGTTTAATACTATTATCAATGTTAGCGTTAATAACTGTGTTATTAGCGTTGATTTTATTATCAATATTAGTGTTTACTGTATTGATAATATTTGTTTTACTATTATCAATTTTAATGTCTATATCTTTATTGATTTGATTAATAATCTTAGAGTTGTTTTCATTAATCTTATTATCAATTGTTGTGTTGATGTTGTTAATAGTAGTACCAACTTTACCTTTCAACTCATCGATGGCTTTTTTATTATCATTGATATCTTTCTTATTGTCGCCGATAAGTTTGCGGTTTTCCATCGCAATTGTGTTGTTGAAAGTAATGTTTTTGGTGTTTTCGTTAACTTGTTTAGACAAGTCAGCAATAGACTTGCTGTTATTGTTAACATTAACAGTCAAGTTGTTGATAGCTTTGCTATTAGCATCTACCTTAACATCAACCTTGTTAATATTCGCTTGTAATTCATTTTTTACATTGGCGATATTTTGATCAATTTTTACATTATTTTCATTGATCTTATTAACAATCGTTTTATTAATTTCAACATTATTCGCTTCAATGCTATTTTTGATATTATTGTTAATAACAGTGTTATTAGCATTAATTTCATTCTTAATAGTCTTATTGATTTCTACATTATTAGCATTAATTTCATTTTTAATGTTGTTATTAATAACTGTATTGTTGTTTTGAATACTTTCATTAATAGTTTTATTCACTGTATTGATGATAGAAGTATTATTTTTTTCAATCTTAGCATCAATATTTTGATCTACTTTATTAATGATTGTTGTATTGTTATTTTCAATTTTATTATTAATTGTTTGATCAATATTTTGATTTACTTGATTAATAATAGTTGTATTGTTAGCTTCAATCTTATTATTAATTGTTTGATCAATATTTTGATTTACATTGTTAATAATAGTAGTGTTATTATTTTGAATTTCTTTTTTAATGTTAGCATTTACAGTATTAATAATAGTCTTATTATTTTCTGCAATCTTAATATCAATCTTATTATTTACATTGTTAATAACATTGTTAGTTACCTTGTTAGTAACATTATTAGTAATCTTATTTTCAATATTTTTAATATTGTTATTGATTGCATTAACGCTTACATTAAGTTGCTTAATATCTAAAGAGTTTTTAGATACCTTATCAGATAAGCAGTAAAACTGAGTACCAAGGCAATTAACTTTGTTATTTAATACATTGATATTATGAGTATTTGTATTAACTTGTTTTTTAATGTCGCCTAAACCAACAATAACGATTGCATTACCGTTTTTTTGAGATTGTTGATTCCATTGTTGTTGCTGTTGTTGCTGCTGCTGTTGTTGCCATTGTTGTTGGTCTTGTTGATGCAAATCAATTGGTCTTTGTTCAACTGGTTGAGATGCTTGACCAGGTGTTAACCATTTTTGACTACCAATAAGATCAGTTCGATACCAATCCGCAGGTGTGGATGCTGAAACAATGCCTCCACCCAAACTGGCACTAAACAAAATGGCTGCTACAATTGTAGTAGCTGTTTTTTGATGCGACTTTGCTAGTTCAGATGTAACTACATATGCATTTTTAGTCGCACTCCATACTACTTTGAATACCTTATTCATATAATGTTCCCTCCCAACTTATGCGGCTCTCACCCCGCAAAGATGAAATAAATGAAAATACTGGAATACACTTCACTAAATATTCACAATATCTAACTAAATACTAGCATAAGTAATTTTAAAATTAAAGCATTTTTTTAATAAGTTATTCTTATGCTTCACATTTTACTCATGTATTTTTCGCTAAAATCCAATACTTTCCTTTAAACATCGTATTCTTTAAATATTTAAACTACATTCTTCATTTTATATTTATTTTAAGATATTACTCGTATGTTTATTCACAGCAATAAAAAAGGCCTATTAATGTATATGTATACATTAATAAGCCTTATATGTTCTATATTATATAAATCTAATTAGAATTTAGATTCGATAGCACCTTGTAAATCACCTTTTGGTAAGAAGCCAATTTTACGATCTACTACTTCGCCATCTTTCAAAATTACAAATGTAGGTAATACTTCTACTTGTAATTCACGAGCTAAGCTTGGTTCTTCATCAGTATTTACTTTTACAAAGTTTGCTTTACCTTCTAATTCACCAGCGATTTCTTCGAAAACCGGCATCATGCGTACACAGTAACCGCACCATGGAGCCCAGAAATCAATTACTGTTACGCCACCTTGATTAAGAAGATCTTGATATTCTGCTGTTTTTAACTCTTTTAATTCGCTCATTATTTCCTCCTAAGGTAATTGAACTAATACACAATCTTGAATGTAATCCAAACCTACCTCTTTTGCCTTGGCCAAAACAGCTGGTTTATCCGCACCGGGTTGTAACCAGATTGTCTTAATACCTAATTCTTTACATTCATCAATTGCTGCAAGCCCTGCTGCTTCTGGAACTACAAAATCAACAACGCTAGGAACAACTGGCAAGGCAGATAGACTAGGATAACAAGTATCACCATCGATACTCGTCACATTTGGATTAACCGGATAGACTTCATATCCATGCTCTTTTAAGCACTTATAAATCTTATATCCAAACTTATCGGTTTTGTAAGTGGCACCTATTACAGCCCAAACTTTTTCAGCTAATGCGTTTTTAATAGTCATTCTTACCACCTCTTAATTAATATTATATATCAATATCGAAAATTGTCAATATATTATATTGATTTTTCTAATACAATATGTTCGCAATGCAATGCTTTTGTATGTGCAGTATATATTAATAATGATTCTAAAGAGATGCTCGGTGCATCGCTTTTGGGTATGAATCCAGCTAATACAGCTAATTCACCTAAAATGCGCTCCGGTGACCAACCACACTCTCTCAATTCTTTTACTGTTATACTTTTCTGTCGCTTTGAAAGTCGATGACCATCTGTGTCAATTAGCAATGGTGCATGTCCATAATAGGGCGGATTAGCTTGTAATGTACGATATAAAAATAGTTGTTGAGCCGTAGTTTCCAGTAAGTCATGACCTCGAATAATTTCAGTGATGCCCATAGATATATCATCTAATACAACTGCTAAATTATAAGCATACATACCATCACCGCGACGTAGAACAAAATCATCATTACCACACCTCAATGCAAAATGCTGTGATCCTTGATATAAATCTACGAATTCCATATGCGAATCCGCAACCTTAATTCGCATAGATGGGCTCTTTTCAAGTTTCTTTTGCGCCACAGTAAAACCATCTAAATCACGGCAATGACCATCATAATGATGAACTACTTCTCCGCGATGAGGTGCAGAAGCAATAGATTGCAAACGTGCGCGATTACAAAAACATGGATAAATTAATCCTTGTTCCTCAAGCCTATTAAGGACTTTGTCGTATAGTATAAATCGTTCACTCTGCCAATAGGATTCTTCAGGTCCACCCACACGTGGTCCTTCATCCCATTCAAAGCCAAGCCATTCCAAATCATCTAACAAGGCCTCTCCTAAAGAGCGTTTAGAGCGTTGTAAATCGATATCTTCCATCCGGACCACATAGGTGCCGTTTTGATTACGTGTAGATATATACGATAAAAGGGCGATCCACACATTCCCTAAGTGGATATACCCCGTTGGGCTAGGTGCAAATCGTCCTTTCATAAATAGTATCTCCTAATCACTCTATAATATACTAATATAATAATACATTATTATATTAATGTATCGTGAGAGTGTCATCAGTTTATAAACTATATATTATCCAAGGGATACAATGTTATCAAAGACACCAGCGTCTTTAATTTTTTGTTCATTTCCCATGGAGCAAATATTATTATCTTTCAAAACAGGCTCTACTAGTTCTGCAAGAGCTACAATATCCTCTGGCTTACAAGCGATAACTTGTTTCCTAAATGCTACCTTATCTTCGATATTGGCACCACTAAAGTATAAACCCATAGCACGTGGCCCACGTAATGCAGGCGTCATCGGCAAATCAAGACCACTCATGGTACCGATAATATATTTACGCATTTCACGATCTGTTAAGGTAAATTGTCGTAAATACTCTGGCAATTCCTTGTAAACATTTAATGTTTCTACAAGATTTGGATCTCGATAGCTACAGAAAATCATATTACCATCATCGTAGAAATTAGCAAAGGCACCATAGGCACCGCCTTGTACGCGGATGCGAATCCATAAGTATTCGTAACGTAAAATAGTTTCTAATACACTCATAGCGCCAACATGAGTAAATCCATGATCTATAAAATTGCCGCCTTGAGCTACATATTGAACCTTGCCGGCAGTAACAATCCCTTCATTACTCGTTGTATGCTCTATAGTTAAAACATCATCTGGTAATATTTCTGCATTCCAGTTTTCAAGTAATGGTGCCATCAATTCTGTAAATGGTGCTAACTCATGTTCTTCACCAACAAATAAAATATCTACGTTATTGGAGCGGAAAATTTTACGAGCCACATCGGCTAATTTTTCTGGCAATAACGGTAATGCAGCTGGATTAGTAGCTAATTCACTAATCTTTTGATAATAACCTAAATTACCATCATCACGGAATTTACCAACCTTAGATACCTTGGCCATAACGCGTTGGCTAACGATAGTATTACCTCTACGGAAAGCCTCATTATCCCAAATGGCTTTGCTTTCTTGCACAAGCTCGGTCAAACGAGTTACATCTGTATACTGTGCATCATGAATAACTTCATTTACAAGTTGGCATAGTTCAGGCAATTTAGCATGAAGTGCCTTACTACGTACAATCATAAGCGGTACAAATTCATCGCGTTTACCCGCTTTGCTAATACCCGTAACATCAGAACTCAAACCGCCAAGATTTAGGTTAATAGCCTTTGCCATATCTTCATAGGAACGTTTAGATGTATCTACACGCCCAATGATATCACTTAAAATATCAGCATAAAATAATTCTTCTTCTGTAAGGCACCCTAGATTAAAGTAATAGGACACATAATTAATGCCTTTTGCAAAGGTCGGTACAAAATGAAGTTTCGTATGACCAATCATGCTTTCACGACGTTCTACATCTTCAACGTCAGGACTCAAATCAGATAATTCTAACAACGGAATCGTAGCCAAAGCTTCTTCACTATCTGGTGTTTCTTGGCGAAGTTTAAGGCGTTTTGTTTGATCTACAATGGCTTGTAACTCGTCTTGTGTCATAGATACTTTAATATTTGCCAATTCAGCCTTAACCTCTGCGTCCTTTTGCTCTTGTAATCCTTGTTCTGGATATAAGGACACAATCGCTTTATGATTATTACCCAAAATAGAATGACGAATTAAATCTTCAAAATAAGTACCTTGTAAACCCTTGCGGATATTAACCAAAGCCTCTTCATAATGTAATAGTTCTAACGGGTCATGGCCATATAACCAATTGTCCATCATGCGAATCACATAAGCAAGACCAATTGGTCGACCGCCAAAGTCGCTTTCACGAAGGGCAAACTCAATAGAGTTAAGAGAGGCTTCTAATAACTCTTTATCAATACCCTCTGTACATAATTGTTCTAATGTGGATTCTACAATAGATTGTAATTGTTCTTGCATATCTAAATTAGAACCACTCGCATGAACAGCCCAAATTGGTTGACGGATACTATCTAAATAATAGCCGGACACATCAGAACCAATGCCAGCTTTTACCAATGCTTGTTTTAGCGGTGCTGCTGGAGATGTTAATAAAGCATGAGTTAACACCTCAAAGGCAAGGCTTTGTTCAGGTGTTACTGATGGTAATACATAGGCAAAAGCATGCAATGTACGATTATCTGTACTTTCATCAGAACCTACACTATATGGATATGTAATGACACGGCCTTCCTTAAATGGGGCCTGCTCAGTCACCTCTGTATCGATTTCAATAGCATCAAAATGACTTAAGTATTCATCATGGATAAAACGCAATTGCTCTTCAATATCCATCGTGCCATACAAGAAAATATAGCTATTGGATGGGTGATAATGAACATTGTAAAATTCCTTGAATTTTTCATAGGTTAATTCTGTAATATTATCTGGGTTACCACCAGAATCTACACCATATGTGGTATCAGGAAATAAGGCATGCATCAATTCACGTTCAAGGACGGAATCTGGAGATGAGTAAACACCTTTCATCTCATTAAATACTACGCCCTTATATGTCAATTCATCATCTACTGAATCGAGTTCATAATGCCAACCTTCTTGCATCATGATTTCTGGGTCATTCGCAGCACGTGGATAGAAAACGGCATCGAGATATACATCCATTAAGTTGTGGAAATCCTTGTCATTCTTACTTGCTACAGGATACATTGTCTTATCTGGATAGGTCATAGCATTCAAGAATGTATTTAGGGAACCTTTAACAAGTTCAACAAAAGGCTCTTTTAATGGAAACTTACGAGAACCACAAAGTACGGAATGCTCCATAATATGTGCTACCCCTGTACTATCTTGAGGTGTTGTTCTGAAAGCAATATTAAAGACTTTATTAGAATCAGGTGAGTCAATATAAATAAGACGAGCACCAGACTTTTCATGTTTCATTTCATAAGCAGTACCATTGATTTCATCAATGCGTTCTATGCGATCAAGGCGAAAGCCAGAATATATATTATGTAATTCCATACTGTCCCTTCTTTCTATTATGTAATATGTATATATATAAATATAGGTTTTTAATGTATTACTAACTATTTATTATACCACATCAGTATAGTTAACACGAATTTTCAAGAATAATTATCAAATTATAGATTATAAATTGCAAAATCTCATCATCACAGAATAATACAAAGATTTACAGCAAAAAAGGACACTGCGAGAGTGTCCTTCTTAATTATTTCTTAGGATTCATTTGCCATTTTAAATTGCGTCGACTAGTCAAAAGACCTTCGAGAACAACTTCGAATTGGCGAAACGTCAATGTATAAGGAGCATACATATTTGGTACCACCTTATACGATATGGTCACTTCGGACGTATCGTAATTATAGAAAATACCATGAAGATTGCTCATTGTTGTATAGCCTGTTTGTGCTTGCTCTAATGTAGGAATCGGTTGTGTTTTTAAATTAGCCAATAAATCACTAATAAAACCTTCCTTGCGCCCCTGATCATCGAGCATCTCGTCCATAAATGTACGGAGACTATCCATCATACTATATTAGCCTCGTTCGTTAAGTAAAAGACCATTATGAATTACGCGAACAGCATCTTTTACACGCTCTTCTGCTACCAAGCAAGAAATACTGATTTCAGAAGTACTGATGATTTCAATATTGATACCTTCTTGGCTAAGGATTTCAAACATTTGTGCAGCTACGCCAGGTTGGCCCAACATGCCCGCACCAATGATGGATACTTTAGCCATGTTTTCATCGATATTCACAGCTTCGATATCAACTGTTTTTTGTAACTCTTCCAACACTTCACGTGCTAAAACTACATCATCAAGAGCAACTGTAAAGATTAAGTCTGTTTTAGGCTCGCCAACGGAACGGATGGATTGGACAATCATATCCACGTCTACGTTTTTATCTGCTAATGCTTTAAATACTTTTGCTGCAATACCAGGTTTATTTTCAACGCCCACAAGAGCTACTTTCGCTGTATTAGTATCATCAGCTACGCCTGTAATAATATGTTTATTTGCTTCCACGGTATAATCCTCCCGAATAATTGTGCCTGTATTATCAGTGAATGTAGAACGAACATGAATAGGTACACCATAACGGAAACCCATTTCAACGGCACGCGGTTGCATAACACCAGCACCTAGACGAGCCATTTCAAGCATTTCACCATATGTAACTTCTTCTAATTTGAAAGCTTCCTTCGCTACGCGAGGATCAGTAGAGTATACACCTTCTACGTCTGTGAAGATTTCACACACATCAGCTTTCATAGCGCCAGCCAAAGCAACTGCAGTTGTATCGGAACCACCACGACCTAATGTTACCATATCACCATATTCAGTTATACCTTGGAAACCTGCGACAACAACGATATTGCCTTCTTCTAATGCCTCGAACACACGATTAGGATCAACACCTAGAATGCGACCTTTATTAAAGTTCTCACTACTTGTGATGCCTGCTTGATCACCTGTCAAAGAGATAGCCTTTTGACCACGTTCATTGAACGCCATCGCCATTAAAGCGATAGTTACTTGCTCACCAGTACATAGCAAACGGTCCATTTCACGACCATAAGGTTTAGATGTCACTTGTTTTGCCAAAGCAACCAAGTCATCTGTTGTATCACCCATTGCAGATACAACTAACACAATGCGATCGTCTTCTTTCTTTTCATGAAGGACACGATCAACAATATTAAATATTTTTTCAGGTGTAGCAACGGAACTGCCACCAAATTTTTTAACGATTAAGGCCACTGTTATCCCTCATTTACCTATCTATACTAAAAATAACATGCATATACTGTACCATAAACCAATAGCACTGTAAAGGCATATACACATATTTTTCCACCTGAAAAGTACAAAAATCTTTTTTAAGGGGACAAACATGCATATCAATAAGTTATATTAATTCATATAAAAAAGCTATATAAGATATACCAACATACAAAAAAGACCAGCCCTCAGGCTGGTCTTTTAAAGTCGAATAGATTCAATTATTCAACAACGATATCTTTTTCAGACTCCCATAAACCATGGATATTGCAGTAAGATACAGCAATTAATTTACCAGATTTTTTCAAGGATACTGCTAATGTACCTTCAGAAACTGCAACTACAGGACCTTCGTTTGCTGTTGCACCATCACCATGTACATTGAAGGATACTTCACCAACTTCGAAAGGCAATTGAGTACCTTCAGCTACGAAGTATAATTTAATCCAGTTAATATGATGTTCTACAGTATTTGGATGAGCAATATCTTTACCAACGGATAAGTTTACGTGGAATGTTTCACCAGCTTTTACTTTGTCAGCAGCTTCAATAACAGGAACGTGTTTTTCAGTAGCGAAATCGCCAGATTTAATGTAATCATGTACAGCCATAGTCAACCTCCTGGTTATAGTTATATACATACTTAATGTCTTAAAAAATAGCACCTTGTGCTTATGACTATATTATACATTTTCGATATAGTTTAGGCAAGGACTTTTTCGAAAATTTTCTATATTTAAAACTCAATTCCTTTTGCTGCTTTTATGCCTTTTTCGTAAGCGTGTTTTACTACGTTCATTTCGGTCACTGTATCAGCGACATCGATGATTTCAGGTTTTGCATAACGGCCTGTGAGGATGACATGTAGTCGTTCCGGTTTGTGTTTGAGCATGTCTACAACGGAGTTGACATCGATGAGTTCATAGTTAATGGCATTGTTGATTTCGTCCATAACGATGAGATCCCAATTATCGGAATTGACTTCTTCCACTAATGTTTTCCACGCTTCTTGAGCTGCTGCTTTGTGTTTTTCTAACTCTTCTACCGTAACTTTATCTCGGTTATAGTATATAAAACCTTTTCCCATAGATTTGATGGTAACAGCATCGCCTAGCTTTTTTAAACCCTCAAGTTCACCATAGCCATGTCCACTTTTGATAAATTGTAAAATTAAAACCTTTAATCCTTGTCCTACAGCGCGTAGCACAACACCTAAAGATGCCGTTGTTTTACCTTTACCATTACCAGTATTTACAAGTATTAAACCATGTTCACTCATTTCTAGTACTCCTATTATGTCATACACTGTTATGCCATATACCTATCATAATAAGGCTTATATAACAGCACTATTTTGCGTTACCAAAGGCTTCACACATATCTACAAAATGCTTGGCCCCTTCAAGAGAGCCTGCAAAATTAAGATGTAAGTAAGATGCTAACACATTATTCGTAGCGTAACCTCCATCATAGGATTGAGGTTTTCGACCACCTTCTAAATGAAAGGCCCATGGGAAGTCTTCAATAGTTGGTTCCATTGTAGAAAAATGGAATTCATGACCACGCAAAGCGGTTCCAGTATTACCCAGTAATGTATCCCGTTTTGCCGTTGCGGTCACATAGCCGACCTTTTGCAATTTTTGTTGCATTACGCAATTGGCAGGCACGACACCAACCGTATCAAATACATTACCACCAAAATCATGAATGTGTTTACAAAGATACATAAGTCCACCACATTCAGCATAAATCGGCATATGACGTTCATTTGCATCAAGGATGGATTGCTTCATAGATAGATTCTCGGATAAAGCCTGTAGGAACATTTCAGGGAAGCCGCCCCCAAACACAAGACCATTCACATCAGGAATAGTACTATCTTTCAAGGGACTAAAATATACAAGTTCTGCCCCTTGAGCCTCAAGAGCAGCTAAACTCGCTGGATAGTAGAAAGAAAAGGCTTCATCATACGCAATACCAATCTTGGTGCGCTTTGTAACACCCTTAGTAGCATCAATAGGTGCTGCCATAGGGGCTGCACTAGCGGCAACCTTGTAAAGTGCATCTAAATCCACCATTGATTGCACTGCATGTTGGATTGTAGCAATCGCCTCTGTTGGATCGATTTCTGTAACTGGTGTTAAACCAAGATGACGTTCTGGAGAATGCATACGATCATCACGGCGAATAGCACCAATAACAGGTACACCGATCTTCTCCATTCCTTCACGAACCATACGTTCATGATTATCGGAACCTAAACGGTTTAATATTACACCTTTAAAATCCACATCCTTATCATAGTCTCTAAAGCCCATTGCAATAGCAGCTGCGCTTTCACCCATGGCCTTACAATCGATAACGAGCACAACAGGAGCACCTAATTGCTTAGCAATTTGAGCCGTACTACTCACACCCTCTCGGCCACCATCATACAACCCCATAACGCCTTCAATAATGGCTAGATCTGCATCGCCCGCCATGGATGCAAAAAATGTTGGCAATGTATCCGGTGGAACTAACCAAGAATCCAAATTATAACTTTCACGGCCCGATGCAATTTTATGAAAGCCCGGATCGATATAATCCGGGCCCACTTTAAAGGATTGCACCCCATGGCCACTTGCTCGATACGCTGCGAGAAGGCCCGCAACAATAGTCGTTTTGCCGACACCGGAATTGGTACCAGCTATAACAACACGTGGAATGGGTACAGTATTCATATGTATTACCTCTTATTAATACTATCTATAGGGATTTTACAATATCCATATAGTTAACAGAGTATATAATCGATTAACGATCTTTACGTTTTGCCAAAATTGTGGACAAGTAATTCAATTTCTTGTCTTTAGGCATATTGTCTAAACCTACGAAAACTTGTTCATCAGGCAAACCAACGCGGGAAATCATAACGGCATCATCTGCCATATTATGTTTCAACAATACTTCTTGCACTTCATCAAAATTTTTATACACCTTCATGATAACTGCATCATCAGCTACTGCCAATACAGCATCAATTTTTTCCTTAGGTGCTGTAGCCGGAACGATAGCCAATACTTCTTCTTTTTCTACAATTGGATAACCAAGATGAGAACCAATAGCACAGAATGCAGTGATACCAGGAATTGTTTCAATTTCAAAGCCTGTATGTTCAATCAAACGATATACATACATGTAAGTGCTGTAGAACATTGGATCTCCAAGAGTAAGGAATACAACCTTCTTACCTTGTTCTAAGTAAGATACGATAATACGTTTCGCTTCTTCCCAACCCTCTTGTTGTGTAGCATCATCGAGTACCATTGGGAATACAACTGGAACGATTTCAGTATGTTCTTGAATGTATGGTTTCGCAATATTAAGGGCTACAGAACCATCTTTCTTTTCTGTTTTAGGTGTAATGATAACGTCCGCTTCGCCAACAATACGCGCCGCTTTCACCGTCATTAATTCAGAGTCCCCAGGACCAACACCTATGCCATATAATTTACCTTTCATGGTGATTCTCCTATTCTAATTTCAATATGTTTAACATTAATATTATACCTAATTTGCTAAACATATACAAAGAATTTTATGAAAGTACTATTTTACATTAGGAATAATTGGTCTATGTCCACTACGTTTACCGTATACATCATCAATACAGTCTTGAATATGTTGACAGTAAATATCTTGAATTTGTGAATATTCACCTAGAGCATGGTGCATCTCTTCTACTTTATAGCCTGCTTCACGCAATACATTGACCACACTATCCTCTTCATCGCCAAACAAATCATTGAGTGCATGGTCACCTAGCACAAGCAATAGTGGATGAACATAGATTGTATTAGGTCTTTTACCATCAAGCCACTCCCAAGGAAGCGCTACATCCTCAATTAAAGGTGCATTTTCTAGGGTAGCGATACGTACATGGCCGAGACCACTGCGAATTAATTGATATTGCAAATGACCATAAGAGGAGTTGCCAGAACTAATACCACCATGACCAACTAATAACAAACCATCATCAGCGGAAATAGATAGGCTCTTAATAAATGTATCAATAAAGATTTGATAATCATTAGGATGTTCTTCTTGTCCCATGTAGAATACCAACGGACGACCTACGCGAAGAACCTCTAGTTCACTAGCTCGTTCATGATGTAAAATATTATATTTTAGCTTTTCAAATTCTTCCCCACCGGCAAAGTGCAATGTTTGTACATAAATGTGAGTATATCCATCCTCAATGAGAGCATCGAGTGCACCTTGCTCTGTAGGAATATCAATACCACGATCGCGTAAGCGCTTTACAATGATACGAGATGAAAAGGCCAAACGCACTTCATAATCCGTATATTTCTCTTTAATACGATTTACAACAGCATCAATTTGGTTTTCACGAGCAGAATCAACAGTTGAGCCAAAGGCTACCACTAAAATAGCTTGTTTCATAACGTTCTCCTTATAAAATATAACTTACTATCCATCATACCATATGCCCTGTTATAGTGGGATACCATACCCCGTATAAAGCCTATATTATGATAAACTTTCATATGCATATAGTTAATACATATCAAAAAGCATCCTCCTGATTTAGAGGATGCTTTTCGATGATAGTGTGTATTATGAGAGAGTTTATATTACAACCTTACATGAAAGCAATTAGGAAATCATTCCCTGTGCTTCCATGCGTGTAGATCGAATAACGGATTGAAATGAGTCCTTTTGGGAACTGCGTTTTCTGTCAGACATACGGATGGCTTGACCTAAATGCTTTAAGAATAAATCTTGCACATAAGGATTTTCTCCAAGACCTTCATTCCAAATATCTACATTATAGCCTTGTTCTGTAAGAAGCGCATAAATCGAATCAGAACGATCGCCGCCGAGGTAATCCATTAAATGTGCAGAACCAATCAAAGCCAATGGCACAACGAGTATGTCCTTATGTCCCATACGTTCTACTAAGGTCAACGCTTGTTTAAATGTAGGGAAACCATTTGTAGTAAATACCGCTACATTAGGTGCTACCCCATACATGGCTTTCAATTGTAATGTAGAGAATTCCAATTGATTTTGTCCATTTGCCATCAATAAAACCGATTTATTGAGAGATTTTGTATTGATATGACGCATAATTCCATCAATGGTTGCTTCATAATCATCAGCGTAGTTTTTCACCCCCAAGGATGTCAATAAAGGTTTGCCAATATTAACTTGGGTGAAGCCATATTCACTGCTGTGAAGAAATTTAAGAGCTTGTTTACGCATTTGTTGATAACATTGATCTGCTACAAGAGTGATTGGTTGAATATAGACCTCATCTATCCCCTTGCGGCTAAATTCTTGCATGACCTCTGTGAAGGAAGAAATTGTATCGTCATATTTTTCATTCCACTTTTCCACCAATGCATCAGACAAAAATACCCGTCGTACCTCTACATCTCTGTATAAGGAACGAACTTTAGACTCTATAGTACCAATGGATGTTTCCACTGCTTCTTTATAAATTGATCCGAAGGATGCAATAATTATACCTTTCATATGTGACCTCCATATACTCATATATATGAAATAGATTTCATAATTGAAAACTATTATCAACTACTATGTATTAATAATACAAGATTAATATATGAAAGTCAATGAGAAATATTATCACTAATTTCATTTGTATAGGATAATATTTCGGTATTATTTCCAATTAAATCCAACGTATAAATATTTTCTACAGTTTTATCTATACTACTCTTTAAAATTTTAACAGCTTCATTAGTAAAATTACTCTTTATCACTAGTAACCATCCCTTATATTAAGAAACATCAATTTTCTGAAGTTTTTCCGGTGCCTCTGACATATCGACAGCACGATCTTACTATAATCCTCTATCTATTTACGAGTTTATAGCAACTACAGCTCTATAGGTCGCTATGACTATAATCAACAACTTTATAACCAGCGGCATCTCGCTTTGTATTAACCAAAATATAAATACTATGTAGCTAAGAATAATAAAGCTCCATTTAAACTTACTTTTAGGAACTATATTAATTCCTAGCAATTTGCCGTGTAAGCCTAAAAATACATAGAAAAATACCTTTGTTTGAGAACCACAATTCCTTAACGCTCGTTTATAAATAAATTTATATAGCTTTCGCCTTCTATATATAGGTCCTAATACAACGCACGCATATAAAAATGCGGGAAACATGCCTTCTAAAACAGATAGTGAAAGCTCATAATTCATATCTTGTAGGCTGCCGATAAAGAAACCAACCAATAATATTAACGAAGAAATCCATAGAAATCGTTGGTCATTTAGAAATGTTAGTAATACTCTCTCAACACACAAATTATCTCCTCCTATTATTAGTCAGTCTATCCGCAATATGAAGCAGAATATTTCCGATAAACTCTATAAACTCTCTAATAGTTTAAAGAAACAATACAATACTTTATTATTTTTTAATCTATCTAATTATATAACATATTTTTATAAGATATGCCTACTAAAAGAACTCTGAAGAAGTGTTTCTTCTCTCTATAAATCATGTTTCAAATATATTTATATATCTAGATACACAAGGTGAATCACTCATAATTATACCATTATAACTAATAAGAATATTAACCTCAAACATAAGAGCACTCTATATTTATCATAATATTTTATTAATAAACCCTTATATTATCTATACTTGTACAGGTATGGGGTTTATTGACTTATACATCCTAACTTGCTACGATTAATTATAGATTATATATATTTATGTCTGCATAGTCAGATGATGTTGTTTAATGAGGTGATTCACTTATGTTTAGTGTAAAAAAACAAGCATTAACAGTTTCTGCTGCATTAGCGGCTTTCGCATTGACATTTGGTGCTCCTGTACTTGGTCACGCTGCATACCAATTAAATGATCAAGTAAAAGACCCTACTCCAGCATTAAAAGAAGCTTCTACAATCGGTGTTCGTACACACAATACTGAAGCTTTACAAAACTTGCCAAACAAAGATGCTATCGTTGTTATGAGCTTTGGTACAACTTTCAAAGATACTCGTGCTAAAACAATTGATGCTACTGTAGATGCTATTAAAGCAGCTCATCCAAATACAAAAGTAGTAACAGCTTTCACAAGCCACATTATTCGTGACCGTATCCAACAAAAAGAAGGTATTACATACCCAACTCCTGAAGAAGCATTAGCCCAATTGAAATCTGAAGGTTACTCTCGCGTAGCTTTGACATCCTTGGATGTTATCCCTGGCATGGAATACAACTATGATGTAGCTGTTTATAACCTTTACAAAAACAACTTCAAAAAAATGACATTAGGCACTCCACTTATGTACTGGATGGGTCAAGAAGGTCAAACAGATGAAGTTATTCAAACAATTAAGGCTGTACAATCTCAATTCCCTAAAGTAGGCAAAGAAGATGCTGTTCTTATCATGGCTCATGGTACTCCGGATCCTGCAAATGCTTACTATTCTGTAATTCAAGACCGTATCCATACTCTTGGCTTGAAAAATGTATTTGTCTACACTGTAGAAGGTACTCCAAATCTTGAACAAGTTATCCCTCAATTGAAATTACATGGTATTAAGCATGTTACATTGATGCCATTTATGATGGTTGCCGGCGACCATGCAAACAACGACATGGCTGGTGATGAACCAGATTCCCATAAATCTATTCTTGAAAAAGAAGGCTTCAAAGTAGATACTTACCTTCATGGTTTAGGTGAAAACCAAAACATCCGTAAATTGTTCGTTGAACGTGCAAATGAATCTTGGGACGCTTTACAAAAATAATCAATTTACAATTTAACTAGTATCGTTATATAACGTACATAGGAGTACATCATGAAAAAACTACTATTTTGTAGTCTTGCTTTGGTCATGATCGTACTAGCAATAGCTGGGTGTGGTAAAACCACATCCAGCTCTTCTGCTACTACGAAGGAACTTACCTTTAATGGTGAAACCTACACTGTACCAAAGGATCCGCAACGCATCGCCGTTCTTTCAAATTCTGTATTGTCCATGCTATACGCAGTAGATGGAAAGGCAGTTTCCCGAGCTAGCACAACAGATAAGTTAGCGCCAGACTTAGAAGCATTACCAGCATTAGGTCAAACGGCTAACATCAATATGGAACAATTGTTAGGTTTAAAACCAGATGTGGTATTGGGTTTGGAAAACCAACATAAAAAATATGAATCCCAATTACAATCTAACAATATTCCAGCCGTACTTTTCAATTACGATGGTATCAAGGATAATGTGCCAATGCTAACATTCCTTGGAGAGTTAACAAACCATCAAGATAAGGCTAAATCCGTTATTGCCACCTATGAAAGTAATATTCAAAAGGTAAAGGATGCCATTAAAAACCAACAACCTGCACGTGTTGCCGTATTGCGTGCTACCGGTAAAGGTGTGACAGCCGAAACCGACGAAGCGGTAACTGCATCTATGGTCAAAGAATTAGGTATGACAAATGTTGTAACATCTCACCTAGATGGTACAGCTAAAGATAAAACGGTACCGTATTCTCTTGAAACATTAACCGCTGATAACCCTGATATTATCTTCGTCGTTACCATGGGTAAAGAAGAAGAAATTACAAAGGCCATGAAGAAATCTATGACAGATAATCCTGCATGGGCTAATCTTAAGGCTGTACAAAACAACCGTGTCATCTACTTACCATCTAAACTATTCCTACTTAACCCAGGTCTACAAACACCTGAGGCTATGGCTCGTTTAGTGAAAGAAGCATATGGCGTTGATGTTACATTTTAACATATCCTAACATACTAAAGAGGGCATTCCCCATTTTGGGAATGCCCTCTTTCACTATTAGTCTAGCTATCTACTCAACTAAACCTTTTACGCGTACATATTGTTTATCATCAAAGGTATCGATTTGTACATCTACGGAAAATACATCTCTAAATAGTTCATCCGATACGATTTCTTTCGTGTCTCCAGCTGTCACTAAATGACCATCTTTTATAATAGCCATATAATGAGAATATTGTACGGCTTGTGTCAATTCATGGAGTACCATCAATACGGTTAACCCTTGTTCATCGTTTAATCGTTTTAACAATTCCATGATTTCTAGTTGATGGTTAATATCTAAGTATGTTGTTGGTTCGTCTAACACTAATAATTTTGGTTGTTGTGCTAACGCCATAGCAATCCATACCCGTTGCCGTTCACCACCAGATAAGGAGGGAATTAATTGATTCCGTAAATGATTCGTTTTTGTAATTCCTAATGCATAGTCAACGATTTCTCGGTCCTCTTTGGCCGTATTCTTCCACCACATTTGGTATGGATAGCGTCCACAATATACCAATTCTTCTACGGTCATATCCTTTGGCATATTAGGCACCTGTGGCAGAAACGCCATTTGACGTGCCAATTCATTTTGTGAATACGACTGTAATGGTTTACCTAAAATAGTCACACATTCACGAGGACTATGAATATATCCAATCATAGACCGTAAGAGTGTACTTTTACCACAACCATTAGGCCCGATTAAAGTCGTTATTTTACCAGTAGGGACAGATACATTAATATCATGTAAAATATGACGACCTCCGAGAGTGACGGATAACTGATTTACATCAATAGCCGTATTCATTAGTTATCCCTCCTCAATAGATATAAGAAGAATGGCGCCCCAAAGAATGCCATGATAATGCCAACCGGTACCTCAATTGGACTCCACATAACACGCCCTACCGTATCACTAACAACGAGGACGAGTGCCCCTAATAATGCAGAGCCGGGGAGTAAATACGCATAATCATTACCGATTATAAGACGTAACATATGCGGTATAACGAGGCCTACGAAACCGATTAAGCCCGCAATACTAACGGCACCTGCTGCTAATAGAGCTGCAACAGCAGTCATAATAAACCGCGTTTGTTCTACCTTAAGGCCTAGCCCCTTTGCTGTTTCATCACCTAAACTTAAAATAGTAAGACGTTTGGCACCTAAACAGGCAAAGATAAGACCGACTAACGCGTATGGGAACAGAACCTCTACTTGAGGCCAACTGCGTGCAGCCAAGCCCCCCACCATCCAAAGTAAGGCTCCTTGCACACGATCTCCATAGAATACAAGTAGTGCAGAAATACCAGAGCCTAAAAAAGCAGCCACCGCAACACCAGCCAAGATGATACGGCTTGGGCGTACACCATTCTTCCAAGCAAGAGCATATACCATCAACGCCGCAGCCATAGCACCTATAAAGGCGACAAGAGGCACAATATGATCATAGCCAGGGAAAAGAATAAATATAATAACACCGGCAAGTCCAGCACCGGAGGAAACGCCAACGATTTGAGGATCTGCTAAAGGGTTCTTCATAACCGCCTGTAAAATGGCACCCGATACGGCTAAACAAGCACCAACTAATGCGGCAACAATATTACGAGGCAACCTAATATTCCAAATGATTTGCGATGCTGTATCTGTTAGCTCACTAGCCCACAATGTGTGCCAAATCTCCGATAGTGACACCGGTGTGGAGCCCCAAATCAGTGAGATAATCATGCTAGCTATGACAGCAATAACCAAGACAATAATAACTGATATGCGAAATAGTTTTCGTTCATTCAGAGAGTCCACAGTAACCTCTCCTTTCACCAATACATGATACTATCAGCACCCGTATTATACATATAAACCTCATAATAGATACAGTAAAACCCGAATCGCCCCCAATAAGCAACGATTCGGGTTAACTATTATTTAGATTCTTTGCCTTCTACGAAGAGCATATCGTTGCGTTTTACATCTGTGTAAAGCAATGCATTACATACGGAAGCAGCGATTGGGCTACCACCCTTGTTACCTTTTACAGTGATATAAGGAACTGGGGATACTTCCATTAAATAATCTTTAGATTCCGCAGCGCCAACAAAGCCTACAGGAATACCAATGATAAGAGCTGGTTTAATACCTTCTTCAAGAGCTAAACGCAATACTTCATACAATGCAGTTGGCGCATTACCAATAGCAACGATTTGGCCTTCTAGTTGTTTGCCAAATGTACGCATAGCAGCGATAGAACGTGTTACGCCCAATTCTTTAGCCATTTTAGCTACGTTTTCATCTTTGATTAAGCAATGTACTTCATTGCCACGAAGTTTAAGGGCTGGTTTAGAAATACCTGTGCGAACCATTTCTACGTCAGTGTAAATATCTGCACCATTGTCTAATGCTTCGATACCTTTTTGAACAGCGTCAGGGCTCATTTTTACGAGTTGAGCATATTCAACGTCACCAGATGCGTGAACTGTACGAGATACAACGCGTACTTCATCATCAGTTAAACCTAAATCCTTTACATAATCGTAAATGATTTCCATACTCTTATCTTCAATAGCTTTAGGATTTTTAACGTAATCCATTAGTGTCCTCCCATAATTTGAAAAATTCATCATTCGATGATACCACAGGGCATTCGAGTTTTACCCGCGGACGATCGATAACAATAACGTGGATGCCAAGGTCGATGGCAGCCTGTAATTTCGTATCAGCACCACCTACGAGGCCAGAGTTTTTCATAACCACAACGCTCGCCTTTGTATCGTGGAACATAATGCGGTTCATATCGTAAGAAAATGGACCTTGTACGGCAACGATCCGTTTAGGACTCACATTGAGGTCCTCCATCATTTGCAACACCTCAGCAGTTGGCAAAATACGTGTCCACACTTCACAGTCTCGCAAAGCTTCAGATTCAGCAAAGATGTGCATTGTCTTACTACCAGTAGTCAAATATACATGGTTATTATTTTCTTTTGCTAACTTGCCTGCTAGATTAGCTGCTTCTGTTTCATCCACTACGATATGCAACTTATCATAGTCTGGCAATGGTACCTCTTTTCGTTCAAACCGAACAAAAGGGATACCCATCGCCTTAGCTGCATCTTGAGCCGTTGCGGTCACAATAGCCGCATACGGATGGCTTGCATCGATGAGTAGGCGCACATTGTGCTCCTTAATCAATTGTTGCATAGCCTCTTGGTCAAGACGGCCTGTATGAACTGTAATGCCTTCATGAGCTGCCAATTCCGCCCCATATTGGCTCACAACCGTCACGAGAACCTCTTCACCGGTTCGTTCTTGAATATCTACCGCTAAGGTTCGACCATCCAAGGTACCAGCGATGACCCAAATCATAATTTATAGCCTCGAGGTGTAATCATACGACCATTTTCAACATAAGTTTGGCTGTTACCAATGATAACAAGTGTTTGCATATCCACTTCTTCTTTTGTGAAGTTTTCAAGGTCAGAGATAACCATGTGTTGACCTGGACGGCCTGCTTTTTGCACGATACCTACTGGTGTTTTAGGGTCGCGGTATTGAAGAACGATTTCACGTACTTCTTCTAAGTGAGTAACGCGTTTTTTACTGCGTGGGTTGTACAAGGAAATAACCATGTCACCTTGCGCACAAAGATCAGCACGTTTTTTGATAAGATCCCATGGAGTCATCAAGTCACTAAGAGAAATAACAGCAAAGTCATGCATCAATGGTGCACCCAAAACAGATGCTGCTACGTTTACAGCACTAAGTCCTGGTACGATATCTACAGAAGGACGTGTGTCAGCTGGTACTTTGTTAGCAAGCTCCAATACAAGACCTGCCATACCGTATACACCAGAGTCACCAGAGGATACTACGACTACTTGATGGCCTGCTACTGCAAGGTCAACAGCTTGTTGGCAACGATCTACTTCTTGCATCATCGCTGTACCAACAGTCTCTTTACCTTCGATAAGTTCTTTAATCAAATCAAGATATGTTAAATAACCGACTACACGATCTGCCGCTAAAATTGCTTCCCGTGCTTGTGGTGTCATAAATTCAGCGTCCCCAGGGCCAATGCCGATTACTTTGATGTTACCTGTGCAATGGCTACCGTTGTTTTGGGATACACCGTTTTGTGTTGTATTAATATTTGGCTCTTGGCCGCTAGTAATGCCGTTGTCTCGCATACGTTTCCTACTCCTATTGTTCCTTTTACAAATGTGGATTCTTTTAAATCCTGTTCTTCTATAACGGGTGCTATCTCTTCTTGTGTGTAGAAATGGATAGACCACCCTAATTCATTTACAGCCTCTAATAGACCGACTTCATCTTGTTTCACGATAACCGATGCAGCTGTGACGATGCTTTTTGGTGAAAGCTTATGCGTCTGCAGAGATTGTGTAATGGCATCCAGTATGAGTTCCTTTGGCGTATCTCGACGACAACCGATCCCCATCGTATACGTACAAGGGCGTAAGATGAGTTGCTCTGTATACTCAGGAATCACCTTATCTGTTATCACTACACGACGAACGCCATTAGTCTCAGGCAATGTAAATACATCTACCATCTGAACAGTACCATGCGTACCGATATGTGCTGTAGCAGATTGCGCTAAATGCTGTGCATTGACCAATGTGTTATCGATATAATAATTAACTGTTTCACCTGCGACGACAGCTGAGTTCACATCCACTAAGGTTTGGAAATCATCTACCAACAGATGCTCATGGCGCGCCAACACGTCAGGTGCTGGCAATCCGTTTACATCCGTAGCGGTTGTAATAACAGGGTCCGCATCGATGGCCAGCGAAATGGACTGCGTCCATTCGTTGGCGCCCCCAAGATGTCCGGATAATAAGCTAATTACATGGTGTCCTACTTCGTCCATTACAACAATCGCAGGGTCCTTAGATTTATGCTCAATATATGGTGCAATCATGCGCACTACAATACCGAGTGCCATAATGCACAACACTTGATCATAATCCTTGAAAATCTGTCCAATATGGTTTTTGAGGGAATCAAAATAGATGGCCTCGCCTCCAGATGGACGATTTTCTTTTTCAAAGCAATCTGCATGGGGTACCACCAAAGACTTGATGCGTTGACCTAGCTTTGCACCTCGTTCAGACACTGAAAGAATAGCTGTTCTATTCTTCTTGCTTCCCGTCAAAGGCGCAACAGTTTCTAGTGCTTTCATCACACTAGTCCTTAGCACTACGATACATGTGAGCAAAGCCCTTATCGTAAAGCTTAGATAATTCGTATTCACTATCTAGTACATGACTAACAACGATCATAGCTTGACGTAATACGCCTTCTTCAGCCACGATATCCGCAATCGTTTCTAATGTGCCACGAATAATGCGTTGGTCTGGCCAAGAAGCTTTCACTACGATAGCTACAGGTGTTGTTTTATCATAACCACCTTCGATAAGTTCAGCTACTACCTTATCTAGCATTTGAACGCTAAGGAAGATACACATGGTCGCTTCATGAGCCGCCAACATGCGCAATTTTTCCTTTGGAGGCATTGGTGTACGGCCTTCCATGCGCGTAATAATGACGGTTTGAGATACATTTGGCAATGTATATTCTTGTTTCAACGCCGCTGCTGTAGCAAGGAAAGAGCTTACACCTGGCACTACTTCATAGGTAATCCCCATGCCAGCCAAAGCATCCATTTGCTCTTGAATAGCACCGTAAATAGCAGGGTCGCCAGTGTGCAAACGGACAACCTTTTTGCCTTCTGCTACAGATGCTTTCATAACAGCTAGTACCTCATCAAGATTCATAGTAGCACTGTTATGAATTTCACAGCTAGGTTTACAAGCCTCTAAAATAGCAGGATTCACCAAGGAACCAGCATAGATAACAACGTCCGCTTCTTGTACTAAACGATAGCCTTTTCGCGTAATAAGCTCTGGATCCCCAGGGCCTGCGCCTACAATATGCACGTCAACCATATTACTCTCCTTCTGCGATACGCGTTGCAGATACAATAAAAATTGGACTCAATGGGTCCAACAAATGATATGGACCAGCCTTACGATAGCGGCTAATGGACATTTGGTACCCTTCATAGGTGAAAGGACGACCTTTCAACTCTTTTAAAATGGTATAACCCGTTTCCATCGTTACCGCAGTTACAACAAGGCGACCGCCTACCTTTAACAACCGTTGTACTTCATCCATAATGCCCGTCATACCACCAGCACTGCCGCCGATAATAACCGCATCAAGCTCAAGTAAATCTTCCATACCTTCTGGAGCCTTGGATTTTATAACAGTCATATTATTTACATTGAATTTCTTCATATTTTCATGAATCAACTCAATGCCTTTATCAAAACGTTCGATAGCATACACATGTCCTTTAGGTGCTGCAAGAGCCGCTTCAATTGAAATCGACCCAGTACCTGCACCTACGTCGAGGACGATGCTATCTTCTTCGATACGTGCTTCATTCATAACGGCTTTGCGAATCTCGCATTTCGTCATCGGCACGTCGCCGCGGATAAATTCCTCATCAGGAATTCCAAAAAAATGTCTCATCCTAGTACCACCATTACAGAATGACCAAATCCTTCGAGTTCTGTAAGAACCTCTAGCGTGGAGTCTACGATTTGCTCATCGTCATAACTCAATCGCTCAAGGGCTGCAGCTCTCGTTTCTTTTGGCCATCCTGCATCTATTAAAATACGCGCAATATGCGCTGGATTATATTCAGGATCCGTTAAGAATCCCATCTTCTTCCCTGCTTCATACACGAGTTTCTCAGGCGCTGGTTGGCGTCCATGAAAACTCATTAAATCCGCATCATGCCACACTTCGTTAAGGCGTGCAAAGGCAAATGTCATGGAACTAATGCCTGGCACCACTTCAATGCGTGTGGTAGGAAATTTCTTTTTCAAATACGGTAACAAGCTGTAGTAGCCTGTATCACCGCTTACCATAACTACAACATCATGGTCGTTGAGCTCACGCTCAATTTGTTCAGATAACATGCTTAGCTTACCTGTTACAGGATATGTAATTTGGCCAGGCTCTTGAAAGTCCTCTAAGGACCGTTCACTGCCTACCAATACTGTAGCATGTTTAATTAAATTAAGGCCTTTAGGCACCACATAATCAGGATTGCCCGGACCAATGCCTACGATATACAAGGTATGTGCCAATGTTCTAGCTCTCCTATCTCTTTTGCATGCTTATCCATAGCCAAAATCTCACCCTTTAATGTGGTAATAATAATACCTACTTCAGCCTCATTGGCAATATATCGTTCACTACGTAACGATGCACGATCTACCACACGTTGATATACACCAGTTAGGCCTTCTCGCTCTAAGATAGGGAACGTAGATTCTGTAGTTTGACAATTAAATAACTCTTCACAAACCGCCTGTGATGCACCTTCAAGGGCTGCATAGGCCACAATACTTTCCATGCGACCATCGCTCATGCGATTATGGGTATGAAAACTTCCGCTAGCAAGCTTAATAAGTTTACCAATATGACCAATAATTAAGATACGTTTAAATCCAATATGAACGGCTTGTTCAAGCATAAATCCGATGAAGTTACTCGTTTCAGCCATTTGGTTCTTATGGATACCAAGCACTTGTTCTGCCAAATCTTGACCAATCCGTCCTGGTACGAGAACCGCTGTTTCACAGCCATTGGCTTTCATCACCTTTAACTGAGGCACCAAAGAATTCTTGAACCCTTCTTCACTCATCGGTTTTACAATGCCCGTCGTACCAATAATGGAGATACCACCTTCAATACCAAGAGTATGATTCAATGTCTTCTTAGCCAACACCTTACCATTAGGCACACTAACGGTTACCGTTATGCCTTGACCATGAACACAGAATTCCTCAAAGACAAGTTTCATCATAGTCCGTGGACCCGGATTAATGGCAGGTTCGCCTGGCGGCATTGCTAGGCCTGGTTTCGTTACGGTGCCGACACCAAAGCCTGCGCGAAAGCGAATCTCCCCAGAATCATCAAGGGTAATGGTCGTTTCCACATCATTGCCATGTGTTACATCAGGGTCATCGCCGCCATCTTTCATAACGGTTGCCTTAGCCTCCGTATCAGATATAATCTCTACGGCCTTAATAGGCACCTCAATGTATTGACCTTGTGGGTTTTCAATAACCACCTTATCTACAATCTTCTTATCTAAGAGAGCCAATAAACCAGCTTTCATTCCTGCCGTAGCACATGAACCGGTTGTATATCCACCCTTCATGTCCTCTACTCTCATAGGGCCTCCTACACCAATAGGGTTAGCGATTCAAAGGAATCAATCTAACCCCATTTTTTATATCTATGTTATTAGGAACGGAAATTAACGAATTGCAATTCTACAGGAATATCCAATTGTTTTAACATTTGAATCACTGCTTGCAAATCATCTTTATCCTTGCCAGATACGCGCACTTGATCCTCTTGAATAGATGCTTGTACCTTTAATTTCATGTTTTTGATTGCTTTTACTACTTCTTTAGCATTTTCTTTTGTGATGCCTTTTTTAATAGTAATTACTTGACGTACAGTTGCACCTGCAGCTGGTTCAATCTTGCCATAGTCAAGATTTTTAATCGCTACATTACGCTTAACCATCTTGCCTTTTAATACATCGATAATAGCATTCAATTTATATTCGTCATCGCCAATAATTTTGATGGTGTCACCTTCAAGACTAATTTCTGCTTTAGAACCGCGGAAATCATAACGCGTACCAATCTCTTTCTTGGCTTGGTTTACCGCATTATCTACCTCTTGCATCTCAACTTCAGATACTACGTCAAAGGAACAATCTTTAGCCATATAATACCTCCCTACACCTGAACCCGTTGGGCATGGGGTCCACGCATTATTTTCATCATCATCCACGTATTCATTGAATAGAATACATCTATATAATTATATCGTAAATTATCAATATTTACTAGGAATTCAAATAATTAGATTATGATGATTTTTCATTAATCTAAATACAATAATTATCTTCGTATCCTATTATCTTTATATAATCAACTAAAATACCCAATAGCAATATTTTAAAATTTATCACTATTGGGTATTAATACTACTTATATTTTATTTAATTGGTAAAACAATATTTTGACCAGTAGGTTTGCTTGGATTCATAGCATTAGGCAAATCTTCCACTGATGCATTTAAATCTGTATCAGTAGATACAACAGCTACAAATTTTTGGCCAGGTTCATAGTATATATTAGTCCCTTTCATGAACAAGCCACCAACCAAACTTACTGCAGCAGCAACGGCAACTGCTCCATTATCAGAATGGCCCTTACCTTTAACTTCTGCAGTTAATGGAACATTTACACCATTAATAGTCTTAATGCTATCAATTTTAAACTCTAAACGACCTTTGCGTCCAAGCATACCATTTTTTCTTGCTTTTGTAATTGTCCCTAATACCTCTTGGTTTGCTGGAATAACAACTACATCATTAATTAGTAAATTTTCTATGGTCTTTAATCTAAAGGTATTTCCTTCTTTGCTTTTCTTAGAACTAATAGGATCGATTAATTCTAAATTTATATTTGTATCTTTAGGAATATACGCATGTCCAGCAGCAACAGATGATGTCTTTACAGTTGCCGTAGTTTCACCACTCTTTAACAACTGAATGCGATTAACTCCAGATGGTAATTCTGTCTTAACTACAGATTCCTGAGTCACACTTTGTGTACTTGTATCTTCTGCTGAAGCAGTCAGTGGTAATGCACAAGAAACACTAAGACAACCTACAACCAAAAGTTTTAATAATGCTTTAGATGTTTTCATATATTCCTCCAAAAGCGAATAAATTCACAAGCCAATTTATAACTACAGTATAGCACATTATGAAAAATTAATGAATTCCTCATTTATAGTTAAACAACACAATATACTAGGATAACCAATACATAAATTTTTATTATAATACAATCTATCTATAAAATCTCAATATCCTCATACTGTGGTTGTACAACCCACTCACCACGAAGATTTACAATTCCCCACTTACCTTGAGATTTGACCGGAGCAAAACCATGTTTAACGGGCATTGCAGAAGTGATTGTATTATCACTAAATAATACTTTACCACTATCATCAATAAGCTTATAATCACTAGAGGTCTTATGTACCCAAGTATATGGTCCACTAAATTTGTTTATCCCCATATCTTTGGAGGTAGTCAAAATGACATTTCCTGTTGTCATATCGATTAACTGTTGAGTATCACCACTCACGACAACCATATTAGTTAGGCTTACAAATCTAATAGAATCATAGGTAAACGGAATAACTTGTTTACCTGTATCCACGTCAAATACACCCGCTTTTTTATTATCTTTATTGATAAGTACTAACAATCCATTAATATCACTAAATTCGCCTAAATCATAATTACCTGGTTGAATAATATAATTACCTTCACGATTTACGAACCCAATAAGACCTTGATTTTTCACAAGTGTACCGTAAGCAGTAATTGGCCAAACTGCATCATTTTTACTGTCGATAACAATTTTACCATCACGATTAATATAACCACGCTTTACACCATCATATACAGGGTTCCATGCATCACCATAATAGATTCCGCCATGATTACTAAGGGTTATTCCTACAGCCATACTCAACAAGCCTCCAAGATTAAACTTGCTTATATGGCGTCGGAATTCTGCCAATCCATCATCATATGCGTCAATATCATTAGATGGTGCTTCAAATACAGTCTTACCTGTGCCATCAATTGCTACAGTTTTACCTTTCGCATCTTTTACAAAAGCACGATCTTCACTAAATTTCGTATATACTTCTTTAAATTGTGGTGCGATTACAGTATTACCTGATGCATCAGTAAAGCCCCATTTTCCTTTTACAGAAACGGCCGTATAAGAATCACTTGCATAGGTTTCCTTATGGTTTAACGAATTTTGATTCTTGTTTACAGTCTCATCATGATGATCAATAATTTGTTTAACCTGTTCATCTAAGGCATCTTTACCAGTTGATAAAACGGTACCATCTACTTTAATATGTTCTAAAGTTTTCTTTAACTTTACGAAGTATGTTCCGTCCTCAGCATAAGATGGATCTAACTCTTTATATTGTGGATCAAGCAAAACTTGACCATTAGTTCCTACAAGTCCCCATTTACCATTTTGCTTAACCTTAGCTAATTGACCCATTTTAATAAAAGCACTATTACTTTCAGTAGCCTCATCAATGTTTGCTTGGAGAGACTTAAATGCTTCTGGTGCTAATTTTTGAGTTGCTCCAATAATTGGTACGGCTACATAATCACCTAATTGCCCTACACCAACAGATACAGTTGTACCACTTGATTTAGTAGATACCTTTTCAGTCGTAGAAATATTAGTAGTAGATGTGGATGCACTATGTTGTTCACGTGTTACACGCGTACTTGTAGATGTTGGTGTATCATGATTTGTTACTGTTGTACTACTAGTGGATGTTGTACTAGATGCTGCGAAAGCACTCGTAGACATAGCCGCCAACACACATGCGACTAATAAAGATTTTCTGTTGAGTTTCATAGGCCTCTCCTCTTATTACTCAAAGTATTCTAGATATAAAAATTTTATAAACAACTATTAACATAAATTATACTATATAGCCCTTTATATATACAACAAATTGTGAAAAATTCTTCATCCATTATTTTTTTGCTATAATAGGACCTATGAAAACAGCAACCATAATCGACTTGATTGTAGATGCTAATGTACACACGCAATCTATGAATCACATCATAAAACAACAGCATATTTCACAGCGCATGCGACGACGTCTAAAAAATAATGGGATCATCACCATTAACGGACAATCGGCTACATGGGATACCCTTGTTCATGGCGGAGATCATCTACTTATGAAATTAGCACCTGAACAAGAATTTTCACGCACTCCAATAAATCTGGAAATCGTATACGAAGACGATTACATCCTCGCTGTAAATAAAGCCGCCGGTGTTCTTATGCACCCTACCTCGACAGTACGCGAGGGAACATTGGCCAATGGAGTTTTGTATTATTACAACAAAACACATCAAGTCCATGATTTCCACCCTGTCCATCGTCTCGATAAGGACACATCGGGCATCGTTATCATCGCTAAAACATCGGTAGTACAACACGCCTTTGATAAGCAACGCATAAAATTTCAAAAGGTTTATGACGCCATCGTTGAAGGCACTATGCCAAGTCAATCGCTAACCATTAATTATCCCATCGGACGTAAACCGGGTAGCATCATCGAACGGTGTTGCACATTAATCGGCAAACCGGCTCGTACAGATGTGACGGTATTGACACACCACATAGTTTCCGAGCCAATACAAATGGATATAAATATTAGCACGCAACAGGTTCTCACTCATGTGCAATGTGTATTGCATACGGGCCGAACCCATCAGATTCGTGTACATCTATCCCATTTAGGTTTTCCTTTAGCTGGTGATGATTTATATGGTGGTCATTTAGACCTAATTCAGCGCCAAGCATTACACGCAGGATATCTATCTTTCACCCATCCTATGACACAAAAACACATGGAATTACGTGCACCTCTACCAGAGGACATGAAAAATATACTTAATCCATAAAACAGTATAAAAATTGTGGTACTTTACATTGTTTCTTGATATACTAACAATGAATAGATATGTATCATCATAAGTTGATGACAATACTTTCAAAATACATAGAATCGGCTACTATGCCAAGGAGGACATTATGCCATTAGTAACGACTACGGAAATGTTTAAAAAAGCTTATGAAGGCGGTTACGCAGTAGGTGCTTTCAACGTTAACAATATGGAAATCGTGCAAGGTATCGTAGATGCAGCCAAAGAGGAACAATCCCCTCTTATTTTGCAAGTATCTGCAGGTGCTCGCAAATATGCTAAACATATTTATCTTGTAAAACTAGTAGAAGCAGCATTGGAAGATAGCAATTTACCTATCGCGCTTCACCTTGACCACGGCGATTCCTTCGAAATCTGTAAGGACTGTGTAGATGGCGGTTTCACATCCGTTATGATCGACGCATCTCACCATGATTTTGAAGAAAACGTAAAAATTACAAAACAAGTTGTTGAATACGCTCATGCGCACGGTGTTGTAGTAGAAGCAGAACTTGGTCGTTTAGCTGGCGTCGAAGATGACGTTAACGTATCCGATGCAGACGCTCGCTTCACAGACCCTGAACAAGCTGCTGAATTCGTAGCATTAACAGGCGTTGATTCCTTGGCTATCGCTATCGGTACTAGCCATGGTGCATACAAATTCAAAGGCAATCCTTACCTTGACTTCGATCGTTTGAAAAAAGTTGGCGAATTATTGCCTAACTTCCCAATCGTATTACATGGTGCATCCTCTGTATTGCCTGAATTCGTAGCAAAATGTAACGAATTTGGTGGCAACATTCCAGGTGCACAAGGCGTGCCTGAAGCAATGCTTCGTCAAGCAGCTCAAATGGCAGTTTGCAAAATCAACATCGATACAGACCTTCGCCTTGCGATGACTGCATCTGTTCGCGAATACTTGGCTCAAAATCCATCCGAGTTTGACCCTCGTAAATATTTAGGACCTGCTCGTGACGCTATTAAAGGCATGGTAGCTCACAAAATTAAAAACGTATTGGGTTCTTCCAACACTCTATAATCAATGGCTAGTGGATTTTTAAAAGGAACCTTAATTTTAACCATTGCCGGTTTCGTAGTAAAAGCCATCGGTAGTATTAACTGGATTCTTCTATCCCGTATTTTAGGCGGTGAAGGCATCGGTATCTACCAGATGGCCTTTCCTATCTATTTATTACTCTTACAAATTTCGAGCGCAGGTGTGCCAATCGCCATTTCTATATTAACGGCAGAACGGCTAGCCCTACACGACTTTGGTGGGGCCAAACGAGTATTCAATCTTTCCTTTATTATGCTCACCATAACAGGACTCATCGCCAGCCTCGCCATGTATTTTGGTGCGGATTGGCTCATCTCTAGTGGCATCATTACGGAAAGTCGTGCCTACTACTCTATTATCGCGCTCGCTCCGGCAGTGTTCTTTGTAACTTGGATATCCTGTTTCCGTGGTTATATTCAAGGTTATGAAATGATGACCCCTACAGCGGTCAGTCAAATCGTTGAGCAACTTTTGCGCGTTATCGTTATGCTCGGTGCGGCGGCCATTCTATTGCCTTACGGTTTACCTGAGGCGGCAGGCGGTGCTAGTCTAGGCGCCGGCGTTGGTGCCTTTGGTGCCTTTCTAGTACTCCTATACTATTACTACAAATTGCCTAAGGCTAGTAGTACTGGTGAAAGCTACGATGGCCCACGGGAATCCAGTGGTGAAATCTTAACACGCCTTGTGGGATTGGCTTTGCCAATTTCCTTGGCCAGTATCATGTTGCCATTGACGGCTAACCTAGATTTGCTCATCGTACCTCGTAGACTATTAGTGGCGGATTTCTCCATGAACGAAGTGACAGAGCTATTCGGTTACTTAACAGGCATGGCAGTACCACTCATCAACTTGGCTACTATCATCACGGCTGCCTTGGCTACGAGTATCGTACCGGCCATATCTCACGCATTTGCCAAACGAGATCAAGAGGGCATCTACTCACGTACATCAGGTTCCATGAAACTTACCTTTATGGCAACTGTGCCATTTACGGTACTCCTTTATGTATTAGCTGCTCCAACGGTAACATTAATCTATAATGCACCAAAAGCAGAGTTGGCTACACAAATTACAGCCTTCTCCATCTTCTTCCTCGGTGTTCACCAAGTAACAACAGGGATTTTACAAGGTTTAAATAAACCTCGTATCCCAGTTATCAACATGGCTATCGCCCTTGTTATCAAGGTTATCTTAAACTGGAACTTAACCTCCATACCTTGGCTTGGCATCGGTGGTGCTGCGTGGGCAACCGTTGCAGATATCGGCTTTGCAGCCTTACTCAACTTGATTTACATCAAAAAATACACAGGCTACTTCCTCGATATTTCCCTTCTATGGAAAAACGTAGTCAGTGCCGGTGTCATGGGTATACTCATCTTTATGAGTTACCACTACTTAACAGATATCTTACCAATGTGGGGTAACTTTATACTCACAGGTATCGAAGGGTTAGTCCTCTATGTTATCATTATGGTTCTATTAAAAGGAATCAATAAAAATGACGGGGCTAATATGCCGTTGATTGGTAGATTCTTTAGATAATTACATATAACAACAAGAGGACTGACCTATGCGAGTCAGTCCTCTTTCTTGTATCGAACAATATAAAATACTCTATATATGATCTCTATATGATTATACCCTATGAAAAGACATTTATTTTTTATTAGCTATTTTTTATTAGCTATTTTTTCTAGCAGTTTTTCTTCCAATAAATACGATGGCATACCTAAACCCGCCTTATACTTACTGTAATTCTCTTTATTTTGCTTATAATCTACATATTGCACAATATCACGAAGCTTAAAATTACTAACATGAACCTCATGAGGCTTTATTATATAGTGAGAATAACGATGTGTATCATCAAATACAGTCATAATAAATAAAGTATCCTTCTCACCCTTAATTTCAAAATATATGCCAGGCAACCCATCATTCCATACGGTCGCATATTGAATTGGCTTGCCTTCATTTAATGAATCTACACCTACAAAGTCCATTAAAGAATTGTATAAAAGATTTTGTGCTTTTACGTCATCCCTTTTATGAAGTGGGGCTACTGAAATAGACTCTTTAATTTTCCCTGATTGGAAATACTCTATTTGCTTACCAGTTTTAGTAATCTTCGTTCCCTTCGATTTACTATTTTTTAGAGTTCTAAATGTGAAAGGCCCTCTATGTACCTCAGAGGTGTACTCTAGTATATCACTAGCAGGCTTAACAGATGGCAATACAATATTGGCCAATGGAGCCATAATAGTCCGTACTACTGTATCTTCACCTTGAGCACTTAATTTTTTTGAAACACTCTTAGAAGGTATATAACCAAGATGATAAGAGATCGTTGGCTGTTTAGGCATTGTAAAGTTTATGGTACCTACTATTCGGTTATTTTTATATTCAAACACATCCCATGTAGCCTTGTTAACAGTTGTATATGTAAAAGGATTGGCACCTAAAACCTTTATACTACGTTTATCTTCATTCGATATAGGATTCCGTTTCTTATAAAATACGTCTTTCATAGATTCAGAGTTTAACTTATTATAGGCTATATTAGTGTCTTCCCAATTCTCACTCTTTGGCTGTGGTCTTAACTCATAAGACCATTCACCATCGTAACTCAAGATACCACCACTGCGTGTTATCTCCTTATGCTTACCGGAACTCTCATCAGCATGCCCTACGATACTCGCTTCAGGAACAGTAAATTTTATATCCGCCCCATGATCTTTTAAAATAAACACTGTACTAGAGTACTTAATACCATGATTCAATTCCGTATTATGGTAAATATCTGCTGGCAATCTAGACATATCATAATTGGGAATCGCCTCATCAGCCTTTGTAACACGCTCTACTATTTTTTGTTCCATTTGTCGGGACTGTGCTGTATTCTTACGATAGTTTTGATATTCATCTACAGACACTGTCGCATCAGCACCAGGTATATTGACAGAAATTCCATAGGCCTGTCCCATACCTAATGTCATACCAAGAAAACCTAATGCTATTAGTCGCTTCCAATTCATAAATACGCTCCTCTATACTTCTATCTCTTAAACTAACCATTATTATACCTAATTATTAAATATTTATCAATTTTCTTTAAATTTTTGTTTTTTTCATGAGTATGACAGTGTCTTAATATATAGAATTATTAGCATAGAAATAGTACTTGTGCATTATGTTATAGTCTATTAAAAATATATGCTATATACTAATACATAGTGTTAATGACTAGTGTATAGGATTAAGGCTTCTTGTTAGACCTTCTCTTTTTGTATGGTATTGATATAGACCTATAAGGTTACTACCAATTTATATAATTGAAACTATGATTTATATATGAGGTGATACGATGACTAAACCATGTATCGGTATTTCTGGCAGCATATTGCGTACAAATGAAGCGCCTTTTGCAGATGTGTTAAGAGCTTTTGTAAACGATGATTATGCTCGCTCTATTGAAGAAGCTGGTGGAATTCCAGTTATTATTCCTTTTACAAAAAATCTAAAGGTTGCCCGAGAATCACTCTCTCGTTTAGATGGGCTCCTCCTTACTGGTGGTCACGATGTGTACCCTCTGCACTATGGTGAAGAACCTTTACAAGGCATCGAAGATGTTTGGCCGGAGCGAGATCAATTTGACTTTGCTTTGTTGAAAGCTGCCGAAGAAAAACAAATTCCGATCTTTGCCATCTGCCGTGGACTTCAAATCCTTAACGTATATCGTGGTGGCACATTATATCAGGATTTAAAATATGATACATCCTGCTCCTTAAAACATTCACAAAATCAAACGCCAGCCCTTGGAACCCATACAATAGCAATTGATAGTAATTCAAAATTAGCCAACGCTATTGGACATACTAATTGGGTAACGAACTCACATCACCATCAATCGGTAAAGGATGTGGGCGATAGTTTACATATTACGGCCCATGCCAAAGACGGTACTGTGGAGGGCTTAGAGGATGATAACTATCCATGGCTTGTAGCTTGCCAGTTCCATCCAGAAATGATGACAATAAATGACCAAAAAGCAAAGCGCTTATTTAAAGCATTTATAAATGCTACAACAAAATAATACAGCAAAGAGGCAGGAGCAAGCTCCTGCCTCTTTATACGTTCTATTAAAACTCTTCGTCTATATTTTCTTCTGCTAGTTCTGCTAAGTCCTCTTCAATATAGCCTATATCGTCAAGGGCCTCATCTTCATCACGAGTATCTATGTACATACTGATTAAGGCCAACTCACCTTCTTCGTTAAGGCTCACAATGAGACTCATAGGTCCATATGTTAAGATGAGTTTATCCTCTTCATCGCGAATAATGTGCGGCACAGCAGCAAAATGTTGATTCATCAACTGATCAAAATAGTCCTCTACATCGAGACCATTTTCAAGGGTAATGGATTCGGCATCACCTTTTTGGAATACTACCTTTGTATCCTCCGCAATATATTTGTAGAAATCGTCTACATCTAGATTGTCTATTTCAAGCCATATACTAAGTGCTGCAATCCAGTCTTTCACCGTATGGGGCACGGTCATAAAGCGATATGGTGACTCATCTAAAGACAGTCGAAGATCATCATATTCGATGGTATAGTTTTCTTGGCTAGACACGATGCGCTCAATGCGACCATCGTCATTAAGGTCTACAAATAACATATACGCATATGCATCGCCTTCATCATAGGCCACCGTAAGACCTACACGGCCTTCGCGGAACAATGCATCATCTTCATAAACTTCAGCAATATGCATTACACGACAGATGACGGGCACGCGATCGGCTTTAATAGAATCGGTCATAGCCGATAAAAACTCTATGCTTTCAATTTTATTACGCGCTATGGTACCACGTCCCGTAGATACATACACACAATCTTCGGCGAGTAATGATTCAACACCGTGAAGATCTGAGGACTCTAGAGACGCTTTCAATAATAAAAGAGCTTGTATTTCAGTCATAACTACCTCATTATAAAACAACAGCCAACTACATTACTATTGTAACATAGTTGGCTGTATATACACTTAAAAATCTATATTATAAATTCAACTTAGCCATCATTTTTTCAATTTGTTCTTGCATAGCATTAATCTTTTCATCTTGCTCTTTAATTTTTGCATCTTGGTCATTGATAACCTTAACAAGTCCTGCTTTGGAGTAGTCTGCATAAGGTTCACTCTTACCAAATTTGAGACTAACGCCTAAGTTAAAGAGGTCCTCTCCGCCGCCTAGGCTAACACCAACAGAATATAACATCTTATTATTAGGACGATAGAATGCACCAAGAGCCATAGCATTAGCACCACGGTAATGACCATACCCAGCAGCAAAGGTCCATTGATCATTAGGGTCAAACTCTTGAGGATGCAATGCAGCCAATGCTGCTGCACCGGCACCTACACGTTTAACACGACCATCTACAGCATCAATACGATTATTAACTTGAGTCAATTGATTATTAATAGTAGATGTGGAATCTGCTGTAATTCGTTTTAACTGTGCTACATTGACAGCATCAGTATCTTCTGAACCAGCTGCTACATTTGTAATTTGGCGTGTAAGAACAGTTGTTCCTGTGGAATCACCAACAGAAATAGCGGCTGCCGTAGACTTCCAAGTTGGAGAACCATCAGTAGATGCTGCTTTTGTAGTTGGATCATACCCAGCAATCCCTTTATCTACAGAAGCAATCGATTCACTCCCTAATGCTACACCACCATTTCGAGTAACGTTCGTATTGTAACCAAGCATTACAGCATTTTCAACATTTGCTGTATTGCGACGAGTAGCAACTAATTCCTTCACTGTATAGGTAGATGTACTACCATCAAATATATTTGTAAATGATTTCGTTACATCTCGCTCCTCAGCTGCCATGGAGCCAAGTACAACATTATGCTTTCCACCATCAAAGTTATGGAAATCCCCAATCACTACATTATCTTCACCATTTTTAAGGTCATTTCTAGTACCCACTATGGTGGATCGACTAATATTCGTACCTTCATTACCATATCCACTGACAGTATTGAAAGTACTTAAATTATTCTCTTGCCCTTTTAAGACATTATTAGTACCTGAAATTTGAGAGCGAATAGCATAATCAGCTGTATTGCTACTACCTAAAATAGATACGGCACCAGCACTCAAAGCCATGTATTCTTTCATATAATGTCGACCATCTTCTACTGTAGTTTCGGTTTTACCTCTGAGTTTATCGGTCCCAATCATATCTATAGTTTGAATAGAAAAATCACCAATGGTTGAACCTAGTGCAGGATTATCTATCATTGGGGCTTTAGAATTTGTCACCACATTACCAGAACCAACAATCATGGTACCTGTAGTTCCAGCTGTTCGGTTTAAACTACCTGTTACAGAGTTAGCAACATTATCAGCTTCCTCCGTATCAGTGGCAGTACTTTCAAGCGAATTTAGAGCCCCATAAGAGGAAGAGTACGAACCCGATAAATTATTCCCACCTTCAATTGTGGTTCCGTGACCAGTAATAGTTTGTAATATTTGCCCCGATTTTGAATGGTTGCCTACCACTACACTACCGCCTGAAGTGTTAGATGTATGATATCCAATAATCGTACTAGACCCACCAACCGTATATTTTTTATCGCTTGGATCTTGATCTGATTTTTGGGCTTGCTCCGCAGGCGACATACTACCAATCACAACAGACTCACTTATAGTATCAATATTTTGATTATCCCCAATGACAATACCTGCTGAAGGACCACCAGCAGATTCTGTGCTGTACTCAGCTTTGTTATTATTACCGATAACAGTTAAGGAGTCCCACTCATTTCTATATGTGTCAGTACCTCGTATAAAATTCCCTCTACCAATTGTCAAATCTGATGCATTCGGTTCACGACCAGATGGATGTCCATAATCAGTAACCGTCCCAGCATCACGAGCGATGATTTGGTTATTATCACCAATCACATGTTGTCTCCGGCTACCTTGAACTGTATTATTAGCCCCCACTATTCGTACATCTTCATTGCCAACGGCATTTACAAGAGAGCCATTGTCTCTAGGGAATGTCTTTGTAACTGTATTATTATCCCCCACAATAGTAGCATTTTTACCACTCGGAACTGAATTACTTTTACCAGTAATATTAGTATTATCACTAGCCAGATACGTGTTGCCATTCGCATCAGTAATTGGAGTTTCCCCATATACAGAGCCCCCCATAAACAACTACAAGTACTCGTTACCAAAACAGCCGTTAACAAAGTGCTAACCTTACAATGTTTATTCGTTTTCTTTTTCATACTCTCACCCACTCCATCACATAAAAAACAAAAAGATTAACATAATTTATTTAACTAACTATTTTAACACTATACCTAAAAAATACATTTGTCAACAACATTAATAAATAGAATGCTATTTAATTTACTCAACTTATATTTCAAGCTATAATATATTCTATATAAATTTTAAAATTGAAAAAGACTAGCAGTACAGCACCCGCTATATATACTGCTAGTCTTTTACATTGTATATACCTGAGAATTAAGCCATCCATTATGCTACAATCCCAACTATTGTTAACAGTTCCATAATGAGTGGTATTACGAAGACGAATAAAATAGTACTAATCATAACAAGCCCTGTAGCAAAGGGTAAATCAGCACCAGATTCGTTGGCCACGATTGGTAAAACCGCTATGACAGGACCTGCGGATTGAACGATAAATGTAATCATCGCAATGGGCTCTAATGTAATACCACCTATATAACGAACCGTTATAATAACGCCAAACATGATGAGTGGTGCAATCACAAAACGACCAAAGATACCACCTAATGAGTCTTTATTAAGAGCCATACTCTTAAGGCCTGCATCATGAAGCACAATACCAATATATAGTAAGGATAATGGTGTAACCATATCGCCTAAGTAATTTAAGGTATTATGTAAAATCGTAGGCAATGGAATCTGTGCATATAAAAATATCAAAGCCACGATAAAGCCCATAAGTGGCGGTGGTAATAATTTCTTCCAAGAAAATTTATGTCCTGAAGGACGCACGCTTTCACCAGTAGCACTAGAATTCTGTGGCAAAGGATCCATTTCGATAAGAAATACCCCTACCATCCATACGGATATGGTGTTACCAATGTAATACAACAGAAAATATGGTAGCGCCTCTGGTCCAAACAAGGCAATCTGTACTGGTAAGCCGATAAATAGGCAATTATCATTTACTACCATGTTGATAAAAATACCACGACGACCTGGCGGAACGCGTAATATTTTCATCATAATGAAAGCCACAATATACGATACAAAATAGGTCAAACCAACTACAAGTAAACCATATCGTAAATCCCATAAATCCGATGTTTGCATATGATGCAAGACCGATACAAATACACCGGCTGGTAAAATGACGGACATAATGAGGCGTGACAGATTAGAACTAAAGGTATCGTTAAACATACCTCGCCCTTTTAATATATACCCTAATGCTATTAGCAACACAATGGGGATAATACTTTGTAATGAAGTAAGAAAAACCATATAACCTCCCATACTCTATAAGTAGTATATCACAAATAAAATTGGCCAGTTACATGGCAATACAAAATTACGCTAATACCGCATTCATTTCGGTCAACAACTATAACAAATCCATATAGAACAGGCAATTATAACGTAAATACAGTTATAAAATAAACTGGAAATCGTAATATTCCTTATAAATGCTAACAGTATCAACTATGCATTTTACGTATTATTACTATAACTCATTGTATTGCCTTGAAAGTGTGATGTATGTTACATTTATGGGGCAATACTTTCACAGTGGTTATATATTGATTTATTCGATGCATTATAGTATGACTAGTACCATGTGAGTATGTATCTGTATATTTGTAGTTAGTTGTCCCCCACGGAGAAATGAGGAACAAATGGAAAACGAAGTAAGAAAAGTTGAAATGAGCGAAAATGTAGCTGATCCTACTGGTCTTGGTTTACTAGGTCTCGCTGTAGTATGTTTTGTGGTATCCACGTCCCGCGTAGGCTGGTCTGGCCCAACAACATCTGTTATTATCCCTTGGGCAGTGTTATTAGGTTCTATGGCCCAATTAATTGCAAGTTATTTTGATTTCAAGAAAAACAATCCATTCGGCTCCGTTGTATTCGGCGCATACGGTTTGTTCTGGTCCGCTATGGCTGGTGTTTGGTTAATCCAAATGGGCTCCTTCGGTCCTGAAATCCAAAAAGGTTTCGATGTAACACAATTAGCATTCGCCTTTGTGGGCTTCTTAATCTTCTCTATCTTTGGTACAATCGCATCTTTGAAAACAAACAAAGTTGTATTCGCTATCATGTTCTTGATCTGCTTCCTATTCTTTGGTCTTGCAACAGACCTATTCTTAGGTGGCAAAACAGGCTTCTTCGCTCTTGCAGCATGGTCTGAATTATTCATCTCCCTCTTGGGCTTCTACGGTTCTGGTGCCGTACTTGTAAACAAAGTATTTGGCAAAACTGTATTCCCTATGGGTAAAAGTATCCTATAATAGTTTGAAAACTATATAATAGACTTAAAGGTCTATATATTACTGAGTTGTAATATATAGACCTTTTTTATTACATATGTACCTTTAATCTATTTAAAGCTAAATTGCGCATCCATAATCATGTGTCGCAGTTGCTCAATGCGTACACCATTTGGTAGCTTATCCCTATAGAACTGCAAATTATAATAGTATCTAGTGCCTTCATAATCAGTAACGAATACCATATCCGTCCTATTATTTAATGGCCAGCCATACATAAATTCAGCTAGTAAACTACGCACGCCATCATTATAGACCTCTATTACATCATCCTTAATAGGCAATACCATCTTAACAGTCGGTTCAGGAATCGTTCTATCTTTAACAATCTCATTAACCTTAGCCTCTAAAGTGGAATCAATAGATTTAGCCTTTACATGCATAAATACCCCATCAGAGGTTCTAAACACCCTACCATCAATATCCTTTGTTTCACCCTGCGTTTCAATAGCATCCTTTAATACGCGGAACTGGTAAGGTCCATAAAACTTTGTTTCTGTAAAAGTATCTAACGAATCATCATGTTGACCACTATGCTCATTCGTAACACGTATCATTGGTGTTATATCAATTGCTTGTGAAAGCAATGGTGTCGCTAGCAATACACCAAGGCTGATAGCACATATTATTCGTTTCATCTCTACGTCCTCCATGATTAACGATGATGCGGAAAATCCTGTTCAATATCCTCTCGATAATCGTCTTTGTACCGGATTTCATCAATCTCTGCTGGAGTCAACACACGGCCTTCAGCATTAACATATTCACGGAACTCATTAAAGTATATGCCTTCTACATCGGAAGGTTCTAATTGCGGCTCATACGATTCCACATTCCCATATGTACGATTGATTTCATCCAATATGCGATTCTGTTTCTCTATATCCGCATCATTATCTATTTGATTATTCGATGACCTAGATTTTGCAATAAGTGCAATAACGATAATGGCAATGATTAAGTACACCATACGACGCTCCTACAATACAACTACTATCGTATTAATTGTAATATCTTGAGATAAATAAATTGTTTAAGTCATGAAAAAAGGCCCGACTGTGAAGTCAGACCGTTTCTTCAACATTAAATTCTAGAAGCGAAGTCTGGCGTCCAAACCATTTATGCCTCACTTTGATATAAATTATATCATATCTAAACACGGAAGGGAATTGAACAATTTCCTTCCGTGTTTTGTTTACAAACCTTCATGGTGCACACGAATAGCATAAAACTCTTGAAATACAGGAGCTTGCTCCTCCATGAGATTTCTCATTGCAATGAGTCTACGTTTTCCCACACGTCTATCTAAAACTGCAAAGATACGTACAATTAGATTATCACTAACCAAGCTCTTATCTATATTTTGATTCTCAAATTCATCAAAAGCCTGATAAAAGCACCGCTGATCAAATACGCCTAATTCTAGTGCTGTATTGTCTATGAACGGAAAACCTTCATACATTCTTCGTTCATAGGTATCATCTTTAGGAAACAGATGGGCCTTCACATATTGATTCCAATAATTGCCTTTTATAATTTCCTTACCATTATATCGTATAGCAGCCCGCCCCTCATGATCAGGCGATTTACTATAAGTGGTAACAAAATATTGAATATGCCCTCGCAAGCTGATAGCAAGATATTCTGTTTCTAACTTATGCCGTATTCCAGACCACGTAGCCATAGGATTCACACCTCAACACACGAAACAAATATACACATTACTTAAAAGGATAATTCTGCTCATAGTCCTCTTGATAATCTAGTTTATGACGAACCGCATCAACTTCATTGGGACTTAGTACATTTCATATTACTATTATTGTATCATAGTAAATCTACTTCACCCTTATAGGTATCTCCTAAGTTTGCAATCTTAGCATCTGAAATAATACTATGCAATAATCCAATATTATAATCATTCGTTGCACGATTATAATTAATCGTATGGATATAAAGATTATGAGCATCTTGAATACTAAAGCGTAATTTACCAGTGCCATCCTTATACCCAAACACTGTGAGCACACCAGGAACGCCATCATTCCATATATACCTATGGCTTCCATGACGCATACTCGGTTTAAGTTTTTTTCCATCAACTGAATCATTAGTATGATATAATATTAAATATTTACTAAGTTATGTATTTGAAAGGAGGAAAATATAATGCAACAATCATGGAAAATTGCATTTGCCTACATAGGTGTTATTGTAGGTGCAGGACTCTCGAGTGGACAAGATCTTCTACAATATTTTATAAGTTTTGGCCAAATAGGTCTTATTGGTGTTCTATTACTAGGTCTATTAAATGCCGCATTTGGTAAAATCATGCTTTCTTTGGGGAGCTACTATCGTGCAGACAATCATGAAGAAGTTTTTACACAGATTTCCCATCCTATTATTACAAGAATACTTGATTTTGTACTAATCTCTGGTAGCTTTATTATGGGATTTGTTATGATTGCTGGCGCAGGCTCAAACTTAGAACAACAATTTGGATTCCCTTTTTGGCTTGGTGGATTAATTTGCTCACTTTTAATCATAACCGTATCATTTATGAACTTTGACAAAATAACCAGTGTTCTAGGTGTTTTTACACCTATCATGATTGTTATGATATTCATCATTACAGGCTACTCTTTTATTGGTAAAAGTCATGATTGGACTACATTAGAGGCTATAGCCCACACAATCAAACCAGCCACAAGCAATGTATGGTTTTCTGTCATTAATTATTATTCTCTATGTGCTATGACAGCTGTTTCTATGGCCTTTATTTTAGGTGGTTCTGTTGTTCGTATTGGTATTGCTGAAAAAGGTGGCACTCGTGGCGGCCTATTAGTCGGATTAGTTGTTTTTATAGCTGCTATCTCTATTTTTGCAAATCTAGATACAGTAAAAGATGCAGATTTGCCGATTCTTGCTATTGCCAATCAAATTCATCCTTGGCTAGCATATATATATGCAATCACAGTCTTTTCACTTATTTTTAATACAGCATTCTCTCTTTTTTATTCTATTGCTAGACGTTTTGCCAACGGCAGTACAAAAAGAATGAGAATTGTTATTATTTCTGTAGTAATCATAGGATATATATGTAGTTTCTTTGGTTTTAAAGATTTGATTAGTATCCTCTACCCAATTCTCGGTTATATGGGACTATTACTCCTAATTATTCTTATTTATGGCTGGCTCCGTGATCGTAAAGATATCATTATGGAAAAACTCTTCCGAAGAAAGATGATCCATTTATCACTAAAAAAACATAGTCCTCACAAAACACTATCAGAAGAAGAACGTGAACTATTCCACACATTAGGTGATATTAGTCAAGCAGATACAAAAGCTCTTAAAGAAGATATTCATGATGTAGCAAAAGAGATACTTTCAAATACGGAAACAGTTCAAGACTTAAAAGACTATGTAGAAGAGCATCTCACAATAGATGAAGAATTAATACATGAAAACATCAATAGTCTACAAGAACAGAAAGACTCTAAACAAGCTGATTCACCTAAAAATAAATTAACAAAAGAGTCTAATAAAAATAACAATAAGATAAAATGAGTGATGAGGAAATAATGACCAGTGTAGAATTAGAAATTATATTAAAAGCTGGGAAAATACTTCTTAGTAGTGGTGCTGAAATCAGTCGTACAGAGGATACTATGAACTACATAGCACGAGCTATGAATTTTAAAGATTTAGAAGCCTACGTATCCAATAGAGGTATTTTTGCAACTGCTAAGAAAGCTGATGGAACTGAAATTACTCGTATTTGTAACGTTCCTGAAGTCGATATTAACCTCAGTAAAATTGAATCTGTTAATGCTCTCTCCCGACGTGTCACACAAAAAAATATTACTATTGAGGAGATTGAAAGTGAACTTAATCAAATTGATACCATGTCAGACTATTCTTTTTTTTGGAGATTAGTAGCTTATACGTTAGGAGCTTCGGGCTTTAGCTATGCAATTGGTAGTTCTATAACAGACTCTATAATTGCCGGTATTATAGGCTTAATATTAGGCGTCTATATGTGTACGATTAAACGCATACTTAGTTCTGATGTATTGATTACCATTTTAGGTAGTATTCTAATAGCCTTATTGGGTAATCTCTTTATCCACTTTGAATTAGGCTCCAACCTATCAGTTATATTACTAGGAGCCATGATTGACATTGTTCCCGGAGTTCCTTTCGTCAATGCTATTAGAGAGTATAGCCAGAATAACTATAATACAGGAATAACCCTTATGATGGGCGCGTTACTTACCTGTATTTCAATGGCTGTAGGGGTCGCAGTAGTACAATCACTACTCTTCAACACACAAATGATTCCTCTTTATACCTCTAATTTAGATACTAATTCCTTAACCTCTATGTTTATGCGTAGTATAATGGCTGGTATTGGTACGACAGCATTTGCAATCTTATTCCGTGTAGCTAAACAACATTTTATCGATTGTACAATATTAGGATTCATCTCATGGTTCTTGTTCTTAACATTATCTTCACTACAGTCTAATGTTATGCTCTCCATATTCATCAGTGGTTTTATCATCGCCATAGCATCAAGAATATTGGCTGTTAAACGGAAATGCCCTGCTATAGTTTTCCTAATGACTAGCTTATTCCCTTTACTACCAGGGCTCAGCTTTTATCGATCCATTTATTATATGCTAATGGGACAAGAAACTATTGCCATTAGCTTCGCAAAAGAATCCTTTTTGATAGCTTTTACAATTGCTATATCTATCGCAATTGTAAAACATATAAAACCACCACGAATCCAAAAAAACACTTATAAATAATATAACCTTATAACAAATTCATGTAAATGAAAGCATTTACAACGTAATTTCCAAATCTATTACCTGTAAAAATATGATATATGTCACGTTTATGAAGCGGTACTTTCACGTAGATGCGCCATCAAAACTGTATTTCCTTTGGGTAAAAGCATTCTGTAATAGTTTACTAACTATATAATTTACTTGCACAATAAAAGAGGTTCCTATAAGTCACTACTGTGACCATTAGGAACCTCTAATCTATTTACTTTTATAATTGACGGCATTATATTGAACTTGAGGCCTCTAAATGGGTCCAGCCTTAGCTAATCTTCTAGAGATTGGCGGTGATCAATATGAGTACATTTAAAGTGTTATCGTTAATGATTTCCTTTGGGATACTTGTAGCGACCATTATCATGGCAGCAAAGTGATTGACCTCTAGCTGAAAGCTAGCTTTCTAATCGTGGCATGAAAAAAGGCCCGACATAGAAGTCAGACCGTTTCTTCAATTTTAAATTACTAGAAGCGAAGTCTGGCGCCGAAACCATTTATGCCTCACTTTGATATAAATTATATCATATCTAAATAGGGAAAGGAATCCCATACGATTTCTTTTTTGTTTTAAAACATAATAAACCTATGCAAGAAATAATATGCGAACTAATCTTCACTGTAGTCAATATAAATATGTACAGAATTTGCTGGCCCCGCTAAACTACGGCCGATTTCAATCGTCATAGGTCCATACTTTATAAAGGATCTATTATTCTTATCACGAATTATATGTGGCATAGTATAGAAAAATAAATTCATTATCTTATCAAAGTCATTTATAATTTCTTCCTTACCTAACAACAAAATAGGTTCTTGATTTTTTCTTTGAAAATGTACACAGCACTCATCAGCAAGTGAATCATAAAAAGAATGCTTATCTACATATCCAGTTTCTAACCAAATACTAATGGCTGTAAGCCAATCCAAAAAATCAACAGGCTCCTTATAAAAAATGTAATCTATAGGAGGGGAATTATTTTCAGCACGATGTTTATCAAGTCTAAAACTCGGAATATTATTACTAACAATAATTTTGTTAATAAAATTATTTGAATCTAACTCAATAAACATACCTATAGCATAATTGTCCATTTCATTGTATGCAATAGCGAGCCCTCTTTCACCTTCATAAAAAACTCTTTTTCGTTGGTTCCCTCACTAAGTGTCATCATATGTGCATACACAGCTAAATTATCATCTCTGGTCCTTTTTGCCATTGAATTTAAAAAATCATATACTTCTATCTTTCCATTTTTTAATATATTCCTCTCAACATTAATATACTGACAATTATCTGCTAACAAATTATTAATCCCCTTAAAATCAGCATATTCTAATGCAGATTTAAATATTAATAACACATGATTTACATTCATCTAGGACACCACTTTCAATAAAAGAAAAACTGATTATTAGCGCCTTAATTACTGAATTGGATACAATAAAATAAATCATACCACTTGCATCTCATAATAATTTCATTATATAGTAAGAATTTATTAAAATAAATCTATAAAATCCAAAATTCAGAAGGGTAGATAGGGCTTTTTTACTATAAGATAAAAATAAGGATTAGATAAACCAAACATCCTCTTGATACATATTACCAGTGTCAGATAATGTTGCATCTGTAATTAATTTTCGTAACTGCACCTTGATATATGCACCATTATCTAAGGGATAGTGGATTGAATTTTGGTATTTAAAACTGTCATCATAAGTAATAAACATCAATATCCCCTGTCGATTATCTAATTCAAGATCTAGTAATAAACCTGGCATACCATCATTCCAAACAAAGGAATGGCTACCTTTGGTAATCTTTGGGGATCCAGGAAATCCAAAGAACTCAGCAGTCTTATTATCTAGTTTATGTAACAGATCAATTTCGTCAAATGAACTAAATATACCCTTTTCCAAATTATTCGCAGGGTCAATCAAAATTTGTTGCCTTATATCTTTATCAACTGTGAAAGTCACACCATCTATTTTAACATTAGGGTTATTTTCTTTAACGGCTGTTTTAGGAACTCTAAAAGAATATTTCTTATAGTTTTCTACTCGGCTATAGTCATCTAAATCTTGAAGAGAATGAATTGAAGGCAATACATAATTAGCCATTATTTTATTAATATCATTTGATGTGACACTCTCCGTTACACGAGGATACAGAATAACATTATATGCTTGCTTAGGATGCTTACTCAACTCAAAATTTAAAGCAATAATGTCCATATCTACAGCACCAGTAAGAGTTATTTTTCTCCAGTAACTTTTACTAAGACCATCATATTTAAAAACCATATCTGTTTTATCAGGAGAATATGGCATTTTATTTTCAATAATAGCAGTAACAATCATTGGGGACTGAAATAAATAACCAGCCGCTGCATCTGGAAAATCACTTAATGCCTCTTTTTGTACTACACTAAATGGTAATGTTACTGATAGGCCGCCCTTTTTATTATGTAAATTCACTACTGTGTTACCATCATACTTACGGCGCTCAATAGTATAAATCTCATTTTTTAAGGCTTCTACTGCATCGTCATCTACAACTACACCAAACTCTTGATTAAAGCGCTCTTTAGAATAAGCGGAAAATGAATCTGCCTTCTTTTTTAATCTCTCATCATATGTAGACTCAATTTTATTAGTCGTATATACCGCTTGTACATATGCATCACGCGAAATACTTGGATCCGCACCAGGAAGTTTCACATCAACAGCATAACTAGAACCACTAATAGCGCTCAATACAATAGCACTTAATAATAATCGTTTTAACATATACATCTCTCCACAAAATAGTAATTTTAACAGTATTGTAACATAATAAAAAGATATTGATAAAATTAATTACAAAACGAAAGAGGTTCCTATTGGTCACCTAGGTGACTATTAGGAACCTCTAATCTATTTACTTTTATTATTTACAACATTATATTGAACTTGAGGCCTCTAAATGGGTCCAGCCTTAGCTAATCTTCTAGAGATTGGCGGTGATCAATATGAGTACATTCAAAGTGTTATCGTTGATGATATCCTTTGGCATACTTGTAGCGACCATTATCATGGCAGCAAAGTGATTGACCTCTAGCTGAAAGCTAGCTTTCTAATCGTGGCAGGAAAAAAGGCCCGACATAGAAGTCAGACCGTTTCTTCAATTTTAAATTACTAGAAGCGAAGTCTGGCGCCGAAACCATTTATGCCTCACTTTGATATAAATTATATCATATCTAAATAGGGAAAGGAATCGAAGGATTCCTTTCCCTATTTTCAATTATAAATGTTTATGGTGTATACGATAGTGACTTATATCATCGACAAGATATCCTCTTAATTGCTATATTTATAATATATTACTACTGGGCTGACGGATTCGTAGAATTGACTACATGCACAGTAGCGCACATCGTGTGATAGCCGACCGTCTGGGCAAGCTTTTGTTCAGACGGTCTTTTTTTGTTCTCTCATAACAAATATGCATATAAATTTTTAATCATTTCACCTATATGAAAGGAGTTTTCTTATGAGAAATCGTTGGCTTATTGCACTAGCTGCCATTGGTCTGCATATATCTATCGGTAGTGTGTACGCATGGAGCGTGCTCACGCGCCCTATCATGGTAGATATGGGATTTACCTTATCACAAACAACCTGGACATTTTCACTAGCCATTCTAATGCTTGGTCTATCTGCAGGTTTTCTTGGATCCTTTGCAGAGAAGATTGGTCCTAAAAAAAGCGGTCTCCTCGCCATGTTATTTTGGGTAGCAGGTCTATTCGGTACAGCCTATGCACTTAGCATCCATAGCCTTACCTTACTATATCTATTCTACGGTATCATCGGTGGTATAGGACTAGGTATTGGTTATATAACACCAGTGTCTACGCTCGTAAAATACTTTCCAAATCGCCCAGGATTTGCCACCGGATTAGCCATTATGGGTTTTGGATTTGCTTCACTCATTGCAGGCCCGCTTATGCAATTCCTCGTAGCTCAAGTTGGATTAGTAAATAACTTCATTATCCTCGGCGTAATCTATCTAGTGGTTATGGGCGCCTCTTCGCTCTATTTGAAAGCACCTCAACAAAAACAACCACCGCGAACTACGAAAGATAAATCCACTATGTACGTTCACAACCATGGTATGCTAGCCAATGATGCTATGAAAACTTGGCAATTTGGTGCCCTTTGGTGGGTCTTCTTTGTTAATATTACCTGCGGTATTGGGCTCCTATCTCTAGCATCCCCAATGGCACAAGAAACCATTGGCATGACACCAGCAGCTGCGGCCTCTCTAGTCGGTATTATTGGCATTTTCAATGGTGGTGGTCGCATTGTATGGTCCACTATCTCTGATTTCCTTGGACGAGCACAAACTTATATACTATTCTTTATTATACAAATCATCGCATTCTACGTACTTGCCGAAACCAATAATGCTCTAACATTCCAAGTTTTAATTCTTCTCATTATCACCTGCTATGGCGGCGGATTCGCCTGTATGCCAGCATATCTTGCAGACCTCTATGGCATACGCCAACTCTCCACTATTCATGGCCGCATTCTAACCGCTTGGGGATTAGCTGGTATAGTTGGTCCTATGCTCGTGTCATACTTTCACGAAGCAGGATATGGCTATACTACAGCCTTAGTATGCTTTGCTCTTCTATTTGTATTAAATACAATTATTGCTATAATCTTAAAAATATACGGCAAACGAGGGTTACATAACTGATATTTAATTCTAGTACTATAAAAATTGTAACTGCATTGTCACTTCCAAACCATTTATGCTTCACTTCGATATAAAGTATCTCATATATAAATAAGGAAAAAATCTAAGGATTTCTTTCCTTCTTTTCTTTATAAAAGATACTGTTAAATCCCCCGAACTAATTACAAAACGAAAGAGGTTCCTATTGGTCACCTAGGTGACTATTAGGAACCTCTAATCTATTTACTTTTATAATTGACAGCACTATATTGAACTTGAGGCCTCTAAATGGGTCCAGCCTTTGCTAATCAACTCGAGGATTGGCGGTGATCAATATGAGTACATTCAAAGTGTTATCGTTAATGATTTCCTTTGGCATACTTGTTGCGACCATTATCATGGCAGCAAAGTGATTGACCTCTAGCTGAAAGCTAGCTTTCTTATCGTGGCATGAAAAAAGGCCCGACATAGAAGTCAGACCGTTTCTTCAATTTTTCTTATTAGAAGCGAAGTCTGGCGTCGAAACCATTTATGCCTCACTTTGATATAAATTATATCATATCTAAACAGGGAAAGGAATCCAAGGATTCTTTTCCCTGTTTTGTTGTTATAACTTAAAACTTTTCCCAATCAAAAGATATAATAACTTCTCTTAGCTTACTATCAATATCCCGTACCAAATTTATAAACGGTTGTCCTTTATTATCTTCCCAAGAGGCTAACACGGGTTCAATACCAATATGAATCAAAGTATTTTCATAATAGTTGCCATGTTGAGGTCTAGTGACACATTGATTATAAGCATGATTTAATGTCTCCAATTCATTTGAAATTGTTTCGTCAATCATGGTATTAAGCTTAGCATATACCTTTTTACGTAATGCCTTCCCAGCTTCACTCGAGTCATTATTATAATATCGCAGTGATAGATATAAACCTTTTGAATCATGATCTACACGCCAAAACATCCAAGGCTTAAAGCTAGTTGGAGGGGTAGACCAGATAGCCTCTGATTCTGTCCGACTCCAAAAGCGACGGTTAGTCCACGGACTACCTCCCTGATTTGTACCAGTACTATATTGATTGGAATATGTACTCATATCTTTCCATAACCAATCTCCATCCAACCTTTCATTATCAAATAGAACCTGTAAAAAGCCATGCTGCGTAATACGTTCCCACTTAATATAATAACATTCTTCATCATTATATTTTCCATCAATCTTAGACACGGCTTGATACTAATCTAGTTGATTTTTTAAGTGCTCACAATAGCCTCTTAAAATATCACTTTCACAGTCATGAAAATGCTTCAAGATATCCCAGAACATAGGTCCCGTTAAATAATTATCCACCGAACCGCTATGGGCTACCTGCCAATCATAATCAAAGTAGTACCCTGTCTTAAAATAGACTGTATGAATATGATAATTTGCAATATCAGCGTACTCTATATTAAGATTCGCTAATTTAAAAGCATTTTTCAATTTATTATAAGCATTCCAAGGTTTCTCATTTTTAAATACACCATCAAGAGACTCTCTATAAAATTTAATTTGATTCCCATGCTCACTAGTACTTGTTTTATCTTCTATGATAATAGCTAACTTATATTGAGGAATTATAGCTAATACATCAATATTTAACACTTGCTAAACTAAAATAATTTTATCTATTGAATTAATATCGATATTTAATAATTGATTTTTTTCTGACAAGTTATCTATTAACTTAGCTAGCAAATCTAAACCAAGTTGACGATATCTATGTGTAGTTACATTATCTGGTTCATTAATCCAATTTAAACACCAGCAAATAAAAGCATCTTGAGATAACTCGCCAGTGGCATAAGTAAAGAGGTTATTCATGCTTAATTCACCTAAGTTAAATAGCTGTTCATGTTTCTAGTTTTCAATAAAGCTAATTATAAAGCTATTTTAATACAATGCACTCTATCATTAAATTTGATTTCAATATGTGCTTTACTTATAGCAATAGATACCGACAGCCAGTCATCTGTATTAGCTTCTCTATTTTTTATTGATATTTAATTATTTTTACTATTAAAACTATATTTAATAAGACGTGTCTAAAAACATAACGCGCCACTTGTGAACTATTTAATGTTTTATTACTAAACTTTGTATTTGCATTCTTTTCTAAATCGTTAGGTATTTCTGGGCTTTCAAACTTAGGGTCCAATAAAGACTCACCAATACGATATACCTTTAACCCAATAAAATAGAAATTTATATTACTTACTGTATTATTTAACTATTCTATAGCACTTTTATATTTAGGCCGTGCATGTGTAACACGTCAAAATAATAGTAGTTGTATCTAAACCCGACACCTAAGTAATAAAATGGTCGTAATTAAAATGTTCCATTGATTTTCAATAATAACAATTTTATCTTTATTATCTTTTGTAACTGATGAATTGTAAAATATATTGCGACAAATAAAAAGACTCATATTGTAGATCTCGTGTAAAATGTAAATAACCACAAATACATGACACGGAGGTCTCTAATATGAACTATATACATCTTACCATAGAAAAACGAAGTCAAATAGAAGTTTTACGAAAAGAAGGATACTCTGTTCATAGGATTGCTAGCTTAATCGGGGTTCACCATTCTACTGTAGCAAGAGAATTAAATCGTGTTGAAGGTGAATATTCTGCGATTAAAGCACAACAGTTAGCAATTAGTAAGTCTGCTAATAAAGGCAGACCAACAAAGTTAACACCTCAATTAGCGGCTTTAATTGAATCCAGATTACAACAAACTTGGTCTCCAGAAGAAGTAGTTAGTGCTGAATTAGCTGGGGGCTCTAAGCTTTAAGACAATATATTCTTGGATCCATCGTGGTTTTCTTGCTGTAACCGAAAAAGTACTTCGCCGGAAAGGCAAAAATCCTGGTACACAAGAAAAGCGTGGACGCTTCAATGTAAAAAAGACCATTAAGGACCGACCTAAAGAAGTTGAAAACCGTGAGACTTTTGGTCATTGGAAACTAGATACAATGGTATCTTCCAGAGGTCAAAGTAAAGGTTGTTTAGCTACATTTGTTGAACGTAAAATCCGATTCTATGTAGCAATAAAAATGGATGACCGAACTAAGGACTCTATGTTTTTAGCTATTGGTTTCCTATACAACACATTAACAAGTAAACTACTTAAAACTTTTACAGTGGGCCGTGGTAAAGAATTTGCGTACTTTGAACAGGTTGAAACCGAGTTTGGGATACCGATGTATTTTGCTGACGCCTATGCAGCATGGCAACGTGGCTCTAATGAAAATAGTAATGGTTTACTTCGAGAGTTTTTTCCTAAGAAAACCGATTTAGCTAAAGTAACACTAGATAAAGTAACAGAAGCACTAGTGCTGATTAATAGTCGACCTAGAAAATACCTTGGATTTAAAACACCATTTGACATGTTTAAACATGAGATTAGAAAATTGATTTAATTTTGTCGCATTACTTATTGCAATTCATCAACTATATAACATCGATAACATCCAATAAATGACTCTGTTTCAAAATCACTGAAAGATATACCTAATGGCTCCCCTAAAGTTGATAGGCTTTCTTCTTTTGAAAGCCATGTTTGAAAACTATATTATCCATGCACCCTTAGTTCACATACTTGAAGTGATACACCTTTGACTAACTTCATATTTATAACCGATTAAAAGAAAGCAACTTATTATTGAAAGTTGTAAAACTCTTTTGGTTTATTACGTCTTATTTTCAAAATATATTCATGGATAGTTTGTACTGTCACATTTTGCGCTTGTAAATCATGTAAAATATCATCATTTTCTATATATATTGGTGCAGATAAACGGGGTCCAATTGCATAATAACATCGGTTCTTATCGCTCCTCTCATAATTTATACAATCACAAATCTCAATTACACCTTTATCTTCACCGTTTTCAATACCTAAGTCTAAATATCCACTTCTTGTCTCATTTGTATCAACTTCAATTATCCCATTAACAATAGACTTATAATAGGTCTCTTTCCCGTTAATTATATATGGCTTTAAACGATTTAACTGTAACAAAATAAGTGATGTATAACCAGAAACATCTGCATATAACCAAATTTTCTCTAAAGAAAACTCTAAAATGGTATTTAAATCTTTTATAAGAAGTTGTAGTATATTTTCATTTTTTATATAAGTAATCCCCTTTAAGGTCTGATTATGCCATCCATCACTATACCATATCTCACAATCAGATAAATTTTCCTCTATAAAAGCATTAATTTCTTTTATAATGCGTTCAAAGTATATACTATCTAATAAACATTCTATTTGATTATCTGCTTTTGGGTAAATTCTTCTAATCAAATTATTAAATCTATCATTAAACTCTAGGCTTTGTATTGTTCGTGCTATTTGACAACTTTCTTTTTTTTCAACAGATAAACGATTCCTCTCTTGAGATAAAAAAAGTTCAATTTCTTCTATTGATTGAAATCGATCAGCTTGATTATATTTTAAACACTTGGATAATAATGGTTTTATCAAAGGATTATCATAATCATCAATATCTGATGTTCCTACTAATGTATGTCCTTCCAACACCCAGTATAGTAATTGCCCTAAAGAATATATATCAGATGCAAATATAACATGACCATTCTTTTCACTTTGTTCTGGTGCAGAAAATTTATAATTTGCTAATCGCTCTCCTTTTTTTGTCATATTATTTTCTATATATTTAGCTATTCCAAAATCAGCAAGATAAAACAACTCATCAGAATCTACTAAGATATTTTCTGGTTTTAAATCACGATGTATTATATTCTTAGAATGTATTTCTTTTAAAACCAAAAGTAAAAAATCTAGTACTTTATCATATATTTCCATACGACTACCTTGATAGTTTTGTACATATTTTTTCAATGTAGTTTTATATTTTTTCATTATATATAAATAAAACAGCTTACTACCAATCTCTATATGTTCAAAATTTATATATGATGCTAAAAAATTTTTTTGATGATTTTCCAGCATTTGGATATTGAAATATTCGTTTTTAAAACGATCAAAATCATGCTGGTTATTATCTCTGTTATAAAACTTTAAAACAACATCATAATCATTGTATTTGCCAGTATAAACTAAACCACTACCACCTTGACCTATTTGTTCAAGATTTACTATTTTCCCCCATTGAAAAGAAATAGTATTATTATTCTCTTTAATATACTGACTTATTTCTGTCGAATAATCATTCTTTAATGACATATTACCCTCACCTTAATCTAAATTTCTACAAATCAAATGAACTAAACTAACTCCATAATCAATCAAAAATATTTTCTCTGAATCACTAAAATTACGTCTATATTGTATGGTATTACCATGACGAAAAACATGAGTTATCTTTCTAAAATCTATAGGTCTAACCAGATCTGAAATATTTTCTATATCTGGTATATCAATAAACTTACGATCTAGCTTTAAAAGATATTCAATAGTGTTATTTAAATTCATTAATTTAGTATCTAAAGACATCTCACTCCACCTATGATTGTTGGTATCTATATCACTAATAAGATTTTCAACCTCCTTATCTAAACCAATATTACCGCTTTTTTTTATTATCCTTAAATCTGCTACTATTGTTCTTCTAACATTCCATTTTACGATACCATCAACATCAAAGTGATATTTCTTTGCATAAGCTCGAATATCATCATACGCAAATTCTGCTAAGCCTCTTGGTCGTTCCAATAAATTTGGAAATTGCTCAATAATATATCCATTATTCCAAAGATAAAAGCATATAAGAATAAACCACGAATTATCCATATCATTATAGCCATTACTTGGTTGGCATAGCTCTCTAAACTTATCAATAACCGCTTGATCATCAAATAAACTATAAGGTATATCGACAGTTCCAACTAACTCACCATAATCATTATAAACCAACTCACAAAAACATATTTTTAACCTTAAACTACTATAATACGAATTCGAACAATTTGTTTCAAAATACTCAACCAAATTAATCATATATTAACCTCAAACTTTATTGTATACTAATTATAACTAGTTATTAACCATAACCACTATGTCTCAGGTAGTGTCAATAATTTTATGTAAACGTTTTTTATTCTCAATTACCAAACATATTTTGTAACTGACTAAATGCTGCACCAAATCCACGATGTGTTTTACCAAAGAATTTAGCATTATACTCACTAGCAAATGTGCATACAAAAGTATCTAATGATTCAATTGATGGAAACTGCTCTTTATGGCTGATTCGTCTTTTTAGGTGTTTATTCCAGCCTTCAATTAGATTATTAGAATAGATTGACGGCCTAATGGATTCAGGAAACTCTAAAAAAGTGAATAAATCAGTAATATCAGATAATGTATTCGTAAGCTTAGGATACTTAGATGATCACATTTCTAAAAATTTATACAAAGCTGGCTCAGCTACTTGTGTTGTATTGGCAGTATAAACCAACTTTAATTGTGCTAATACAGGAGCTATATCTTATTTTCTAATTAACATACGTACCATACGAGTTATATGTATCCAACAACGTTGGAAACGTACTCTTGGATATATTTCCTGACAAGCTTGATGTAATCCTTGAAATCTATCACCGACAAAAAGAAGAATGTTCTCTAGACCTCTTTGTTTTGCATGATTTAATAGCTCTTTGTAGGCTAATGTGCTTTCATTAGGATATATGCCATAATCAATGACATGTTTCTCGCCTGATGGTGTAATACCAATTAAAACATGAAGAGCCTCTTTTTGTGCTGTTCCACGTTTAACGGTAATAAAAGTAGCATCTAGATAAACTACAGCAAACTGTGAAGGTAATGGCCGATTATGAAACGCATCTACTTCTTCTGCAACGACTTTAGTCATGTTAGAGATAGTTTATGGCGAATAATAGCAACTATATATTTTTTCAATAATATCAGCTATTTCACGTGTGGTAATACCTTTTTAATATAACTATATAATCATTTCTACAAGATTACCAAAGTTCCGATTGTACGGTATAAGTAATTTATTTTGAAATTGGCCCAATCGATCGCGAGGTATTTTGATCGTGATATTACCGAAAATAGTATGTAAAGAACGCTCATAATAGCCATTCCGAGAATTACCCGTATTATAGCCGCTAACATCATATTTATCATAGGATAAAAACTCAGTTAATTCAGCTAGTAATAGCGTATTTGACATCATTTCGAGTTCATTACGAAATAAGTCCATAAAAATTGAATGATTATCTGGAGCGTCAACTGAGATTATGTTAACATTAAACATAGAGAATCAACCTTCTTTCTGAGATTATGCTTGGTAACTTAATCATAAAGAAGATTGGTTCTCTTTTCAATTGTTTGAGAACAGTTTACACAAAATATTTTACACTGCCGATGCCTGTAAATATAAATCAGCTAAACATAATATATAGTGTTTAAATAGATTATGCCATAAAATACTATCTCCATCCCAAAATACATTAAGAAACCCTTCCATCTGATCATTGAGATTTTCTAATTCACTAAAATAAAGATAGTTATCAAGTAGCTCTTTACGATTTAATAACTGTTTAATTGTTCTATATCTATATGCTTCAGACATTTTTTCTCCTTTCAATTTACTTGGGAACAGCGTAAGTTGGGCGAAATATTTGAATACCTACAAAATAATACTCTATCTAGAGACTCGTTGAATTATAAAAATCCTAATATAAAGAATATTCATTATGGTGATATTTTGGTTAAATTTGATGAGATACTAGATGGATCTAATAAGGATATACCTTATATTAACTCTGAGCTTGATTTATCTAAATTTAGCAAATCATTACTCCGAGATGGGGATATCGTCTTTTCGGATACAGCTGAAGATGATGCTGTTGGTAAAGCGATTGAGTTGCAGAATGTAAGTGCGCCATTTATTCTTAGTGGTTTACATACAATTCCTTGTAGGCCACTAATTCCATTTGGTAAAGGTTATTTAGGTAATTTTTTAAACTCAGATTCTTATAGGATGCAGCTTAGACCATTAGTTCAGGGCATAAAAGTTAGTTCGATATCTAAATCTGCTTTGAAAGATACAATGATTGTATATCCAAAAAAATTAGATGAACAAGAAAAAATTGGTGGTTTATTTTACCACATTTCTAAAATGATTACCCTTCATCAGTAAAAGCCATTTCTACAAAATAAATCTCAAGCTAATCCAGCCATCGACCGCATTACCAGATCAATATCTCTATTTTCCATTTCCTGAATTATATGTATATACGTTTTCTGTGTCGTCGTCATACTCGCATGACCTAAACGTCTTGCAACACTTGCAATAGAGACTCCTGCAAAAAGCAATAGCGATGCATGTGTATGTCGTAATCCATGAATTGATATAACTGGTATTTCTAATTTTTTACAATATCGTTCTAATACACCATTAATTGTTGAATTAAATACACGACCCTTCACAAATATCGGCTTATCTTCAGGTAAGCCTTTAATTATTTCAGAAAACTTTATGATAGTTTGCCAATCAAGCTGTATTTTTCTCACTGATGATTTATTCTTCGTTGGTAAGAACCCACCATCACCTTTATAATCCCACGTCTTATCTACAATCAATGATTGATGTGAGAAGTCAAAATCTTTTGGAGTTAATGCTAAAGCTTCTGAAAATCTCATTCCAGTTTTTGCTATTATCAATATCAACCAATCCCAATTAATTTCTGATGTCAATTTCAAATTTACTAACAAAGTATGTAGTTCAAACTGGTTCAGATATTTAATCTTCTTAATTCTCGGTGACCGGCCTTTTATAATAGCCTTTCGAGTTGGACCCCTATCTATTAAACCTTCATCCACTGCATCTAATACAGCTGCTTTTATTTGATGATGAAAGTCCATCGTTGTTTGTCGTTCATGAAACTCCGCATAGTCATTTAATAATTGTTGATATGATATCCTATTTAATTGTGAAAGCCTAAGTTCAGGGACTAATCGCTTTAGCCATAGCAGCGTTATCTCATATTTTCGCATTGTTACATCACGAATAGCACCTTCTTTATATATATGTATCCATTTTTCGTAATAAATATAAAATAATTCGGACTTTTCCTCTATTGTTAACATAGTTTTCCCCTACCATTTACGCTGTTCCCACATAGAAATGGCTCTTGCTGATGAAGGGTAATAGTACTATCTATCATATTAAATAGTTTACTAATTTTTCGCTGCTCATCTGTAGAAATAGGTATTTTTAATATAAAACTATCAATCTCTTTAGATGATATATTAGGCTGTGCCCCCGCAACTAAAACTGACTCCAATTGTTTCAAAAAGATAGATGATTTTACCAATGTACTTATAAAAGAATAATCACACTTCAAATTATTTTGAAAATAACCAACACGTTGATTCTGATAAAATTTAATATTCCCAGTATTTTTCAGTACTGCAGCTTTTCCTGTCGTTGCACCTGACATGGCGATAACCAATGCATTATTAGGTAAAACATAATTCTCATCATTATTTTGTTCTAAATAGTACGCAAAATCACCGCCTATGGAACCATCACTAAGAATATTAGAAATTCTAATAACAGGAACTCCTGTCGCTTTAAACTCGGTACTTTTAAAAGCAAAGCCTCCCCTTAATGGTGTTAAATCACCTAACTTACGCTGTTCCCAAGAATACAAAAAGAGGTAGAAAAGTCCTATTTGGTCTTTTCTACCTCTTTTCCTTACATTTTGACGCCTAATAGGGCTAATTGTTCGGCTATTTCTTTTTCAAGTTGTGCAATTTCTTGGTTATCTTGTTCAATCATACGATTGATTTCATCAAGATCAAGTTCTTCTTCTTCCTCAAATGTGTCTACATATCGAGGAATATTTAGATTGTAGTCATTCTCCTTGATTTCTTCGAGAGATGCAACGTGTGCATATTTATCAACGTCTTGTCTATTTTGGTATGTTTCAATAATTTTAGTAATATTTTCTTCACTTAAATTATTTTGATTTTTACCTTTTTCAAATTCATTACTAGCATCGATAAATAGTACGTCACGTGTCGTGCGGTTTTTCTTAAACACAAGAATTGTTGTAGGAATACTCGTGCCATAGAACAAGTTCGCAGGCAAACCAATCACCGCATCAAGGTAATTCTTTTCTATAATAGTTTGGCGAATCTTACCTTCCGCAGCGCCGCGGAATAGAACACCGTGAGGTAAAACGATTGCCATTGTACCTTCATTGTTTAGGTGATATAAGCTATGTAAAATGAAAGCATAATCTGCTTTAGAGGCTGGTGCTAATTTACCATATTCACTAAAGCGTGGATCTTTAAGTTTACTTTCATTATTATCCCATTTAGCAGAGTATGGAGGATTCGCAACAACCGCATTAAAGGAACGTGGTCTATCGATACCATCACGATCAGGACCATCTGGCCAATCACTTTCAAGAGTATCAGCATTATTTAGTGTCATATTATTATACGTAACACCATGCATCATCAAGTTCATACGAGCCAAGTTATATGTTACCGTATTTAGTTCTTGCCCATAAAAGCTAACCGCACCTTGACGAGATCCATCAGGCAATTCATTACGAACCGTCAATAGTAGTGAGCCAGAACCCATTGTTGGGTCATAGACTGTGAAAGTATCAGTTTGAGATTCTATATTTCCAGTAACAATTTTAGCCAAGATTTGACTAACTTCATGAGGTGTATAGAACTCCCCACCTTTTTTACCAGCATTAGCAGCAAACTTACCAATTAAATACTCATAAATCTCACCAAGTATATCTTTACCACTTTCATCTTTATACTCGATTTCGTCGATTTTAGTAACAACTGCATTCAAAGTCTTAGTTCTACCTGCTGTCGTTGACCCAAGCCCAGAATCACCAAGATTGATATAGTTAAAAATACCTCTAAAATCTGCTGCAGCTTCTTTATTAATTTCAGCATTCTTATTAAAATTTTCAAATAATCGTTGATAATCACTAGGAATAACGGAACCATTATGAATGCTTTCAGTTAAAGAAGCCCATGTATCCTCAGGATTAATAGCATATCCTAATGTACCTGCAATATCAATTAAACAAGCCTCTAAACCTGCGTCTTCGACAAGTTCCTTATATGCTTCATTAACAGATTTGCCATCTGAAATATCAACCAAGTCATTATTAACTAAGTACTCTTCTTGATGAATGGAAAGATATTTATAGAATAAAAATGGAAGAATGTAATCTTTAAAAGAACTTGCATCCATTGTGCCACGCAAATCATTGGCAATCGCCCATAATTGGCTGGAAATATTCTGTGCTTTTGATTCTGCCATACAAAATCTCCTTTATTTATACAAACATCTGTTGAAGTAATGCTTTTTTCTGTAATTGTAAGTGATCTAACTTACGCTGATGAAGGGTAATATATTGATTATATGCTTCTATTAACTTTGATATTTGTTTTAGTTCATCAATATCAGGAGTAATCATGATATTAATTTCAGCCATTACATTATTCATTAATTTAGGATTGCCTACTTTAGAAACATATTTATATGCAACTTTATTTATAATTTCACTCACTGCATAACAGGCATATCCATTTTCATTAATGAGAACACCATTAACATTTGTACTATAAAATCGACCAGGTCTAAAATTTACCGTACCTGCATTTGCCCCATCTGTAGTCCACGTTATAGCATTCTCAAATAAGTATTCTGAATAATATCCCAACAATCCATTGTCTTTTGTTTGTGAAGAAAACACAGGATAAACATTTCCCCTATTTTTCTCTGGAGTAGTTAATGAAGCAGCAAGTACTTGTCCTCTTGTAACTTTAAATATTTCATTAACCTTACGCTGTTCCCAAGCATCAGTAAATCCCGGAAAACGAAGTTCTGGATAACGCTCTCCATTTTTTGGGAAAAGTTTTTGAAGCAACGCTTTTTTCTTTAAATTTAAGTGTTCAAGCTTACGCTGATGAAGGGTAATAAACTTATCCAACTGTTTTATAAAGTTACCTATTTTAACTTGCTCTTCGATACTATTAGGAATATTTAGTTCACTGTCAAAAAAATCTTCTGTTGAAATATTAAGTAACCCATGGTTGCGAGCACCTTCTGCAGCCCTTTTTGAGATTTCCTTATACCATAAATGAGTCATGTAATAACTAACAATAAAATCAGAACTTATATTGTTATCTGTAATTTCAAATAAAATATAAAGAGTTGATAAAGCACCTATATCATAATAATCAAGGCGTTTTACAGCCCCAAATGGATACCCCTCAGAATAACTTTTGTTATATGCAAATTCTCCTTTTTTAATAAGATAATAATTTGACATATCCCGACTAGCAACTTGTCTATTAAAGTATTTACGTTGATCTACCAAACCATCTTGTGCTGATATTGTAAGTGGCAAATCAGATAGACCACCATTTTTTCTTGTTACTCTCGTAGTAATCTGACACAACTTACGCTGTTCCCAATCTTCCGTAAATCCAGGGAAACGTAATTTAGGTACTCTCCGTTTTTCCTTATTCATCGCAACCCCTCTTTCCTTTTACCATACCAACACTACCTTTCATTAACATAAGAATCCGCAAATTTATATAATGCAGCAACTAGCTCGTTACCATATGTAATCTTATTAAGTGCAGCCACTTCTTTATCTTGTGCCTTAACTTGGTATTCTTTACGCGCATCTTTCTTCAGTTGACTAATTCGTCCCGTACTATCAAGGTCTTGTTTACCTGCAGTATGGTGTCCAAATAGTTCTAAAATTTCATCATTACTAATAACATCAATAATGCCCCATTTTAAACGGAAATCAAAGATATTATCTTTCACAATCATGGTATTAGCATCATGTATAATATCCAAACTAGATTTTAACTGAACTGGATACTTTACTTCATGCCCTTCAGGAGGATAATTACCGCTATAAATGGCATCAGCAGCGTTATTAATTTGTTTTGCATATTGACGATCTTCCAGTGCCATAGCAAAATCACTAATCTTATCTCGATAGTCAGCGGCTACATCCATACGGTCCTCATGCACTGCATTCATCAATGCTTCTACCAATTCAGTTAGATAATCATAATTGACACTAACATCTTTTACATGAATCATGCGTAATTCAATTTGTGCGACAGGTACATCATGTATTTCTGCAATTCGTTCCTTCAAATCATTATACAAAGATGTTGTTAGTATTTCCTCTTGTTCAGGAGTCATGCCAAGTAATGTAACTAGTTGCTCTGGATTATCATAGTCAAAACCAATATCTTCACCATTAACTGTCTCTGGGTCATATTGTTTCAATTTAGACATTCCCGAACTATAGGTACGCATGAGATTAAACATTTCTTCTTGTTTAGCTTCACTAGCAGGTACTTCTGTGAAAGTATCTGTAATATCCGCTAATTGATTTACTACATGTTTTACATCTTCAAATTGCTCTTTAAAAGATTTAGCTAAAACACCAGTATCTATTAATTCTTTTGTATCAATCAATGTTTCTTGTACATCAGCAGAGGCCTTATTAGCATAGATACTTAACGCCCGATTCATAAGTTCTTCATTCTTAGCAGGCCATCTGTAATTAACAATACGGCCCCATGGTTTACCTTGATTATCAGCAATGCGGTTTGTTCTGGAGTAAGCCTGAATCAACAACGCATCCTTCAATGTACGGTCTACATATAGCGTATTCATTTTAGGTGCATCAAACCCAGTTAATAGTTGATCTACAACTATAACAATATCTAAATATTGTCCGTCTTCCGCAGTACGATTTAATCGTGTTGTCAAATCTTGTGTATAACCAGATACATCATCTAAACCAAAGCTGGTACCGAACATCTTATTATAATGATTCATCGCTCGTAATAAACCATCATTTGTCGTTAATTGATTATCACTATTATTTGTACTCATGCTAAATGTAACGCCAACTTTCAGCGTCGGTAATCCTAGTTCTGCTCGTTCTTGATTAACACGCTCAAATTCATCAAAGTACATCAAGGCCATTGGCGTACTTGGACGATTACCACCTACATGTGTAGTAAGCATAGCATTATAGGCACTATCATTAGAACGGTTACGCCAGTTTTTGAAGATATCCTCCACAACTAATCGCACATGATTAGGATTATTATCATAGAAACTAGGTTCAATCATATCATCCATATCATTGTCGGTAAGGTTAGCGATTTTACGTTCAATATCAGATTCATTCCAATCAGGATATTGTGCCTTATAAAATTTAGGTAAGTACTCTTGCTTCATTTGATCTTCGGCAATAGTCGTTTCAAAATCCACCTTAAACCCTAACACATTTTTATCGGCAATCGCTTCGCGAATTGTATAAGCATGGAGTAATTTGCCAAATACTTCATGAGTCTTAGTGCCTTTTTTACCAACTACTTCATCAAACATAGGTGTTCCTGTATAACCTACCCATGCAGCGCCTTTAAAGACCTTTTGCAATTCTTCAAAGCTTTCACCACCAGTGGAACGATGAGCCTCATCGACGATGAATACAAATTTTTTCTTAGGTACCACAAAATTTTTGCGTTTAATAAGAGTATTTAACTTTTGCACAGATGTAACAATAATTCCGTAACCACTTTTGTTCAATTTACGCTCTAAGGCATCTGTATTTAACGTACCACTTACATTGTTATACTCTTTACCCCCATCGTCAATGGATCCTTCAGGGTCATACGCTTTATAGTTATCTTCTGTTTGTTTGGTTAGTGCAATACGGTCTACAACAAAGATAACCTTATCTACATTAGGCATACGGCTAGCTAACCATGCTGTTTTAAAGCTAGTGATAGTCTTACCAGATCCAGTGGTATGCCATACATAACCTAATTTATTGATAGGTAAATCAAAGTCTGCACGTTTCAGCTCATTCAAAACGGCCTTTGTAGCATATACCTGATAAGGGCGCATAACCTTAAGCATTTGTTTATTCTTAGTGCCGTCAAGAATAGTAAACAATGTAGACATTTGGTGCGCCATTGGAATACTGAGGAACATATCAGCAAAAGTAGTCCAATTACGAACTACCTTATTATCATTAGGATTTTGCCATTCAAACGCAAAGTCCTTGTTAAATAATTCAGCCGTTGTATTCGCCATATATTTAATACGATTAGGCGTCATAGCTACTAGAATTTGAACTGTTGAGAAAATATCACTATACTGTTTCTCTTGAATATATTGATGCATTTGATTCAATGCTTCATCAACAGAATGTTTAACAGATTTCTCCTCAATTTGAATGATTGGTAAACCATTAATAAGTAGTGTAGTATCAAAACGACGTTCTGGACGACCCGCAATTTGTGGGTCTCGCTTAATTTGACTTACCACTTGGTATACTGTATTACCTGCTCCAATTTGTTTTTGATCAAATACCGTCAAAAATACATGACGTCCATCATCAAGATCTACTTCTACTTGAGATACGCCATTAATACCATATAAAAATTGACCCGCTTGATATGGTGTATAAAGTTCATTAATAACCTTTTGAACCTGTTTAAACTCTGTATCACTTAATGGTTGCGTCAATTGATTTTGATTCAATTGATACAAAATAGACCGAAAGTTTTCCCACAAGTCTTCAGTCGTTTTAATTGTTGGCTCATACTTCCATAATTTGCTTTTAAACACCTTCATATTACCGTATGGAGCTGTAGTGTCTCCCATTTGGTTAGCTGTACTACTAATAATCCCTGACGATAATTGTTCAATTAGCTGACGTTCAAATTCTAGTTCTGTCATTTACTCCACTCCCTGTAACATAGCAATTGATAAACGATATGTATTCTCGGCTACCCGTTGTCTTAATGAACGTAATAATAATTGCTTAAAGTATATATCCCCTATCACCCGTTGAATCTCTATTGATGGTAATTCTGGTAGCGCAATTTCTTTCAATAGTTTTAAACTATATCGTATCACCTGACTACCTTGTAAATTTTGTTTAAACTGACGTTTAATCGATTGATTTTCATTAATCAAATATGCCATATACTTTCTATCTACTAACCTACTCATAGGCTCCATACGAGCATAATTTTGTGTAAATACATAGCCATCGTGTTCCGCACTTACTATTGTAGCTTCACCAGAAATTGTGCTAAATAATAAATCACCTTCTTTAGCAATAGCACCAGGCCCCATTCCATCTACTTTTATCTGTTTCCGATCACTCATAGCCCCAGGTACACCATATAAATCCTCATATAATTCATTCTGCCCATACAAGGTATATACTTTCGCATCAGGACTATTGCTTTCTTCAATGCGATACTGTGATATCCCCGTATTACTATGAAATACATTTTGAATATACATTATGTCACCTCTTTCTTTAGTATATTATTTTCATCTCATATTTATTTTTGCATTTAAAAAAATTACACTGCATATCTTTTAATTAAAGTATACAGTGTAATTCATATAAAAGCAAATGTAATTTGTAATTTTTAAAAATGCAACTTTAGTTTAAATAGTATTGTTTCTATTTCGTATTTCTTTTAAATTAACGCCTTCTTTATTTTTCCAAAGAATTAATCCATTTGCGGTCTGACCAATTAAAAACATAGCTGCGGTAGAAGGACTATTAAATAAAATATCTTCCGTTATACAATTATCATTATCTTTTTTTGCTGTTTTCCGACGTAACTTAAGTGATTCAGATATAGTTTGAGCAGTCTTATGAGAAACTTTACTTCCCTTTAGAAGTAAAAAACCTTCATTAGTTTCTTTAGCATAACCAGTAATCACTTCACTTCCAACTTTTTGAGTCATAGTATATATTACATCACCATCACTGCGACTCGATTCTGCCAACTCATCAATTGGTGTTAACACTTTCTTACCTAATAATCCTATAGGCAGCTTTGAAAACTCTATATACGCTAGTAACTCACTAACTTTTTCTTCAGTTACATTTCCAAGAGTTGGTTCATTTTCATTAAAGACCTTATATCGATTGATTTCTTTAATCAATTTATAGTAATGATTCTCCAAGAAATTTAAATCAGTAGGACCAAAACTATCATTCGATGTTGTTAATACTACAGCTTCTGTCCAAAAGTCCTTACTACTATCTATATCATGTTCTCTTAAGCGCTGTAAAACCCCATCATCATTTTTTCGAATTCCAGCCTGACCAATATATACCAATGGTTCATTATTATCATCCATACCAAATAACATATAGATTGCACTTTGATGTAATGCGTTGATTTCTTTAGATTCATCTAATAAAGATCTAGGAATTTTATAAACTAATCCGGTCCAATTAGCCAAAGTACACTTAATACGACCAGTAACCTCTCCATCTAATAAAAATAAATTTACATTCTGTCCCTTTACCATATATATGCTCTCCTATTTATTATGTGTAATTTTCTTGAATAACAAGTCTCACATAAAATATCTTCATTTAGCTCTCATTTTACTACAATAATAGCCACATATAAACACTTTACTACAGTAATAGTGAAATATGTGGCAAAAATAAAACATCTTCAAAAATCAGGGAACATCATATTCTTTTTACGCTAAATTACAACAAACCAATATATCCCATAAATTGCACTCAATATAGACAATGCACATAGTACTTCATCCATATATTCCGGCAATAACTTAATACGATATACATCAAGATATCTATATATAACTTTTACAGGAACATTCTTTGTAAATATAGATACAAAATAAAGATAAAACTCACAAGTACTTTCTACTGCATCTATAAAGGCTAGAATCATAATGACAATAAGTAAATAATACATAAAAACTGGCATACTTATTGTTTGAATGATTAAATAAAAACCTACTGCGTTAATAAGGTTAAATATAAAGATGCCTAGACTAACAAGCGATATAATAACTCTTTTAATTTCAGGTATGGCATTAGCAAAAACTATAAATCGATTGGACTCAACATAATCTTCCATATCCTCATTAATAGCATCTTCATCATCACTTTTAATTGGCCACCATGTAAAATCAACAGGACCACGGTATAACCGAACTACTAGCCAGAGTATAAAATACAATAATACTAATCCTGTGTAATATTCCATAATACAATACCTCCCATGAATCATATATAAATAAAATACCACATCATACGGGACAAAAAATTCCTATATGATGTGGTATTATTTTCTTTACGATCTACTCTATCACTATATATTCAATGTAATACTACTTTTAGGATTCTTCAATTTTGGAAAGCCATATGCTTCCAACGCATGTAAAATCTTTTGAATATTTTCTTTGATACTATCTTTAGAAACAGGTATAGAACTCACGATATATATAATGCCATCCACTTTTGCAGGATAAATACTTACAACACAATCTTGGCTATGTATGATTCGAAGTAGATATACATCATAGATAGACTCAACATAAAAATCAAACTCCTGATTTTCATGTATTACATCAGGTATATCGTGTACTGGTGCTACTGTACAATCAGATATCAGAAAAGAATCTTCATCAAAATGTACTCTACAATTACGCTTTCGTTTCATCCGTTCAAATCGTTCATCTATCATGTTTCATCACATCACTAATTAGTCGCCCCAAGTCTATAGCATTTTTAGATGTAATAACAGGTTTGCCAGTTCTAGCTTCAATAGACTTACGTGCATCACCAGCAATAGAACCACCATCTTGAGCAACTTGTTTATTCTCGTCTAATCCTTGAGGATTAGTTGCCTCCGCAATATCCTTTGTAGCCGTTTCAGCTAACATATTTAAGATAAGTTCTGTAGTAGACATATTATCTCGTAGATTCTCTTTTTTTAGCCCTTTAAAGTCTTTATATTCTCTAGTCGTCATTCCAGACCAAGCTTTAGAGATTTCATTCGTTAGGATAGCATATTCATTGCCCGTTTTAACCCCATGATCTTGCCAAGTATCGGTTAATTCTTTACGAACCTGAATGGCCTGTAATCGTTGATTAATCCATTCTCGGCTATATCCTTTTCTAGCATATCCTTCTAGGGCCCTATCTATAGTTAGCTCTGGGTCAATTATCTCATCAATACGCTCTTTACCAACTTCAGCCAACCACATTTTAAACGGTTCCGCTTTAGGAGAAGGCACAGATTGGATTATACGAAAAATACCTTGCATATCAGCTACATCAGTCTTATATGACTTACCATCTGTCGACTTAAGTTTCAGTTGTCGACAAAATGTCGACAACTCACTTCGTTCTTCTTCTGACATACGTTTTTTCACACGATACCAATAGTCACGCGGATTATTGCTTTCAGTCAGAGAACCTATCACATCAACCACACTAAAATACCACTCTTCCCTTTCATTATCCCACACAGAACGAATTTGACTACCTTCAAACATCTTTACATCATCACTCATACATCTTCCTCCTCTCTTTAAACACAAATATATGTTCTATATTATTATCTATAGTATACGCCTTTTAGCATAAGAAATAAAGATATTTTTAGCTTCCCTTACATTATCATATTTTGTTTGACATATTGTAGTACAATATAAATATAGAAACTAGGAGGTGATTACTATGAAATTTACTAAACGTATACTCATCATGACTGCTTTAGCCGTGACTGCTGTAGTGTCCACAGGATTTGCTTATGATTATGTATGCAATAATTCTCAGTACAATTGCAATACTAACACACAATACAACTGCAATAACAATGCTAACTATGCACCATGTAACAATAACAACCAAAACTATTGCGGTCCAAATTCTAATACTAGAGGATGCGGCGGATACAGAAGATAAGATATTAGACATGACAGAAGCCTATAGTACGATTTTCATACTATAGGCTTTATTTTTTAATGTATAACTAATCCCGCTATTCCCAACATCACTGCTACAACTCCCAATATAAATCCCCATGTACTAAGGAATAAATGCACCATAGAATAATGTGGATAGACTCTAATAGAATACGTCGTATAATCATCATCACTACTAATTAGATAGCGACGAATCGTACCAAATATCTTTGCAATCTGACTAGGGTTATCGTTAAATAATAGCTGATACGTCCCCGGCTTAGCATAAAATGTATAGAGCTCGAGTCGTACGTCGATTACTTTAGTCACACTAATGGGTATCAAGTTAGCTCTTAATGGGACTTCCTTTTCCGTTTCACAGTTAATAAGCTGTAGTCCAAACAGCCCTAACGGAGCTTTTTTAAACCGATTACCATTAAGCCATATATCATAGCGACCAGCTGTTTGTATAGTAAATATCCCTTTGTCCGTTCTATAAGGCATATCATGTATGGCCGTTATCGTATACACTTTCACAATATGCTTAATGCTCAGTACGAGTAACAACAGTCCTAGGGGAATCATCAGTCCGAAAACATACAATATAATGCCACCTTTATTACGAATTCATGCGATTAAAGTATTCAATGGATTGTGGAGGAAATTCAATATAGGTTGTTCCATTAGAATAACCTCCCCATTGCAAGGTATGTACCTCACACTAGAGAGCCTAATGACATTATTCATTTACATACCTATTAATCAGCAAAGTGTGTATGTTTAACGCGCCAATGTGTCATTTTATTAAACAACCAGAAGCCATAGATACCAAAAGTAATGAATGTTAACAGTAACCATTTAATATAATTACCGAATAGTTGTGAACCTGTTCCATCAAAACGTAGGCGTCTGCCATCGATAATGGTATTGCGGCAAACCCAACTTTGGAACATCACTTCCACCCAAGGGAATGCTAATCCAAACGTAAATATAGTTACTAAAGATGCTATAATGCTATAACCGATATACTCAATCACAGATCCTTCAAATCTTGATTCCATAGTTCTACCTTCTACTTTCTTCTTACAAATTAAAATATATACGAGGTCTATTATACAATAATTATTAAGTTTATTCAGCTTCTACAATAAAATAATGATTTATATTTTTGTACCAGTAAGTACTGCTAATATAATCCCTCCTACAAAGCTAAAGAATCCTAGCATAATTAACCAAGTGCATAGGAATAATAGTATAGTGGGTTTATTCTTATAGATTTGTATGGAGAACTGTGTATAATCAACGGCCTTTTTGCTCATCACTTTACCTAGAGCACCTGAAACTGTATCTAATAGAGATGGATCGTTCGTAAGTGATAAGGTATAGCTGCCAGCATTAGCACTAAAGGTGTATAATTCTATTCTAGAGTTTGTAAAGCCATTTACCCTAGTTCTCATGATGGATGGCATTATAGAAATACGCTTTCCTGTCTGTTCATTAACGATAGCAAAACCAAATTCCCCAATAGGTGCTTTAGTAAACATTTTGCCACTAAGCCAAATACCATATGTCCCACTTTCATCTAGCTGAAAGTTGCCCTCTTTATTCACATAGGGCATTTCAAACAACATCTTAGATTTAGCAAAGCGAAGTGTGTATTTAATGCCATTGTACAAAAGAAAAAGCCCTAATGGTATCAATAGGTAAGGTAGGTATTCCATGTATTGCATATATTCCATGTGTTCTATGTGTTCCATGTCTCTCTCCTTTTAACACAATACAACATAATTCTAGTAAGTCTCCCTTAACTAGATTTCTAGATGGCACTAGGAATCTAAGGTGACTAGTACATATAGATACACTATATCATACTTTCACCATACAAAAAAGGACCCTCATTAGAGAGCCCTTAGTGTATTATATTATGCTATTAAGCGTTTTTAGCTACTTCAACAAGTTTAGCGAATGCTACTGCATCGTTAACTGCCAAGTCAGCCAACATTTTACGGTTAACTTCAACGCCTGCTTTAGTCAAACCAGCGATGAAACGGCTATAAGTTGTACCATTGATGCGAGCCGCTGCGTTAATACGAGCGATCCACAATTGACGGAATTCGCGTTTTTTCGCACGACGGTCACGACGAGCGTAGTACAACGCTTTCATTACTGTTTCGTTAGCTTTTTTGAACAAACGGGAACGTGTACCGCGGTAACCTTTAGCTAATTTTAAAATCTTTTTATGACGTGCATGAGCTGTAACGCCCTTTTTCACTCTTGCCATTGTATATTCCTCCTAAATTACGATGTTGTCGATTTAATAATTAACGATTAAGCGTATGGTAAGCATTTAGCTACGCGTTTGTGGTCAGCTTTTGCAACCAATGTAGCTTTACGTAAATTACGTTTACGAGCTGGAGATTTTTTCTCAAGAATGTGGCTTTTGAAAGCTTTTGCACGCTTGAATTCACCAGTACCAGTTACTGCGAAACGTTTAGCCGCTGCGCGACGAGTTTTAATTTTTGGCATAATTATAATCCTCCCAAAACATTATTTACTTACTAAAATCATGGTCATGTTACGACCTTCTAATTTAGCTGCTTTTTCAATAGACGCTGTTTCTTTGAGTTCTTCAGCGAAACGTGTCAACACTGCCATGCCTAATTCAGGATGTGAAAGTTCACGACCGCGGAACATGATAGTTACCTTTACTTTGTTACCTTCACCCAAGAATTTGGATGCGTTTTTCATTTTTACGTAAAAGTCATGGTCTTCAATATGTGGACGTAACTTAACTTCTTTTAAAGTTACGGTTTTTTGTTTCTTTTTCGCTTCTTTCTCGCGTTTTTGTTGTTCATAACGATATTTACCGTAGTTCATAATACGAGCTACCGGTGGTTTAGCGTTAGGTGCAATTTCCACAAGATCAAGATGCTTTTCTTCAGCCAATGCCAACGCCTCACGGCCAGACATGATACCGATTTGTTCGTTTTCAGGACCTACTACACGAAGTTCACGAGCACGAATCTCTTCATTAATGCGTGGTGTATCCTTGCTAATAGCGTTCACCTCCAAGAGAATAAAAAAAACGGATGGCAAACACCATCCGAATAGAGTTCTCTATATTAACCTCATACTTCTTGGTATTAGGTGAGTGGCGGATGGCCTCTGCTTCATAAATTACTTAATTATAATAACAAATAGAATTGTGAAAGTCAAGAACAATCTTAATAACTTTCAGCAAAACTATATATTTTTATAACTACTGTAGTATAACAAAAATTCTTGTCCTTGTACACTCTTTATTATATCGACAAATTTATATATATCATTATATAATAATAGTAGTTATAAATTATTTTTATGTTATTATTCTTTGTATTTATAGTATATTCTAAGGAGGTTTTATTATGAGTGCAACAAATAGTACTCTCCCACCTAAAGCACCATCTAATCAAGCCCCGCAAAAGGCTCGTACAACGGTGCAAAATATCGGTCTTATTCTTGCCTTTATCGTACTAGGCGCTATTTTATTAGTACCAACACCTGAAACATTATCTACAGGTGGTCATCGCATGATTGGAGTCCTCGCATTCGCCATCATCTTGTGGATGACGTCGGCTGTATCCTATCCTGTAAGTGCGACCATGATTACAGCACTCACAGCATTGCTATTAGGTTTCTCACCAAATCCAGAGGCACCAGCCAAAGCAATGGGCACAGCTAATGCTTTGAAATTGATTATTTCGGGTTATTCGGCCCCTGCCATGATCCTCGTTGGTGCGGCTATGTTTATCTCTGTAGCTATGCGTAAAACGGGACTTGATCGCCGCATTGCGATGCTTGTATTATCTAGCGTAGGCACTAAGGTGAGCCGCATTTATTTAGGCGTTATTATCACTGGTCTCATCCTCGCCTTCTTCGTACCGAGTGCCACAGCACGTATCGCCTGCTTAGCCCCAATTATTATTGGTATTGTTGAGAACTTAGGTATTGAACGTAAAAGCCGCGTTGCAGCCCTCCTGATGGTAGGTGCTGTCCAAGCAGATACGTTCTGGAACATCATGATTCAAACAGCGGCAGCTCAAAACCTTGTAGCGGTAGGTTTCATGCAAACCCAAATGAAAAGTGCCGTAAGTTGGATTGACTGGCTCATGGCAGCGGCTCCATTCTCCATCATTATGGTTATTATTACGTACTTCTTAACACAAGCTTTCATTAAACCAGAGTTCAAGGAACTCATTGGCGGTGATGTACAGCTCGCTAAGATGCGCCAAGAAATCGGGCCTATGAGCACTGATGAAAAAAAACTATTATGTATCTCCATTATGCTCCTTGCTTTATGGGCAACAGGTGGTAAATTACATTCCATCGATACTACAACTACAACAATTGTAGCTGTCGCATTATTCTTCCTTCCTAAAATAGGGATTATGGACTGGAAATTTGCTCAACCAAATATCGATTGGGGTTCCATCGTTATGTTTGGTGCTGGTATTGGTCTTGGCTCCGTATTACTAAAAACAAAAGCAGCTACTTGGCTCGCTCAAGTATTCGTGAATGCATTCTCCCTTGAAACAGCCAGCGTATTCTTATTAATTGCGGTTATGGCTGCATTCCTTATTCTAATTCACCTAGGCTTTGCATCTGCTACAGCCCTCTCCTCTGCTATGATTCCAATCGTTATTTCTATCGTTATGGGACATAACGCAGAAGGCCTTAACCCATTAGGCGTAACAATGCTCATGCAATACGCCATCTGCTTTGGCCTAGTACTACCTGTAAACTCACCACAAGGTATGGTGGCTTACGGTACAGACACATTCGACGTAAAAACATTTATGACTACTGGTATTCCATTGACTATTATTGGCTATGTAATGATGCTCGTATTTGCTCTTACATATTGGCACTGGATTGGAATCGCATAATACTATACTTTCATAACAATCATATATAAACCAAAAGGCTCTGTCAGAAGACAGAGCCTTTTCGATATTCACTATATTATTCTAATTCCTTACCTTTAAGTTCAGGGATTAAGAATAGGGTTGCAAGAATATCAAGTACGTAGATAATAGCTAGGAATGCAATTGCTACTTGGAAGGAGTACATAGAGATAATCATGCCTACTACCATTGGGCTAAAGCCACCTACAGCACGACCGATATTAAATAGTACGTTTTGAGCCGTTGCACGAGCAGTTGTTGGGTAGGCTTCTGCCATCAAGGCACCGTAGCCACCCATCATACCATTTACAGAGGCGCCTAAAATAGCACCGGCAAATAGCATGGCAGTTGGATCAGATAGTTGAGAATAGATTAAAATAGATGCTACAGCACAGACTTGGAATAGGATGAATGTAGGTTTACGACCTATTTTATCAGCTAAGCGACCAAATAACCAAATACCTACCATCATGCCACAAACAGTAACCGCTGTCCACAAACCGGATTTTGTAAGAGAGAAGCCTAATTGCTTACTTAAGAAATTAGGTAACCAAATCATAATACCGTAATACCCAAAGTTTTGAACAGATGTTAAAATAGCAACACCAATAGATGTCTTTGTAGTTCTTACATCTTTTACTAATAACTTGAAAGAGTTTGTATGTGAATGCTCTTTATCTTCTTTACTTTGTACAAAGATTTCTGGTTCATGTAGTTTCGCACGGAATACCCAAGCAACTAGTGCTGGAATAATGCCAACCATAAACATACCACGCCATCCAATGATAGGAATGAGTAATGGTGTTAACAAGGCAGCAGCCAACACGCCTAATTGCCAACCAAGAGCAACATAGCTTGTCGCTTTTGCACGATGTTGTGCAGGCCAAGCTTCAGCAGCGAGTGCCATACCAATACCAAATTCACCACCTAAACCAATACCGGCTATTGTACGGTAAATTAGAAGATCCCAATACCCTTGAGCAAAAGCACAGAGACCAGTAAATACTGCAAATAGCACGATAGTCCAAGTCAATACGCGAACGCGACCAAATTTATCTGACAAAGTACCGAAGATGAAACCACCAAGTACGGCACCAACCAAGGTCCACGTCACCAAAGAACCTGCTTGACCAGTGGTCAAGCCTAAATCTCCAGAAATCAAGGTTAGCATAAAACCTAAAATCAAGAGATCAAAACCATCCATGGCATAACCAACGGAAGAACTAACGACGGCTTTCCAGCCATATGAATTTACTTCTTTCATAGTATTTCCTTTCGCTACTCACAGGTAACAATTAAAGAGATAGCCCCCACTATACAAATGACTAACTCCTAGACTTAAGTCTAATGAAAGGCTTTAGTATATGGGGGCTAAATTTATATCTGTTTATTTTGATGCATATAAGAAATTAGATTATAACAATTTCAAACATGACAACTCATCCATCAATAATATTGATGGATGAGTCATAATAGTCAATTAGTTGCGTTCTTTGATTTCGATTTTAATAGCATTGAAGAATTCTTCGAATGGTACGGAACCCAATTCGTCACCGCCGTGTTTACGAACGTTAACTGTGCCTTCTTCAACTTCTTTATCGCCTACCACAAGCATGTATGGAACTTTTGCCATTTGTGCTTGGCGGATTTTATAGCCAATTTTTTCGCTACGATCATCCACTTCTACACGTACATAGTCGCGATGCATTTGTTTTGCCAATTCTTTAGCATATTCAACATGTTTTTCAGAGATAGGCAAAAGTTTAACTTGTACAGGAGCCATCCAAGTTGGGAACGCACCTGCATAGTGTTCAGTTAAGATGCCGATAAAACGTTCCATGGAGCCGAAGCATGCACGGTGAATCATGATAGGACGATGTTTTTGACCATCTTCGCCAACGTATTCAATTTGGAAGCGTTCAGGCAAGTTCATATCTAATTGAATAGTACCACATTGCCATGTACGGCCCAAGGAGTCTTCGATATGGTAGTCAAGTTTAGGACCATAGAATGCGCCATCGCCAGGATTGATTACGTAAGGAATACCTTTGGCTTCGATAGCATTGCGCAATGCTTCTGTAGCTGCTTCCCAAATTGCATCATCCCCCATTGCATTGTCTGGTTTAGTGGACAATTCAACATGGTATTTTAAACCGAATTGGCTATAAATGCGGTCGAATAATTCGATAACTTTCATCAATTCAGATTGCATTTGATTTGGCAACATGAATACGTGAGCATCGTCTTGTGTGAAAGCACGTACGCGGAATAAGCCATGCAACGCACCGGATAATTCATGACGGTGTACTAAACCAAGTTCAGCATAACGCAATGGGAAGTCACGGTAGGAATGCATATCGTTTTGGTACACCAAGATACCACCTGGGCAGTTCATTGGTTTAATTGCATATTCTTCTTCGTCGATGATTGTAGTGTACATATTTTCACGGTAATGGAACCAGTGACCAGATGTTTCCCACAATTGTTTGTTCAAAATGATTGGTGTACGAATTTCTTCGTATTCAAATTCATGGTGAACTTCACGCCAGAAGTTTTCTAATTCGTTGCGAAGAGCCATACCTTTTGGTAAGAAGAATGGGAAGCCAGGACCTTCTTCTTTGATAACGAACAAACCAAGTTCTTTACCAAGTTTACGATGGTCCCGTTTAGCTGCTTCTTCAAGCATATGAAGGTATGCATCAAGTTCTTCTTTCTTTTCAAATGCTGTACCGTAAATACGTTGCAACATTTTATTCTTTTCATCGCCACGCCAGTATGCACCTGCAATGCTTTGTAATTTGAAAGCTTTTACCTTACCAGTGGATGCCACGTGAGGACCTGCACAAAGATCGATGAAGTCGCCTTGCGCATAGCAAGAGATAACAGCATCTTCAGGAAGATCTTCAATCAATTCTACCTTGTAGTCTTCGTTTTTAGATTTGAAGAACTCAATAGCTTCTTGACGAGACATTACGGATTTAGTGATAGGCAAGTTTTCTTTTACAATACGGCTCATTTCCTTTTCGATTTTACCTAAATCTTCAGGAGTCAAAGTATGTTCCATATCAATATCGTAGTAGAAACCTTTATCGATAGCAGGACCGATAGCCAATTTAGCTTCAGGCCATAAGCGTTTAACTGCTTGTGCCAAAATATGAGAAGCTGTATGGCGTAAAGTATGTTTACCGCCATCTTCTTCGAATGTTAAGAAAGCTACTTCAGAACCATCTACGAGTTCTTCGCGAAGGTCTGTTAATTCACCGTTTACGTTAGCAGCCAGTACTTTTTTAGCCAAGCTGTTAGATAGTTGTTTTACTGCTTCACCAAGAGTAGTGCCAGCAGCGTATTCCTTTGCACTACCATCAGGTAAAATGATTTTTACATCTGCCATTTTTCTTTCCTCCAATTTATAAACTAGGATAGTTGGATTTTGGTAATAAAAAAAGACCCTCTATCCCTACAAACAAGGGACGAAGATCATTCGCGGTTCCACCCTAGTTAACTACCTATACGAATATATATGTATAGTAATTCACTTCATTAAGCCCGATAACGGTGGCGGCCGTATTTGCCTACTTAGGTTCGACAAATCAGTTTAAAGGGGGTAACTCTGATATATGTGTAAGGCATTTCCAGCATCTGCCTCTCTCTGGTACACAGGGATATGAGAATCATGTCCTTTGCATCACTTTTACTCAATCATCTTATCATAGACATTAAAAAATTTCAACTATACAATAAAATCACAACAGGCCTGTACTATCTTGAAAGAGCACCATATCAGCGCACCTTCAAATGTATTACAGGCCTGTAGTATTTCTGGAGAGTGTTAAAAAATCCCACCCTCTGCGTCCAACTTTAGTTTACCACTTCATTATTTTCTTTCAAAATGAGCGGACAACATGGATCCAATCACTTTTTCAATTTTAGCATTTGTAATGTCTGGGCCTTTGAACAAGATTAACATTACATCGTCAGAGTTGTCTTGCTTAGATACCATCAATACGCCGCTACCACGAGCACCATTATCATCGTAGTCTTTTGCAACGATAACCATATTGAGGTAATGATCTTTCATGTATGTGTATACCTTGCTTTGTTTAGCAGAGTTTCCAATGCTGCTAGCCATACCCATGGCACGATTAAATACGATTGTATTTGCATTGTGTGGATTGTTGCGAAGTTGTTGTTTTTCTTCGTCATTAAGTGGCAATAGGTTCACCATCAAGGATTCACCCATGCGGCCACGGAGCATAGCGGGCATTGTTTCACGCACATCGGCCGGAATATCGGTGCTAGGATTCAACTTTAATTCTTTAGGAACAGTCATGTACAATGTGCCTTTGCTATTTTCACCTAACACAGTCTTACTGTTATCGATAGCACCCATTGTAAAAGTATCTTTAATGATTTCCATTTGTACACCCAATGGTTTTTCAGGTACGCCACGGCTAGCCACTTGGATGTCACCAGATTTTGTTTTCTTAATGGTTTCTACGGACCAAGCTGCACCTGGTTTACCTTCATCACTAGGAGAGGTCAAAGCAGCAGGCACTTCTTTAGCACCTGTGAACACATAGGTTTGGGCTGGTACGATTGTATCAGGCGCACCTGCTTTGTTGAATACAGCACCATATAATACATTTGGCACTACAGCAGAACCAATTCGTAAGTTATTGTTTTCTTGGCTTTCAACATCAAAATTGATATTGCCCGCAAAGGTTACGTCTGGATTATGGTTAATAATAACAACAGTGCCTGGTTGTGGAATCATAACAGGACCAGTTGGCGCTGCAAAAGCAGCTGTTGCCATGGATGCCCCAAGAGCAGTTAATACCAATGCGCGTTTTAATACATTACATTTCATTATTATTCTCCTAGATTCGGATAATTCTCTACGCTACGTTTAGCATACTAAAGTAACTATAGGCAGGCTCGATAGAATATCAATAGCCAGTTCTCGTGTGTCAGGTGTACATCTAAGCATACAGCGTCCAGCTGTATCGACAGTAGTCATGACACCTACATATTCATAGCCTTCTAAGATTCGATTGACATAATTTGTATGTTTCGGATCGATGTGAAAGTACAAATAGGATTCCTCCCCTGTCCCTGTATAAACAGTTGGTTCTGGAAAGCCTTGTAACGAGCGAGATGCTACTAAAGGCACTTCATTAGAAGTTATATAGGCCTCTTCATTACAGGCGGTCATATCAATGGTATGTGACTCCACCATATTAGTCTTCTTTCACCTTGCACTCGCGGCGCATCATGGAATACGGTTCTAATTTTGTATCCATGTACAAGCGAACCTTCATTTGTGCATGAGGTGCTACGTCGATAGGATTACCATCTTCGTCTGTCATTTTTTCAATAACCGCTTCTATAAGGTCACCCTTAGGTTGGCAGAATTCTACCTTATCACCAACCTTAAAGTTATTACGTTGTTCAAGGTCAACATATTTTTCTTCGTCGTTATAACCAAGAACTAAACCAATGAAGTCATGTGTTTGGGTATTCGTAGATTTGCCGTAGTTTTGAGCACTTTCATCAGGACGGCCATCAGCAAAACCATCTGTGTAAGGACGATGAGAAATTTTTTCTAACTCAGCAATCCATTCAGGACGAACGTACCAATTTTCACGCTCTTTCAAGTATGTATCGATAGCCGTGCGGTATACCTTAGCCACCGTTGCACAATAGTGAACAGATTTCATGCGGCCCTCTACCTTAAGACTATCGATGCCTGCTTCATATAATTCAGGAATGCGATGGATGAGGCACAAATCTTTGGAGTTAAAGATGTATGTACCATGTTCATCTTCCTCGATTGGATAGTATTCACCAGGACGATTGGATTCTACAATGCTATATTTCCAGCGGCAAGATTGAGAACATTGACCGCGGTTAGCATCGCGTGTACCTGTCATATAGTTAGACAAAAGGCAACGACCAGAGTAAGAAATACACATAGATCCATGGACAAAGGATTCGATTTCAATGTCTACATTCTTCTTCATCTCTTTAAGGTCTGCTACAGATACTTCACGAGCCGCTACAACGCGAGCCGCACCAAGCTCCTTCCACATTTGTACCGTATGCCAGTTCGTAGTAGATGCTTGTGTACTTACATGAAGCTCAAGACCTGGAGCCACTCGTTTAGCCAAGCTAAAAATCCCCATGTCAGCTACAATAATCGCATCTACACCAATACTTTCAAGAAACTTCAAATAATCCTCAAGGCCCTCAAAATCTTCATTATGAGGGATGATATTACATGTAACATGGATTTTTTTACCATGTTCATGCACAAATTGAACGGCCTCCTTCAATTCTTCGTCGGAAAAATTGGAGTTACCAGCGCGCAAGCCAAATCGTTTACCTGCACAATAAACGGCATCCGCACCATAGCGAATAGCCATTTTTAGCTTGTCCATATTACCTGCCGGACAAAGTAATTCTATAAAATGATCTGCCATTATTTGTTGTGTCCTTTCCACACACTCACACTCATACCATCCCCCATAGGGTAAATGGTGGTGTTAAATAATTCTTTATTTTCTACATATGCCAAATATGCTTGTAATCGTTTAACAATCGTTTTAAAGCGATGTGGAGCCTCTTTATCGCCTCGTACATAACCTCTAAACAGAACATTATCTGCGAGGATGACGCCCCCTTCTTTCACATGAGGTAAAATCACCTCTAGTTGACTTAGGTATTGCCCCTTAGGACCATCTAAAAACACGAGATCGTATTCCCCTTTAATCTTAGTTAATACGTCCTTCGCATCCCCCTTAATCAATGTGATTTGATCCTTATAATCAGATTGACCGATATAATATTTCGCCATTTCGTAACGTACCTCATCAAGTTCGATAGACGTAATCCGTCCGCCTTGCTCAATAAGGGGTGCCATCAGTAATGTTGAGTAACCAATGGCGGTGCCCACCTCCAACACAGAGGTGGGCCTGTATAATCCAATCAATTCTTCAAATAAATGCACTTCAGATTCCCGAAGGATGGGCACATTATTAATCATCGCGTAAATACGCTGCTCATTTAGTATTTCATTTAATTCCATAAAATATATTATAAATTCCTAGTATATATATAACTGTGAAAGTAATCATATACACGCAAAAGGCTGCACGTATATGACATAAGAATTAATGTAATGATATAGATACACTATCTATCAACACCGCCCTGTGTATTACCTGTACTTGGTAACGTTTGTGTGCTAGGGGTTGTACTAGGTCTCACAATACGAGGTTCCTCTACTGCTGGCGCAGATTGAACAGGTACAGATTGTTGAGGTACTACCTGTTGCATACTAGGTGGTATTTGACTATCTGTAGATGTTGTCGCCGGTTGTTGTTCTGGTGTAGGAACGGCAGCTGGCGTAGGTGTTACTTGTGTTGTTGACGGTACTGTAGATGGTTTATATGTATTTGTTGGTTCTACATCAACATATTGAGCATCCGCCTCTACGGCCTCTACAGGGCTATAGTTATAGTCTGGCTCAGACGTAGCCGCCACGTCATAGTTAGGCCCAGCCTGTGCCAATACAGGAGCTTGTCCTTGATCAGAGGATGATGTAGTAGCTTGATCCCCACCATAGATTTTTTCAATAGCTGCTAGATGTTCAGCATAAGTCTTGGAGAAGTGATTATGCCCTTCCTTGTCAGCTACAAAGTATAGATACTCCGTATTTTCAGAGTACAATACCGCATCTAAGGATTTTTTACCAGGATTTGCAATAGGTCCTGGCGGTAAACCTTTACTTACATATGTATTATAAGGACTTTGTAATTGCGTATCGCCAATCGATACATTTTCTTTTGCATAACCAAGTACATAAGAGATTGTTGCATCAGACTGTAATGGAATGCCGTGGGCTAAACGCTTTTTAAAGACCCCTGCAATAGTTGGGCGATCTGCATCAAATAAAGATTCACGTTCAACGATAGATGCCAAGGTTACAAAGTCATGAATACTCATGTGTTGCGCTTGAATTTGCTTTTTTACAGCTGGCGTTAAATAGCGATTCATTTCATCAGCCATCATCATAATGACATCTTTCGCCGTAGCACCTACAGGAATCTCATAAGTGCTTGGGAATAAGAATCCTTCTACAGGATATGTTGTCGGTTTAGTGCCTTTCATATAAGGGTAAGGAGTAAAGGTTTTTGCCTCTGCTAAGAATTCAGAAGCCTTCATAATTTGGGCTTTTTCTAGAGCGATAGCAATATCCCCTACTGTATAGCCTTCTGGAATTGTCAATTTAATAGACTCTACATGGCCTTCTTGTAATAAGTTTATTAATTCATGGACAGATACCTTATTTGGAATCTGATAATGACCAGATTGCAATTTTGAACCTGTCCCGCTAAGAGCTAACCATAATTTAAAGACCTGTGTAGAACGAATAAGCCCATGTTCATAGAGCATATCGGCAATTTCTGTTCCTGTTGCATTCTTGCCTATCACTAGGACTTGCGAGCCACCATCATTAGAAAATGTGTTAGGTACGAAATAAGTTGCACCTAAGGCACCTCCACCTAAAATGGCAAGGCTAAGAATACCTACGGAAACATATTTTAAGGCTTTTCTCATGGATGAGTTCCTTTCTATTACAAACTATTGTAAATCATCTTATTATACCATATTAAAGCCTTTCGATGTATCTATTCTTTTACATAAAAAAGCCCTGATATAACATTTGCTATATCAGGGCCCTAGTATTATTCTTCTTCACCCATTGATTCGTATAGGTTTACTAATGCTTCGAAGTTTTCATCATCTTCATCTAAAGGAACGTATTCTTCTACGCCTTCATCATTTGTTTCGATGCGAGCCAAAATCATATATGTATCATCTTGACCTTCATGTTCTTCATCTTGTACATGAACGAGTACAGCGTATTCTTGACCTTCGTGATTTAAGATAACATCTTCAGTGAAATATTGTTTGTTACCATCTTCATCTTCAAATTCAAGATAGAAAATTTCGCCTTCATAATTTTGATCAACCATGGGAATTCCCTCCTTTATAGTTTATACACAAGGACTTTTTGTGTTCGTTACAATTAGGATTTACTAAATTGTAATCGGTCCAAATAGCCTTGTAAAATAACGACAGCTGCCATCTTGTCGATAACGTCCTTCCGTTTTTTACGGCTCACATCCGCTGCGATGAGCTGGCGTTCTGCCATTACGGTAGATAAACGTTCATCCCAAAAGGTAATCGGTAAATCGATGACCTCTTTCATTTTTCCAACGAATTCCTCGGTCTTTTCAGCTCGTTCACCTTTTGTGCCATTCATGTTTTTAGGCATGCCTACAACAAGTTCATGCACTTCGTATTCTGAAATCAATTCGCTTAGTCGCTTAAAATCATTTTCTAAGGATGTACGGCGAATCGTTTCAATGCCTTGTGCAGTCATCAATAATGCGTCGCTACATGCGATACCAATGGTGCGACTGCCCACATCTAATGCCATAATTCTCATTATAGTTGTTTAGCCTTTGCGTATTCTTTTAATAATTCTTCGATTAAATCATCCCGCTCTAAACGGCGAATATCACTACGCGCATTATTATAGCTTGTAATGTACGCTGGATCCCCAGAGATTAAATAGCCTAAGATTTGATTAATTGGATTATATCCTTTTTCTTGAATAGATTTATAAACGCGAGTCAACACCTCTTCGGCCGTCATCGGTTCATCGTCTACTTTACGGAATAACATAGTTTCATCTGAAACGTTCATGGGTATCCCTCCTTTGTATGAATGGGTCACTATAGTGAACCTCATATGTATATTCGTGTATCTATTATAGCATATACAGCTATTATACCCCATTATTTATGCGTTAAGAGCTTCCTTAACAGCATCACCAGCTGCTTTTAAAGCATCCATCAATTTAGCTGGTTCTTTACCACCTGCTTGTGCCATATCTGGACGGCCGCCGCCATTACCACCAGCTACTTGAGCTGCCGCTTTGACGATATTACCTGCTTTTACGCCTTTACCGACAACATCTTTGGAAACTTTACATACAAAGTTTACCTTGTCATCGCCCATAGCAGCACCTACTAGGACTACGCCAGAACCGTCTAATTTATCGAGGCCCATATCTGCAAAGTCACGCAATTCATCGATAGAAGACGCTTTCACAGAAGCAGCAACAAATGCCACATCACCAATCATAACCTTACCAGCCACGATATCAGCAGCACCTGCAGCAGAAACCTCTTTGCGGATTTGGTCTAATTCTTTAGCTGTTTCTTTAGCCTCTACTAATACTTGGTGTAAACGTTCTTCTACTTGAGGCGCTTTCGTTTTAAGTTCCCCTGCCATGCGTTCGATAGTCAAGCGATCTTGTTTAGCTGCATCTAGAGCTGCACGGCCAGTGATAGCTTCGATACGGCGTACGCCAGAACCGATGCCAGCTTCAGATGTTAAGCGGAAGGAACCAACGAATGCTGTATTACCTACGTGAGAACCACCGCACAATTCAACGGAGAAACCTGGAACCTCTACTACGCGAACTACATCACCATATTTATCGCCAAAGAGTGCCATAGCACCTTTTGCTTTTGCTTCGTCCATAGACATTTCAGCAATCGCAAGGTCAGTTGCTTTAAGGATTTCTTCATTTACAAGAGCTTCGATTTGATCAAGTTCCTCTTGTGTTACAGGGGAGAAATGAGTGAAGTCAAAACGCAAGTAATCTGGAGTTACTAAGGAACCAGCTTGGTTTACATGGTCACCTAGAATTTGTTTGAGTGCAGCATGCAATAAATGTGTTGCTGTATGGTTACGAGCCATCGCAGAACGACGGTTTGTATCCACCTCTAGTTCTACATCATCACCTTCTGAGATAGAACCCTCTATAACAGTACCGATGTGGTATACAGTACCTTCTGGTAAACGTTTTGTATTATGAACCTCTACCTTGCCCATTGGACCAACGATAAAGCCCGTATCGCCTAATTGACCGCCCCCTTCTGCATGGAATGGAGTAGTGCGAACAATTACAGTAATTTCATCGCCATCAGCAGCTGTTTGTAAGCGTTCAGAACCTTTACCAATCATCAATACAGAGGATGCTTTAATAGCTTCATCTTCAAGAAGTTCTTCATCTTTTAAGAATGTAATATCTGGTGTTGCTACCTTTGCATCTTCTTTTACACGTGCTTCACGAGCGCGTTCACGTTGTTCTTTCATGGCAGCTTCAAAGCCTTCATGGTCGATTGTGAAACCACGTTCACCGGCGATTTCCTCTGTCAATTCCCAAGGGAATCCATATGTATCATATAATTTGAATACTTCAGAACCAGGAACTACAGTCGCTTTTTCAGCATCTAATGTATCGATTAAGGAGTTCAACAACTCAAGACCTTGTTCCAATGTTTGGTTGAAACGTTCTTCTTCGTTTTGAACTACACGTTTTACAAAATCTTGTTTTTCTGCAATGGATTTAATGCCAGGGCCAAGGATTTCTACAACTACATCAACAAGCGGTGTTAAGAAGATACCGTCAATGCCAAGCAAACGACCATGACGCACGGCACGACGCAAGATACGGCGCAATACGTAGCCACGACCTTCGTTGGATGGTAATACACCATCGGAAATCAATGCTGTTACAGCACGAGCATGGTCAGCGATAACCTTCAAAGATACGTCTGTATTTGGGTTTTCGTTATATGTAACACCAGCACGTTTTGCGGTAGCTTCGATGATTGGATAAATCAAATCTGTTTCAAAGTTTGTTTTGCAGCCTTGCAATACAGAAGCCAATCGTTCAAGACCAGCACCTGTATCGATGTTTTTATGTTGCAATGGCTCATATGTGCCATCTGGCATTTTATTGAATTGCGTGAACACAAGATTCCAGATTTCAAGATATCGATCGCAATCGCAGCCTGGTGCACAGTTAGAATCATCACAGCCATGTTCAGGGCCTTGGTCGAAGAAAATTTCACTATCTGGACCACATGGACCTTCACCGATTTCCCAGAAGTTGTCTTCTAAGCGGGAAATGTGGCTTTCTTCTACGCCACAATCGTTATGCCATGTATCATATGCCTCTTGATCATCTGGATATACCGTAACATATAATCTGTTTTTGTCGAGCTTAATAACCTCTGTTAAGAACTCCCATGCCCAGTGAATCGCTTCTTTTTTAAAGTAATCACCAAAGGAGAAGTTACCAAGCATTTCAAAGAATGTATGGTGACGTGCTGTGCGACCTACATTTTCAAGATCACCAGTACGCATACTTTTTTGACTTGTTGTAATACGACGACAAGGAGGTACCAATTTACCTGTAAAGAAAGGCTTTAATGGCGCCATACCTGCCCCAATCAATAATAGAGACGGATCGTTTTCTGGGATAAGAGAAAAACTTTCTAATTTTAAATGTCCTTTGCTTTCAAAAAACTGCAAGTATGCTTGACGCAGTTCATTACCTTTCATGTGTATATTCCTCCTAAAATAATTTACTCTTAATTATAACGTAAAATACAGAGAAAATCTATTACAACCTCTATTTATCCTTATATAATTGACTATCATTAGCCATGAATATTCTTTACGATTATAGTTAAGATAGATATAGAGATACATATAGATAATTAGCAATATAACATACAGAAAAGAGGTTATACAAATCAACAAAACTTAATTGATTCGTATAACCCCTCTTATGGCTTATATAGTTCGCCAATGGATTCCATTGTGGGAATACCAGGATATTACATAACGCGTTTAGCGCCGATATAACGTTCACCCCAATAGCCTGTGTCAAGATCAGCAACTGCTACGCCACGACTGGATGTAGCACTGATAAATTGACCATTGCCGATGTAAATGCCGGAATGAGATGGACCTGGTTCATATGTTTCAAAGAATACAAGGTCGCCAGCCTTAAGGTTTGCACGAGATACAGATGTACCTACATTGTATTGCTCATCCGCTAGACGTGGCAAAGCAATGCCTTGTTTCGCGAATACGTATTTAACATAACCGGAGCAGTCGAAACCGCTAGGTGTAGTACCGCCAAACACATAAGGAACGCCACGATATTTGTCAGCTTCCGCTAAAATAGCGTGAATGTTGCTTGGTGTTTGCACCTTTTTCAAGTTATTCAATTTAACGTTTTGGCCTGCAAGACGTTTAGATTGTGCATTTTGATTTGTGAAAGCAGATTTTGTTGCTACTGCTTTTGTAGCTGCATTATTAGACAATACTGCCTTAGTTGTACGAGGAGCACCCATCAACGCATTGTACGTTGCTGGTCCAATAATACCATCTACAGGTAAACCACGATCTTGTTGGAACAGGCGTACAGCCCATTTTGTTTCCTTACCATACACACCATTTTTATCGGTTGCATTGTAGCCGTGTTTAATTAATTGTTGTTGTACAGCAATTACGTTTTTACCTTTATCACCATATTGTAATGTTGTGGCACTTGCCATCGCAGTGGTAGCGCACACAAACGTTAATGTTAATGCCGCAATTTTACTCTTACTATATTTTGACTTCATATTCTGCCTTCCTATACTTTAAAGTGAGTTTATTTATTCAAAATATACTAACCGTCTCATTATTTGCATATCCAACAAATACAGCTAGTCTTTATTTTCTTCAGGGCCAGGTACTTGATTGGCTATAAATACATCAGCTTTTGATGGTTCATAAGCTATTTCTGGATTTTCACCATCAAAATTTATAGCAGCTTTCACCCAATATAAAGGACGTTGTTTTACCTCTTCGAATACGCGTCCTACGTATTCACCAATGATACCAAGTCCTACTAATTGGATTCCGCCGATAAACAATATGGACACGCCCAAGGTGGTCCACCCATTTAATGCTTGCCCCGTTAAGTACACATAGAGTAAATGTAGAATCAAGAGAAAACTCAAGCCACCACATAATACACCTACGTACAAAGCCGCACGCAATGGTACGCGAGAAAACGCTGTAACCCCATCAAGAGCAAAGCGAATCATTTTACGTACACTAAATTTCGAAACACCTGCAAAGCGAGGTGGCGCTACAAAGTGAAGTTCTGCTTGGCGATAACCAAGGGCCCCCACGATACCACGCAAGAAACGTCCATGTTCACGGAAATGTTTCAATGTTTCTAGCGACTTACGATTCATTAAACGGAAATCAGATCCCCCTTCTACGATGGGAACATCTGCCATTTTATTCATCAGCTTATAATAATATTTAGAAGTAAAGGATTTTGCCCAGCTGGCATCCTCTGTAGAGTCTCGAATGGTGCGCACTACATCATACCCATTCTCCCACAACCGTATGAGTTCTGGAATTAATGCTGGTGGATGTTGCATATCACCGTCCATCGTAATTACTGCATCCCCTTTGGCGTAATCAAGACCACAAGTCAATGCAGTTTGATGTCCAAAGTTTCGCGCTAATAAAACGACTTTAACACGAGCATCTAATTTTGCAATTTCTCGCAAAATAACGACCGATGAATCTGTAGATCCATCATCAACATAGATAAGTTCATATTCATATGATAGGCCTGACATAACCTTTGTTACGGCATTGTAAAAAATAGCTATATTTTCTTCTTCATTATATACAGGCACAACAATTGAAATTAACATATATCCTCCGTCGATTACCTTTATATTTTACAGTCAAATAGTCAATATAGGCAAATCTAAAAGGTTAACAATAGCGAAGATGAACCCCATAAATCCAGTAAATAAGCGGTTTTATTAAATTTCGAGGTTTATTCTCTTCATTTTTATTTATTATTATAACAACTTATTAGTAATACACTTATTTATTAAAAAGTTATATTTATACAGTTTTATACACACTATATAAATAGGTGTTAAACCCTGATTTTATAGCCCTGCCGCATCAATCCATGTAGTAAGATCCTCTTCCGCAGTTATGATATCCTCATCATATGCTCCTACAACCTCAGGGTACCGAGATACTTCTACAGTGTGAAGAATTGAGTCATCACGGCCATTTTTGTAGGTACCAATCCAAATTCCAGAAAACTGCGACTCGTACCACTCTACTGGTTGGTCTGTTTCATTAAAGTTAATCGTAATATGTCCACGACCTAATGTTTCTAGTACCTCTACCTGCTCTTCTTCAGTAAGACCGGTTTTCTCAATATATATGGAATAGGTTTCACCTGTTTCACGTAATTGCTTTAATGCTTGACGTAATTCATTCAATATAGCACGCACATTATTATAATTCTCTATCATGCCATCCCTCCTCTCTTGTTAGTATCTTTTAACTTATTTAATCTATAAATACGTTTATCTATCAGATCTTATTTAGGTTCTATTTGTATGCCCCAGCCGCGAAGCACAGAAAGCACACGAGCCTTCACCTCTGGTAAGGCCTGTTGCACAGCTGCACTTGGTGCAAATCCAATTTCTAAGGATTCTGGCTCTACGCCAATGACGATAGCATCCTCTAAAGGATTTTCCTGAATGGCACGAATACGCAATATATCCTGCATACCTACTTCGTGAACGGAAATATGGTCCGTAAAATATTGTTCCAATTCCCGATGTGGAAATTCATATACAGTCCCAGGATTTTTTCCACCATTGATAGCATCGATTAATAGAATTTTTTTCATGCCCCTCATATAGGTCAGCAGTTCCATGCCCATCGTGCCACCATCAATCAAGGTGACTTGAGGCGTGAAAGTATAATTAGCTTTTAAATCTTCTACGACATGAACGCCAAGGCCCTCATCGGTAAGTAAGATATTTCCTACCCCTAGAACCACTATGGAGTTATCATAATCATCATAAATGGCTTGTAAATCAATACGCGGGCTCTCAGAGCCCGCGTATTCTTTCAAGCCACTGATGTTTTCAGTACTTGTATCAATCATCTTCTTGTAATTCTCTTTCTCTTGGATCGTCAGGATTGCTTGGACGATATGTTGTGCCAGATGGTTTTTCGATACGTTCACCACGCCGGCGTTTACCATTGAGGTCCTCTAAATCAATTGGATCATGAGCATAATACTTCATGCCAGAAACCATAGCAGATACTTCGCCAGATTCTTCCATAACGTCTTCTCGGAATGCCATGTATACGTGAACAATAGTAAAGAACAAGAATCCCCATGCAATATAGTGATGGATTAAATGAACCTTATATTCACCACCGAACATTGTAACCAATGGTGCAAATATAGAACCTAAAATACCATTTGGATTAATCATGGAATACATTGTAATACCGGTGATGATTTCAAAGAAGAACATGATATACACCATCAAATACGCCGTTCTCGCCAAGGAGTTACGAAGCCAGTGATGTTCATGTTTTTGAGGAATCATCAAATAGTGCAATGTAGTTTCTCGAAGACCGTACCAATATCGTTTTTGACGGAATTTAGGTAATAATCTATCGCCGCGATTATAGAAACCGCCCGCCACACGGAAGATAAAGGAGAATGTTAAAATAGCTCCAGCAGTGAAGTGAATACGGCGCATAGTCTCCATAGAGAACCAACCATCTATTGCAAAGGTTGGTTCAGGATTACCTGTAATCGCCGCAAAGCCTGGGTCACCGATATATAGACCAGTCCAGAACAATGCAGTTACGCTAAGCACCATAGTCCAGTGGAATATACGCAGCCATAAACTAAATACGACATACGCTTTTTTGTCAGTATGTATTAACATAAGCCCACCACCCTTTATTTACACAATGCATCGGTATTGACGGAAACAATCTTTTCGCCTTTTTTATTGTATAAATGGGTTGCACATGCGAGACATGGGTCGAAGGAGTGAATTACCTTCAAGATTTCAAGTGGTTTATCCGCAATTTTAACGTGTGTATCAATCATGGAATCTTCGTATGCGCCATGTTCATTGGCAGCTGTCTTAGGACATGCATTCCACGTGGATGGTACGATACATTGATAGTTTGCAGAACGACCATCTTTGATGTGAATCCAGTGACCCAAACCACCGCGAGGTGCATCTACAAGACCAACACCTTTTGCATCTTTAGACCATGTGTTAGGTTCAAATTTAGTCATATCCGCAACGGCAGTATCACCATTTTTAATATTGGTAACAAGTTTATTATAGAAATATTGGCTAATATTTGCTGCCACTTGTGCATCAAGACCACGACATGCTGTACGACCAACCATTGTTGTCATCCACACATGAGCTGGTACACCCAATACTTGAGATACTGTATCGATTTGGCGAACAATCATCGCTTCTGCCCAAGTTGGGTCTTTAATGATACCCTGTTTTACCTTTGTATAGACTACAATGTATTTTGCTAATGGGCCGACCTCTGCAGTTTTACCTTTGAAAGTCGGGGATTTAATCCAAGAGTATTTTTTATCTTCATCAAGGAATTCCCATTTTTCTTTTGTACCAGATTTAGGGCCTGTGAATTTAGGTTCAGTCACACCATCAATGGGATGAAGTGTGCTTGTACCATTTGGATACGTAAACCAGGAATGATCAACCTCTTCGCTAAGGTATTGTGGATCCATGAAATCCTTACCTTCTAACGGAATAAATGTTGCCTTATCTACGCCAAGGGCAAAGTTCTCTACAACACCATTAGAGCGAACGATACATTTTTTGTGGTAATCGCCATCAGAAATGCCTGTATAAGACTCATCAGGATAGTCACCATAAGACATAACGCGTTTTTTCGCAAGGCCACCACCATCGATCATGCCTTTTTCAACGTACATCTTACCAATTGCTAATAAGTCTGGTACATAGAAGTTGTCTACTAAATCTTTAGCCAACGCAATAGATTGCTCTACTGCAGCAAGACGTTGTGTATTAATAGGTGCATTCATGTCATTCATAGAAATGGAACATGGCATGCCTCCAATGATGTAATGTGGATGAGGGTTTTTACCACCGAATACAACGTGAGGAATTACGATGTCACGTTGACGGTCAAGAATATTCAAGTAATGGGATACAGCCATTAAATGAACCTCTGGTGGCAACAAATTATAATCAGGGTGATCCCACCATTGGGCGGAGAAAATCCCCAATTGGCCGGACTCAACGATTTTCTTAACCTTTTGTTGTACCGCTGTAAAGTATGCAGTGGTAGCCTTAGGGAATTCTTTAGGATATGCAGAATCCTTGGATGCTGTTTCAGCAGGTGCTAAACCACTTACATTGTAGGTTGCCAATACATCATTTTGTAATTGAGCTGTTTTTGCTGGATCAGCACTGAGAGCAGCTACAGGGCTCACCCAGTCAAGCGCATGCAAGTGATAGAAATGTACGATATGGTCATGTACATCTAAGCAGCTGTGCATGATATTACGAATGTAGTTTGCATTTCTAGGTATAGTAATACCCAACGCATCTTCTACAGCACGCAAAGACGCTAGTGCATGTGTTGTAGTACATACGCCACAAATACGTTGTACAAAAGCCCAAAGGTCGCGAGGGTCGCGGTCCTTTGCAACGAGTTCAATACCACGCCAAGCAGTACCAGAGGATAATGCGTCCTCTACTTTACCACTTGCTTCATCAACTTTTATTTCTACCCGTAAATGACCTTCAATACGGGAAATCGGATCTACTACTACGCGTTTCATTAGCGACCTCCTCAATTATTATGTTTCTTCTCATCCCACAAACCTTGTTCTTTCAAGCGTTTTTCCTCTTGAATATCAATGTATTTATTGCGAACAAGGGTTGCAGCACCATGGACGATAACCGCCGCAGTAGCGCCAACAGCTGCTACTGTGCCGATTGTATCAGCCGTAGTAATGGTGTTTGCCAATGGAATATCAGGTAATCGTTTGTAGAATACGTCATTATCCCAAAAACCTTTTTCAGAGCAACCAATACAGCCGTGGCCGGATTGGATTGGGTAGGATAAACCATTCCACCAACGCAAATTACCACAAGAATTATATGTTTGAGGTCCACGACAACCTACTTTGTACAGGCACCAACCTGATTTAGATGCATCATCGTCAAATTTTTCAACGAAAAGACCGGAGTCAAAGAAGGCACGACGATAGCAAGTATCGTGAATACGATTGCCATAGAATTGTTTAGGACGACCTTGAGAATCTAGAGGCGGAATTTGACCGAACAATGCATAGTGCATAACTACACCAGTCATAACCTCTGGAATTGGAGGACAGCCAGGAACCTTGATAATAGGTTTACCAGATACAACAGAGGATACGGATACCGTGTTTGTTGGATTTGGTTTTGCTGCTTGAATACCACCCCAAGATGCACAGGAGCCATACTCGATAATGGCCGCTGCACCTTTAGCAGCTTCTAATAAGGACTCCTTAAATGTACGGCCCCCTACTGTACAGTACACACCGTTTTCATCTAACGGAACGCCACCTTCAACAGCAAGGATATATTTGCCATTTTTCTCAGCAATGATTTTTTTGAGGTGTTCCTCTAATGGTTCCCCAGATGCTGCAGCCAATGTATCATCATATTCCAAAGAAATCATATTTAAAATTACATCGGATGTAAACGGTGAAGAAGAACGAATAAAGGATTCACTACAACCTGTACATTCATGACCATGAAGCCAAATCACTGTAGGTAATTCTGTCGTTTCCGCAGCTTTTACCACCGTATTAAGCATGGTAGGTGGCAAACCTAAAATAGCAGTCAGTGCCACGCAAGACTTCATAAATGTACGTCGACTGAGACGTCTCTCTTGAAAGAGAGTCCATAAACTGTTCACACGATTTTTCATGGAATACAGCCTCCTCACAACAACTTTGAAGCAATATTTCTATATTACCTACTTAACTATTACTATCGAGAAATATCATCTCTTAATTAATTTATTATAACATTTTAATAATTATAAAACTATGACATAATACTCAGTTCTCTATATGTTTATCAAAAAAAATGCCCAGCTAAGTAATTATTATAATTACCTAGCCAGGTGTTATTCATGTATAAATTATTTTATCACTTCATTAATCAAAGCTTCTAATACATTTGCTTTTTTATAGCCTGCAATGCGATCCAATAATTTGCCATCTTTAAAAAATACCATGGAAGGAATACCTTCTACATCTTCTTTTAACAAGATAGGCCGCAAAGCTTTATCTTCTGCATCTACTGTGAAGAATTTAATACGGCCGTCCAATTTTTCTGCTACAGCTTCTACTTCCGGACGCATAACTATGCAAGGTTCACACCAACCAGCCCAGAAATCTACAATAACGAGCTCTTTAGAACCTAATACTAATTCATCAAACTGTTCTACACTAGTAATAGCAGTGATAGCCATCGAAAGGCCTCCTTTTTATAGTTCAATATAAATATCATGTAAGAAGCAAGCAATCATTAAGCCGAGTTCTGTTCCGCTTGCGCGGTGACGATTATCTTTCTAGGCGTACAGTCGCCTGCACGCTCGAGCGACACAACCCGGAAGGTAGGCGGGACCACCGTTAACCCTTCCCTATTCGGTCTTGCTCCGGATGGGGTTTACCGAGCCAGCCTGTTACCAGACTGCTGGTGAGCTCTTACCTCACCTTTCCACCCTTACCACTTACATGGCGGTTTCCTTTTCTATGGCACTTTCCCTAAGGTCACCCTCGCCAGACGTTATCTGGCATCCTGCCCTATGGAGCTCGGACTTTCCTCGAATCCAATGGACTCGCAACCGTCTTTCATACTTGCTTCAATTCAGTTTATCATAGCTCTATGCACTATGCAAGAATATCGAATTTTTCTGTTAGGATTATGAAAGTCTCTAATCAAAGAAAAAATCACATTGATTTTCAAAGGACTGTATAGTAATGCCCCAGTTACTTTCTGCTGATTGATTCATTAAATAATCACGAATTCCATCCGCTACGATTTCTTCCGTACCAAAATGGCCTGCATCAACAACGAGTACACCTAATTCTTTTGCTAATTGAGCATCGTGATATTTCAAATCACCGGTGACATATGCATCAGCCTTGATTGCATTCTTAATAAACTCTGCACCACCACCGGAGCAAAGTGCCACAGTTTTAACGGTCTCTTTTTTTATGCCCCCAAATCTTACATTAGCATGAGGCAAAGACTCTTGTATATGCTCGCGGAAGCTTTCAAAATCCATAGATTCAGGCAATTCACCAACTCGCCCCAAGGTGCGACCCATATTCGGCTCATGCATAGCAAATACCTCATAAGCCACCTCTTCATAAGGATGCGCTGCTTTCATAGCCTCAATAACAGCTTGTTTATGATGACTGTCCACAATAACATTGATAGCTACCTCAGGCACTACCGTTAATGAACCCGCTTCGCCTACTACAGGATGGGATTCATCATTACCTCTGAATCGACCTTCGCCGGTAAAACTAAAGCTACAAGCCTCGTAATTGCCAATGCGACCAGCCCCAGCCTTAGCCATTGCGTCGCGCACCGCATCAGCCGCATCAACAGGTACAAAGGTGGTGATTTTATATAGCGTATCAGCCCCTGTAGGAACAAATCCTTTCACATTAACTAACCCTAACCGGCTCGCCAACATATCATTGAGCCCCCCCTCAGCAATATCGAGGTTCGTATGAGCACTATATACAACAATATCGTTTTTTATAAGTTTCTCAATCACATGGCCTTGGGGGCTATCTAGATTTAGGGATTTAATGCCCTTAAAAATAAAGGGATGATGGCTAATAATCATTTGCGCTTGCTCTGAAATAGCATAATCAACCACTTCAGGTGTAATATCAAGGCTAGTTATAATCTTAGAAACCTCACGTTGTTTCGACCCAACCATAAGACCTACATTATCCCAAGATTCAGCATAATGAGGTGGAGCCCATCGTTCCATTGATTCAATAATTTGTTTTGCTGTAACCATAGTATCACTCCTAACGTCTCTAAAAATCAGCGTAATCTCGCTAATTCATCGATTTCACCTTGTAATTCTTTATATTTTTCCGTATGTGAAAGTGCCTCTGTCATGCCGTCTAAGGCGCATTGACGTTGATAAATTAAATAATCTACGTATTCATTCCATAACGCAGGTTTTTCTTGAGCTAATAAAGCCCCTACAGACCAAAGAATGGAAGTAGTGGGTAAATCTATATAGGGATTATCACTTGAAATAGTAACATCAGCACCATTGTGACTAGGATTGTGACTATTCATATCATGACGAATTGCTAAAAATGCGGTGTACATTTTCCCCATATCTTTCATGATAATTTCTTTGACAATACGGTATCCTTTTTCCACCATGTATTGGCGCAATTCTGCTTGACCATTTTGTGGTTGCAATACATAAAACTCTAGAGGTTCCGGTCCTGCTTTAATGATATCTCGCATCAAGAAACCACCCATGCCACAACAAATGGCACCATTTAGCTCTCCCTGTTTCGTCATCTGTAATCCATCTCCAAGGCGACAGTCGATTACATCACTTAAACCTCGAGATTGAATGTATGATTTTGCTGATTCAAGAGGTCCCTTATTCACATCGCCAGCTATAACACGCTTTGCTTTACCCCGCGTGATTAGCTCTACCGCTAAATAACCATGATCCGTTCCAATATCAGCAATAGCGTCTGCCTTTGGAACGATATCAAATACCGCCTCTAAGCGATTCATCATAGGTCTTGCTTTCATAATTGCCTCGTTTATAACAGGTCCATAGACCTATCTACTATATCACTAGATTAACAATAAAGAGTAATCAAATTTTTATTCTATATATCTGTATTATAACAAAAAACCTGCCCCTAACGGACAGGTTTTAGGTTCGTTTTATACAAGTTTGGTGGGCCCACCTGGGATCGAACCAGGGACCGACCGGTTATGAGCCGGTTGCTCTACCCCTGAGCTATAGGCCCAAGCTTGCGTATAAAATTATACTGAAAATTTTTAGGTACGTCAAGTTATCTACGTGGCCACAAAAAGAAGGGTTGCCCAAGCCTCCACCGCCTTAACAGTCTTCGGCCTAGGGCCTCGACTTAGCAAAGTCGTTTGGACACCCCTTCTTTTTGTTACTATACGACAACTGAGTACCTAAGAATTTTCAGCATCTACGGGAATCCCGGATTAAACAGGAAAAATCGTTTGTGGACGGTACCTTTCCGTTACACTTCAAAATCTATGTGAGCAAAAAATTTTCAGTATCTACGGTGCTCCGGGCTCAGGCAGGATAATTTATCTTATGCGTTTTTTAGTGTTAGGAATCGGTTGATCATATCGTCTTGTTCGAATATGCCTTTTGTGGCGAGGGTGGTTGTTTTGCTATTAGTGGATTTTACGCCACGAGCGCTGACGCAGCTATGGGAGCTGGTGATGTGGACGATGACGTCGTCAGTGCCGGTAGCGATGGAGATGACCTCCGCAATGTCTTCGCCGATTTTTTCTTGCAATTGTAATCGTTTACAGCACATTTCTGCAATACGTGGCATTTTAGAGAGACCGATAACGCGACCTCTAGGAATATAGCCTATACTGATATTCATATCGTACATTAAAGCCATATGGTGTTCACAGTGCGAAAAGCATGTAATGTCCTTTACCACAACCATTTGGTTTGTATCCACCTCAAAGGTTTTACCAAACATATCAGCAATGTCCGCGTTGGTATACTGAATGCCTTCGAACATTTCTTCCATCATTTGAGCTACCCGTTTTGGTGTTTCCACGAGGCCCTCACGGTTTGGATTTTCCCCTAATGCTTCTAGTAGTTGATACACTAGAGATTCTATTCGATTTGTGTCCATGTTATACTCCTTTCGCACCAGGGTCCCAAATAAATTTATGGATTTGCAGCTGAAATTTAACGTTCTGCCAATTATGGGCTTTCATATAATCAACAATCATAGCCCCTTCAATATTTCCCCACACAGGGGACACGAAGATTTGACCATTCGTAGGATATGTTTTAAGAACTTCATCCATACGGTCTAAATCTTGAACAGAACCAACTACAAATTTAATGATATCCTCAGCTGTTGCTATCTTGAAAATGTCTAGATTCATAGAATCTTCTGCCAATGATGATGGCATTTTATAGTCATAGGTAAACCATACATTATCTCTTTGAAAACTTGGTACGATAGTACCATTTGTTTCAATATTGAAATCATATTGAGGATTGCGTTTCGTCAATTCATCAATTAGTTCTATAACAGCCTGTTCCTGTAAAAGAGGTTCTCCGCCAGTAATAGTAATGCGATGATTACCTAGTTGTTCGATAATATCCGCTACAGCCTGAATACTCATACTTTCAAAAGTACTTTGAGGACCATAACTATACAAAGTATCGCAATAAGAACAGCGAATGTTACAATCATGAAGGCGTAAAAAGGTAGTCAAACAACCTTGGCCCTTCCCTTCACCATCAATGGATGCGAATATTTCAATCACGTTCATAGATAGCAACATTTCCTTCTGACTCTTGAACCTCTACCTTAAAGCATTTTGGACCTAATTCGTCGGCAATCCATTTTGCCATATTTTCCGCAGTTGGGTTAATATCCCCTAACACATCATTAATATATTTATGATCCAAGCGACCATGAATCTGCTCTTTAATAATTGTAAAGTCAATAACCATACCATTGTGATCCAATTCTTCACTGCGTGCATGTACAGTAATAATCCAATTATGGCCATGTAGGTTTTGACATTTACTTGGATAATCTAATGTTAGTTTGTGAGATGCACTCACCTCTAAACGTTTGCTAACGGTATACATAAAAACTCCTTTTGTATATCTGTAATCTATCTTTTTATTATAACATGCTATGATAATACAAAAAATACAGTCCTCTCAAAGAACTCAATTGTCTCATAAACAGATGACATACGAGTAATGTTGAGAGGAACTGTATTTTGACTTTATAAGAAATCTTTAATTTTATCGCGTTTTCCACGATTGCGTAATTTCGTTAACGCTTTACCTTCGATTTGACGAATACGTTCACGTGTTACATTAAAGTGTTGACCTACTTCTTCAAGTGTACGTGGTTTACCATCTTTCAAACCAAAACGTAAAATCAATACTTGTTGCTCACGATCAGTTAAGCATGTAAATACGTCTTCGATTTGTTCTTGCAACAAGATGTAGCTAGCCGCATCATCTGGTGCCACCGCATCTTGGTCTTCGATAAAATCACCCAAGTGGGAGTCTTCTTCTTCACCGATTGGTGTTTCCAAGGATACAGGCTCTTGTGCAATTTTTTGAATTTCACGAACACGTTCTGCAGTAATGCCCATGCCTTCTGCAATTTCTTCCGGCGTAGGTTCTCTACCTTTATCTTGCAATAATTGTCGAGAAATACGAATCAATTTATTGATTGTTTCAACCATATGAACTGGAATACGTATTGTTCTTGCTTGGTCAGCAATGGCCCGTGTAATCGCTTGACGAATCCACCATGTTGCATAGGTGGAGAATTTATAGCCTTTTGTGTAATCGAATTTATCTACCGCTTTGATAAGGCCTAAATTACCTTCTTGAATCAAGTCCAAGAATAACATGCCTCTACCAACATAACGTTTAGCAATACTTACAACTAGGCGCAAGTTAGCATCTACCAATTTCTTCTTAGCCTTCTTGCTAAGCTGTATTTCTTTATATGTAGCATCCTCTGCTGCCCCAGCTTCAATTTGTTTTGCTAAAACAATTTCTTCATCGGCGGATAACAATGGAACACGACCAATTTCTTTCAAATACATGCGAACTGGGTCGTCGATATTAACGCTAGCATCCACACTTAAATCTATGGATATATGTTTTTCTGATGCGCCTTCAACATCTTCATCATCAGGTTCAGGTTCGAGGGCATCGTCTTTATCTTCGTCATCAACATCTGGAACAACTTCAATGTTTAATTTGTTAAAAGTAACATAAATATCATCCAATTGTTCTGCTGTTAAATCAGTTTGCTCATGAAGAGCATCTGAAATTTCCGATTGTGTCAACACACCGCTTTTACGGCCTTTTTCAAGAAGTTGTGCAACAATCTCCTCTATTTGACTTTTTTGTTCTTTCTTAGCCACAGCGCTCTCCTTTATCAATCACTATTTAGACCATTCTCTAATTAGATTTTGTATTTCCTGACACTTATGTAATTCGCTAATAAATGTCGAATCTCCTGCACGTTTTAATTGATCGGCCAAAATTGAGTGCATTTTATATTGTTCCCGTAGGGAATGAAGCCGTATTTTACGGATAAGTACAGGCACCGCTTCATTTACTTCAATCATCATAAGCCGTGAAAAAATTTCATATTCTTGAGGCGTTAGCACGACCTCCACAGATTCCGGCTGATATTGACCAGTTTGAGTAAATAAGGTGTATATCTTTTCTATTATACCGCGATATTGAATATTTTGAAAGTCCTCTAAGGGTAAATACTGTACAACCTCTTGTAAAGCCTGTGGATTTGTAATGGCTAATGCCATTAATAACTCTTCATCACCACTGACAATATCCTTGGGCTTTGTGGCCCCTTCATTCACTAATTCAATATTTCCCTTTTGTGTGTAGTTTCTAAAATAACGAAATATAGTGCTATTATCTAACCACAACGGCAATGCTAGTGCCTTTAATGCATCATCTCGCACGGTTTGGCTATGGATATTCGCAATGAATGGGAATATATCCTGCATAACCGCCTGCTTACCTTCCGCTTCATTGGTGTCATGTTTTATAAGCGATTCACTCAATAAATAGTCTAGAGGTTTAACCGCTTTTTCTACGAGTTCTCTAAACGCCTGTCCTCCATGATTTCGCACATAATCGTCTGGGTCCTTACCATCTGGCATAGCTAATACGCGAACCTTAAAATCTGTATTCTGTAATAATTCAATGGCTCGAGCAGCAGCTTGACGACCGGCACCATCCATATCATAAGCTAATATAATTTCATCTGCTTGGCGCATCAAGATATGACCATGATCCTTTGTATATGCAGTTCCTAATGAAGCCACCACATTGGTGATGCCCTTATTATGAGCTGAAATAACGTCCATATAGCCTTCAACTAAGATGGCTTGTTTGTGCTCACGTATCGATTTATAGGCTTTATCAAAGGCAAATAGAATTTTCCCTTTCTCAAAGATTTGGCATTCTGGAGAGTTCAAATACTTAGGCGTGCTATCATCCATGACGCGGCCACCAAATCCCACTACACGGCCTTTACCATCCATAATGGGAAACATAACTCGGTTCCGGAAGAAATCATAAGCTTGACCCTTTTCATTCTTACGAATCAAATTGAGCTCAATCAAAATCGATTCCTCGATGCCTCGTTCTCTAAAGGCTTTGTATAACTTATCCCATCCATCAGGGGCAAATCCAAGCTTAAACTTTTCTATCGTTTCATCCGTAAGTCCCCGTTTTTTAAGGTACTCTAATCCCACCTTGCCAAACGATGTTTTGAGCAAACAATTATGAAAGAAATTCGCTGCTAAGTCGCACGCTTCATATAGTTTCTTTCGCCGCTCTTCTCTAGCCCGTACCTCTGGTGAAAGCTTTGCCTCTGGTAATGGTATATTCGCGCGATTTGCAAGGCGTTCTAAGGCCTCTACAAAGGTAATCCCCTCTAATTCCATCAAAAATTTAATAGCATTACCCGATGCATGACAGCCAAAACAATAATAAAACCCCTTATCTGGAGCTACACTAAATGACGGCGTCTTTTCATTATGAAATGGACAACATCCCCAATAATTTTTTCCTTTTTTCTTTAAAGCAACATGTTCTGATACAACGGATACGATATCATTAGCATCTTTAATTTGTTCAATTAATTCATTTTCAAAATATCGACTCACCAGAACACCTCCCCTGCTTTGTATCCCTATTTTATCGACTATACAACCATAGACGAAAAAGGTCTATAATTCTATATTCGATAAAACTTTCAAAAATCCTCTAAAAAGAATAGATAAGAACTAAAAAGGATAGGCTGCAATATAATATTGCAGCCTTAATTTGATATAATGCTTATTTAGCGTAATCTACAACGCGTGTTTCACGAATGATAACAACCTTGATTTGACCAGGGTATTCTAATTCGGATTCAATGCGTTTTACGATATTCCGAACAAGTAATGTAGACTCAGCTTCATCAATCTTATCCGGTTTTACTACAACGCGAATCTCACGGCCAGCTTGAATTGCAAAGCATTTTTCAACACCTTCGAAAGATTCGGCGATTTCTTCCAATTTAGATAATCGTTTTAAGTAATTTTCTAATGTTTCTCTACGCGCGCCTGGACGTGCTGCAGAGATAGCATCTGCAGCTGCTACGAGAACAGCTTCTACTGTTTGGAATTCTTCATCGCCATGATGAGCACCAATACAGTTGATTACAGCAGCGCTTTCACGATATTTACGAGCTACATCGACACCAATTTCCACGTGGGAACCTTCAATTTCTCGATCCAGAGCCTTACCAATATCATGTATTAAGCCGCCCCGTTTAGCTAATGTAACATCACAGCCAAGTTCTGCTGCCATAAGACCTGCTAAATGGGATACTTCAATAGAGTGTTTTAACACATTTTGACCGTAACTAGTACGATACTTCAAACGACCTAAAATTTTAATAATTTCAGGATGTAAACCGTGAACATCAGCCTCAAAAGTAGCTTGTTCACCAGCCTCTTTAATTGTTTGGTCCACCTCTTTACGAGCCTTTGCCACCATCTCTTCAATGCGAGCAGGATGGATACGACCATCAACAATTAGTTTTTCCAATGCGATTCGTGCTACTTCACGACGAATTGGATCAAAGCCAGATAAAATTACGGCCTCTGGTGTATCATCGATGATTAAATCGATACCAGTTAATGTTTCTAGAGCGCGAATATTACGGCCTTCACGACCAATAATACGACCCTTCATTTCATCGTTTGGCAATGCTACTACAGAAACTGTTGTTTCTGCTACATGGTCAGCTGCACAGCGTTGAATTGCACCAGAAATAATTTCCTTTGCTTTCTTTTCCGCTTCATCTTTGGCTTGCTGTTCCATTTCTTTTACCATCATAGCCGTTTCATGACGGATTTCTTGTTCCACATTGGTTAACAAGATGTTCCTTGCCTCATCAAAGGTTAAGCCAGAAATACGTTCTAATTCTGCCATTTGCTTTTCATATAAAGCATCAACCTTTTCTTGGCTTTGAACTAAGTCAGCTTCTTTACGATGTAAAGCTTCCTCTTTGTGCTCAATATTGTCTAATTTTTTGTCCAAAGATTCTTCTTTTTGAAGAATACGTCGTTCCATACGTTGTAATTCAGAACGACGATCTTTATTTTCTCGTTCCACATCGGAACGGAGCTTATGAATTTCTTCTTTCGCTTCTAATAAAGCTTCTTTCTTTTTAGACTCAGCCATGCGCTCACCATTTGCGATAATGCGCTCAGCCTCTTGCTCAGCTTGATTCAGTTTTCCTTCTGCGATATTTTTTCGTAAAAAATAACCTACACCTAGTCCAATCAGTACCATTACCACTGCAATTAGACTATATTCTAAAATCAGACCCACCTCCTGTATCGTCACACACGGGCATTTGCCCCTTGATTCCAGATTTTCAAAATACCAAATTACATAACCTTATAACTAAATTGTATATTTACAAGGCTATTTTAATTTTAGACTTGAATGCCCATTCTGTCAAGGTTGACAGGCCTCTGAAACCTTTGTAATGGTGCTCATAGAGAAGCCTCTATTGCGAAGAAAATTCATTACTTTTATGCGTGATGTATCACTGATATGTTCACCGTATTTTTTATCTACTACGCGATACGCGGCCGCTAACTCATCATAGCTTTCAATATCACGAGGAACCTCAAGACCACGCAATTTCATTTTTTGTCTAATAAGAAAGGCACCATATTTCTGTTCTCTCATTAAGTACGATACAACTTGTTTTGCTAATCGTTCATCGTTTATATAATCGTAGTAAATCAGCCGTTCTTCCACGTAATCAATCAATTCTGATGCAATTTGTTTACGTTTCATTTTTTGGCGTAATTCATAAGAGCTCAAAAACCGTTGTCCTAAAAATCGATATGCTTGATCTAAGGCCGCCTGTTTCTCTTCTTCTGTAAACATATTATCTGTCATAATAACCTCAGTAAAAAAGGGCTACCTAGTAGCCCTTTCAGTATATATGATGTAACAATTAATCTTCTTCAGGAGTAATATCTTCCCCTACAACATCAAATGTTTCTGGTTCAGCTGCTAATGTATCGCGAATGATACGATCGATTTCTTCTGCTACTTGAGGGTTATCAAAGAGATATTGTTTAGCCGCCTCTTTACCTTGGCCCATGCGTTCACCATTATAAGAATACCATGCACCGGATTTTTTGATAATTTCCATATTAGTACCGATATCGATTAAAGTACCTTCTTTGGAAATGCCTTGGCCATACATCAAGTCAAATTCAGCGGTTTTGAATGGAGGTGCCACCTTATTCTTAACAACCTTAACCTTTGTACGAGCCCCTACGTTCTCATTATTAGCCTTAATCAATTCGCCCTTACGTACATCGAGACGTACAGAAGAATAGAATTTTAGAGCGCGACCACCCGTAGTTGTTTCTGGGTTACCAAACATTACGCCTACTTTTTCACGCAATTGGTTGATAAAGATAACAACGGTTTTAGTTTTATTAATAGTACCTGTTAGTTTACGCAATGCTTTACTCATCAAACGAGCGTGAAGGCCTACGTGAGCATCGCCCATTTCCCCTTCGATTTCCGCTTTCGGTACCAATGCAGCAACTGAGTCAACTACTACGATATCTACAGCACCGCTACGAACAAGAGCCTCTGTAATTTCAAGAGCTTGTTCGCCATTATCTGGTTGAGAAATCAATAGATTATTGATGTCTACACCAAGATTGCGTGCATAGATTGGGTCCATAGCATGTTCCGCATCAATAAATGCAGCAACACCACCTTGTTTTTGTGCTTCTGCTACGGCATGAAGAGCCACTGTTGTTTTACCAGATGATTCAGGACCATAAATTTCAATCACACGGCCACGCGGAAAACCACCTACACCTACAGCAAGGTCAATAGCAAGAGAACCAGAGGAAATAACCTCTACATTCATGCGATCTGCCGCTTCACCTAGGCGCATAATAGCACCTTTACCGAAATCCTTTTCTATTTGTTTTAATGCGTTATCTAACGCCGCTTGTCTACCATCAAGAGCCATTATTTATCCCCTTTTTCTTGAATATATAAGTTCACATAATATAATGCTAATTCAGCCGCACTAAGGCGGATATCTTCACGATTACCAATTAAATTTACTTTGTGTGCCACTGTTCCTTGTGGACCAGTTACACCAATCCACACAAGGCCTACTGGTTTATCGGCTGTGCCACCACCAGGACCCGCTATGCCCGTTGTGGACACTGCATATGTAGTATTACATACGCGCTTTGCTCCTTCTGCCATCGCTTTCGCCACTGATTCACTAACAGCACCATATGTGTCGAGTAATTTTTGTGGCACACCTAGCACTCGATGCTTTACATCATTGCTATAGGATATAATGCCTCCCATATAGTAATCACTACTACCGCTTACATTGGTTAATAATTTACCAACAAGTCCCGATGTACAAGATTCAGCCGTAGCAATTGTGGCAGATCCATCTTTTAAGGTATTACCTAAGGTTTCCTCCATAGAAATATCTAGTTCTCGGCCAATATGCGAACCTAAACGCCGATAAATTATATGGGCCCATGGATCCAATAGATCATGTGCTGCTTTTAAAGATTCAGCCTTAGCAGTAATGCGCAATTCGATGTAACCTTTTTTAATTAACAGAGCTATGGTCGGATTGGATTGTTGTTTAATCAAATCCATAACACGCTCTTCTAAATCGATTTCTCGAATATCATAAACCGCATATCGATAAGAGGTTACAACCCCTTGAGAGCCAAAGCGCTTAGAAAGATAAGGGACAACGCTCTGTTCAAACATGCCTTTCATTTCACCAGGAGGTCCTGGTAACAAAATGTAGGTTACATCCCCATCTACAGTTACTACACCAGGTGCGACACCGACAGGATTTTCTAGGACACTAGACCCTTCTGGCAACATAGCCTCTCTGCGACTCGCATCAGGCATTTCACGACCAACACGCTTAAAGAATTGTCTCACCTCAGCCATGGCATCTTCATTATATACTACATTGCGATCCAATGAAGAAGCTAATACTTGTCGTGTTATATCACCTTGAGTTGGTCCCAATCCACCGGTACTAATGACAATATCAGCACGTTGACCAGCTTTTCTAAAGACCTCTGCCATGCGTCCAGGATTATCGCCTACTACGGACTGATAGGCAACGGAATAACCTAATTTATTAAGCTCCTGTGCTAACCAGGAGACATTTGTATTCACCGTATCCCCTAGTAATAATTCAGAGCCTGTAGAAATTAATTCTACAATCATCGTAAATACCTCCCATCACTTCATATGTGTTAGTAGTGGTATTACCTAATACACTGCTTATTATTCTACGATAGTAGCTACTACATCATAAGCAAAACCTTGTTCTACTTGAACTTTCAAGATATCCCCAGGTTTAACTTTGTCGCCACAATCCTCAATATACATATTGCCATCTACATCAGGAGCTTGCGATTTTAAACGACCTTTAGCAATAAGCGTATCATTATCGCCTTCTTCTAATTCTTCAACCATTGCATAATCAATAGTTCCTTCTAAATCGCGGTTATTTTCCTCTGAAATGGCAGCTTGTATGGACATCAATGTGTGATAACGATCTTCTTTAACCTCTTCTGGCACTTGGTCTTCACGGGCGCCAGCAATAGTGCCCTCCTCTTGAGAGTACGTAAATACGCCCATATTATCAAACTTGATATCTTTCACGAATTCGCAAAGTTCCTCAAATTGTTCATCGGTTTCCCCAGGGAAACCTACGATGATAGACGTACGAAGTGTTACATGAGTCGAAGCATTACGGATTTTTTTCAATAATCGTTCAATGTCCTCGCGAGAATCACGACGATTCATTTGTTTCAGAATATCATTGTTAACATGTTGTAATGGAATATCCACATATTTACAAAGCTTAGGTTCGTTAACGATGATATCCAATAATTCGTCACTAAAGAATGTAGGATATAAATAGAGCATGCGAATCCATTCAATACCTTCTACCTTAGTTAATTCTTTTAATAATTTTGTGAGCAATGGTTTACCATTATTCAAATCAATACCGTAGCTAGTCGTATCTTGCGCAATGAGAACGATTTCCTTAACGCCGGCATCAGCCAATCGTTCAACTTCAGCCTTAATAGATTCAATGGTACGACTTCTAAAAGCACCACGAACCTTAGGAATGATACAGAATGTACAACCATTATTACAGCCTTCAGCAATTTTTACATACGCACTGTAGCGAGGTGTTGTTTGAATACGCGGCATCCGTTCATCATAGATATTAGTGATATTTTCCATAATGCAACTACGGTTACCATGCTCAATAGCATCAACGGCAACCATAACTTGGTCCCACGCACCCGTACCGATAAGTGCATCAATTTCAGGAATTTCCTTAAATAATTCATCTTGATATTGTTGACTTAAACAGCCCGCTACAATCAAGCCCTTACAACGGCCCTGTTCTTTATATTGAGCAGCCTCTAGAATCGTATTAATGGATTCCTCCTTCGCTTTCTCTATAAAAGTACAAGTATTGATGATAATCAAGTCAGCCTCATTTAAATCATCGGTAATAGCATAGCCATTATCCTTTAATAATCCCAGCATGACCTCTGTATCTACTAAATTTTTAGCGCAACCTAGGCTAATGTATCCCAATAATTTGGTCATTCTAAATCCTTTCTCTATAGAATGTAACTATTTCAATTAGAGTCCTGTATCAAACTCAATAGCTATTAATCTTACATCAAGCTCAATATCTATTAATCTTATCTGAAACTCAATAGCTATTGATCTTTTCTAAAACGCACTTGACTTACCCAGTGATTTAGTAAAAGCTTTTTCCCCTCTACTGTATAGCCTCCATTAACAGGCCATAATACTACAGATTTCCCTAGAGAATCTAATGGTTCTACTACCTCTGGATTCGCGAAAATATAAGTAAAATTATTTTCCATCATATACTTGGCTGTATCGTTAGATAATAGCCAAGTAATGAATTCAATACTTTCATTTTTATGTTTAGAGTCCTTTTGTATAGCCGCACCAGTCAAATAAAATGATGTGCCATCACTAGGGTAAATCATTTTTACCGGATATGAATGGCGGATATATTGTTGGGCATCAGATAGATTGCCAATACCAATATCAGATTCGCCAAGAGCGGTTAAACGTATCGGAGTAGAAAGAAATTTAGCATGTTGCATAACATGTGGTTTTAAAGCGAGCAAATATGCTAGTGCATCTGGTTCGCCTTTATATTCCACCATATTATACAAAAGATTGGCCGCATTTTGAGAAGCTACAAAATCTGTCATCACGATGCGCCATGTCCCTGGTTTCTGTAATGTATCCCAAGTCGTAATATGTTGGCCTAAACCATTATAAAAGGTTCCATTTTGGACAAAGACAATAGGATCATACCAAAGACCAACCCAGTATCCATTGGAATCCTTTAATCGGTCTAAAACCTCATCAATACGTTCATTAACAATAGGTACAAATTTATCCTGACTGGCGCCAATAACTAGATTATCTTCAGATGTAATGACCACATCGCCAGAGGTATCTGCCAACTTAGAGGAAACACGTTGCTCCATTTGTTCCTCTGTAAGAGGCATAATAGTAACCTTTACATTCTTTTCCACTAAATATTTATCAGCAAGCAATGTAGTTAAATTGTTAGGTAAATCGGTATATACTGTGATTTCACCACGTACGGGGGCCTTCGCTTTTTCAAGTTGCTCTGCCCGATAAAAGTATATGCCATATCCTAACATCCCTATGACAAACAGCATGAGTATGCTAAAAGCCATCCATCGTTTCATCGCGTAAATCTCCTTTTACGTCCACCCTTGGATTCGCTTATATGAGACTGATTAAATCCTCTTGAGTGTCCCATTTTTTTATGACCAATACTTTGTGATTTCCCCTGTCCAATAGGTCTAGGTGGAATTAAACATTCAGGCCCAAATCCAATTAAATCACGTCGTCCAGCCTCAATAAGAGCTTCCTTTACAAGATCATAGTTTTCAATATTTTTATATTGCATCAATGCCCGTTGCTTAGCCTTATCGCGCCCTTTTTTTGCTACATATACTGGTTTACCATCTAATGGATTAATGCCCGTATAGTACATACAAGTAGAAAGGCTTCCCGGTGTAGGAATAAAATCTTGCACCTGCTCAGGGTACATATGTTGATCTCGTAAAAATTCAGCCAATTCAATGGCATCCTCTAAGGTACATCCTGGATGAGAGCTCATGAAATAAGGCACAAGATATTGCTTTTTACCCAATTCACGATTTGCTTCTTCAAACCACTTTTTAAAAAGTAAGAACTCTTCTTTTCCAGCCTTGCCCATCATGGTTGTAACACGTTTAGAAACATGTTCAGGGGCCACCTTTAACTGCCCACTCACATGATGTTCACAAAGTTCCTTAACAAAGGCTTTATTATTATCAGCTAGCACATAATCATATCGCAGACCAGATCTTACAAATACCTTTTTTACGCCCTTTAATTTTCGTAATTTACGTAATAAAGATACATAATCATCATGATTTGTATTTAAGTTTTCACAAGGTATAGGTGCTGCACAAGTACGGCCTTTACACGCACCATAAGCAGCTTGTTTATCACAAGCTAAGTGTCTAAAATTTGCCGTTGGCCCACCCACATCGTGGATATAACCTTTAAACCCATCCATATTAATCATCAATTTTGCTTCATCAATTAATGATTCATGGCTACGATTTTGGATGATACGGCCTTGGTGATTCGTAATGGCACAGAAAGAGCAACTACCAAAACATCCCCTCTGACTAACGAGGCTAAATTGAACCTCGCTCAATGCAGGGACACCACCCTTATCATCATAGGAGGGATGCCATTTACGAGTATACGGCAAATCGTAGGCACCATCCATTTGTTCTTGTGTTAATGGTAATGCTGGGGTATTTTGCACCACATAGCGATCACCATGTTTTTGAGCAATTGCCTTTCCATAAAATGGATCTTGCTCATCATATTGAATGCGAAATGCCTCAGCAAACGCTTTTTTATCAGACTTGATATCTTCAAAGGACGGACACTCAATACAATAAGATGGTATTTCTTTTGCCATATAGCAAATACCGCGAATATTTGGCAAAGACTCATCAAATCTATTTTTATCAAGGGCCTCCGCTAACTCAATAATTTGTAATTCACCCATCCCATAGACGAGTGCATCAGCCTTAGAGTCAACCAGAATGGATCTACGCACTGTATCAGACCAATAATCATAATGTCCAAATCGGCGTAAGGATGCTTCAATGCCCCCAATAATAAGAGGTACATCACGATAGGCCTCTTTCATTCGATTCGAGTAAACCAATGTGGCTCTATCAGGACGATGTCCCGCCTCACCACCTGGCGAATAATCATCTTCACGACGAATTTTTTTAGCCGCCGTAAATTTATTGAGCATAGAATCTAAATTTCCAGCGGTTACAAGGGATGCCAGTCGAGGCTTGCCCAATCGTTTAAATGCATTCACATCATTCCAATCAGGTTGAGCAATAATGCCTACACGATACCCCTTTGATTCTAGATAACGACCGATTACGGCAGGCGCAAAAGATGGATGATCTACATACGCATCGCCACTGATAAGCACAAAGTCAAGCTCTGCCCATCCGCGTGCTTCCATATCTGAGCGTTCTGTAACTAAAAATGTATCCATCAATGTAACCTTTCCTTAAACGTAATGATTTATCTTAGAATAAAAACAACCAAATCATAAATATGACTATGAATACAGCAATAACAGCTAACATCACGCGTTCTTGTGCGATAGACCGTTGACGCTTTTTTTGTCGTGTCTCTAAAGACATGCGGCGTTTTGCCATCTGATGCTCTACGTATTCACTTTGTACAGAGTTGATAGTTCCCTGCTTTTTTTGACGCATAATAGGACGTATCGTAAAAGTATCTACTTCACCCACTTGATTTTGATAAGCTTTTACTAAACGCTCTCCATCAAGTCCTAGATAATTTCCATAGTTACGAATAAAACCTTTGGCGTATACACGTCCTGGGATAACTGCAAAATTTCCATCTTCGATGGCTTCTAAATAGGTTGTTTTAATATGAAGTACTTGTTCAATATCTTTAAATGTGAGATTTCTACGTACCCGTTCACGGCGTAGTTCTTCACCTAATTCAGCCACAGTATATCCCTTTCTATTCTTCAGAATCAGAGAAATATCTTGCTTTCACCTGTTCTGGACTCATTAAAATCTCTCGAGCCTTACTACCCATGTTAGGACCTACAATTTTAAGGTCCTCCATCGTATCTACAAGACGTGCCGCCCGAGTATAACCAATACGGAATCTACGTTGCAACATAGAAACTGATGCTTGTCCAGATTCCATAACAAGATTAACCGCTCTCTCTAGTAATTCATCGCGATAAATATCTTGTTCATCATTATCTTGCGATGCAGATTCCTTTTCTGCTTCAGCAGTCACTGTATCGTCATATTCCGGTTCTCGTTGTTGTTTTACAAATTCTACCAAATGCTCTACTTCATCATCAGAGATAAAAGCCCCTTGTACACGAATTGGTTTATTCGCACCAATTGGAGAGAACAGCATATCACCTTTACCAAGAAGTTTTTCAGCCCCTGCCATATCGAGAATTGTACGAGAGTCTATTTGAGACCCTACGGCAAAGGAAATACGGCTTGGTACATTAGCCTTGATAGAACCGGTAATAACGTTAACAGAAGGTCGTTGCGTAGCTAGAACCATATGAATACCAGCGGCACGAGCCATCTGTGCTAATCGACTAATGGACTCTTCTATATCATCAGGAGCAGTCATCATCAAGTCAGCTAACTCATCGATAATCAATACGATGAGTGGCATTGCCGCTTTTGGATGTGCTTCATTATAGCTTTTAATATCACGCTTACCAGATGCAGCAAATGCCTTATAACGAGCTTCCATTTCACGCACGGCCCAGCGCAATACAGCTGCTGCCTTTTTCATATCTGTTACAACTGGTGCCATCAAATGAGGAATCCCATTATAAACAGATAACTCAACCATCTTAGGGTCAATCAATAGTAATTTAACCTCTTCTGGTTTACGACTAAAGAGAATACTAGAAATCAATGTATTTACACATACAGATTTACCAGACCCTGTTGTACCAGCTACCAATAGATGCGGCATTTTAGCAAGATCCGTAATAACAGGTTTACCTGCAATATCTTTGCCAAGACCAACAGGAATACCACCCCGTGCCTCTTTAAAGTCACTGCAATCTAGTACATCACGAAGATGAACCGCTTCAGTTTTCGTATTTGGTACCTCAATACCAATAGCAGATTTACCAGGAATCGGCGCTTCCATACGAATATGTTGAGCCGCAAGATTCAGCGCAATATCATCTGTCAAATTGACGATTCTACTTACCTTAACACCTTGAGCAGGCTCGATTTCATAACGTGTTACAGTTGGGCCTTGCGTAGCATTCACAACCTTAGCAGCTATCCCAAAGCTTGCCAACACCTCTTCGAGACGCATTGCATTATAAGCAACCTCATCATTATTGTTTTGACCTACCTCTCCTTTCGCCAAAATATCTAGGCTTGGGAAATGATATGGTCTGTCATAGGTTCTATGAATATGTCCATCTTTAGAAACAGCTACTTGCGCTGTATCCTCAGCAGTACTTGCTAAGGAAGGAACTGACAATGGTATACCACTCATACCAGCACCTGCGCTAACGGCACTGGCTGCTGCACCAGTGCCAGGAACGGCGCTAGCTATAGCAGCATGATTAGTCTCAGTAGGCCCCATTGTGATTGGTCGATAAGAATATTCCTCTGGATTTGTTTCCACTACAATATGCTCGTCATCCTCAATAGGTTTTCCCCCATCTGTATCAAAATCTTCATCGTCAAAGTCATTTTGATTATTTAGCCACGCGGGAACCGCATCAGATTCTCTATCAACTGTAACATCATCATCTTCACTGCTATTATTAGCATCACCAGATTCTTCAGATAATGTTGATAATTGCTCTGCTGCGCGATTGCGAGCCTCTAAATCTGCCAGTTCACGCCAAGAGGATGGACTATGTGTATCCATAGCTTCAACTACATACTCGTCACCAGACTCTAGTACGCCACGGTTCTCAAGGGACTCTACAGCCTTTTCCGTTGCATTGGTATACCGTTGATCCTTTTCACGATTATACGCCTTGCGTTGAGCCGCCTCTTTTCGTTGCTCATTCCAATCTTCTATAACCTCTTTTGCAACAGCAACCTTTTCAACGGCTACTTCTTTAGCCTTATCAAGGCCTACCTGCGTCTTATCAGCTGCCTTACGCAACCCACTACCCAAGGATAAACGGGTAATAATGATACCACAGCAAAGCATAAGGATGGATACAACAATAATAGAACCTAGCTCACCGAATAAAGTTCTAAAAAATGTAGCTAATAAACCACCTACGACGCCACCTTCTCCCGCTAATGCAGTAGTCATTAATTCATCCCCTACAGGCACGCGACACAATGGTACTAAGGTAGTAGCTAATAAGTAGAACACGGTTATAATAATGCCGCGCCTAGTAATGGACATAAATTCACCTTGATATAATAGACGCCAACCAAGCCATAACAAAGAAAGACATGGAATAAAGCCCCCAAAGCCAAATCCATAGCGAAAAACACCTGTTAATACTTCGCCTACAACGCCTAATTCATAACCAAAATAGCCCAATAGTGCCAATATAGCAACGCCAATGACGATAATGCCTTTCACTTCATTGCGCAGTGAAAATCCTTCCTTTTTAGGCGCCGGTGTAGCCCGTTTTTTACGGGGCTTCTGCCCTCGTGTAGAAGTTTTTTTCTCTTCTGCCATAATCTTGTACAAACCCCTTACTTTAATATAAAAATCTATTTTAAATCATCATTATATTATACCATATATTGGCCATTCTATTTACCATTACAACGGTTGTTCCAATCTTTTAACAGTATTGCTTCCGTGCCTCGTTCAATACCTTTATAGTATTCAGCCTTAACTAAAGGATCTGGTAAATATTGTTGCTTTACATATCCATTCGGATAATTATGAGCATATTTATAAGTTACACCATGTCCCAATTTACTAGCCCCACTATAATGACTGTCTCGTAAATGATCTGGAACTTGACCACAATCCTTATGACGCACATCAGAAATAGCTGCATCAATGCCAACATACGCAGAATTACTCTTAGGAGCTAATGCTACATAGCAGGCGGCCTCTGATAAAATAATGCGCGCCTCTGGAAATCCGACCATATGAGACGCTTGTGCCGCCGCATTTGCTAAGATTAAGGCTTGTGGATCAGCTAATCCTACATCCTCTGCTGCACAAATTACAATACGACGAGCAATAAAGTTAGGATCCTCTCCTGCCTCTATCATACGCGCTAGATAGTGAAGTGTAGCCTGTACATCGGAACCGCGCATACTTTTGATAAACGCAGAAATCGTATCGTAATGACTATCCCCTTTTTTATCGTATGTGTAAATGCGACGTCCTATGACCTTTTCAAGGATTTCTATGGTTATCTCTTCCCCATCATGAACCATTGCCGCAGCTTGCTCTAAAATATTAAGAGCCATGCGACCATCGCCATTAACAAAGATACCAACATCCTCTAATAATTCATCTTTTACTTGTAATTGACGAGATCCGAGCCCAACCTCAGTATCTGTAATAGCTCGTTTTAAAATTTGGCTAATCGCCTTAGGTGTTAAAGCCTCTAGTGTAATGAGCCTCAACCGTGATAATAAAGGACGGTTAACCTCAAAAAAAGGATTTTCCGTAGTGGCCCCAATGAGGATAATCGTACCATCCTCTACACAAGGCAATAGTACATCTTGTTGACTCTTGTTAAAGCGATGAATTTCATCGAGAAATAAAATAGTACGTTGCTGTAATGAACGAACTCGTTTTCTCGCATCCTCAATAATATTTCGCAATTCACCAATACCTGCATTAGTAGCATTCAAATTGACAAAATGGCTATTGCTCATTTTAGCTATAATGCCAGCTAATGTCGTTTTACCGGTACCACAAGGTCCATAAAACAACATGGATGGTATGGTATCCTTTTCTACCATAGCCCGCAAGAATGTCCCTTTGCCTACAGCTTGTTCTTGCCCATACAAATGGTCTAGCTCTGTGGGTCTCATTCGTACCGGTAATGGTTCATATCTATTTGTAGGTAATGCATCAAATAAACTATCCATGCTACCTCCATTCATATTTTTACATGCAAAAAAGCCCCACCATGCCGTAATGTACCGCGTTTTGATCCTGCTAGAGCAGGTGGGTGTCCTCCTCATCCTGCAGTTTTCCCATAAGGGCATAACGTTCAGACGAGAGTTCCGGACTCCCGAAGAAAATGTGTTGGCTCAAAACTGCGATATCACACGCACATGGCAGGGATATCTTCTACATAAATAGTAGCAAAAAGATTTATCATTTACAAGACTTGACATTTAAAAATTTAGCAAATCTTGCGGACTTTTTATAATTCGTTTATCAACGATTATACTAAGGATTGTTCTTCTTCCTCTACATCTGGTTTAATATGTAGCTCTTTTAATTGTTTAGGTTCTACTGCTGATGGAGCTTGGCTCATGATATCAGAAGCGGATTGTGTTTTAGGGAATGCGATAACGTCGCGGATAGATTGGCGTTTAGCCATCAACATTACGAGACGATCGAGACCAAATGCACAGCCTGCATGAGGAGGTGCACCATATTGGAATGCATCAAGCATGAAACCGAATTTGGATTTAGCTTCTTCTACAGATAAACCGATTGCTTTAAATACTTGTTCTTGTACATCAGCTTGGTAAATACGCAAGGAACCACCACCGATTTCTACGCCGTTCAATACCATGTCGTAAGCAATTGCTTTTACACTGCCAGGATCGGATTCTAATTTATCAAGATCTTCGTGGCGTGGCATTGTGAATGGATGGTGCATTGCAACATAACGTTTTTCGTCTTCGTTATATTCGAACATAGGGAAATCTGTTACCCATGTGAACGCCAATTTATCTTGATCAATCATGTTCATGCGGCGAGCCATTTCAAGGCGCAATTCGCCAAGTGCTCTCGCAACAGTAGCAGGTTTATCAGCAATCATCAACACTAGGTCGCCACCTTTGGCACCCATTTTTTCACCGATGTTGCGGATTGTATCTTCGCCTAAGAATTTCATGATTTGTGATTTAATGGAACCATCTTCATTGAAGCAAGCCCATGCCAAGCCTTTTGCACCGTAGCGATTTACATATGCTACCAAATCATCAAGTTCACGACGTGCAATGCCAGCGTCGCCAGGTACTACGATACCTTTTACAACACCACCATTGTCGATAACGGAACGGAATACTTGGAATTCAGTGTCTTTTACAAGCTCTGTTACATCTGTGAAAGCCATGTCAAAGCGAAGATCTGGTTTATCAGAACCGTATTTATCCATCGCTTCATCCCAAGTAATACGAGGCATAGGCAATGGAATTTCTTTGCCCAATGTCTTTTTGAATACTTCTGCAACCATTTGTTCCAAGATTGCATAAATGTCTTCTTCGTCAACAAAGCTCATTTCTAAGTCGAGTTGAGTAAATTCTGGTTGACGGTCTGCACGTAAATCTTCGTCACGGAAGCAACGAACGATTTGGAAATATTTTTCATAGCCTGCTACCATCAAAATTTGTTTAAAAATTTGTGGGGATTGAGGCAATGCATAGAATGTACCTGCATTTACACGAGATGGTACTAGATAGTCACGAGCACCTTCAGGTGTAGATTTTGTAAGCATCGGTGTTTCGATTTCAAGGAAATCACGGCTATCAAAGAAATCGCGCATAGCCTTAGTCACTTTGTGACGCAAAATCAAGTTACGTTGCATTTCAGGGCGACGTAAATCAAGGTAACGATATTTCAAACGAATATTTTCATCTACATCGATATCATCTTGAATGTAGAATGGAGGCGTTTTCGCAGAGTTTAATACGCGAAGTTCTTCACAATACATTTCATAAGCGCCTGTTGGCAAATTAGGATTGATTGCGTCTTCATCACGTTTTGTAATTTTACCGCGTACACAGAGAACATATTCATTACGAACATCTTCTGCTTTGTGGAAAGAATCCACATTATGGTCTGGGGACGCTACAACTTGAACGATACCAGAACGATCTCGCAAATCCAAGAAGATCAAACCGCCGTGGTCACGACGACGTTCAACCCAACCACATAATACGACCTCTTTACCTACTTCTGCTTCAGAAATAGTGCCACATCCGTGCGTACGGTGTAAGCCTTTCATTGTTTCCATTCTACTTGTCATCCTTTCACCAAAGAAGATATACGCTCTGAAACAGACGTCAATGGTACTGTTTCTTGTTCACTTGTTTCCATGAAACGAATAATGGCCTCTTGATTAGCCAATTCATCATCACCCATTATAATAACATACTTTGCATGAATTTTGTTAGCATATTTTAATTGGGCCTTCATACTTTTACCTTGACCATCCATTTCGGCTCTCACATAAGCACTACGCAAGGTATTACAAATTTTGAAAGCTTCTAGTTTTGCAGCATCCCCAAGAGATACTATAAATACAGCCGGTTCGATAGCTGGTTCAGGCAATAAGTTTTGTTTTTCTAGAGCTAACAATAAACGTTCCATGCCCATAGCAAAACCAATAGCCGGTGTATGAGGGCCGTCGAGTTCTTCTACGAGACCATCATAACGGCCACCACCAGCAACGGCGCTTTGCGCACCTAATGGAGTATATTGAACTTCAAACGCTGTTTTAGTGTAATAATCGAGACCACGTACCAATCGTGGATTTAGATTATATTGAATGTCTGCCGCATCAAGTAATGTTTTAAGTTCTTCAAAGTGAGTGTTACATTCTTCACATAAATGCTCATGAATTTCAGGGGCACCTACAGATAAAGCTTTGCATGTTTCATTTTTACAATCCAACAAACGCAAAGGATTTTTATATAAACGAGATTGACAATCTGGGCACAACTGATCTTTCTTAGGTTCGAAGAATTCAATCAATTTTTGGCGATATGTAGGACGACAATTTGGACAACCTACAGAATTCACCTCTACATTGAGATCCTTTAGACCAAAATCCTTCAACAATTGTACAATCATACAGATAACTTCGCTATCCACTACTGGAGAGGAGGAACCAAGTACTTCTGCTCCGAATTGATGGAACTCACGATAGCGGCCAGCTTGTGGTTTATCATGACGGAACATGGATCCCATATAGAACCACTTAGTTAAATTTTCTTTGCCATACACCTTATTTTCTAAATATGCACGTACTGCAGATGCTGTATTTTCTGGTCGTAATGTATAACTTTGCTCTTTGTCATCTCCAGTGGAGAAGGTGTACATTTCCTTGGATACTACGTCCGTAGTTTCCCCAATGCCACGCAAAAATAATTTTGTATCTTCAAAGGCAGGTGTGCGAATTTCGCTAAAGCCATAAGCTTTACAAATATCGCGCATACACTGTTCTATATAATGCCAATTAACAATTTGTTCTGGCAAGAAATCTTGTGTGCCTCTTGGTTTTTTAATAGCCATTACACAACCTCCCAAAATGATTTACATAATGCATGCCTTTTATCTAGTAGAGTTGTTAACGTATCTATGTAAACATCTACATCCTTTGGCATATGCTGTTTCTTTTGTCTATATAAAGGCGCGCGCATCCATTTAGAGGATCCGCCTGGCCCCATAGACATAATTGTTTGCCGCTCTTCCATGATTTGAATATTATATTCACAAGCTTTACCTGGCAATGTATACCCAATATTTTCAAGTTGACCTCTCATATATTGTTGGCGATATAGATAATAAGGCACATAACCAGCCGCTTCTAATCGCTCCTTGGCATACTGAACCATGTGACGTACCACGCTTTCCTCTGGTACATCATCTTGCATATTCAAATCATATAACGGACTACCACGTTTGATAGCTAACGTATGAATTGTAACATTTTCAGGCAAATTATGACAAATATAATCCATGTTATGCATCATATGTTTTATTTCTTGACCCGGAAGTCCTGCTATAAAATCCATATTTACAGCAAAATCAGTATGCTTTTTTACATATTGATACATATCATCAATATCTTGAGCGTTATGTCCACGCCCTATACGCCGTAATATAGTATCATCCATAGTTTGTGGATTAATACTAATACGATTAACATGGCAATGTTGCATAGACCGAATCTTTTCAACGGTTATTGAATCGGGACGTCCCGCCTCAACAGTAAACTCACGGCCTTCTGGTATCAATGTTGCTAAACGAGTCAACAGATGGTGAAAATCCTCATTACCCAATATAGTGGGCGTACCACCGCCCATATAGAGCGTATTAGTGTACAGATTATAGCTTTCACAAATGGACCTTACATCATCAATATCCTTTAACAATGCTGTAATAAACTCAGCTTGCCGTGGATAATCCTGATATAAACCATAGGGAAATGAACAATATACACAACGAGTCTCGCAAAACGGAATCCCACAATAGAGGCTAATGTGTTTAGGCGAATCATCGCCTAAAAAAGGCCGTTGATAACGTCCAATCTTACTAAGGACCTCAAGCTTTTCCATAGACACAGAAAACTCGTCCCTAATGTGACGAGTTGCATCCTCTAGTGAACCATATTGATCCATGTATTTATGAAGTAATTTTGTAGGGCGCACACCCACCATGGTGCCCCACTCATTATGAGCAGGCAATCCCTGTTCTGTACGCAATAGTACAAGCAAAGATTGTCCAATAGAGCGCCGTCCCAATGAAGATATGGACCCCGTCAACGTATGTTCTACACCACGAATAGAGACCGTCAAAATATACATATCATCATATTCTACAGCACTGAGTTTAACATCTGCATCAGTATTACTAGAAAACAGTCCAGCAGCGCCACAGTTGTGGGCCACTACCGATCCGAGTGGTAGTGGCCCTGTGTAATGATATCCATTAAGCATGATGTGCCATTTTATCAAGTTTCTCAAGTTCTGCTGGCGTCATATGTGATTGGCAATCACTGCAGTAGCCATAGACTTTCAATTGATGATCTATGGTGCGGAAATTTAATTTTTTCGCAATAATAGATTCTAATGTTTCTAGCATATCATCTTCAAATTCAGAAACTTTGCCACATTTAACACAAATTAAATGATGATGGAAATGAGCAAATTCTTCGTCATTTAATTCATAACGGTTACGACCATCACCAAAGTCAAGGCGTTTTAACAAATCTAATTCAGTAAATAGATCCAATGTACGATAGATAGTAGCAAGACCGATATCTGGCGCTACTTCTTTTACCAATACATATACATCCTCTGCACTCAAGTGATTCTCTTCAGCGTCGATGAAAGCTTGTAAAATGGTTTGACGTTGTGTTGTCAATTTATATTTTTTGTCCTTAATGCGTTCCTTTAATTTTTCCAATGTTGTGTTCATGATAACTATCCCCTCTATTAATAAGAACCTATTCTCTTATGGTGTACATACCATTAATACATGAGTACATACTGCTAATTATTGTGACCATAAGAATTAAAAATGATACTAACTCAAATTATTTATATTAAGCGCCTACAAATGGATTATATTGTTTTTCATATCCAATTTGTGTTTCTGGGCCATGTCCTGGATAGACCATCGTTTCGTCTGGCAATGTATATAATTTTGTTTTAATTGCATCGATTAATGTATCATAATCACCTTCTACAAAATCGGTGCGGCCAATCGATTGGTTAAACAAAGTATCGCCTACGAATACGAGGCCGGGCATATAGTAGCATACACCACCTGGCGTGTGCCCTGGCGTCTCATATACTGTTAAATCAACGGAACCACAGGTAATGTGATCTCCTTCGCGAACCTCTTCAATGCGCCCCTTCACAATAATCGGTGTAGGATTACTGTAATTGCTCAGATTCAATTCAGGATCACTTAGGTATTTCACATCATCATGTTGTATATAAATCGGTATATCATAAGCATCAACAATGCCTTGTACACCACCAATATGATCGCCATGTCCATGTGTTAAAAGGACTGCTTTAGGCTTTAAATCATATTTTTTTAATGCTTCTAGGACCTCTGTACTAGCGGGGTCGATAATGACTGCTTCCCCAACTTTCTTATCGCCTATAACATAACAATTTGTTCCTAGCGGACCTAAAGGCATACGCATAAGAACTAGATTAGATGTATCCATCAAGCACCACCTTTGCTACGTTGTACTGTGTACACTTCACGAATACGACGCAATTTAGTCATAACAAAATCAAGTTGTGAAATATCGCGGATTTCAACGACTATGTTGATAATTACATTTTTAGTATTTTCAATAACTTTAGCATTCATATTGGTAATGGTAATTTTCAATTCTGAAAGTACGGCCATAACCTCCATGAGAATCCCAGGTCTATCATAGGCTTGAATATCAATGCCTACATGGAAGGATTCGCTAGTAGATTCATCCCACGAAACCTCAATCATACGCTCTAAATCTTCCGGTGTGTGACCTAAGCTTGTACAATCAGAACGATGTACAGAAACACCACGACCTCTCGTGATGTAACCGATAATGTCATCACCTGGTACAGGATTACAGCATTTAGCCATACGAACCATAACCCCTGGTTCTCCTTTTACGAGAATACCAGTGCCATTTTTCGCCTTTTTGGACCCTTGAACCTTTAGCTTTTCAATGATTTGTTCCGTTGTTTTACGAGAATCTTCATGCTCTTTAGATTTCTTATACAGTTCAACAAGACGTAATAAAACTGTGCTGACAGGTATACCACCATAACCACAAGCAGCATACATTTCGTCTTCTGTACCCGACTTCAACTGTTTTACAACCTGTTGAATCCGATTATCTGCACAAAGGGCCTTCCAATTATAGTTGAGACGTTTTGCTTCACGTTCAAGAGCCTCAAGACCCTTTTCAATATTTTCTTCTTTATTTTCACGTTTAAACCAATTGCGAATCTTATTTTTACTTTCAGAAGACCCTACAATATTAAGCCAATCAAGGCTTGGTTTACCATTCTTAGACGTGATAATATCAACAATATCGCCATTTTGCAATGTATAGTCAAGGGATACAATTTTTCCATTAACCTTTGCCCCCACACAGCGATGACCTACATCGGTATGAACCCGGTATGCAAAATCAAGAGGTACGGAACCAATCGGTAATTTAATAACGTCCCCTTTAGGCGTAAAGACAAATACTTCACCAGAGAACACATCCAATTTTAAAGCATTCACTAGTTCCTTAGGATTGCTCGTATCTTGCCATTCTAATACTTGACGGAGCCAAGCCACCTTTTGGTCAAAATCCTTATCGCCATTCTTATTGCCTTCTTTATAGCGCCAATGAGCTGCTACACCATATTCAGATACACGATGCATTTCCCATGTACGAATTTGAATTTCTACTGGTTGCCCCATCGTGCCGATAACAGTGGTGTGCAAGGATTGATACATGTTAGATTTCGGCATAGAAATATAGTCTTTAAAGCGATATGGCAACGGTTTCCAAATACTATGAGCAATACCGAGGACGGCATAACAATCCGGAATTGTATCAACGATAACGCGAACAGCCAGCAAATCATAGATTTGAGATAAATCGCGATTATCCTTTTTCATCTTCTTATAGATGCTGTAAAAATGCTTTGGTCTCCCCTTGATATCGGCCTTGATATGGGCCTCCCCAAGTGCTTTTGTAAGCTGAACCATCGTATCATTTACAATATCTTCACGGCACTGTCGTTTTTGTTTCATTTGATCCACGAGATCATAGTACTTATCCGGTTCCAAATAACGGAATGATAAGTCCTCTAGTTCCCATTTCACATTAAAAATCCCGAGGCGATGTGCCAAAGGTGCGAAGATTTCTAAGGTTTCCTTGGCAATACGTTTTTGTTTATCACTACGCATATGTTTCAAAGTACGCATATTGTGCAAACGGTCACCCAATTTAATAACCACTACACGCACGTCCTTTGCCATGGCTAAAATCATCTTGCGATAATTTTCCATTTGACGATCTTCTTTAGTTTCGTATTGAAACTGATTTAATTTAGTAACCCCATCAACGAGGAATGCCACTTCGGTACCAAAGAGATTTTCAATATCTTCCTTGGTATAATCCGTATCTTCCACTACATCATGTAACAAAGCTGCAATAAGTGTAATATGATCGATTTGCAAATGTGCCAAAATTTCAGCCACCGCAAGAGGATGCATGATATACGGTTCACCAGAGGCTCTAAATTGACCTTCATGAGCCTTGTCTGCAAGGGTGAAAGCCTTCATAATTTGTTCGCACTCATCATCCCCTAGATACGAATGCACATAATCCATAAAATCTTTTAAGGCCACTTCTTTATTAAAGCCTTTTTGTTCAACTAAGGCTTTACCTTCTTCATTTATGGTCATCATGGTATCACCTCCTGCTGACTATACGTTATAAACGTAACGGATGTGGTCAAATCAAGTTTTCCGTTAATTACATTCCAACGAATCATGGTTTGTCCACTATCACTAGTTTCTTCACTAATAATGCCTAATTCTTTAAACACATCAAGGGCCATCAAAGCTGATACACCATTTTGATCAGATGGCTTGCGGCGCAAAATCTCTTGCTCTACATAGTATAAAGAATTCGCACCACCTTTTAAGGATAGGCGTACGATTGTATAAATCTCACGCAAACCTTCCGGAGTAAGATGAATTGGTTCCTCAACTATAGGCTCTATATCTTGAATCATAAGTTGCGGTGATACAAAACCTTGCCACTCATTTTTTTGAAGTGTGAATGCGACTTTCACATTCATGCCTTGAAAAATATGTCTGAATAAATCTGGTCGATTCCATGCGATAGCATCAACAGTACCATTGGCCGTTTCTAAAATCACCTTACAATGATTTTTAAGCTGTCCCATGAGCATAATATTTTCTACCTTAGCATCCATAACACCGAATATAGGCGTACTATTACCCATACCATATGGTTCTAATGCAGACACTCTATCTACAATATCAACATCTATATCATCTACAGGCAAGGTAGCATCAATAGATACAACGGGGATATACTCATCAGCCGATACATGAGCCTTACAATACTCGGTTAATCGATGTCGCAATTCATCAATACAATTAGCATCGATACTAAATCCTGCTGCGGCGGCATGACCACCAAACTGAATTAATATATCCTCACAGGATTTTAGTGCATTATAAATATTAAATCCATCAATACTGCGACAAGAGCCCTTTCCTACGCCTTTATCAACACTAATAACAAAGGTAGGCTTATAAAACTCCTCTACCAAACGTGATGCGACGATGCCGATAACGCCAGGGTGCCATTCCTCACCGGATACAACTGTTACATAATCAGCGAGATGCCCTTGAGCGGCCACATTAGCACGTGCTTCTTCATGAATAGAGCGCTCTATTTCTTGGCGTTCTATATTTGTCTCATGTAGTTCTTGCGCAATAGCTTCTGCTAAATCCACATCATCTGTAACAAGCAGTTCTACAGCACGTGTGGCATGTGTAACGCGGCCGGCTGCATTCAAACGGGGCGCTAAAGTGAATCCAATATGTCCTGCTGTAACAGTTTTATCATGTAACCCTGCTACTTCAATGAGTTTATGAATCCCAAGATTAGGCAACTCATTCATCTTTTTAAGACCAGCTTGAACGATGATGCGGTTTTCTCCTACTAAAGGCACCACATCTGCTACTGTACCCAAGGCAACGATATCTAAATCCTCAAGATACCATTCGCCATGTTGACGTAACCATAGTGCTTGGCATAATTTTAAAGCTACCCCAACGCCAGATAGGTTTTTATCTGCATACGGACAATCTGGCTGTTTATGATTGATAACAGCTCGTGCTGGCGGAATTTGAGGCGGTGCCGTATGATGATCTGTAATAATAATATCGAGGCGGTCACAAACAGCTTGTACAATATCATAAGAGCTAATACCACAGTCCACCGTAATAACTAATGCAGCACCATCAGAGATAATATGTTCTAAAGCCTCTAAATTTAGGCCATAACCTTCACTTTGGCGTTCTGGTATGTAATAACTTACATCGGCCCCCAACCTTACTAGAAAACGATATAAGAGAGATGTAGCCGTAATACCATCTACATCGTAGTCACCATAAACGACAATAGGTTTTCTAGTTTCAATGGTTTCAAGAACAAGGGCAACCGCTGTTTCCATATCCTTTAATGTAAAGGGATCTAACAAATCATCGAGGGTACCCTCTAGAAAACAATGGCCTTCGTTGACATCAATACCACGATTTACCATCAACCGTGCCACGATAGGATTTACACCGAGTTCACGGATTAATGTATTCTCTTTTTCTACATTCCTTGGCATAATATGCCAACGTTTCTTTTTCATCATTCCATCCTCGGTAAAATATATTACAAGATATACAATATCATTATATTTTCGTTAAGTTTATAATCAATATCAATAAATTTAATATATGTATTATCATTATCAATTTCTTACATTATACTATAAACATCCATATAAATAAAGGGTTTTATCTGTATCTTTCATATGAAATTCACTTGTTTTTCTCAACAAAACAGCACTGCTTATTATCATTATCATAATAAGCAGTGCTTGTTTATATCAGTTTATACTATTTTTGCATGAACATTAAAATACAAATATTGTTAATTAGAAACGGAAATCTCGTTTCCCGTCTTCCATTTGTGCAATATAAGCTTTGGCTTTTTCTTTTACCAAGTCGTTTTTGATATTTTCTAACTGTGCTTCTATAACTTTAGCACCATGTTCTTTGGTATGTTCATCGCCATAGTCCATAATGTATTCATTTAATGTCATCAATGCATTTGGTTGGCAACAATTGTGAATTTGGCCCGATTTGGCCAAGGCCATGAATCGGTCACCGGTGCGACCTGCGCGATAACACGCAGTACAGAAGCTTGGTACGTAACCCAGTTCGAGTAACCAATCCACGATTTCATCTAAAGTACGCGTATCACTACGATCAAATTGAGCCGAATTATCTTCTGGTTTCTCTTCTTCTTTATAGCCACCTACACTAGTACGAGAGCCGCCACTGATTTGGGAAATCCCCAGTGCTAAACCACGCTCACGCATTTCCTGTGTTTCACGAGTAGACATAATCATACCAGCATATGGTGCAGACACACGAATGAGGGCTACGATTTTTTCAAATACATCATCAGGTACAGCATTGCTAAAATCATCTACATCAATATCATCAGCCGGACAAATACGAGGTACAGAAATCGTATGTGGACCTACGCCAAATACGGCTTCTAAATGTTCGGCATGCATCAACAAGCCTACAAAATCATATTTATAGTGCTCCAATCCATAAAGAACACCAATACCTACATCATCAATACCACCTTGCATAGCTCGATCCATCGCCTCCGTATGGTAGGCGTAGTCGCTCTTAGGTCCTGTTGGATGTAGTGCTTCATAGTTTTCTTTATTATACGTTTCTTGGAATAATGTATAGGTACCAATACCTGCATCGTGAAGTTTTTTATAATCCTCTACGGAACATGCCGCAATATTTACATTAACACGGCGTATTTCACCATTTTTGTTCTTAATACTGTAAATAGTTTTAATGGATTCCAAAATATATTCAAGAGGATTATTGAGTGGATCTTCACCAGACTCAATAACGATACGCTTATGGCCCATCGCTTCTAAGGCAATAACCTCTTCTCTAATTTGGTCCTGTGTAAGTTTCTTACGCTTAATATCTCTATTTTTAGAATGATAAGGACAATACACACATCCATTGATACAGTAATTAGACAAATATAATGGTGCAAACAATACGATGCGATCACCATAAATAGCTTTTTTGATGTCCTTCGCTAATGCAAAAAGCTTTTCCTTATAATCAGGTAATGGACATTCTAACAATACAGCTGCTTCTCTGTGATTTAAGCCCTTAAAGGTAGCTGCTTTTGCTAAAATTTGATCTAATAATTCGCGATTTTCTTTATTTTCCTCTGCATAAGCAAGGGTATCAAGAATTTCTTGATGAGAAATAAATTCCTCCGCCTTAGGAGACTTTACATCATACATAGTACTTACCTCAAATCTTTCTACCGGGTATCTACCCCATTTTTAAGTGTATGAAAGTATATGCCAACCATAAAACTGGTATTTCACTGATACTGTTCATAGTATACCACTATTCCTACTAAAAAACATAGGAATTTAAAATATATTCTATATTATTTATTCAGTTGATTGCGCTTATTAAAAAACCCCTTGTAAGCTAATTGGCAGGCGATAAAGCAAGCTATGGATATCGTCGATAAAGACATAAAGGTTACAATCATTTGGTATTTTACAGCCTCTAATGGTGGCATACCAGCTAAAATAAGACCGGTCATCATACCTGGTAACGCTACTATCCCTAATGTTTTAGCACTATCTATAGTCGGCTGTAAACCAGTCTTTATAACATCTCGTATGATTGCCTTAGATGCTTGTTTAGGCGTACTCCCCAAGGCGAGTTTAATCTCAACCTCTTGTTGACGTAACTCAAAGTTTGACAGTAGTTGACGGTAGCAAAGACCTATAGCAACCATAGCACCACTAATGACCATCCCACCAACAGGAATCAGCTGATACGCAGTAAAGCTAAGAATACCGGTTAACAGTAAAATCGATAAGGTAATACTAGCACCTACGGTTATAGCAAACCAAGAAATCCATAGCGCATGAGGTATCCCAGCCCCACGTTTAGAAGCATTATAAGCTGCATTAACAGCCATAAAGCCCAACAATCCAATTATAAATATAGGGCTTTCAGTACTAAAAATATAGGACAAAATAAGTCCTATAATCAAAAGTTGAATAGATGCACGTACGGCACTTATGAAAATGTCATTCTCTAATTTTAATTCTTGCCGATAGGACATTAGCATACTAATAACTACCAGTACAGACGCTAGGCATAAAGATGTAGTAGAGATAGTTTGAAATTGACTCATCGCAATACCTCCTCTTTTGCTATCGATCCATCTATAATAGTGATGCGCCGATTAGCAGAGCGCAAACTTTGTTCCTCATTATGTGTAATAGATACTATGGTTATCCCATTTTTATATAGCTCATCAATAACTTGCTCTACAATAGCTGTATTAACTGAATCTAATGCAGAGGTCACCTCATCTAAGAGCAATACTTTAGGTTCAAATATAAGACTACGAATGAGGCAAATCCGTTGCATTTCACCGCCAGATAATTCATCATTGTGACGCTCAAAATACTCCATAGGCATATGAAGCAAATCAAAGAGCAATTTGATGCGCTCCATATCTGGTTTCATACCGCGAATATCATAAGGAAACAAAATATTGCGACGCACTGTTTTAGCAAATAAATAAGGTCGTTGAAAGCAGTACCCTACCTCTTTACGATAACTTTCAGGTTCTATAGCAGTTAAATTCCGACCATTATATGTGATACTACCTAATGTAGGACTAATCAAATCGCTACACAATTTTAAAAGTGTACTTTTACCACTACCTGAAGGACCTACAATAGTAAGATAATCCCCTTCATTTACAGCTAGAGATACATTACGAATAATAGTTTTGTCTTTTACAGCATAGGATATATTAGATAATTCTAATAATGCCATAATATCTCCCTTCCAATTCCAAAACGTCAGAATAGATTTGATAATTACTTTAAATTATAGTATATCAAGGCCACTCATACCATAGGAAAAACAAAAAATCCCTAGTGGAAAACCACTAGGGATTAATAGTCTTTGTAAAATTAAGCTTCTACAGGGTATACGCTAACTTTACGGTTATAACGACCAGCACGTTCAAATGCTACTTTACCAGGCACAAGTGCGAATAAAGTGTCATCTTTACCGATACCTACGTTAGTACCAGGGTGGAAGTGAGTACCACGTTGACGAACGATGATGTTACCGCTCTTTACGATGGAACCATCATGGCATTTAACACCAAGACGTTTAGATTCACTATCACGACCGTTACGAGTACTGGACACACCTTTTTTATGTGCGAACAATTGCAAATCAAAAGTAAACATTAAGTTCACCTCCTATATTTCGTGTATTTGGACAAACTCTGGATATTGACGGCTAATCTCCTCTAAACCGAGAATCATAGTCCCCAGAATATCCTGTCCACTCTGGTTAATCGTACCAGAGAGAACCATATCACATTGACCTTCGCTATTCGTATATTCCCCTTCTTGCTGAGCAATTCGGGTAAGTCCTAACATTGCCGTTGCTGACAAGGCAGACACTGCAGCACATACGATATCGAAGCCATGATCATCATATCCTGCGTGACCGGACATGTGACAACCAATGACTTGGCCATCACTATTCCGCTGGATTCCAATGGAAACCATAATTAAGCTTGGATAGATTCAATACGAACTTTTGTGAACGGTTGACGATGACCTTGACGACGACGGTAGTTGGATTTAGCTTTGTATTTGAATACTAAGATTTTTTTACCTTTACCATGCTCAAGAACTGTACCTGTAACTTTTGCACCGTTTACAAGAGGAGCGCCAACTTTAACGTCGCCGTCATTCACTACAGTCAAAACTTCTTCGAATGTAACGGACTCGTTAGCAGCTGCTTCCAATTTTTCGATAGTAATTACATCGCCTTCAGCAACGCGATATTGTTTACCACCAGTTTTAATAATTGCGTACATGAGAACACCTCCTTGTTATCGAACTCGCTGAATTCGGTATCCCGACCCGAACTTCGGTCGGGCGTTTAAACCTGCTTCACGCGGATTGCAAAGTTCAGTAAACCGAACTAATACTGATATAGTATATCGTATTTAACCATTCATGTCAAACAAAATCCAGTATAAACTGCTCAATTTCTAGGACTTTCATATATATACAACATCTGTAAACTATTCAATAATACCGAGATGTTGTAATAATATCTTGGTACCAATGAGGATTAAAACACCACCGCCTATGATATCTGCATATTTACCAACGAATCGACCCATAAATTTACCTAAGTAAATGCCCACCAAGGATATACCAAAGGTTATGACACCAATTGTGGCTGATGCTTCCCAAACATTGATGGGTAAAAAAGCAAAGGTTAAGCCTACAGCCATTGCATCGAGGCTAGTTGCTACAGAGAGCATCATCATTTCCCATACACCTAAAAAGGTCTTATCATCGTCTTCGTCATCATCACTAAGACCTTCTCTAATCATAGCAATACCTAAATAACCGAGCAGACCAAAGATAATCCAATGATCCCAGTCTGCGATTACATCGATAAACTGGAGACCAATGAGCCAACCGATAAGAGGCATGAGAAACTGAAATAAACCAAATAAGAATGCTAAGGTCACTTTTCGACCATTCTCACCTACGGGCATAGTCAGGCCTTTGCCGATAGATACGCCAAAGGCATCCATAGCGAGACCTGCGCTAATTAATATAATTTCAATTAAGGACACAAACTTCACCTATATACAATAACAAACATACGGTTAATCGGACACAGCCATGAGAGAATACCCTTCTCTACTCATCTGTTCATTTACAACAATGGAAATAGTGCGTCCTATAGAGTTTCCCAAATCCTCCAGCACAGATTTCGTTAAATAATACGCCACCTCTGGATGAACCTCAATTTCAAGATTTGATTTAATACGGCCTGATTTGAACAGTTCTCGGATACGACGTACAATCTGCATATACACGGTGCGACCAGATAACATATAACCAGTGCCACCACATTGTGGACAAGTATCAAACATCAATGTTTGTAGACCTTGTCGAGCGCGTTTTCGTGTCATCTCTACAAGTCCAAGAGAACTGATACCGCATACAACGGTTTTCATCTTATCCCTTTTCGCTAAATCACTCAATAATTTCAAGAGCTCTTGTTGATGCTCCTTCTCCTTCATGTCAATAAAATCGACAATGATAATCCCCCCGATATCGCGCAATCTAAGTTGACGACATATTTCATGAGCCGCTTCCTTATTGACTGTGAAAGCTAAATCTTCCGCTTTATTAGAACGTCCCGTATAATGTGCAGAGTTTACATCAAACACAGTTAAGGCCTCTGTATGATCAATCCGGATGGAGCCGCCTGATGGCAAGCTTACATCTCTAGAAATGAGATTCTCCAGTTGTGGTTCAATATGATTCACTTTAAAAATAGGCGTACTATTATCATGCAATGTGACTTTTATATCTGATGAGGCTTGCCCTGTACCTAGCAAATCCTTTAAGCGTTCCATACCATGTTTAGAGTCGACGATAATTTCACAGACATTGCGATGAGCATAGTCCCGAACAAGGCGGAACCAAAAATCTGCATCACTATATAAATCAGTGCCACTCTTCGCTACTTTAAAACGCTTTGTTACATGTTGCCAAGTGCGCCACAGATAATCCATATCTCGGCTAATTTCCTCTTCTGTTGCCTTGGCAGCAGCGGTGCGAATAATAAATCCAGCCCCCTCTTGTACATAAGGTTTAGCTTGCTCTTGCAATCGATCACGCAAGGTTTGATCTGTAATTTTCTTAGATATATGCATGCCTTCTGAATATGGCAGTAAAACCATAAAGCGTCCAGCCAGGCTAACATCAGCCGTAACGCGAGCCCCCTTGCCAAGCATTTCTTCTTTGATAACCTGTACAAGAATTTGTTGTCCTACCGACACATTACGAAGAATCTTTAATTGTTTTCCTTGCTGTAAATTGAGATACGCATTTTGCGTGCCTCCGATATCAACGAAAACAGCTTGCATACCAGGCACCACATTTTTCACGATACCTTTATACATATGATTCGCCATATGCGTTTCATCGGTTCGCTCTAACACAAAATCAACGAGTTGCCCCTGTTCATCAAGAACAGCCATTCGAATTTCTTCTCGCATCACATTAACGAGGATTTTATTCATAGTACCCCCATCAATTCACCTCTAATGGTGTAAAACGTCCAGACTCATTTTCAACCATAATAGCTTTTCGATTTATTTCATAGCAACTCGTAATAGGCCAGTTGAATTGTTGATGACCTAAATTCCACACTTCACTAGGCTTAATCGTCCCTTGCGGGTAGATACCAATGCCCATTGTCAAAGTAACCATGCCATCTTTTACAGTTGCTACTATCGGCTCTTTTACGAATTCTTTTACATCAATGAAACGAGTTTTCTTAGGTGTCACCTTTTCATAAGAAATTTCAGTAGCATCATTGAAAGACTTAAGCAATACATCCCAATCTACATCAACATCAGTTACAGGACCCGTAACCTCGTAAATTGCATAATTACAGATAGCCATCATCTTCTTAACCTTTTCAGGCATAACCTTGCCACCGAGCACCTCAAGACCATGAGGAGCAACTCGATTCAATCGTTCCATAATGGACTCTAATGTATCTTCTTCTAGTACATCCATATCTATGTATTCTGCTTCTGCAGTAACACCTAATGCTAAGGCAGAGGAGAAGCTAATTTTCATGTGCGGATTAAAACCTTCAGAATAGGCCATTTTAATCTCTGCACGACGAATCATGCGCTCTACGGCTTGAGCAAAATCGAGATGTGACAAGAATCTCAATTCTTCGCCTTTATGTAAGGCCAAACGTAACTTTTTCAACTCTGCCACCCTCCTTATAATCTACAATAGCCGTATTTAATTCTGGGCACACATTACAGCCCTTACATGGAGCACGACGGCAATCAGGTGTTAAGTTTGCTGCAACAGCCTGTTCCCATTCGCGTTTTAAAAAGGCTTTACTAACAGTACAATCTAAATGATCCCAAGGCAACGGTTCATCAAAATCACGGGTACGACGTGCGTAGTACACTGGGTCAATACCGCAGTTTTCAAAGGCTTTCAACCATGTTTCATAGCTGAAGAATTCAGTCCAGCCATCAAATTTACAGCCTAATTTCCAAGCCTCTACCAATACGCTTGATAGTCTACGATCACCACGAGCAAATACAGCCTCCATATAACCGGTATAGCCATCATGATAATGATAGGAAATATTGCGATTATTAATAAGAGATTTTAAGTATTTTTGCTTGCGATGAATTTCTTCTACATCTTGTTGACCATACCATTGATATGGAGAATGTGTCTTTGGTACAAAGAAAGATACGCTAACAGTGACACTACCATTGCGCTTACCTGTAATATCACGGTGTAAATCGAGTACCTTATACGCTAGGTCTGCAATGCCTGCCAAGTCTTCATCCGTTTCAGTCGGTAAGCCCATCATGAAGTATAGTTTTACCGTATTCCAACCAGACTTAAAGGCATTTGTACAAGCCGCTAGCAAATCTTCTTCGCTAACGCCTTTATTGATAACATCGCGCATACGTTGAGAGCCTGCTTCTGGAGCAAAGGTAAGGCCACTCTTACGCACTTGTTGTACCTTTTTTGCAATATCAATGGAGAAGCTATCGATACGCAAAGAAGGTAAGCTAACACTTACTTGCTTGTCTTTAAACTCTTCCATGAGCATATCAACGAGTTCTGGCAGTTTAGAGTAATCTGCAGAGCTCAAGCTCATCAAAGAAATTTCGTTGTACCCAGTATTGGCAATCGTTTCCTTAGCGATTTCTAACAAGCGTTCTGGTGTGCGTTCACGTACAGGACGATACAACATACCCGCCTGACAGAAGCGACAGCCACGCGTACAACCTCGGAATAATTCGAGAACCGCGCGATCATGGACTACATCAAGGAATGGAACAATTGGCTTTGTAGGGAAAAATATATGCTCTACATCCTCTACGATACGTTTTTGAATAGCTGCAGGTACCCCTTCAAAGTGAGGTGTAATCGATTTAAAGTCCCCTTGTTCCGTGTATTCTACATCATATAAGGCTGGGCAGTATGTACCAGGAATTTGAGCTACTTTACGTAGAAATGCCTCTTTACCTCCAGGGAACCCCTTTGCTTTTTCAGCTTTAAGAAGGTCGATAAATTCATCGCCCCACTCTTCGGATTCACCGAGGGAAACGATATCAAAAAAATCTGCAATAGGCTCTACATTGAACGCACATGGGCCACCACATACGAGCAATGGGAAATCCATATCACGATCTTTGGCATACATTGGGATGCCAGCCAAATCAAGCATGTTAAGAATATTGGTAAAGCTCATCTCATATTGCAGCGTAAAACCAAGTACGTCAAAATCCTTAATAGGCGTACGCGTTTCTAAAGAAAACAAAGGAATATTGCGCTTGCGCATTTCCTCTTCCATATCGTGCCAAGGTGCAAATACACGTTCCGCCACAGCATCTTCACGGCGATTGACTAAGCCATATAAAATTTTGATGCCCAAATGGCTCATAGCCACTTCGTATACATCTGGAAATCCTAGCGCCATTGTTACATCAACAGTACTGTGATCTTTTATAATACTGTTGTATTCACCACCCGTATAACGAGCAGGTTTTTGGACATGTTGTAACCATGACGTATCTAATTGAATCATACATCCTCCGTCTTTTGTGAAAGACTTCTTTCAAACCGATTCCTATGAAGGGAATCCTAAAAAATATATTTTGTTCTCTGCATTGATATATTTAACAAAATACCTATACTAATCATATTCGTTGTCAATGCACTAACACCATAGCTAATGAAAGGCAAGGGTATCCCCGTAACAGGCATAATCCCCATTGTCATGCCTGCATTGACCAATACCTCGAAGCATAACATGGATCCAATCCCCGTAGCAAGTAACATACCAAAGCGGTCATTACAAGTATAAGCAACCTTTATGCTGCGATAAATGAGCATAAACAAAAGAATTAATACAATAATACAACCTATAAACCCTAGTTCTTCACCAATAACAGAAAAAATAAAATCCGTGTGGTTTTCAGGCAAGAAGTTTAACTGACTTTGCGTACCGTTGAACAAGCCTTTGCCGAATATGGTACCAGAACCTATGGCAATCTTAGATTGAATGATATGATACCCGGAACCAAAAGGATCAATATCAGGGTTCATAAACACAAGAATACGTTTTTTTTGATAATCTTTCAATATAAACCAAGCCAGTGGCATCAAGAAAACACCAACTGTAGCAATGATACGTATCAATCGCAATCGTATACCGGAGATAAATAGCATTCCGATAAAAATCGCCATATATACGAGGGAGGTTCCCAAATCTGGTTGCATAAATACAAGCAATATAGGAAAACCTACATAAAGTACAGGAACGATAAGCGATTTAAATGTATCTAGTTTGTTAAAACGAGACTCTAACATTTTAGCCATACAGATAATCATGAGTAGTTTTGAAAATTCGGATGGCTGAATTGTAATAGGGCCCAGCTGAATCCATCGTTGGGCACCTAGCGCAGAGGTACCAACGAAAATTACAGCTAATAGCATGAGAATCGTCAAAATGTATATACCATTAGCCCAATCCTTCAATTTATGATAGTCCAGGAACTGAATGGCGATGACTAATGCCACATTAATAACAAAGAAAATCAATTGTTTTGCTACTAATGTAGAAAAATGAAGTCCTGTTTGATTAATGTGGGTAGCACTACCTATGGCAACTACCCCTATTGCGACAAGCAATAGTGTGCACGTAATGATTGTCCAATCACAATCACGCCAAATTCTTTGTAACATGGCACACCTACTTCAAACGGGTCCGGCGCCACATACTTTCTTTACCAGAAATGAGTCGATTTCTAGTAGACCAAGAATTGGTATATGTCACTGCACGCGTTCCATCGGTTGAATCATTTATACTATCTGTCTCCACTGGTTGCGCTAGCGTAGCCATAACAACTGAGTCCATGGCTTTCACAGCAGTTACATCATTAAAACGATGTATAATATCCTGTTCCTCCCACGCATCACCTGATGTAATGTAGTCCACCATAGGTGCTAACATATCTTGATATGGCTTAGGCATAGCCTCTATGAGTAATCCCTCTTGTGTGCCATCAAGGATACGAGCATCATAAGGTAACATGGACCCTACATATTCAGCACCCAAAGCATCTAACATATCATACATATTAGGCATATCCCGATCTGTATGAATAGCATTGAATACAACTGCGTAATCACGATGCCCATATTCACGGCAGAATTGAATTGTTCGTGCTGCATTTCGTATGGAAACCCATATTGGCTGTGTAATAATCAAAAAACGTTGTGCCAAATCCATAATAGACTCAAGGCCACGACCAATACCTGCAGGGCAATCAACGAGCACATAGTCATAAGATTTCGCTAAGTGGTTAACAAGTTTTCTGTATTTTTTGCGCCCCATATCTTCCCAGCGAATACTTTGACTAGCTGGCAGAAAATATAAATTGCTTTTAATTTTCATGACCACATCATCAGCCATGGATTTATCTTCTAATGCATTATACGCATCAAAACATACTTCGTCTTCTTTACCTAAGATAATATCTAGGTCACGTAAACCAAAATCGCCATCACAAAGAAGAACTCGATATCCTTGTTCGCTAAGCGCAGCCCCTAAACAGGCTGTTATTGTCGTTTTGCCTACGCCACCTTTACCTGAGATAAGACCGATTATATCACCCATAATATCCTTCCTATTCCTTCACACTTGGCTTAATATTCTGCTGATTATTTTTGGTATTAGACTTCTTCGTATCAGTTGTCTTTTTAGTTGCATCAGGAACCTTAAAGTATGCACTTAATATATCACGTACAATAGGTCCCGCTGAGCCAGCACCAAAACCACCTTGTTCAACTAATGCAACAACTACGATTTGAGGCTTATCATATGGAGCATAGGCAACAAACCAACCATGGTCGCGACCATGCGCATTTTCAGCAGTACCAGTCTTACCAGCTACAGCAATTGGGAACCCTTTAAATAGAGCACCTGCTGTACCCCCTTCATTCGTAACATCTCGCAAGCCTTCACGAATAAGATCCATAATATTTTTTGGGACTGGCAATACACCTAAATTTTTAGGCCCAAATATTTCGGCTGGTGTTCCATCTGGATTGTCAACACGACTCACCACATATGGCTGATAACGAATACCACCATTAGCCACTTGGCTAAGAAGTACAGCCATTTGTAATGGTGTTGCCAAATGAAATGATTGACCAATTGCAGCATCAAAGGTTTCCCCTAAATACCAATCCTGATCAAATACCTTACGTTTATACTCAGGGCTTGCTACATTACCAGCCGCTTCACCTACAAGATTGATACCCGTTTTTTCACCTAAACCAAAATAGCGCGCATAGAGATCAATATTTTCAATACCTAGGCGATTACCCATTTCGTAAAAGTATACATTATCTGATTTAGCCAAGGCTTGATTGAAGTTTAACCACCCCAAAGCTTCACCTTCTGCATTTCGCTTATCTATGAGCCAATGTTTTCCACTATCGAAAATCATTTCATCAGGTGTCACCTTTTTCAAATCTAATGCAGCCGTACCTGTTACTATTTTGAACGGTGATCCTGGCGGGTATTCACCAGCGATAACCTTGTTTTCAAAAGGATGATTCTTATCATTATTTAATTGATTCCATTGAGTATTCGTTATGCCTTTAGCAAACCAATTAGGATTAAACTCTGGAGCACTCACCATAGCGAGTACTGCCCCCGTATTAGGATCAAGAGCTACCACAGCAGCACCTGTGGCCCCGGAGCTACGCAATATATCTAATTGCTTTTTAACCGCTTCCTCAGCCGCCTTTTGAACATTCACATCGATGGTAAGATGAATATTAGAGCCTGGCACTGTGTGTTTGCGATCTACCTCTGCTACAGGTCTCCCCGAAGCATCCACCTCAAGTTGCTTGCCCCCATCAATACCTCGCAAAACAGAATCATATAGCTTTTCTAAGCCTGCACGGCCTAAAATAGAACCTGCACCAACTGTTGTATTAGGATTTTGCGCTTTGATTTCCGCTAATTCCTCCTCGCTAACCTCGCCTACATACCCAAATAGTTGAGCTGCCATAGTTTCATATGGATAATATCGTAAAGGCTCCACATCGATTGATACACCTGGTAATTCATGACGATGTTCCTCTATGCTAGTCACTACATCCATAGAAATATCATTAGCAATACGGATAGGTTCATAACCATGCTTATGGTCATTTACCTTTTTCTGAATATCTTCTGGTTTCTTGTTGAGCAATTTAGCCAACTTAGCCAATTCATCTTCATCCAAGGGCTTGCCATTAGGCATGATAGAAATTGTATAAGCCGGCCTAGAGCCTACTAAAATCTGTCCATTTCTATCATACATAACACCGCGAGCAGCAGTCATAGGAACCATACGCAAGCGATTACCTTCTGCCTTCGCTTGATAATAGCCACCTTCTAATACTTGCATGGCAAATAAACGGAGACCTAGAATGACAAAAATCCCCATTACAATATAGAAAAGCACATCAAAACGGCTCGTTTTTTTTCTTTTATATAAACTTTCAAGCACCTATGATTCCCCTTATATGCTTTACTAAATCAGTAATACTACCAAATATAATCCTCTTTCTCTTCGGTAAGGCCCATCAAAATATGACCTATACCACCTAAAACGGCATTCCAGAATACCGTGGGCATAACCATATGTCCGATGTAAGAAAAGAAGATAATATCGCCGCCACTAGAGCTTATCATCACATATCGCACAATACCATCAATGAGAGTGCATATCCCTACAATGGCACAAGACCAATACCATCGTTCTTCATAGACATGACTTTTAACGAACGACAATAGATATACAACTATAATATAGGGAAATAGATGTAAACCAAAAAAATTGGATATCAATATATCATGAATCGAACCACCTATGACGGCAGCAATAAGCCCCGTCTTCCGGCCTTTAAAAATGGTAACCAAAATAACGGCTGTTAAAATACAATTAGGTAACCAACTGGTATGGAATATAGCGGGCAGTAGTTGAGCCTGTATGAAATACAGCCCACAACATAACATGACTAATGCAATATATCTCATTGGATTACAGCTCCTTTAGCCCCCTGAACTTGATCGCGCTGTGTTTGCGGAACCAGTTTAGGTTCCAATTGTGCCTTGTCTGGTGTTTGTACCGTAGAAGAGGTGATAATGAAAACCTCTTCTAAACGATGAAAATCGACAGTCGGTTGAATGGTTGCATTCTTAACGAAACCTTCTGTATCATTTTCGATAGACAAAACATTGCCCACCAATAATCCCTTTGGATAAATGCCACCATAACCAGAGGTAATCAATTTATCACCGACTAGAACATCGCCTTCACGTGCAATATTTACCATCATCGGTTTATTCGGATGATTTCCATCCCCCTTAACGACACCGGCCAAGCGTGACTCTGGACGTTGCACAATAACGCCAATAGCACTACGTGGGTCTAAAAAGGTTTGAACACGCGCAGAATTAGGATATACATCGGTAACAAAACCAACTACCCCACTTGGCACTACAACGGCCATATTCGGTTTTATCCCATCATTTTCTCCGCGGTCGATGGTGAAGGTATTTGTCCATGTACCAAAATCTTTAGTGATAATGCCTGCCAAAGTCATAGTAAATTCAGGATGAGCCGATTTATAGTTGAGCATTTGACGAAGTCGAATATTTTCTGCCACCACTTCATCATGATTAGATACCTTTTGCTCTAGGTCTGCAATCATATTATCCTTACTGTCACTATCAATGAGCCCTAGGATAGCGTTATCAATGATGCGTATACCCGTTTGAATGGTAGAAAGCACACGAGCTGATCCATAGGCAAAAGGGGTAGCAATTTTTTCAAGCGGTACCGTCACGAATGGAATGCTGGTCCGTTGTTTCCATGCAAACCCAAGAAGAGCCATGATGATACAGCCGAGGACAACAAAGATTAATAATTTCCGATCTGACTGTATCATACACGTCCCCTTCTATCCTTTGAATTAATAATAAATCTAGATAATTCAACAATTTGCCCTGAACCGCGGTGAAGTCCTTGTACTACTTTTAATTCTGGCTCAAGAGCAACTTGTACAGGTACGCCTATTTCAGTGCTAACACGTTCAGCTAAGCCCTGTAAACGAGCCATACCACCGGTCAACACAATTCCATGCTGCATAATATCAGCCACTAACTCTGGCGCTGTTACACGAATCATTTGTCGTATAGCATCTAAAAAGTTTTCAAGCCCATTATTAATCACTTGATATATTTCCGATTGATGCACCACGGAACGTCTCACAATACCACTAGTCATATCTCGACCGGAAAAAGAATATTCACAGTCCTCTACAGGTATAACAGCTGTACCTATGGCATGTTTAATATCCGTTACGGTTTCTTCTGACACCATCAAACCAAAGCACTGGTTAATATACTGCATGATAGCACGGTCTAAATCATTACCACCAAAACGTATAGTTCGGCTAACAACCGTACCACCTAAGGAAATAATGCCCATATCCGCAGTACCTTCACCAATATCTATAAGCATAGAGCCACGAGCCTCAAAAATAGGCAAACCGCATCCAATAGCAGCCGCAACCGGTCTTTCAATAAGAAATACCTCCCGTGCACCAGCTTGGATAACGGCATCCATCATGGCCCTCTGCTCTACATCGGTCATACCACAAGGTACACCTACAAGAACGCGAGATCTACGCAGTGTATTGGACACCTTGTGAAGAAAATATTTTAACATCGTGTGCATAATACGATAGTCGACAATAAAGCCATCTTGTAACGGTGTTACAGAGCGCCACATATCAGGCATACGGCGCACAATGCGGTCTGCCTCATCGCCTACAGCGACAATTTTTTCTAGTTTTGTATCAGTAGCCACGATAGATGGCTCACTCATCATGGTCTCTCGTGTACCCCCCATGACACGTGTCATAGACGTGCCAATATCGATACTCACGTCTTTTCCAAGAGACGGTAAAATGGAATTCATAATGCTAATCTCCTTCATTACATCATCATTCCATTTTACCATAACTAGCTTAATTTACCAATTTCACTCAAGCTCGTAAACTCGCCATCGCCAATGACGATATGGTCCAAAACTGGAATGCCCATAAATTGTCCTGCACTCACAAATAACTTGGTAACCCGTATATCATCATCACTAGGTCTGCTGTCGCCAGATGGGTGATTATGTATTAATATAATAGCCGCCGCATTGCAAGCTATGGCCTTTCTAAATACGGCCCGTTGCTCCACAAGACTCGATGTGAGGCCTCCATTAGATATGGTTTCTATGTGAATTAATTTATTGCGAGACGTCAGCATAGCTGCCAACACATGTTCTTCCGTTTCATGGCGGAGCCGTTCCATCACATATTGAGCTATTACATAAGGCTGCGAAAAATCTTCGTACGTAGAGGTAATCTTTAATTCCCCTAAACGCCTACCTAGTTCTACAGCAGCACAAATGGTAACCGCTTTATCCATACCAACACCTTTGATTTTAACTAAATCATCTAAAGTCATATGATTTAATCCGCGGATGCCGTCTGTGAAAGAGTCAATAATCGTATGTGCTAAATCGATAGATGATTGACCTTTCAAGCCTGTTCTCAATAATATAGCCAACAATTCTTCCATCGCCATTTGTTTAGGCCCTAAGGCAACAAACTTTTCCCGTGGCCGTTGAAATGGCAACATATCTTTTACGCTGATAGTTCTGACTTGCATAGAATTTCTCCATTCTTACAGTACGCAAACAAAATCAGCCTCAATATTTCTATTATCTTTATGTTACGAACCTATTTTTCGTACAGATTTTTTCCTATTACATTTAAGACTTTACGCCCAACGCTTTACATATTTCTTCGTATACATGTTCTACGGGCAGTCCTACCACATTCGTATAAGAGCCTTCGATTGTATCCACCCACAAAGCCCCCTTCCCTTGGATGCCGTAGGCCCCAGCCTTATCCATCGGCTCTAGGGAATCAATATAAGACTCTATTTCAAAATCTGCTAATGTTTTAAAATATACCTTTGTTTCATTATGAAATACAATCTCACGGCCTTTGATAAGAAGAGCTACACCGGTAATAACGGAATGAACTTGTCCGGATAAGGTACGAAGCATAGCGCGTGCCTCATCCTTACTGTGAGGTTTACCAAGCACCTGACCATTACATACTACAATCGTATCTGCCCCTAAAATGATACCACCTTCTGGTACCCCCTCTGCACAACGAGCCTTTCCCAAGGCTTGGGCCTTGACCATCTCGATAGGATCCGTGATAACCACATTATCCTCTTCATAGGAACTAGAAACAACGGTATGCTCAATGCCTACTTGGGTCAATAGTTCTGTACGTCTTGGAGATTGGCTCGCCAAATATAATCCACTCATAATACGTCCTACTCTTCTACACTATTAATTAGGCTTTCGTAATATTCCTTAACATCGATGCCTTGTTTCGCCGCATCAGCTCGCACGGTAGCATAGAAAATAACATCTGCTTCTGGTACGCGCACGCGATTAGGCACAAACTGTTCAAGTGTTTCATAGAATGCATCGTCTGCTTTCAACATAACACGACCATATTGAACCTTTTTTCCTTTAGTAATGGAATATACCATGAACCAAATCGGTCTATCATCAGAGGTAGAACATTTTCTATACTTATAGCGATAGCGCAAATTCGTTAAAAAATCGCGATTATACGCATAAATACCATCAATATCCTCATACTTTACAGAAAATGTACGCTTTCTAAAAAAGGAATTCTCTTCGATGATAAATTCTGTATCTGTTAATGTATACGTGTAGCGACTAACGGCCTGTTTAACGATAACAACAAGTGCGGCTAGCTCGATAAAATATTCAGCTAATAAGAGATGACCTACATTAAGGCTTCTAAAGGTCGTAAATATCATGGCACCGATTAGCAAAACAACAAAGAGTAATACTAATAACTCCGCACTACGGGTGCGCTGAGACTGTTCACTATATAAAATATTCATACGTAACCCCTTTCAAAAATGACTCTGCATACTATTTATTATATAGGATTCATCTCTGAAAAACTACAAAAACCCCGCTTATATCTAAGATATAAACGAGGCTTTGTATAAATAGTCTAATTAACTATTAAAATGGGCATAACCCATGTGCTTTTTATTATTTCAAAGCGCTTGTGATGCGTTGAGTATCACGAGCAATCATAATTTCTTCGTTTGTAGGAATTACGAAGATTTTAACTTTGGAACCTTCAGCACTGATTTCTTGTTCTTTACCACGAACATTGTTACGTTCAGGGTCGATACGTGTGCCAAGGTATTCTAAACCATTGCAGATTGCATCGCGGTTACCGATACCGTTTTCGCCAATACCAGCTGTGAAGATGATAGCATCAACACCGCCCATAACAGCAGCGAAAGCACCGATTACACGACGAACTTTGTAATGGAACATGTTAAGAGCCAATTTAGCGCGTTTGTGTCCATTAGCAGCCGCTTCTTCGATTACGCGGAAGTCATTGGACACACCGGAAATACCCAATACGCCGGACTCTTTGTTCATTACTTTGTCGACTTCTTCATAGGACATGCCTGTTTTATCCATCAAGAATGGAACGATAGCAGGGTCGATATCACCAGTACGAGTACCCATGATCAAACCAGACAATGGAGTGAAGCCCATTGTAGTATCGATGGAACGACCACCTTTGATAGCGGATACGGAAGAACCATTACCCAAGTGACAAGTAATAATACGAAGATCAGACATGTGTTTACCCATTAATTCTGCGCAACGTTGTGCAACATATTTGTGGGATGTACCATGGAAACCGTAACGACGGATACCATAGTTTTCATAGTATTCATAAGGAAGCGCATACATGTAAGCTTCTTTAGGCATTGTTTGATGGAATGCAGTATCAAATACGCCAACTTGTGGTACGTTTGGCATAATAGATTGGCAAGCTTCGATACCTTGAATGTTTGGTGGGTTGTGCAATGGAGCAAGAGCCGCACATTCTTCCAATGCTTGCATAACAGCAGGTGTAATCAATACGGAATCAGCGAATTTTTCACCACCATGTACTACACGGTGACCAACTGCATCGATTTCATCCATAGATTCAATAACACCGAACTCTGGATCTACCAAGATGTCAAGCAAGATGCGCAATGCTTCTTTATGATTTAAAATTGGTTCAACGCGTTCTAATTTGTCTGCGTTAGGGCGTTTATGAGTGAAGATAGCGTCTTGATCACCAATCTTTTCAAATAAACCTTTCGCTAATTCATGTTCAGTTGTCATATCAAGTAATTGATATTTCAAGGAGGAACTGCCGCAGTTAACTACTAATACGTTCATTGATTAACCCTCTTTCTTTTGCGTAACGTAAATCTTATTCATAATTTGTTTGCTGATATCAGCACCTATTTGATCATCCGTTGGATATCTATAGGTTATATTCCACAATACACCTTTATCTACAAAGACATATTGAGAGAAACTAGTTTTAATTTTGTTAACATAAAAATCACCGGTTATAAGCTGTGCTTGAACACCATTTAAATCGATGTTTTCTACATTAACAGTAGCACCTAATTTAGCATACTCAGATTTCTTTTGATTTACAAAATCCGCTACTGTTGGTAATGCTTTATTAGGGGCTGCTTGACGAGCCTCCACAGAAATCAACATATGTTGACTTAGGCTTCCATATGCATCCATAGGATATCCATCAACGCTAGTGGTTTCCGATGTTTTTCCCATTTCATATGGCAATGCTACAGTCACTTCTGATTGTCCAGAACGAATGACTTGATTACCAAAGCTATATATATCCATCACATTATTGGAGCCACAGCCAGCTAGTGCCAGTAGTGACGTGCCTAATACGATGGCTTGTACTGTACGTTTCCACTGAACCTTCATCAAATCACCTCACGTCAAATCAGAATTCACAAATAATTATACCATTACACCGCCTACCATTCTAGTACTTTCACAATAAATTCTATAATTCCTTATAAGAATGTTGAAAGTTTCTAAGATCACAAAATTTTCCCTGCAAAGAACAAATTATATAAATTCACTCATTTGTTATATAATAATATAAATTACACCTATGAAAGGACTCAATATGAAAGCAATCGGTATTATCTGCGAATATAATCCGTTTCACAACGGTCATTCCCATCAATTACATACATTAAGCAATACCCATCCTGATGCAGTGCGCATCGCTATTATGAGTGGGTCCTTTGTGCAACGTGGCGAACCGGCCTACTTTAGTAAATTCGACCGTGCCCGTTGGGCTATATATGGTGGTGCTGATGTGGTTATCGAATTGCCTACGGTTTATTCCTTAGGCAGTGCAGAACTATTTTGTACCGGTGCTATTCGTCTTATGAAAGCCTTACATATCGACAGCATCTCCTTCGGCTCTGAACTGAATAACAACACGGTACTTCATGAAGCCGCTGAATTTTTAAACACCAAACAAGGGCAGGATGCCATACAGCAGCAAGTAAGAACAGGCGTATCTTATGGTACTGCTTTACGCCAAGTGATTGCAGAACATGTGCGAAATGGTGAACTTATCAACAACGCCCCTAATGCGTTACTAGGTCTTGAGTATATTCGAGCAGCACAACAATATTTTAATGGTTTATCTGTGGTTCCCATTACACGTCAGTCATCACATCACAGTACCCTCCTTCCCTACGGCCAAGAATTTCCATCAGGCACTGCCTTAAGAGAAGCGCTCATTCAATATAAAGCAATTGATTCATATGTTCCAGCCTCAATTATTGATGATGTAAATAGAGTCATAAAAAGCGGTGCCTATGTAGACTACGAACGCTATCAAGATATGCTACACGGCATCAATCGATTATTATCCACAGTAGAGCTAGAAAGGTATGGCGATTTTACAGAAGGCATTGAATATCGTTGGTACCAAGCGATGCGACAAACCAATTGGACCGATGCCCTTGAAGAAATTAAAACTAAACGTTATACCTATGCTAGATTGCGCCGCATGGCAGCCTATACAGCACTACATATTACTAAATCTATTTTACAAGAAGCACATATGCTAGGTCCACAATATGCACGTCTATTGGCGTTTAATCAAAGGGGACGCACCTGGTTAAAACATAAAACACCGAGCATCCCTGTGATACAAAAATGGGCAAAAGCTCATTCTATGGTATCCATTTGTGGAAAAGAAATGCTTTGCATCGATACGAAAGCTACGGATTTACAAGCCTATGTGTTTAAAGCACCAACAGCCCGTACAGGTCATGATGACTTTCACTATTCCCCACAATATATTGAAACATAAAAATAAAGACTCGACTTATAGTAATAGGCCGAGTCTTTTCATATGTAACTATCTATTATTGCTCGATGGTCACGCCATCACAGCCATCTAATTCCATCACTTGTACACGTACCTTTTCCAAGTGAGATGTAGGAATATTTTTACCTACATAATCAGCGCGAATCGGTAATTCACGATGACCGCGATCAACTAGTACGGCTAATTGAATCGATTTAGGACGCCCAGAGGTCATCAATGCGTTTAAAGCAGCTCTAATTGTGCGTCCCGTATACAATACATCATCTACGAGGATAATGGTCTTTTCTGTAGTATCAATAGAGCATGGAGCTCCTTCCTTTGGACGCGTATCTCGATCATCGCGATACATGGCCACATTTAAAGGTTCACATTCAATATGAAGCCCCTCAATAGTATGAATTTCTGTTTGTAATCGTTTAGCAAGCATCACGCCACGTCGTTCAATACCAACAATAACAGCATTAGAAAGGCCTTTATTACGTTCTAAGATTTCATGACCAATACGTCTAATGGCGCGTTTAATTGCGTCTTCATCCATTAAAATACGCTTTGTTTCCATAGTAGTATCCCTTATCTACGTTCTCTATATTCCTTAGCAAACTCGATACAATTTTGAAAGTCCTCAGGTACTGGCGCTTCAAAATGCATCTCTTTTCCTGTAATTGGATGTACAATATCCAAGGTATGAGAATGAAGCACTTGCCCTTCTATAGGGAAATCCATGCGACGATAACCATAGAATGGGTCATTAACAACAGGATGCCCAATATGCGCAAAATGAACACGAATTTGATGTGTACGCCCAGTTTCCAACACACATTCTACTAATGTTTGATATCCATAGCGTTCAAGCACTTTAAAATGGGTAATAGCGTCCTTGCTATTTTCAAACACTACAGCCATCTTCATGCGGTCTTTTGGATGTCGACCAATAGGTGCCTTAATAATCCCTTTTTCCTCTACAATATTACCTTGTACAAGAGCTAAGTACGTGCGTTTAGCACTATGGGCTTTCACCTGCTCTGCCAAACCAATATGAGCGGCATCATTTTTTGCAGCCATCATTACACCAGAAGTGTCCTTATCTAAGCGATGTACAATACCAGGGCGAATTTCACCATTGATACCGGATAAATCCTTACAATGATGTAATAAGGCATTCACAAGAGTACCAGAGTAATTCCCTACTGCTGGATGTACCACCATACCACGGGGCTTATTAATAATAATGATATCGTGATCCTCATATAGATAATCTACAGGAATATCCTCAGGCAATACCTCTACAGATTCAGGTTCAGGAATCTCAACAGAAACTACGCTATCTACATTAAGGCGTAGATTAGCTTTACCAACCTTGCCATTGACCTGAACATGACCAGATTTTATAAGACTTTGGATATAACTACGAGACCCTTCTATTACTTCAGTCAAAAATACATCAAGACGTTTTCCCTCTTGTTCCAAAGATACAATATATTCGTTCATCTATGACTCCTCATGTTCATTTCTTAACAAATGATATATGATGCATGAAACACCGACACATATACCAATATCTGCGACATTAAAAATAGGCCAAATTCTAAAATCAAAAAAATCAACCACACCATGTAATACATAACGGTCAATGCCATTGCCGATGGCACCAGAAATAAGTAATGCACTACCTATGCGCAAGGAAATAGGGCCTCTATTAACCTTCTGATGATAGATAGCATACACAATAATCAAAATAAAAGCGACTACCAAAAAGAACCATCGTTGATTTGCTAACATACCAAAGGCAGCCCCACGATTTATAATATACGTTAAATGAAATACATTTTGTATAACAGACACTGATTCACCTATTACAAAATGATTCATTACATAATATTTTGAGACTTGATCAAGTACAAGCCAAATAATTGCAATTAAATAAAACAAAATTTACTCCCTTATCAAATATATATCTTAATAGTCCTATTATACTAAGATACACAATTTTAGGCAAAATAAAAAGCCCCTCAATGATGATATGTACCCATTTTCCTGGACACATATTATTTACTAGCCTAAACACATGGATGCTTCCCTGTATTTTACAGGAGGCATCCATTTTGTTTT
>NZ_BBXI01000015.1 GCF_001078375.1 Veillonella tobetsuensis
TTAAATAATTCAATTGCTTTCTTTTTAAATTCATAACTATATCTCATGAAAATACCCCCTTTACTGGTTGTCCAGTAAAGGGGGTACATATCATGAGGGGCGTATTTTATTTGTGATTACTCAGCGGAAATTACAGATACTGGGCAAACGGATTCGCAAGAACCGCAGTCGATGCAAGTATCGTTGATTTCGTATTTAGTTTCGCCTTCAGAAATAGCAGCAACTGGGCAAACAGATGCGCAAGAACCACATTTAATGCAACCATCAGCAATAACTCTCATGATAAACCTCCATAGGAACATTATAAAAGAAAACTTATTATTATCATTTAAAAAGGCACTTGCCTTAACTTCTGTTCTCATTATCACACAATAATAATTGAAAGTCAAACGAAAATGATAAAATTTTGTATATTATTTTGCATAACAATTGTTCCTTTTTATCATATAAAGTCTATGTTTATCATGATTTTGATATTTCTTTTCATTTATATATTCAAATATATCTTTCAATAATTGAGAATGCACCAATTATCATTTTTATCAAAATACGTAGTAATATACTAGGAATTCAATTATCAATATTTATTATCATAAAAACTATTTTTTTATTACAACAGATTTAACGCTTATCTATATTTTAATCTAACATATAAACTTCACTCTAAAAAAGGCCGAATCATACGATTCGACCTCATTTATATTTATAAAGTAAAGTAATATCTTTACTATTATTCACTATATAACAATAATACTATTTTTTTCTTATAGCACTTAGAAAGATGTTAAGAATGTTAGTGTACCTAAAATAACGCCTGCAAGGTTTGGTACGATTAAAATATAATCACGTTTAGGTGATTTTGTCCAACCATATAATACCCAGATCAAACAGGATACTGCTGCAAATAATGGTTGCCATGGTTGACTAGGTTGACCATGAAGATTAGCAATTATTTGTGGGATATAGGCTAAAAATACAAATACACCAATAAATGCACCAATAGAACCAACTAACATGTTAAATCTTTCTTTTGTCATAGATGACCTCCTTATTCAACATTACATTATTATATCTTACACAATATACTATATCATATTTTTTTCGATGTAGTCAATTGTGTAAAATTAATCATGCAAATTAGTTTAATTCATATTGCTTTTGATTACACTTATATGTAATCTATATTAAAATCATATAGGCTAAAATCATAAAAAACGGCTCTATAATAAATGTTGGGGTGACACCACTACGGTGTCACTTCCAACATTATTTTTTTGCAAAAAATAAGCATATAAGGCTCACATGCTTTA
>NZ_BBXI01000016.1 GCF_001078375.1 Veillonella tobetsuensis
CTACTTTTGAGCAAAAAGAATGGCACCAACCATACATATGATTGGTGCCAAAGAAGGCTCGTAGGGTGAACACCCCAACATTTGACAGAGAGCCTAAAAAACGAGGCCGAATCTTACGATTCGACCTCGTGTGTGCTTGTATAGTAGAGTAACCTATCCCCTATTATTTACCAGGGAAGAATGGCCATACCATTGGGATAATAATTAAGCTTACTACGAAGCAAACTAAGATCAATGGAACGCCGGCTTTTACATAGTCTGTAAATTTGTATTGGCCAGGACCAAGTACTAATGTATTTGGAGGTGTACCTACAGGTGTACCAAATGCACAAGATGCAGCAACGCCGATAGCCATCAATACTGCATGAGGGTCAGCGCCCATACCTTGAGCAATGGAGATACCGATCGGAGCCAATAATGCACAAGATGCAGTGTTAGACATGAATTGAGTCATAACACAAGATAAAATGAACAATACAGCTGTTGCAAAGTAAGGGCTAGGGTCAGAACCCATAACGCCGATTACTGCATTAGCAATCATTTTACCTGCACCAGATTGGTCAAGTGCAGTTGCTACTGGCATCATACCAGCGAATAAGAAGATTGTTACCCAGTCAATGGATGTGTAAGCTTGTTTTTCGTTCAAGCAACCAGTTAATACGCAAAGCATTGCGCCAATAACTGCAACCATGCTCAATGGTAAGTTAATACCATAGCCTTTTAGGAAGTCACCTAAAATCATAGCGATGATTACGCCTAAAAGAATAAGACCAGAGAATAATTGTTTCTTAGGATCGTTAGAAATATCTTCAGCAGCTACCTCTTGTTCAACTTCGCCAGCATCTTGAATTTCATGTTTAGGTAATAAATGTTTACCAATGAGCATCATGAATGCAATAGTAGCAATAGTCAAAGGAATACCGATCCAAGCAAATTCAAAGAAACCAAATGGTTTTTCACCAAATTTAGCCAATGTACCACTTACAATAATGTTTGGAGGTGTACCAACCATTGTAATGATACCACCGATACCTGCAGCAAATGCTAAAGGCATCAATTGACGAGAAGCAGGAATCTTCGCAACAGCACAGATACCTACAACTACTGGAAGTAATGCAGCTGTTGTACCAGTGTTGGACAAGAATGCAGACATAGTTGCCGTAACAACCATGATGGCAAGCATTAAGCCATTTTCGCTAGTACCTGCATGAGATACTACTGTTTCCCCAATTTTTTGAGCTAAACCAGTGTAGAACAATGCAGCACCAACAACGAACATGCCAGCGAACAACACAACTGTACTATCAGATAAACCAGAGAATACAACCTTAGGAGTAATAATCCCCATAAGGCCTAGAGTAATAGCACCGCCTAAAGAAGTAATAGCTAATGGAATAATTTCCGTAACGAATAAAACAGCCATGACTGCAAGGACGATTAAGGTTTGTTCTGCAGTACCCATACATCATCATCTCCCTTCAGAGAAATGCACTGATTATAGTTATATGAGATACACAAGATAGCTTACAATGCTAATAGCACAAGCCATCATAAAAGTTATACCATAACCCTCTTTAGTTTTAGGATAGCCAAAAAATAACGCTTCCCCTAAAAATCCTCGGCGATTAAACCAAGTATATTTAGTTCTACGTTGAAACCATTTAGCTTTTCCTTCATTACCGATAATCAGTGCAGTAATAAAAAATACAATAAATGCCCAAATAAAACAAATCAGTATTTTTAATTCTATAGATACCAAGTGACCACCTCTACTATATCAAAAAGCACTGAAAGGTTATTGTGTGAATTCTTGTATCACCTAATGACCGATCTGACAAAGCATTTATTGCTAATATCCCTCTTTTTTGTATGTTTAAATACTATTAAGAGATTTTTTTATTCACCAATAGGTGTACCGCAAAAGGCACACCTTGGTGAATAAATATTAAATTAATGGCTAGACAACATAGCAAGCATTGTACCTGCTGCTACTGCTGTACCAATAACACCAGCTACGTTCGGACCCATAGCATGCATGAGCAAGAAGTTTGCTGGGTTAGCTTTTGCACCTACTACTTGAGATACACGAGCTGCCATTGGAACCGCGGATACACCAGCAGAACCAATAAGTGGATTAGTTTTACCACCGTCAACCATGCTCATCAACTTACCAAATAATACGCCACCAGCTGTGCCACCGATAAATGCAACCAAACCTAAGCAAATGATAAGGAGCGTTTGTACACTTAAGAAGTGTTCCGCACTCATTGTTAAGCCAGTACCAGTTGCTAAGAAGATAGTAACAGTATTGATCAACGCATTTTGAGATGTATCGGACAAACGATCAGTTACGCCAGATTCACGGAACAAGTTACCTAACATCAACATACCTAAAAGGGATGTAATGGAAGGAAGTAATAAGGAAATGAAGATTGTAGCAACAATTGGGAATACGATTTTTTCAAAACGTGTAACATCACGCAATTGTTCCATAACAATTTCACGTTCTTTTTGAGTAGTGAATAACTTCATTACAGGTGGTTGAATCAACGGTACTAAGGACATATAAGAATATGCAGCAACCGCGATTGCACCTAATAAATGAGGAGCTAGTTTAGTAGCCAAATAAATGGATGTAGGGCCATCAGCACCACCGATGATACCGATAGCAGCTGCTTCTTGAGCTGTAAAGCCAAGCATCATTGCGCCACCTAAAGCAACGAATACGCCGATTTGTGCAGCAGCACCTAAAAGCAATGTTTTAGGGTTCGCAATGAGCGGACCAAAGTCAGTCATTGCACCTACACCTAGAAAAATTAATGGTGGGAAGATTTCTTGGGAGATACCTGCACTAATAAGTGCCATAACGCCTTCTTCAAAACCGTTACGAGGAATGTTAGCAAGTACACAACCAAACGCAATCGGACCCAACAATAATGGTTCAAACTCTCTAGCAAATGCCAAATATAATAGGATTAAACCTACAAGAATCATAATAGCATTGCCCGTTGTAAATGCGAGGAACCCGCTATCGTTTATAACAGATTGAATCGCAACAGCAAAAGCCTCCATATGCGTTCCCCTTTCACAAATATAAAATTGTCATATGACGCGGCGCACCCGCGCCATACTACAATACTTGGTATTAGCCAAGAACAACCATGTCATCGCCAGTGGATACAGTTTGGTTAGCAGATACGCGAACTTCAGAAACTACAGCATCATGTGGAGCTGCGATTTCGTTTTGCATTTTCATAGCTTCAAGAATCAACAAAGTTTCGCCTTTTTTAACTGCTTGGCCAGCAGATACTGCTACAGATAGGATTTTACCAGGCATTGGAGCTTTTACAGTTTCAGCACCTGCTGGAACTGGAGCTGCTGCTGCAGCTGGAGCTGGAGCTGGTGCAGGAGCTGCTTTAGGAGCTGCTGCTGGAGCTGCTGCAGGAGCTGCTGCAGGAGCTGCGCCTTTTACTTCATTAACTTCTACATCATATGCTGTGCCATTTACTGTAACATTGAATTTTTTCATCTTAAATTCCTCCAAAATGTGTATGTCTACACAATACTTACAAATTTTTATTTACACATATTAATCTGATAATCCTATCGATTACCGAATTAAGTGACACTGTTAACGAGTACCACGTACGCGACCTTCCATTTTCCAGTTGTAGCTTACAATTGGACGGATGTGCGCAATTTGATCAGCGGAATAACCCATTGCTGATAATGCACCAACGATAACCGCTACTACATCTTGAGATGGAGCTTTACCGTTAGTTGCTGTAGCATTGTTCATTACAAATGCCTCCTAAAATAATATTAACCTCTACCGCTTAAACGACCTTCTAAGCGCCATTTAGCACTAGTTGCTGTAGGTCGAATAGATGCAATTTGTTCAGATGAGTACCCCATCGCCACAATGGCACCTACGATAGCTGCTACTACTTCATCCTCATTTTGAGCGGATGCACTTGGCGTTGCTACAGGAGCTGCTGCTGGAGCTGCTACAGTTGTACTTGCTTCAGGGGCTTTTTTTTTCTTAGTAGGATCGATCATATGCACGATTTGCATCAATACGCCTAAAAGAATTAGCACCACAAACACAACTGTCATATTAATAGCCATAATTAGCCAAGGATTGGTAGTAACTGCTTGTCCTTCCATAATCATTCCCCTTTCTAAAAAATTAGTAAAGAAAGGTATCTCCCAAATTCGATGATATATTTACCGAATCGAATTATAATGGAATATTACCATGTTTCTTTGGAGCACGGTTTTCACGTTTGCTTGCAAGCATAGCCAATGCATTGATAACTGCTGGACGAGTTTGTTTTGGTTCGATTACAACATCTACGAAGCCACGTTCTGCAGCTTTGTAAGGAGTTGCGAATTCTTCCACGTATTTAGCTGTTTTAGCATCTTTATCTTCATCTTTCTTGAAGATAATGTTAGCTGCACCAGCAGGACCCATTACAGCAATTTCGGATGTAGGCCAAGCGTATACTTGGTCAGCACCTAAGTCTTGGGAACACATTGCGAGGTAGGAACCGCCGTATGCTTTACGAGTGATAACAGTAATTTTAGGTACTGTTGCTTCAGAGTAAGCATACAACATTTTAGCACCATGACGAATGATACCGCCCCATTCTTGATTTGTGCCAGGCAAGAAACCAGGAACGTCAACGAAGTTAACGATTGGAATATTGAAAGCATCACAGAAACGGATGAAACGGGAAGATTTGTCAGATGCATTGATGTCCAAGCAACCAGCCATTACTTTTGGTTGGTTAGCAATGATACCAACGGATTGACCATCAAAACGTGCGAAGCAAGTGATGATGTTTGTAGCATAGAATGGTTGAACTTCATAGTATTCACCATTATCTACTGTAGCAGCGATAACATCTTTCATGTCGTAAGGCATGTTGCTGTTATCAGGTAACAAGCTATTAAGACCTTCGTCTTCACGAGTTGGATCATCACCAGTGTCTACCAATGGAGCGTCTTCCATGTTGTTAGAAGGCAAGAAACCTAACAAGTAACGAATTTGAGCGATACAATCATCTTCATCTTCAGCTGCAAAGTGAGCAACACCGGACACAGAGTTGTGAGCCATTGCACCACCAAGATCTTCAGCTGTTACTTCTTCACCTGTTACAGATTTAATAACTGCAGGACCAGTGATGAACATTTGAGATGTGTTTTTAACCATGTAGATGAAGTCAGTCAATGCTGGAGAATAAACAGCACCACCTGCACAAGGTCCCATGATTACGGAAATTTGTGGAATAACGCCAGATGCATTTGTATTTTCAAAGAAAATTTTACCGTAACCAGCAAGAGCATCTACTGCTTCTTGGATACGCGCACCGCCGGAATCATTGATACCAACGATAGGAGCACCCATTTTCATTGCTAAACGTTGTACTTTAACGATTTTAGCAGCGTGCATTTCACCAAGAGAACCACCTTCTACGGTGAAGTCTTGTGCGAATGCATATACCAAACGACCATCGATAGTACCGTAACCAGTTACTACGCCTTCGCCTGGTAATTCTTTTTTCTCTTGACCGAAGTTAACACAGCGATGTTTAACAAATTGGTCAAGTTCAACAAAAGAGTTGTCATCGAATAATTTCGCCAAACGTTCACGAGCAGTCATTTTGCCTTGAGCATGTTGTTTCTCAACGCGTTTTTCACCGCCACCAGCTTTTACTTTAGCTAGCTTTTCGTGCAACAACTCGATTTTTTCTTGCACTGTTTGCATGTCAGCACCTCCATAAAAAAAACTTGTTACATTATTATTTTATTTCATTCGTTGACAAAGTTCAAGTAAAACGCCACCAGTCGCTTTAGGATGAAGGAATGCAATAGCGGAGCCGCCTGCGCCGTAACGAGGTTTTTCATCAATCATTTTAATACCTTTTGCCATAAGATCAGCAATAGCATTTTCAATATTATCTACACGTAATGCAACGTGTTGGATACCATCACGGCCGCCATTTTTTTCGATGAATTTACCGATAGGGCCATCTGGAGTAGTAGTTTCTAAGAATTCTAATTCAGCATCGCCACATGGGAAGAAGGATACTTTTACTTTTTGTTCTTCTACTACTTCATCTTCTGGAAGATGTTCAATACCTAAAGCATTTTTATAAAATTCTTTAGTTGCTGCTAAGTCATTAACACCAATACCGATGTGATCCACTTGTAATACTTTAAAAGCCATTTCGATTATCTCCTTTTTAAGGCTAAATCTCTAATGCTAAGTAGTCGCCGTCTACTTTAGCACGCTTGTCATTACGCCGTTAACAACTGTATATGGGTCGTTTTCACGCTCATTGACAGCTGCCACTTGGCTATTAAATTCGTCGCTTGTAATGATTTTTTCAGCTACATAACGACCAATTTGTTCATTAATCATTGCGATGATTTCATCACGAGTACGTTCTGCGCGACGAGATTCCAATTCACCAGAATCTTCAAGATACTCAAAATGTTCATCTAAGGCTTCGATGAGTTCATCTACGCCTTGGTCTTTACTAGCAATTGTGCGCTTAATTGGTGGGCGCCATTTTACTTCACGAGAGTCAAGGTCAAGCATCATTTCAATTTCAACATTCAAACGATCGCAACCATCTCGGTCAGCTTTATTGATAGCAAATACATCGCCGATTTCAAGAATACCCGCTTTAATAGCTTGGATATCATCACCGAGACCTGGAACAAGTACAACCAATGTAGTATCTGCATTTTTTACGATATCTACTTCGGATTGACCTACGCCTACAGTTTCAATGATAACTATATCCATGCCAAAGGCATCCATTAATTTAACAACGTCTGCAGTCTTTTTGGATAAACCACCAAGACTACCACGCGTACCCATGCTTCGAATGAAAACATTTTCGTTTAATGTTAAATCATTCATACGAATACGGTCCCCCAAGATAGCGCCACCTGAGAATGGGCTAGTTGGGTCGATGGCAACGATGCCGACTGTTTTACCTTGATCTAAGTAGTGTTTTACTACTTTATCGGTCAAAGTACTTTTACCAGCACCAGGGGCCCCTGTGATACCGAGAATACGTGCACGCCCTGTTTTAGGGTAAATGGCCTTCATTATTTCGATGGCATTATCATACTCATTTTCTACAGCGGTAATGGACCGTGCTAAGGCTAGTCGAGAACCTTCAAAGAGGCCTTTAACTAAATCCATTCGCCTCACCACCTATCTTAGAATATGGGAATAGAGGGGAGTCAGCTATTCCAGTTGAACCCCTCTCATCCTATTAATTATTTTACGTGTTCGTTGATGAATTTTACAATATCACCAGTTGGTGTACCAGGTGTGAATACAGCTGCTACGCCAGCTTCTTTCAAGCCAGGAATATCAGCATCAGGAATAACGCCACCACCGATTACTAATACATCACCCATGCCTTTTTCTTTCAAAAGCTCAACGATTTTAGGGAACAATGTGTTGTGAGCACCGGAAAGAAGGGATAATGCAACTACATTAACGTCTTCAGAAAGAGCTGCTTCAACGATTTGTTCTGGAGTTTGACGAAGACCTGTGTAGATTACTTCGAAACCAGCATCGCGAAGTGCGCGTGCTACTACTTTTGCACCACGGTCATGACCATCAAGACCTGGTTTTGCTACGATTACTCTAATACGTTTTTCTGCCATGATTTATTACCTCCGAAATTAGCCGATATTATAATGTGGAATGAGCTTCATATTCACCGAATACTTCGCGCAATACATTACAAATTTCACCCAAAGTAGCATATGTTTTAACTGCGTCAAGAATTAATGGCATCAAGTTAACGTTTTCGTCAGCTGCACCAACTTTAAGAGCTGCTAATGCTGCATCAACTGCTGCTTGGTCGCGGTTAGCACGAACTGCTTGAGTTTTCTTGGATTGGTTAACACCTACGGAAGCGTCTACGCGAAGCAAGTCTTTTGGAGCTTCTTCTTCAACTTGGAATTTGTTTACGCCAACGATTGTGCGCAAGCCAGATTCTACTTCCATTTGCCATTTGTAAGCGGATTCTTGAATTTCTTTTTGGATGTAGCCTTTTTCGATTGCTACTACAGCGCCGCCCATTTCATCAATTTTCTTGATGTAAGACATAGCTTCGTCATAGATAGCGTTAGTCATAGCTTCTACATAGTAGGAACCACCCAATGGGTCAACTACGTCAGCTAAACCAGATTCGTAAGCCACGATTTGTTGTGTACGAAGAGCTACTTGTACAGATGCTTCTGTAGGAAGAGCCAATGCTTCGTCACGGGAGTTTGTATGTAAGGATTGAGTACCGCCCATTACAGCAGCTGCAGTTTGAAGAGCAACACGAACGATGTTGTTATCAACTTGTTGTGCAGTCAACATGGAACCAGCTGTTTGAGTATGTACACGAAGCATCATGGATTTTGGTTTTTTAGCACCAAAACGTTCTTTCATGATAGTTGCCCATAAGCGACGGGATGCGCGGAATTTAGCAACTTCTTCAAGTACATTGTTATGAGCATTCCAGAAGAAGGAAAGACGACCAGCGAAGGAGTCAACGTCAAGACCAGCTTTCAAAGCTGCTTCTACGTACGCAATACCATCAGCAATTGTAAATGCGATTTCTTGCGCTGCTGTGGAACCTGCTTCACGGATATGGTAACCGGAAATGGAGATTGTATTCCATTTTGGAACATTTTGAGAACAATATTCGAAGATATTAGTGATCAAACGCATGGATGGTTTTGGAGGGAAAATGTAAGTACCACGAGCTGCGTACTCTTTCAAAATATCATTTTGAATTGTACCCATCAATTCTGTGGATGGTACGCCTTGTTTTTCAGCTACTGCGATATACATTGCCAACAAAACGGACGCTGGAGCGTTGATTGTCATGGATGTGGATACTTTGCCAAGGTCGATGCCGTCGAACAAGATTTCCATATCTTTCAAGGAGTCAATCGCTACACCTACTTTACCAACTTCGCCTTCTGCAACAACATCGTCGGAGTCGTAACCAATTTGTGTAGGTAAGTCAAATGCACAGGAAAGACCAGTTGCACCGGACTCGATTAAGTAGCGGTAACGTTTATTGGATTCTTCTGCTGTAGCGAAGCCTGCATACATACGCATAGTCCAGAAACGACCACGGTACATTGTAGGTTGTACGCCACGAGTGTAAGGGAATTCGCCAGGCATTCCCAAATCGCGTTCATAGTCAAAGCCTTCGATATCAACTGGTGTGTACACACGGTTGTATTTCAAGTTTTGACGTTCTGGAGTTTTTGCACTTCTTTCGTCACAAAGTTTGTTATACTCAGCAATTTGGGCTTTTAAGTTTTCGTAAGCCATGTTTTCATCATCCTCCTAAAAAAACAGGTTTATTTTTTCATGCTTCCAGTTTCTGTGAAGCGTTTATGCCAAGAAAGAGCTTCGTCGAGCAACATTGGTGTATGGGCATTTTTAGTTGCAGCGAGTGCCTTTTCGAGGTATTCAGTTAACATAGGTTTGTAGTCTGGGTGAGCACATTTTTCAATGATCAAACGAGCTCTTTCCACTGGGCTCAAACCACGACAGTCAGCAACACCTTGTTCTGTACAGAAAATCATAGTGTCATGTTCTGGGTGATCCACATGAGATACATATGGAACGATAGAACTGATGTCGCCATTTTTAGCAACGGAATTAGTGCAGAAAATAGTGAGATATGCACTACGTGCAAAGTCACCAGAACCGCCAATACCGTTCATCATTTTTGTACCCATAATATGAGTAGAGTTTACATTGCCAAAAATATCAAATTCAATTGCAGTATTCATGGCAATAACGCCAATACGACGTGCGATACCAGGGTTGTTAGAAATTTCTTGCGGACGAAGAATAATTTTCTTACGGTATTCGTCGATATTAGCATAGAAACGTTTTAATCCATCTGGAGAAGGACTTAATGCAGTACCGGAACATACAGTTACTTTACCAGCATCGATCAAGTCGAACATACCATCTTGGATTACTTCTGTGTAAATGGACAAATCTGTGAATGGACCTTTAGCCAAGCCACTGATTACCGCATTTGCTACAGAACCTACACCAGATTGTAATGGAAGCAAGTTTTGAGGTAAACGACCTTCTGCAATTTCTTGTTCGAAGAAGTTGATAAGATGTTGACTCATTGCTTTCGCATCATCATCGATAGGAGCCAATGGTCTAGTTGTATCAGGAACGTCACAAGCAACTACTGCAACAATTTTACTTGGATCACAAGGGATTGCTTCAGTACCAATACGATCACCAGCTGTTTCTAATGGAATTGGTTTACGGAATGGTGGATCAAGTGGTTCATAGATATCATGCATACCAACCAAGGACAATGGTTGAGATACGTTAACTTCTACGATTACCTTTTTAGCCTTGCTAACAAATGTTGGAGAGTTACCAACAGATGTAGTAGGTACTAAGGAGCCATCTTCATTGATTTGACATACTTCAATAATTGCAACGTCTAAATCACCGAAGAAACCATAACGAACATTTTGTGCCATTGTGCTCAAATGCATGTCGATGTATTTAACCGCACCGCTATTTAAAGCTTTACGTGTATCCCCATTAGTTTGATATGGGAAACGACGGTTAATACCATTAGCACGTGTTAACGCACCGTCAGCTTCATCACCTACAGAAGCACCTGTCCATAAATCAATTTTGAATGGTTCTTTTTCCATTCTTTCTGCCAAAGCTAAAGGTACAGCTTTTGCATAACCAGATGGAGTAAAGCCGGAAATACCAACTTTATCATTAGGGTTAATCAATTGAGCTGCTTCAAAAGCTGAGACAATTTTGCCTTGGAGGGCCGCATTTTTAACGCGATCTTTGATGTCTATCATCGTACCATCTCCTTCAAATCACCTTGTTAAACGACAGTTGATCAATTTCTTGGTCTAACTCGTTCCTTAAACCTACTTCATCGTATGCTTTTACAAGTTCATTGTCAACTTATATGCATAAAATGTATTTTTTGTCACATATTTATATGGTATTATGACTAAAAGTCATGGATTTTTCATGTTTCACATAAATTAAATTCACATCGTTATAACCTACAGGAATTATCGATATACTTTTCATATATATTGTAAAAAAAAGGGGCAATCGAGAAACACTATACAGGATATAGAGTTTCTTCGATTTGCCCCACTATGTTCAAACTGACGTCTATGGAATATTGAATTATTAAATCTTGAGGATTTCTGCTTTCAATCGAAAAGTTTCGATGCGTTTTAATTATGATTAATTGTGGTAGATTTTTGCTGTGCTTTCACAAAAGCACCTACCCACCCCATCAATAACCAAAATGTAATCGTTACTTGATGACTATATAACTCAAAATCGGACAATCCACTTACAAGGACCCCTACGGCTAAAGCCCCTACACCGATTGATGCAGCTTTACGGAATACATCCCCTTGCAATCGTATAGATGTAATAACATGTCCTAATAATACAGTTATAAAAGAAATCAATCCTGGTATGCCTATTTCTGCCAACATATTGAGATATAAATTATGTGCATGATACATCAATACATTGGGACCTTGAATATAGTAGTTATAATCAGGATAAACTAAATAGAATGTATTCCATCCAATCCCCCACATAGGATTCTCACGAACAATATACATGGTACTATCCCACAGAGCCCATCGCAGATCAGCAGATGTATCATGACCTTGGAATATAGACCAAAGGCGGGTCGCAATTTCCCCATCATAGAAATAAAGAATAATTGGAACTGCTAAAAGGGATAGTAACAAACGGCGCTCCACAAAGATGCCCCAATATATCACCATAGCACCAAAACTAATCCAGATGCCCCGTGAATAGGTTAATAGCAAGGTAACAAATAATATAAGAGCTACAGGTATCATCATATAAATCTGTTTCTTATAGGCTTTCGATAAGATTTTATTTGTTAACCCTTTCCAATATACCAATAAATAACTAATACTAACACTGAGGATCATCAATAGATAAGCACCTAGTAGATTTGGATTCATCAATGTCGACGACATGCGGCGCATCAATTTTGGAAATTGGGTGGCATCTACCCATTCATTAATATGCTGATTGGGAACAAAAATATATTCATAAACCCCAATAAAACATACAAGAATCGCAGTACCTAATACGCATTGAAGAAAATAGCGCCATTGTTTTGGTGTGCTAATATACGTCCGAACTAGATAGTATATACCACCACCTGCTATAATTTGATAAAACCAGCTCGTCAAAGCCCATTGAGCATTATCAGATAATGCAGCAGATACACCAGTCCATAGGACAAAAAACATAACCGTCCAAGACAACCAACCTGTAGGCAAGCTAAGATTGCGCCGCCTTACTAAATCAATAAAAGCAATTCCTATGGCAAGCCATAAGAGTACATCCCCCACCATTGGTTGCAAAGGCATAGCAATAACTACACCATAAATAAGCCGTTCAATGTAAAACTTTAATTTCGTTTCTGTTGGAAATAATGAGTGTTCCATAATAATTACCTAGTGGCTCAGGCGGTCTTGTAACCAAGCACGAGCTTCGCCAAGAATATATAATGATCCACATACAACAATGTTATCTCCAGCTTGAGTTGACCGTAAGGCTAACTCTAGAGCATCGCTTACGGACTCTTCCGTTTGGGCCACAACTTGTTTAACACATTGACGGACATTTTCCACCAACTGTTCTGGTATTTCCGTACGAGGTGTAGGCGCTGCCACAGCAATAACCGTATCCTTCGGTTTTACAACCTCACGGATAATACCATTTTCGTCTTTATCCGACAAAATAGCCATTACAATTGTTTTTAGTTTATCTTCAAACAATTCTTGATAAGTTATGTTAAAAGATTCTGCGCCCGCAACATTATGAGCTCCATCAAAAATAAATGTTCTATCCAAGGCTTTTTTGATTTCAAAGCGACCAGCCCAAGTAGCACGAGCAAAGCCTTCACGCATTGTTTCTTCGCTAATAGCATCATCCTGTTCCATTACAAGACGAACTGCCTGTAGGGCACATGCTAAATTAACAGACTGATGAACACCAGCCATTGTTGTAAACAACATAGCCGGTGCCGCATCGACTGCACTGATGGTCATAATCTGACCACCCGGCACTACACTGCGACTATCAATGCCAAACTTTCTATTGAAGATATATAATGGCGCATGCTTGTCCTTCGCGGCCTCTTCGATAACACCTAATGGTCCACCTTGTGCAGCAGTTACAATAGGAACGCCCTCTTTAATAATCCCCGCCTTATGTTTAGCAATCTCTTCAACCGTATCACCACAATAGGCTTGATGATCTAGTGTAACATTGGTTATAACGGAAACTATCGGTTTCACAATATTAGTTGAATCAAGCAATCCGCCTAAGCCAGCTTCAACAACAGCATAGTCCACACCTTGTTCTTTAAAAAACAAGAATGCTGCTGCTGTTAATATTTCAAATTGTGTAGGTGGCTCTACGCCATCAGCAATAATTTGTTCTACACCTTGGCAAACACGATTGATTAATTCACCAAACGCATCCTTGCTGATTTGTACATCATTGATTTCTATACGCTCTGTATAAGATTCAAGGTGAGGCGATGTAAATCGCCCCACCCGTAATCCACTGGTAAATAGAGCATACGAAATATATGTTGTTACGGAACCTTTTCCATTAGTTCCCGTAACATGAATGATTTTATAATCTCGTTCAGGATTCCCTAACGCTTGCATTAATGCTTGAATGCGCTCCAACCCTGGTTTGATACCAAAGGATGAAGCATCTTCTAAATACGCTAAGGCTTCTTCGTATGTCATATAAACCTCCTATAAGGTTTTTAAGAATTCTTCACGTTCTAACAACGCTTGCTGTTTTTGTTTATATTCTTCTAATTTTTCTTTTTCTTTAGCAACTACTGCTTCAGGTGCTTTTGCTAGGAAGCCTTGGTTGTTCAATTTACCTTCTAAACGTGCAATTTCTTTTTGCATTTGAACCTTTTCTTTCTCGATACGTTCTTTTTCTTTATCTGCATCGATAAGGTCTTTCAAAAGAAGGTATACCTCCATTCCATTTACAACTGTTACGGTTGCATTTTCTGGTTTCGGATCATTAGCGCCTAAGATAGTTACCATTTCAGCCCAAGCAAGTGTAACGAAATAATCGCTATGACTAGCTACAGCTTGTGCTATGGACGCATCAGTTGGGGCCACAATAACTTCTGCTTTTTTGCCTAATGGTACATTCATTTCGGCACGCATGTTACGAATGCCCTTGATAGCATCCATCATAATTTCCATTTGACGTGCCGCATCCGTAAGATTTGTGAAAGATAATGCTTCCGGCCATTTAGCAACGACGATACTATCCCCTTCGTGAGGTAAGTGTTGCCAAATATGTTCTGTAACAAACGGCATAAATGGATGTAACAATTCTAGCATATGACGCAAGATAGTTACGAGCAAGTATTGAACAGTACGACGATCGCGTTCATTAGCATCGCTATACAAACGAGGTTTAGCGAGTTCAATGTACCAGTCGCAATACGTATTCCAAATAAAATCATATACGGAGCTTGCCGCTTCACCAAGTTCAAATTTATCAAGGTTAGCAGTAATGTTTTGTACAGTTTCATTATATTTTTCTACAATCCATTTATCCGCCAATGTCAAATCAGACTCAGTTGGAACAAAGCTTTCATCATAATTCGTCAAATTCATAAGAACGAATTTCGACGCATTCCAAATCTTATTGGCGAAGTTACGATTTGCTTCCACACGTTCCATGTAGAAACGCATGTCATTACCTGGTGTATTGCCTGTTACAAGGGTAAAGCGCAATGCATCAGCACCATATTCACCGATAACATCTAACGGGTTGATACCATTACCCAAGGATTTACTCATCTTACGCCCTTGGCTATCGCGTACAAGACCATGGATGAATACATGTTTAAATGGAATTTCATCTTCAAATTCAAGAGCCATGAAAATCATGCGAGCAACCCAGAAGAAGATGATATCGTAACCAGTTACGAGAACGCTAGTTGGATACCATTGTTTGAGTTCAGCCGTTTGTTCAGGCCAACCCATCGTAGCAAATGGCCATAAGCCAGAACTAAACCATGTATCAAGAACGTCTGGATCTTGTGTTACATGACCATGGCAATGAGGGCATTCTGTAATATCTTCACGGCTAACGATAGTTTCGCCACAGTCATCACAATACCAGGCTGGAATACGATGGCCCCACCATAATTGACGAGAAATCGTCCAGTCACGGATATTTTCGAGCCAATTTACATATGTTTTAGTAAATCGTTCTGGAACAAATTGAACGTCCCCGTCTTTAACAACTTTTAATGCTGGTTCAGCAAGTGGTTTCATATCTACAAACCATTGTTTAGAAACCATTGGTTCGATAATTGTATTACAACGAGAACAATGACCTACTGCATGGTCATGATCATCGATTTTTTCCAGTAAACCTAATTCTTGAAGCTCTGCTACCACTTGTTTACGCGCTTCTTCGCGTGTCATACCGTTAAATTTGCCAGCCCCTTCATTCATTGTGGCATCATTGTTCATAACAACGATGGATTCTAAATTATGGCGTTGCCCCATTTCAAAGTCATTAGGGTCATGAGCAGGTGTAATTTTTACACAACCTGTACCAAAGCTCGCATCTACATAGTCATCGGCAATGACAGGAATTTCACGGTTAACGAATGGCAAGATTAATGTTTTACCGATGAGATCTTTATAACGATCATCTTCAGGGTTTACAGCTACTGCTACGTCACCAAACATAGTTTCTGGACGTGTTGTAGCCACAACAACAAAGCGGCCTTCTTCCCCCTTTACAGGATATTTAATATGCCATAAATGGCCATGCTCATCTTCATGTTCCACTTCTACATCAGACAAAGCTGTAGCACAACGTGGGCACCAGTTGATGATACGTTCACCACGGTAAATCAAACCTTTTTCATAAAGTTTTACGAATACTTCGCGCACTGCATGATAGTAGCCATCATCCAAGGTAAAACGCTCGCGGCTCCAGTCACAAGATGCGCCTAAGCTGCGAATTTGTTTAACAATGGTATCGCCGTATTCTTTCTTCCATTCCCAAACGCGTTCTACGAATTTTTCACGGCCTAAATCATAGCGGGATTTTCCCTCTTCCTTAGCGAGCATTTCCTCTACCTTGATTTGTGTAGCAATACCCGCATGGTCGGTGCCAGGCATCCATAACACATTGTAACCTTGCATACGTTTAAAACGAATCAAGATATCTTGTAATGTATTATCGAGCGCATGCCCCATATGCAACATACCTGTAACATTTGGTGGTGGCAATACGATGCTAAACGGCTCCTTATCAGTGTCCACTTCTTCGTGAAAGTAACCTTGGTTTTCCCAATAGGAATACCATTTACTTTCGATTTCACCAGGATTGTAGGTGGTTAAATTTTCGTAGGTTTTCATCGTTCCTCCTGAAAGTAAGTACTTATCGTCTCATCACTTTAGCTAACACAAAGAGGCTAGTTTCATATAATAATATCATCGGCAATGCAATCATAGTCTGAGAAAACATATCCGGTGTAGGTGAAATTACTGCACCTATGATAAAGGAAAGCAAAATAAATAGTTTGCGTTTCTTCTTTAAAAATTGGGATGTAATTAAATTAAAATATCCCATAATAATAATCATCAGCGGCAGTTCAAATATAAAGCCGAACGGCAGCACAAAAGCTAACACAAAATCCATATATTGGCCGATAGAAAACATCGGTTGTAACTCATCTGTAGCAAAGCCCATAAAGAACTTAACAGCAGCGGGCAATACCAATGCATAGGAAAATAGAATGCCTATTAGAAACAACAAAAAGGCTACTGGTAAAATCCAATTTGACAGATGTTTTTCACGAGCTGTCAACGCAGGTTTTACAAAGAGCCATATTTGATGCAATATGATAGGCGATGCCATAATCATGCCGCCCGCAATAGATACCTTCATATAGGTAAAAAAGGCTTCTGTAGGACGCATATAATATAATTTGCCAGCAGGGGCCAATAAAATATCTAATAAAACATCTACATAATAATAGGCTATCCCTGTTCCTATAATAATAGAAATGACCATAATTATAATGCGTCTACGAAGCTCTGACAAATGACCTACTAACGATAGGTTAGCAGCTTCATCCATCATTTTTTGTTCCATCTCCGTATACAACGGTTCTGGATGGTTTTTTTTCGGATCGGCATCAATAACAGCATATCGTTCCTGTTCAGCTTTTTGAGCCTGTTCTCGTCGCTTTTGCCGAACTACACTATCGAATGAAGGTTTCTTAATGGGATATTCGAAAGCTTTAGGTTCGAAGGCCTCCATATTATACCTTTCTATCTGCCAAATTTTGAACGGCTAATACTAAAAATTCTTTCCCCTCAAAATCACGAATTGCCTGTAATGCGGACAACGCATCATCACAATACTGTTGGGCTACGCGCAATGTATTATCAATTCCACCTCGAGCTATCACATAGTCAATGATGTCTTGCTCATTGCCACCATGGTTAAGATTTTGGATATCTTCTAGCAGTTGATCTTTGTTAGTTTCATTGACAATACTGAGCAATGGATAGGTTAATAACCCCTCTCGAAGATCATTACCAACAGGCTTGCCAGTTGTATCAGATGTTTCACGATAATCCATGATATCATCTGTAATTTGGAACGCCATACCTAATGCATGACCATATTGTTTAAGATAACCAATTTCTTCACTAGACCAACCGCCTAATAAGCCACCGAGTTCCATACAGCCTTCCATAAAGTCGGCTGTTTTCTTTTGCGTCTTTATCATATATCGCTCTATCCCCTGGTCGATGCGATATACATCTTCCATTTGCATAAATTCACCTTCCACAAGGCAACTGATGATATGAGAAAAGACCTTCAAATATTCCATATGCGGCATTTCAGATACAATGCGAAATGCCTTGGCAAAAAGATAATCACCACTTAAAATAGCCACCTTATTGCCCTTATGCTTATGAATAGTATCTTCACCACGGCGAATTTCAGCTTGGTCTAATACATCGTCATGAATTAATGTCGCCAAATGTAACATTTCAACAGCTTCTGCAATTTTAATGCGGTCTGTCTCTATCGATTGACCTGCATTAGCGATAAGCAAACATAATTGTGCACGCAGTCGTTTACCACCAGCTTCGGATAAAGGTCTGATTAGATCATTAAAATCCTCAGCCCCTGTATTAAAAGATGATGCAAGAGCACGTTCAACACGCTCTAAATCAAGAGCGATGCGTTCCATCATCTCTAACTGATTCGTATTACTCATGCTTCATCTCCTACTAGTACTTTATTAATTCGTTGTTGTAGTAACTCACGACCAGTGTGTTTTAGCGAGCTATACATAATCGGCGGTGTATCCGTTGGATACATTTCCTTAATCTTTGCTAAATTGACTGCTTTCTCTTTAGCATTGAGCTTATCCACCTTGGTCACTACGATTTGTAGTGGTACACCAGCCTCAACGAGCCAATCAAATGCCACCTTATCAATAGGCATCTCTGGATGACGCCCATCGATAAGTAAGCATAATAACATCAAGCGTTCAGAATGCAAAATATAATCGGAAATAAAGGATGACCACATATTACGGTTATCTTTATTTGTCTTTGCAAAGCCATATCCAGGTAAATCGACTAAAAACCAGTGATATCGACGTTCTTCCGTTTCGCTAATATCCTCTTTTGATTCAATATCAAAATAGTTTATCGTCTTTGTTTTACCAGGCTGTCCACTCACTAAGGCAAGACCACGATAATTACACAAGGAATTAATCAATGAAGATTTGCCCACATTAGAGCGTCCTAAGAAAGCTACTTCTACTGTATCCCCTTCAGGATATTGATCTGCTTTTACACAGGATGTATTATATTTTGCCGCTATAATGCGAGGTCCTTTAATCTCTTTTCTTGTATATTGTGGTTTTGGACCCATGTGTTTTGTGGATTTTTTCTTCTTTTGCATTATACAAGTGCCTTTGCTAAAACTTCATCCATTGTCTTTACAGATGTAATAATAAGACCTTCTTTAACGTTATCTGGTAATTCAGGAATATCTTTTTCATTTCCTTTAGGAATGAAAACCTCTTTAACACCATAAGACAATGCTGCCAATAATTTTTCTTTAAGACCACCAATTGGTAGGACACGGCCACGCAATGTGATTTCACCAGTCATAGCAAGATCAGCTCTTACTTTACGGCCTGTCAAAGCAGATACCATGGCCAAGGTCATAGTAATACCAGCAGAAGGACCATCCTTAGGCGTTGCTCCTTCTGGAAGATGAACGTGAATATCTAACTTTTTATAGAAATCTTCATCAATCTTCAAGGTTTTTGCATTATGACGAATATAACTCATCGCTGCATGACCAGATTCTTGCATTACTTTTCCAAGACTACCAGTTAATGCCAATTTACCAGTACCTGCCATAGTTGTGGCTTCACAAGGTAATACTACACCACCTACAGAGGTCCACGCAAGACCATTAACATATCCAACTTGTGGTTTCTTTTCACGCTCTTGATCAATAAAGATAGGAGCACCCAAGTATTCATGTAAATTTTTAATGGAAATCTTCGGCGTTTCAACACCTTGTTCTACCACTTGATATGCCATCTTACGACAGATTTTAGCGATAGTTTTTTCCAATGTACGAACGCCAGCTTCGCGGGTATATTCAGAAACAACTTTCTTTAACACTGCATCAGATAATTTAATTTTATTATCTTTCAAACCGTTTTTCTCGATTTGTTTAGGTGCTAAATAGCGTTTTGCAATTTCTAATTTTTCGTCTTCCATATAACTTGAAAGCTCGATGATTTCCATACGGTCTAATAATGGACCAGGAATATTGGATGCCACATTAGCAGTAGTAATCCAAAATACATCAGAGAAATCAAAAGGAATTTCGATAAAGTGATCACTAAATGAGCTGTTTTGCTCTGGGTCTAAGACCTCGAGCAATGCAGATGATGGATCACCTTTATAATCAGATGCTAGTTTATCGATTTCATCAAGCAAGAATACAGGATTTCTAGTTCCTGCATTTTTAATACCTTGAATCATACGACCTGGCAATGCACCGATATAGGTACGACGATGGCCGCGAATTTCAGCTTCATCGCGAACACCACCTAGGGACGCACGGATAAATTTGCGGTTCATTGCTCGTGCAATAGAGGACGCCAAGGATGTTTTACCAACACCAGGAGGTCCCACCAAGCAAAGGATAGAACCACTATTTTTACCTGTTAATTTACGAACTGCTAGGAATTCGAGTATACGTTTTTTAACCTTTTCGAGGCCATAGTGATCCGCTTCTAGAATCTCTTTAGCTTCGTTAATATCGAGGCGATCATCAGAAACAGTATTCCACGGTAAATTTAATACCCAGTCCAGATAATTTCTTAAAATCGTCGCTTCTGGCATCATTTGAGGCATACGGCTATAGCGGGAGATTTCTTTATCAATACGAATGTGAACATCTTCGCTCAAATTAAGAGCTTTTAATTGTTCTCTTAATTCTTCTGCTTCTTCCTCAGGATCGCCCTTATCACCCAATTCATCATGGATGACGCGGATTTTTTCCCGTAAGAAATATTCCTTTTGAGCCTTTTCCATAGATTGACGAACTTGATTATTAATAGAGTTTTCTAAATCGGAGATTTGTAACTCCATATTAAGAATACCTACAATCATATTCAATCGTCTAGCTACGGATAATTCTTCTAATAATTCTTGTTGTTTTGCGTTATTGATAGGCAACATAAACGCCACTTGATCCGCCAATTCACATGGATCACGTAGCTCCATAACGCGAGTTATGCCATCTTCTGTAATCGATTTAGACTCATCAGCCCATTCATTAAATTTGGATTGCACCAAACGACGATACGCTTCAAGTTCTACATCATCTTCAAATACAGATGGTACACGTTCATAATCCCCTACATAGTAAGGGTCCATGCTCGTAATGTTCATGACACGAATACGAGTAATCCCTTCAACGAGAACACGAACAATACCACCTGGTAAGCGCAACATTTGTTTAATTTTTACAAGTGTACCCATTTGGGCCAAATCATGAACCGTAGGTGCATCAACGGCGTCATCTTTTTGAGATACGACAGCCATAATGCGGTCTTCGCTCATTGCGGCTTCTACCGCTTTGATGGATTTGTCTCGACCGATATCGAGATGAATTACGATATTCGGATATACAACCATTCCTCTAAGGGGAACGGTAGGAATACCTACTTCTAGTAAATTCATATGTCCTCCAAGGATTTATATTATGAAAAGAAACTCATTCCTACACAGAAATGAGTTTCTTCGAATTACGATTTCAGCTGGATTTCTTTGTCTGCCTCATTTTTGAGTATAGGTTCACCTGTGCCCTTTACAGCGTCTTTAGTAACTATGCATTTGGCCACATCATCCATAGATGGTACTTCATACATAACATACTTCATCACCTTCTCAATAATGGCGCGCAAACCACGAGCACCAGTTTTACGCTGTAATGCTTCATCAGCGATTTCTTCTAATGCATCGTCTTCAAATGTTAATTCTACACCATCGAGGGATAGAATTTTTTCATATTGTTTAGTCAATGCATTTTTCGGTTTTGTTAGAATTTGAACCAGTGCATCTCGATCTAATAGGTCCAATGTTACCATGACGGGTAAACGGCCTATAAATTCAGGGATTAAGCCAAATTTCAATAAATCTTCTGGTACAACCTCTTTAAGGATCGCAGACACATCACGTTCCTCAGCGCGTTGTACATCAGCTCCAAAACCTAATGTTTTCTTAGCGGTACGTTTTGTAATTACCTTATCCATACCATCGAATGCACCGCCACAAATAAAGAGAATATTTGTAGTATCGATTTGTAACATTTCTTGATTAGGATGTTTACGACCACCTTGTGGTGGTACAGAAGCTACAGTACCTTCTAAGATTTTTAAAAGTGCTTGTTGCACACCTTCCCCTGACACATCACGTGTAATAGAAGGGTTTTCAGACTTACGGGCAATTTTATCGATTTCATCGATATAAATAATACCGCGTTCAGCCCGCTCGATATCATAATCGGCGGCTTGAATGAGCTTTAATAGAATATTTTCTACATCTTCCCCTACATAGCCAGCCTCGGTTAAACTCGTTGCATCTGCAATAGCAAATGGAACCTCTAACATTTTAGCCAATGTTTGAGCCAATAATGTTTTACCACTACCTGTAGGTCCAATAAATAAAACATTGGACTTTTGTAATTCTACATCATCTACAATATTATCTGTTTGTAGTCGTTTGTAATGGTTATATACTGCCACCGAAAGGGAAACTTTAGCATCATCTTGACCAATAACATATTGATCAAGATGTGCTTTAATTTCTTTTGGCGTTGGCAATTCTTTTAGTTTAAAGTCTTCTGTACCGATGTCACCAAGTTCATCTTCGATGATACGTTCACAAACCGCTACGCATTCATCGCAAATGTAAACATTAGGACCGGCAACTAGTTTTCTTACTTCTTCACTTGTGCGACCACAAAAACTGCAGCGCATGGTATCTTTATCTTTTGCCAATGAGCGCCTCCATTACTTGCTTTCTAGAGTATCGCGAGTTAACACCTCGTCAATCAAACCGTATTCTACAGCATCTTTGGCACTCATGAAGTTATCACGATCAGTATCACGTGCTACTACCTCAATATCTTGACCAGTGCGAGATGCTAAAATACCATTTAATTCTTCACGCATGCGAAGAATTTCACGAGCATGGATTTCGATTTCAGATGCTTGACCTTGAACACCGCCCAATGGTTGGTGAATCATAACGCGTGCATGAGGTAATGCAAAGCGTTTTCCCTTTGCACCAGCTGTCAATAATACAGCCCCCATACTAGCAGCGGAGCCTACACAAATAGTAGACACATCTGGTTTAATATATTGCATCGTATCATAAATAGCCATACCAGCAGTAACAACACCACCAGGGCTATTAATGTACAAATGAATATCTTTATCTGGATCCTCTGCTTCTAAGAAAAGCATTTGGGCAATCACCGCATTTGCAACATTATCATCAATAGGTCCCCCTAAGAAGATAATGCGATCCTTTAACAGGCGAGAGTAAATATCGTACGAGCGCTCGCCGCGCTCGCCTTGTTCTACTACGATTGGTACATACATATAATCACCTTTTCATGTACCTAGTGAGCAAGCATTATTCTGCTGCTTCTGCACCTTTTGCATTATCGATGATGAATCGAGCTGCTTTTTTGCGAGCTACAGAGCCTGCTAACATAGCTACACGACCTTCTTTTGCAATAATATCCCAAACTTCTTTAGGATCTGCTCCAAAGTTTTGAGCCATAATGAAAATTTCGCGATTCATATCATCTGGAGTTACTTCGATGCCTTCTTCTGTTGCAACAGCATCAAGAACTAAGTCCGCACGTACGTTTTCAGCTGCGGATTCTTTGTATTCAGAGCGTAAATCTTCGATTGTTTTATTGGAGAATTTCATGTAGTCATCTAATTTCAAGCCACGGCCTTCCATGTTCATAGCCAACTCTTGAATCATTTGTTCTACGCGATCTTCGATCATTACTTCAGGAATTTCAACAGTTGCATTTTTAACAGCTGTTTGAATTAACTCAGCATTGTAAGTATCGATTGCACGACGGGATGCTTCTTCTTCCATTTTTTTGCGAAGATCATTTTTCAATTCTTCAATAGTTTCGTAAGAGCTTGCTTCTTTTGCGAACTCGTCGTTCAATTCAGGCAATTCTTTACGTTTAATATCATGGATGTGAGTTTTGAATTCTGCTTCTTTACCAGCAAGTTCTGCTACGAAGTAGTCTTCAGGGAACGTTACTTTTACAGTTACATCATCACCAGCTTTAGCGCCGATCAATTGATCTTCGAAACCAGGGATAAAGCTACCGGAACCGATTTGTAATGGGTATGATTTACCTTCGCCACCATCAAATGGTTTACCGTCAACGGAACCAGCGAAGTCGATTACTGCAAAGTCGTCTTTTTGAATTGTAGCGCCTTCTTCAGCAACAACCATTTTCGCTTGTTGTTCACGAATGTTGTTCAATTGTTCTTCGATTTGTTCATCAGATACAGTGGCATCTTGTTTTTCAGCTTCTAAGCCTTTGTAATCGCCAAGTTTTACTTCAGGGCGTTTTGTTACAGTAGCTTTGAAGATTAAATCTTTACCTTCTTCGAATTGTTCGCGTTCGATTTCTGGTTCAGATACAGGAACGATATCGTTTTCACGAAGAGCTGCACTATAGTTTTGGCTAGCCAATACTTCAAATGCTTCTTCTAAGATTGCTTCTTTACCAAAGTTCATTTCCAATACACGACGAGGTGCGTGACCTTTACGGAAACCAGGAATATTTACTTGGTTAGCGATACGTTTTACCGCTTGTTTGATACCTTTGTCTACTTCTGCTGCAGGTACTTCGATAGTTAAAGTTACTACGTGTTGATCAACAGGATTTACAGTTGCTTTCATTAAAATATGTCCTCCTTGAAGGGCTACCGCCCAAATTTCTGTAGTATATTATGCACTCCTTATAATATCATAAATGAAAATTCAATGCAATTCTTAGCACTATAAGGAAGCAGCCACCCCATGTAGAGTGGCTGCTTAGCATTAGTTTTATATTACTAATTAATTATCTTTTGCAATCAATTTGATGATGTCTCGACGAGATAAAATACCAATCAAATGGTACTCTTTATCAACAACTGGAACATTTTTCAAATGTTGATCAAGCATAACGGATACGATTTCTTCTACGTCCTTATCAGGTGTTGTTGTAATAACCTCAGTTGTCATCAATTCATGAACATGAGATGCCAATAATTTTTTAAATTGGGAATTATATTCACCAATACCGTTGTAATAGATACTAGCACCTAGTACATTTACATAATGTGGTACATGAGGACGAACCTTTTTATACAATAAGTCGCCTTCAGAAATAATACCTAATAACTTATTGTCTTCATCGACAACAGACACAGCTGTCAAATTGTATTTCACCAACAAATCTGCTACATCAGAAATAGGTGCATCTTTGGCAACAGTAACAGGATATTTATTCATTACTTCTTGGATTTTCATAGGGAATTCCTCCTTCATATAACGTTACTCTTTATTATACTATTCGACTTCGAATATGAAAACTCCTTTTCATTTTTTTGAATATACCTAATAATTATTAGTTGTATTACCAATGGTATGGTTCGTTTCTATTAATTTTAGCACTACGATATATTTGTTCCACCAACAAGAGGCGCACCATTTGATGTGTAAAGGTCATAGGGCTAAAGGATAGCTTATATTTAACGGCTTGACGAAGTTCATCACTAACACCAAAGGCGCCACCAATAATAAAGGCCATATCGCTGATGCCATCCACTTCTAGTTGGGACACCATAGCGGCCAATTGCTCGGAGGACATGGTCTTACCATATACATCTAAAAGCACTGTATAAGCGGACTTAGGAACCGCTTTTAATAGTCGCTGCCCTTCTTCTATAACAACCTGTTTACGGTCCGCATCACTTGGCTTATCCCCGATTTTACTTTCATTCAATTCGGTAATCGCAATGCCCCCATAAGAACGCATGCGTTTGACAAACTCGGCCACACCATCGCGAAGGTAAGCATCCTTCAATTTACCAATACAGACTACATGAAATTTCATTATATACCTCTATATTTTCTGAACCGATTGCATCGATACAATTTCATTTGGCTGCCCATGTTGTAATTTAATTTCAGGGCCAATTCTAACGCCTCCATCTACGAGCATTTGACCAATCGTTTGTGTTACCAGAACAGGATTATTATTATTTTCAGATCGATGCGCCAAGATAACCTGCATAAAATCAGGTCGTTTCATCATGAGTAACGCTTGAGCAGCCATTTCATTACTTAAATGACCTTCATCACTGGTAACGCGTTGCTTTAAAAATGGTTGATATGGACCAAAGCGAAGCATATGAGGGTCATAGTTCGCCTCTAACACAAGCAATGTAGTGTCATCTAAGCAACGTAATATAGTATCTGTAATTACACCCGTATCAGTAACAACAGTTGCTTTATCTTTACCTGCAAATACATTAATTCCGATAGGATCAGCAGCATCATGACTCACGCTGAATGGTTCGACAGTCAAATTGCCTAACGACAAGCTTCCTTTAGTCAGTTCCACCAGTTGATGTTTCGGTACAATCAATTTATTTTGAATCTCACGCCAAGTCCCTTTCTTTGTATATACAGGAAGATCAAAGCGTTTTAATAATTGCTGCAAACCTGCAATATGGTCACTATGTTCATGACTGATAAAGATCCCCTCCACTTGGCTCATATCTATATGTAATTCTTTCAGTCCATTTACAATGCGGCGGCAACTAATACCCACATCGTGCAATATAACAGAATTTCCTTTTTTTATAACTATACAATTGCCCTTGCTACCACTAGCAATAACATGAACCTCCAATGGTGAGGATTCGCTCATCAAAACACTCCATATCATTAAATATCTACTATTGGTGAAAGCTATGTTTTCACCGTTATCATTTTTTCAATTCACATAATTCTTCTAATCGGCTAACAAAATACGCCATATTAGCTTCAAGATCTGAACCACGGCGGAACATATCTCCGCCTACGAGAAACATCGTATCATTACCATATAAACTAACTAGTTCTGGAAGGCGCGCATCCGTCACACCACCACCGGGCGCGGAGCATGCCGCTTTCATAAGACCTATAGGCTGCTTAATATACGAACAAATACGTTGACATTGTTCTTGAGTAAAGGTAAAACGACCACCATAGGATACAAAAATAGCCATATCAGCCCCAAATAAGCGAGGGAATAAACCTAATTGCAAATAATCAGCCACACCTGACACACCAGGGCTCACAAAGCCACCTGAGTACGCAGGATGATTGATAATTGGTAATCCTAATTTTTCATCTGTTGCCAATCTATGTAGCCAACCTACACCTATAAGACCAGTGGCCACCATAAGTGCCGTAGCACCTGCCTCCTTAGCGAAATAGGCCCGTTCTAGCACATCCGTACCATCACCAGAAACATTGGCCGCATATAACGCATGTTTCCCATGGGCATCATTCATTTCTCGTACAGTAGCAGCACAACGTTTGACCCGATCTTTAAATTGAGAAAAGGATTGGTTAGTAATACCGTGATCATCTTTAATGACATCTACACCACCACGAGTGTATGCACCACACATGCGTGCCAATTCTTCATTCGATGTGCCCATCGGTTTAATAACAGCTTGAATCATGGGACGTGTTGGGGTATCGACCAATCGGCGAATCCCATGAAGTCCAAACCGCGGGCCTTTGAATACATTTAATAATGATGGACATAACTCTACATCTACTACCCAAATATGTGGTTGCAACGAAGAATTGCCAAAGACAACATTTAAAAATTGCGTTGCCTCCATAGCTGTTGTTTCTACATTATAGGAAATGCGTGCTATATAATACCGAGATGCATCTATAGCCACATTTGGCAGTATTCCTACATTAGCATACGTTGAATCCGGCGACATGGCTTCTAAAGACTCTAATCGACCTGTAATCGTATGTTTAATATATGGGTCTGTTACAAATTCATAAGGGAATTCTATGGTCTGTTCAACCTGCACACCCCAAGCAATAGATTTTGCCTCTTCATAACTATTTGCTTCTATACGATAGGTAACTATAAATCGTTCATCCTTCATAACGCGCCTCCTCTATAATGATAATATTTAATTATATACCAAAGTAGTACACGTTTCCATAAATATATACAAAAAAGGCTGTAGCAATGATATGTCATTACTACAGCCTAATATATTATATTAGGATTGATTATGCGTTAGCTAATGTTTTACCTAATTCTTGGCATTGTGCAATGCCATCATCATCGGGTTCACCTAAAATAGCCAAGCCATCAGCAACGAGTTCGCCACCAGCGTCTTTAATGCGAGTGCCCCAGTCTTCTAACCAAGTACCACCCCAACCATAAGAGCCAAAGATAGCCAATTTTTTGCCGCCTAATTTAGATTCTAATTCTGCGTAGAATGGTTCGAATTCGCCGTCTTCTAATTCTTCTGCACCCATGTCAGCACAACCAAGAGCTAATTTTTCGTAAGCTGCTGCATCATCAACAGATACTTCAGATACGGATTTAACTTCTACTTCTTGACCTGCAGCTTTGATACCTTCAGCTACTTCATAAGCCATTTTTTCTGTATTGCCTGTACCGGACCAAAAAATTACACCAATCATCTTGTACCTCCTAGGCCGTTCTTGCGACCAATGAACTAAATGTTTTTCCCAACATCAATTGAGTTTGACAAAATTTACGACATGCTTTGTAACATAAGAAAGAGCGTTGTGCATCTACTACATCGTGGTAAACCTTCCATTCGCCGCACATGGAATAACCATTGCCACGACGAGAAATGAAAGATTTCACATCTTTTAGCGGATATCCAAGGAACACACCGATTTCATGAGGGAAATCAATGCTTGCTTCCATACGGTATCGCAAATGCTCGAGCATTTCCATAATACTCATCGTATCTTGATAACCGTAAGCTTTCAAAAATTTCATTACCGCAGGTTGCCGTACATAGTCTCGTAATTGTGTCTCACGGAACACCAATAATAGTCTACGCGCCTTACAGCGACATAATTCAAAGAAGAATAAACCTTTTTCATTAAACTCTTTATTATATTCAGTCAAAACGAATTGGATTTGTTCATTCATGTCCCGTGGAATAGAAACCAAATTCGAGATCTTAATACCTCGAATTGCCGGTGCACAATGAAATCCAATGATATTGTCAATTGAATCCATCATAGTCGTACCTGCCTGTTGCATATCTACACAGAAATCTCTCAAGTTATTGAGATTAATTCCTATATACACATAGTACTCTTGATGAGAAATATTGTCAAGATAATTGATAATTTATTTCAATAATTATTTGTTATTTGATGCTAAGTAAATGGCTAACACGAGGGAATACCTTGGCATCACTTTCTTCATCAATAGCGATAAAGCGTGCATTCAATCCGGTGTTTTTAGTTTCAGTAACAGCAACATGAAGAATCTCATTATAAGAATTATTATTATCTTTACTTGTATATTTCAATACACCTACATATACCTTATTATGTTTAGTTAGTGGTGTCACCACCTGGTATTGGCCTAATTCTGTAGCCTTACCACTATTGATAGAAGCAACAAAATTACCTACATCGCTAGCATCTGTACTCACATGTTTGATACTGACAAGATTATGGTTTTCACTCACCATAGTGTTGGAGAAAACAGCATAATTCATTTCATTATTATTTTTAATATTAAGTGTATATACATCTGCGCGGCTAATACCAGCTTGCATAAGAGCCGTTTTTACATCTGTTTTACCAGCACCTGCAAATAATGCTTTGGGAGCATTATCATAGATGGTAACGCCGTCATTTAATTTCACGCCATTATAAGTGCCATATGTGGCAGCATATTTACTAGCATTAATATTAGCGGCCTCAACAATTACGGACGTGCTCATCGCTACAACACCAGCGAGAGCTAAAGCTATCATTGATTTCATACGATTCTCCTAAATAAAACCGCCCCTTATAGGGGCGGTATACATCACAACTATTTCTTTTGTTGTTTTGCCCATGTATCACGTAAACCTACGATACGGTTTACCACAATATGATCGGCAGTACTATCTTTATCAGTCACAAAATAACCTTGGCGCAAGAATTGGAATCTATCACCAGCTACTGTATTAGCAATGCTCGCTTCACCTTTACTATGCATTACTTGTAAAGATTCATGATTAAAGTCACCTAAGAAGTCTTTACCATCGGATTCTTCTTTAAGTAAATAATCATATAAACGAGTTTCGATGTCTACAGCTGTAGATGCTTCTACCCAGTGCAAAGTACCTTTTACCTTACGAGTGCAACCGCTACCGCTCTTAGTTTCGGGATCATATGTACAGTGAATTTCTGTAATATTACCAGCTTCGTCTTTAATAACATCAGTACATGTAATGAAGTAAGCACCTTTTAGACGGACCTCTTTACCAGGAGCCAAACGGAAGAATTTCTTAACCGGTTCTTCCATAAAGTCGGCGCGCTCAATATAAATTTCGCGACCAAACATAACTTCACGGTTACCCAACTCTTCATTTTCTGGATTATTTTCAACCACACAAGGTTCTGTTTGACCTTCTGGATAATTATCGATAATAACCTTAACAGGATCGATGACAACCATTGGACGTGGAGCTTTTAATTTCAAATCTTCACGAATACAGAATTCAAGCAATGCAATATCAACGGTGCTATCCGCCTTAGCTACACCAATGCGGTCGCAGAAATCACGGATGGCTTCTGGTGTATAGCCACGACGACGCAAGCCAGAAATGGTAGGCATACGAGGATCATCCCAACCGGATACGAGGCCAGCCTCTACAAGAGCACGTAATTTGCGTTTAGACATAACCATTTTTGTTACATTTAAACGAGCGAACTCGATTTGGCGAGGTTTTTCAGTGTCTTCCCAATCCTCTAATACCCAGTCATATAACGGACGGTGTACTTCAAACTCTAATGTACAAATAGAGTGCGTGATACGCTCAATAGCATCCTCAATGGGATGAGCAAAATCGTACATAGGATAGATTTTCCACTCACTACCTGTATTATGGTGTTCTGCATTTACAATACGGTAAAGAACTGGATCACGCATAACAATATTAGGATGCGCCATATCGATTTTAGCGCGCAACACCTTTTCCCCATCGCCGTATTTACCAGCTTTCATGTCTTCAAAAAGAGCTAAGTTTTCTTCTACAGAGCGATCGCGATATGGGCTATTCGTACCAGGTGTAGAGAAATCGCCACGCGTTTGACGGATTTCTTCTGCTGTTTGATCATCTACATAAGCCTTACCCAAAGTGATAAGCTTTTTGGCATAATCATACATTTTGCCAAAGTAATCAGATGCATAGCGTACGTCGCCATCCCAATGGAATCCCAGCCATTCCACGTCTTCTTTAATGGAATTTACATATTCCACATCTTCCTTTTCAGGATTTGTGTCATCAAAACGTAAATTTGTTAAACCCTTATATTCTTCACCTAAGCCAAAATTAAGGCAAATAGACTTAGCGTGACCAATGTGTAAATAACCATTTGGTTCTGGTGGGAATCGCGTATGTACACGGCCACCGTATACGCCTTCTTCATTATCTTTATTTATTTCAGCTTCGATAAAGTTAACAGATACAACTTCTTCAGGAGCTACATTTTGTTCAATGTCTTTATGTTCCAACGTTACAACCTCCATGTGATAATATTCTTTTATTTTACCATATTTTACATAGGACCGCACATTTTTTAAGGTCTTATCAAAGTTTAGTCGAAATCAGTTACATCAACACCTGCTTTTTTAAGTTCTGCCAAAGCGGATTCCACATCCATTTCAGGCTTTTTATAATTGATTTGTTCATTAACACATGTTGTTAGAGGTTTCTTATTAACACCAGCAATGAGATTATTCGCTGTTAACATAGACATATCATAACGTGTACGGTCTGTATAAGACCCAATATGCGGTACAATTAAACAATTATCAATTTCCAACAATGGATGATCTGTAGGCAATGGTTCTGGATCGGTTACATCAAGAGCGGCATAATCAATTTCACCATTTTTAAGTGCATCAATAAGAGCATCTGTATCAACTATGGCACCACGACCCACATTGACAAATAATGCGGTCTTTTTCATTTTTTTGAAGAACTCTGCATCACACATATGATACGTTTCATCTGTTAATGGCGCCATAATACATACAACATCACTGGTAGCGAGCAGTTCATCTAATTCCATATACGTCGTTCTATACAATTGATCATCATTGCGTTGATGACGATTATGATAGACAACAGTCATGCCAAAGGCACGCGCACGACGAGAAATGGAAACACCTATAGCGCCCATACCAATAATGCCAAGCGTACGGCGGCTTAAATCAAAGCCCTTAATATTCGACGGACGTTCAGCCCAACGACCATTTTTTACAAAGGCTGCATTTTCTATGATACGACGACTAGCCGCTGCAATGAGGGTGAAAGCCAATTCTGCCACAGTTTCGTTTAGCACCCCTGGCGTATTACCATAAGGGATACCAGCGGCCGTAAGGTCATCAATTTTTACATTATCATAACCTACAGACGCTTGTGCAATTACCTTTAAATTGGGAGCATCTTTCACAAGATCAGCATCAACTGATATGGAATTAATAGACCACAAGCCATCGGCTTCACGCAACCATTCTTTTAAAACCTCTCTAGGCATTTTAGTTTTTTCTGTCCATTGACGTACATCAACGTGTTCTTGTAAATAAGCGATTACATCGCGACGAACCAAGCCCGGTACTACCACTAAAGGTTTACGTTCCATAATCATTCCATCCCTTCTATCAAATATATTCCTAATGCTTTAATAGCACACATATGTTAACGAAAAATTTATGTATCTATATTGTATCCTATAATCAGAATTTTACCAAAAATTAGACCCAAAAGACAAAAAAGAGCTCCAAAGCAATATGCCTTTAGAGCTCTTTCATAGTATGTGATTATTTCAAATCAGAAGTACAGTTTGGACATTTAACTGCATCAATATTAATGTCTGTTTTACAGAATGGACATTCTTTTGTAGTCGCTGGTGCTTCTTCAGCTTCTTTTTTAGCACTTTGCATCAACTTCGTCAACGCACGAATCATCAAGAATACAACAAATGCTAAGATTAAGAATTGAATTAGATCAGTAATGAAAGTACCGTAAGGCAATACAGCACCGGCAGCGCGAGCTGTTGCAATATCAGCACCATTTACAAATGCCTCTTTAGATGCTTCACTTAATGGAATGTATAGATTGCTAAAATCAATACCACCAGTGAACACACTGATTAATGGCATGAACAAATTGCTAACTACAGAATTCACTAATGCCGTGAAAGCTGCACCAATAATCATACCTACAGCGAGGTCCATCATGTTCCCTTTAAAAGCGAACTCTTTAAACTCTTTAATAAATTCCTTCATGTTTAACTCCTACTCACACTTAAATCGTCCGGAAAAATTAACCTCATTAATCATAAAAGAAAACTTCATCCATGTCAATATTTTTCGATATAGTTCATTGAAAGTTTTTGATATACTCGTCATCCTATTTTGATAATAGAGGACTCAAGCGATAAAGCCTTGGCTCTTTCAATAACGGCAATAAATGCTGGTGGAATCATATGCTCAGGAATATAATGAGCAATTCTACGCCCTACAATGACACCTTTATTACTATAGAACCAGGAAAAATAATATAATAATAAAGTTTCTATATCCTTTGCTTTGATATTTTTTAAACACCGCTGTATAGCTTGACGATCATCGACACCTAATTTAGAAAAACCACGGCGAGCCATATCTTTTGTTACCATACCGCGACCTGTATCGATAATATCTTGGACAATCATATCCAAAACATTACGATGGTGATGGTGAATTAGATGAGATACTACATCCATTTCAAAACAGATTTCATTCGTGTAAAACACATTGGCATGCGTTTTGCTATGCTTATCCATAACATCACGGTCATAGAGCGCAACTGTAGGAATGGAAAAGCTTTTAAATAGTTTATGGAGCTTGCTAATGGAGGATTCGCCACGGGCATTGATCAGACAAATGCCAAAATAATCGAAGTCGACATTTAATTTCTTTGCCATTCCTGCAAAGCTACCGTATTCGGTTTCCCCTTCCACTAAAATGATACAACGCGCATAAAGTGCTTCCTTAGCCTCTGGGAAATGCATAATCAAATGCTTTTCCACTTCGCGCGCAAATTTAAAGGTCACGCCACAAGCTGTACGAACTAGCCCCTCCTCATTACGATACATACGAATGATATGACGATAATCATCTACTAAAGCATCTGTACTATGCGTAACAACGAATAATTGCCCTAACAATCCATCAATTTGGAACAGCTGCTTAATCAGTGCTAAAAACTCAGGGTTTTCATTGGTTGCAATTTGGCGATAATAACTGAGCACAGCCCGTTGCAAATAAGGGCTCAAATGAAGTTCAGGCTCATCAACGCTGATGAAGACTGGTAAATATCGACGTCCCTCACTATCATATACGAGCAATGATTCTAAGTTAGTAGAGGCACTATGCACCTTCATATAAATTTGAGCTAAAATTTTCAGTGCCACCGCCATGATGAGGCGCACATTATCTATAGAGTACTTGCGAATCAAGGTAGCCTCTGTAGATGATGTTAATAGCTCCACAAGGCGCTGAATATTAAGAACACATTCTGGATCCAGCCCTTTTTTCACATTAATAAGTCGATCTAGAACAACTGTCTCATCTCCGGTCAATCCGCTTTGTGGCAAATACGAAACAAGTTGCTTTCCTAATTCCATGTATACCGAAGTAGGAATGGAATATAATTCAGCCTCCGATGTATCTCGATGGCACATGTATAAAGCGTGTCGCAACATGGACAAAGGAACGGGGCTCAACTGTTCTCCATCGATTTTATAGAGTCGAGGATATACCTCTTGCACCACTTGCTCAAGGCGCAAATAAATAGCAGCCTCCGGTCCTATAATATCTTGAAAGGACGTAGTCAATTCGGAAAACGATAATTTACACTCAATACGAATTGGTTTATTGACGTCCGCAAAATCACTTTCTTGAAAACCTCTGACGTTCATCATCTGTTCTAAAAGGTCTAGAAAATTAGATTTCCCTACTGCATTCTCGCCTACAAAATAGTTGATATCATTGTGAAAGTGTAATTCTACATCCACGAGGTTCCGATAATTTTCAATTTGAATCCATTCCATAAACATGTCTATCACACTCCTACAATATACAAAAAAGGTGCCACCATTCAACGATATCACTTATTGATGGTCACACCTTTGTATGCGCCAATACTACTATTATATAGTATACGACATTTATTTTGTTTTTTCCTCTATTATCTTGCCACCTTTAAAGAGTCCTTGTTCCTCTTTAAGACGACTAAGCATAACGGAAGATATGAACATTACAATACCTGCGATTACTGTAACGAGAGCTAAACTTTCACCAAAGAATAAGAATCCATAGAAGGAGCTAATAAATACGCCCACATATTGCAAGAACTGTGCCACAACTGCATTTGTTGTAACAAAGGCACCAGTCAAGAAGAATTGTGCCACTACAGAAATGCCACCTATAATAACGATAATAAACCAATCTGAGCCTTGAGGCATTACAAATTCATCAGTGGCTACAAGTCCTGCAAACATACTAGTAATCATGAAATATGCCATGATTTCAAAGTTACTATGTTTTCCACGTTTACTAATGGTTCGTATAGTTGTATAGGCCGCTGCAGCCAGTGCAGCGCCCAAGATAGCAACCAATGCATACCACGAGAAGGATTCATAGGTAAATGGGTTTACCATTATCATAACGGCAGCAAAAATCAGTGCAAGCCATTTTCCCGCACCTTTTGGCAACGACTCTTTTAAAAACAAAGCACTAAAAATAAAGACAAATATTCCTGTCATTTGAAATAAAATCGTTGCATCAGATAACTTCAAATGTACTAAGGCAATGAAATTGCAGACCATACCAAAGCCGCCATATAGGCCCCGCATAACAAGCAAACCTCTATCTTCTTTAGAAAAATGAATCCCCTTCATATACATGATAATAAGTACTGCTACGGTTCCAAAAAGCCCCCGAGCAAAAGCAATTTCACCAGCCGGTATACTTGTCCCCAATAGCTTAACAAATACATTCATCGTACTGAATAAAAGCGCAGACAATAAAGCGTATATAAGGCCTTTTTTAGCCATAACTCCTCCTCGAACTATTCCCCAAAAATAGTTCTCATCACTCAATCAAGCCACAATCTTTTATACAACCTTCAGTATAAATGTGTACAGATTATAGATATAGATATACCGCCCTTCCGAAGAAGAGCGGTATCGTATTAGTTAGAGAATGTATCGACAAAATCCAAAATTTCTTGTTTCATATTTTCTTTATCGATAGCTTTTGTAAAGCGCAATGGCTTAGCTTGTAGCGCAGCCAATTGTTTAGGGAATCCTACACCTGTAACAGCAGAGATATTTTCTAAGCTTTCATAAGGAGTAGCCCCAATCTTGATATCAAGAGCTTCACAAATTGGTGTTGGGAATTTGAACGGATGAGCTGTAGATGCGATGATAGTATGACGAGCACCATCCTCTGGATGTGCTTCTAACTCTTTCATATACGCGCCCATCGCAACAGCTGTATGAGGATCCATCAAATAGCCATAGGAGTTATATACTTGCTCAATAATAGCCTTTGTTTCGTCATCATTTACATAAGCACCACTGAAATTAGCTTGTACTCGTTTAAATTCGTCTTCATTAACAGACAATTTACCTGTGGATTTCAAATCCTTCATCCATTGAGCGGTCCTTTCACTATTTTCACCAGAGATATAGTACAAGAAACGTTCAAAGTTAGAGGATTCTAAAATATCCATGGATGGAGAAATCGTCGTATAGAATGGGCGATTCATATCATATGTACCCGTTTTAAAGAAATCCGTAAGTACATTATTTTGATTGGATGCACAGATTAATTTACCGATAGGAATCCCCATCTTTTTAGCATAATAAGCAGCCAAAATGTTACCAAAATTACCTGTTGGAACCACTACGTTAAACGCTTCATCCTCGTGAATAGCACCTTGTGCAACGAGTTCAGCATAGGCATTCACATAATACACCACTTGAGGCGCCAAACGACCAATGTTGATGGAGTTCGCACTAGAGAACATAACACCTTTTTCGGCTACTTCTTTAGCTGTATTGGCATCGACGAATAAACGTTTTAAGAATTGTTGCGCATCATCGAAATTACCATGAATAGCAGTTACGTTAACATTAGCGCCTTCTTGTTTTTGCATTTGTTCTGCTTGCATAGGGCTCACGCCATCGGTTGGATAGAAAACCTGAATATGTGTACCCGGTACATCTTTAAAACCTTCAAGAGCAGCCTTCCCTGTATCGCCAGATGTAGCAGTTAAAATAAGAACCTCTTTGGTTTCACCTTCCGCTTCCTTTGCTGCTACCAACAAATATGGGAATAGTGAAAGTGCCATATCTTTGAAGGCTTGTGTGCGACCGTGGAACAATTCCAATACGGATACCTTTTCAAGCAAAGAATGTAAAGGCGCAATATCGCGAGTACTAAAGTTAGCATCGCTGTACGCAGAATTAATCATTTCCTTTAAATGGGCTTCAGAGAAGCAAGGGAATAATTTCGCCAATACAACAGCCGCCACCTCTTGATACGTTTTATCTTTGATGTCGTCATACTTTAAACAATTCGTTGGAAACAAGGCAGGTACATATAAACCGCCATCCTCTGCCAAACCATGTAATAACGCATATGTTTCATTTACGGCAACAGTGCCACGTGTACTTGTATAATTCATGGGCAACCTCTACAAACTAAATTCTATGGAATCATAATATTCTTTAATTATAGCATAAAAGCACCCCAAACGGGGTGCTTTCTATAGATTTTATTGCATATTATTTTATCAATAATTATATCGTAAAATTACAACGATTATAATTCGCCTTCTGCAATAGCATCCAATGTATCAAGGGATGGAATAAAGAACAACATACCTGTAATAGGTTTAGAGTAATCGAGCAATTTATCGTTTTGTGTGAACATATTCGTAAGCATTGTTTTCGTTACATCCCAGTAACGAGCATAACCAATGAAATATGTGCCACGCACACCTTGGCCAGGTTGTGCAAATGCTACATTCATACGAACGATTTTATGTTCTTCGTCATCGCGATTATCTTGAGCTACTACATTGTGAGCTGCTGGATCTTTTTCATCATCTTCTAATTCAATATCGCTGAATTTACGACGGCCAATGAATTTCTCTTGCATTTCTGTAGGAAGTGCACGCCAAGCATCAAGGTCGTGTTCATATTTTTGTGCAAATGCATAAGAACCATTAGTGAATTCAGGGTCTTCATCACCGATAACGCCCCACTCTACTGCTTCTTGGCCTACAGGATTTTCCGTACCATCAACGAAATCGATAATAGCACGACCTTGTTCATAATGGAAACCATGAGTTTCATCAACTACAGATGTAATAGGACGCAAGAATTCCATGATTTGATCCACTACAGTATATGTAACAGATTCATTATTGGAACGTACATGTAAGAACAAATCAGCCGCTACAGCTGGCACATCTTGTTTATCACCTTTAATACCTTGGAAGTCTTCTAACTCTTTTGGTACAGGTGCATTAGGGAATAAATAATCCCATGCTTTACGGCTAAAGCCAAAAGCGATACCTAAGCCTTCGCCATTAGCACGAATACTAACAGAACGTTTAATGGCTTGAATACGATCAGCCATATCTTGGATTACTTCTAATTCTGCATCGCGATCTTTACGATTTAATAATAATGTTGTGAAATTGACACTTTGACCAGCATCTTTATATACATCTTGTGTTCTAGCTACATCTACTGCCATTTGAAACCTCCTAATGAGAAATAGTATTATATACCAATCATAAGTGATTACTAATTTATTGTCTATGCAATATTTATCAGAATAAATTTATAAAGACTTTATTTCTTTACCATATAGACGTTCCATACCTTGTCTAGTGACAAGCCACATTTTTCCTGATTTTCTAAATTCTCCTTCTAAAAATCCATTCTTTACACGCCCCCTACAATTTTGTTTAAGAGAATCAGCAGTAACATTCCAGCGTTCTGCCGCCTCTTGTGTGGTCATTACATCATCTAATTTCATTATAGAACTCCTAATATTACTAATAGATTATAAACGGATAACACAAAGGCAATAATACTAATTATTAAAGTTAATCTTGAAATCATATGCTCGCCATTGTTATAATAGTTAGGAAGATTGGGGCTCTTACGAGCCCCTGTGGTTACTGATTTAATAACTGTATTATTGCGATTGCAAGTTGGATAAACGCGGTTATTATTGGTAGCCACTTTTTTTGTTATCTTCCTTAACTTCTTCAATGGCATCACCTCCTTCCTTATGTCTGCCTTAACTATACTATATATTTTATCTGACATAAATCAAATAAATCTTTTTAACTAAAAGAGGACTTCCACATCTCTAAATGTAGAAGTCCCCATATCAAGTTAATGAATACATATAGTCAGCATATATACATCACTAACTTAATACCTCTAACATTAATTAGAGGATTTCTTCTTTGTATTGATGCTGCTTTTTCTGTGATTCCATAATGACTTGCTATGTCTATTATGCTCATGTCCTTAATATATTCATATAGTCCTAGTAATTCACCTGCAAATGCATTCGCTTGCCACTCAGGATCCTTATATGGTGGTATGTCACCATCTTCTCTCGCCAAAGTAATCGTCTCTACGCGATGTAATAATAGATGTCCTAATTCATGTGTCATAGTTAATCTGTCTTGACCATAACCATTGTTTTCTGGTCATGATTTACTCGAGATAAATCAATATCAATGTTATTTCTAACACTGTCCTCTGCAGCCTCTTGTGTAGTCATAATATCATCTAGTCCAAATTTCAATTTCATAATCTTCTAACAAAACATCCGATTACTAATATTAAAACAATAATAGTCGCTATATTAATCAGCCATTCTAAATATTGCATAATTCACCTCGTTGATTTACAATGATGTCGAGAAGGTGGCTGGGCTTTCACCCGCCTGCTTTTTAGTCTTTGCTAACAAGTTTAAAATTGCTAGTGCTAGTACCAGTAGCGTTAATGTATTTGCTAAACTTGTTAGCTATTTTATTATGTCCATACTTACACCGCTTTACAATACCGTTACACGCTCTAACATGTTTAACAGCAAGATTCTTTTAATAAAAAACTATCGACTTAGGTAAATAGTATGTATACAGAGAAATGGACACATATCATAATAGGAGGTGAAACTTATATGTTTTTCTTTTTTCTTGAGGAAGATACTAGTACAGGTTCGTATACATCGCCTTTTGATTCGATAAAACAACTTGATGACGAAGGTAATGAGTATTGGTATGCTAGGGATTTACAAGGGATACTTGAATACTCCGAATGGCGAAATTTTTATAAAATTATTGAAAAGGCAAAAAATGCTTGTGAAGCCAGTGGTCATGTGGTTCAATCCGAATTTGTTGACGTCAACAAATTGGTAGATGTTGGGGCTAACTTACAACGTAGTATACAAGATATAGTACTCTCTAGATACGCTTGTTACTTAATCGCTATGAATGGTGATCCGCGTAAAGAGGTAATCGCATTAGCTCAAACTTATTTTGCGGTAAAAACTCACAAGCAAGAGCAATTAGAATTGCAAAAAGAAGATAGCTTACGCTTGCAAATCCGACAAGATATTAAAGAGCATAATATTTCTTTAGCTGAAGCCGCTAACCAAGCAGGAATAAAAGAACCAAGAGATTATGCTATTTTTCAAAATGAAGGATATAAAGGTTTATATGGCGGTTTAGGAGTAAAACAAATTCATGCTAGAAAAGGTTTAAAAAAATCTCAGAAGATTTTAGATTATATGGGAAGTACTGAACTTGCTGCTAATCTATTCCGCGCTACACAAACTGATGAAAAATTACGCCGTGAGGGAATAAAAGGAAAACCACAAGCTAATAAGGTTCACCATGACGTTGGGGCAAAAGTGCGGCAAACCATTAAAGAATTAGGCGGTACTATGCCAGAAGATTTAGCTACACCGACTAAAAGTATCCAACAAATAAAAAAAGAAAAGCAAAAGAAGCTTTCAAAATAATACACATTGATTTGCACCCATTTTCTTGGACAGACAATAAGAAAAACCCGCACAACAGTGCGGGTTTATTTTGGTGGACCACCAGGGGTTCGAACCCTGGACACCCTGATTAAGAGTCAGGTGCTCTGCCAGCTGAGCTAGTGGTCCATGACACGACTTATTATATGCCTATTTTATAGGAATGTAAAGAATATTTATTACATTCCTATAAAATATATACACTAGAATTGTTGCATCCAATCCTTTATCGTTTCACAAGCCTCTGTAGGAGTAATATCAGTAGTCCCTACACATTCATCACCTTTATAAAACTGAATTACACTATGGGTACGGCTTACTGCTTTTACAATAATCTCCGTCAAATCTGCTTTAGCTATACTAAATTGTAAACCATAACGCCCCACATAAGTAAATAGCTGTTTTTGTGTGTCGTAATCCATATGAACCTGTAGCATCTTGCCCCCAGGCCAACAGGATTCAACATATTCTTTATTTCTTGGTTTTAGAAAATCAAAAAATCCCATGCTACCCTCCGATACGCCACATTGGTCGCTCTGGTTGATCCATAGCAATTCCATCATGACGTTCTTGTTTACGCTGTAAAGCCCATTCAATATAACTGGCAAGTTCGGTTTCACTTAGGCCTCTACGTACAAGAGATACTAAATCAGATTCATCATCACGCAAGAGACATAGACGCATTTGACCATCCGAGGTAAGGCGAACACGATTACAAGTATCACAATAACTATGGGACATGGAGAATATACATCCAATTTCCTTTCCACTCGGTAAATTATAATACGTTGCAGGTCCAAAACCATATACAGAGTGATTTTCTGTAAGTATCCCACCACTTACGCGTTCTAATTGAGCCTTCCATTCATCAAAGGTTGGTCCATGAAATGCATCGCCTTGAAATGGCATATATTCAATAAAGCGCCATATGACAGGCCAAGTCTCCACGTATTGCAACAAAGAACGAACTTCATCATCAGTCCAGTGACGCGATAGAACAGTATTGATTTTAACAGAGGTAAAGCCTGCATCAATAGCACTATGAATACCTTTGAGTACAGAATCCAGTTGATTGGCTTTGCCTACACAAAGAGCAAATGCATCGCTATCTAAAGAATCAAGACTGATATTTACACGGTTTAAACCTAGCTCTTTTAGTTTTGCCGCACGCTGTGCAAGCAAACTGCCATTTGTGGTCATAGAAAGGTCTTCAAACCAGCCTATTTTCTTAATGCGAGCTAATAACTCTTCAAGATAAGGGTATAGCAAAGGCTCACCACCTGTAAGGCGTACGGCCTTCACCCCCACATGATGAAAAGCACCTAATACGGTCATCCATTCATCTACAGATAATATCTGTGTTTGGCTTTGTGGCGTAATCTCTGCCGGTCTGCAATAAGGGCAGCAAAAGTTACACGCATCTGTCAAAGACAGACGTACATATTCAATTGTACGGCCCCATGCGTCCTTCATAGCACACCTCGTTTAACTCACTATTTAATAATCGATACTTCATCACCTACGTTAATTGTACCATTTTTTAGAACTTTTCCAAAAATTCCTTGCGTAGGCATAATACAGGATCCCACTTGTTTCATAATTTCACAGCCGTGATGGCACTCTTTACCGATTTGTGTTACCTCTAATAATACCTCAGAACCTAGCTGTAATCGAGTTCCTACGGGCAATTCGTATAATACGACGCCTTCAACGGTGATATTTTCAGCAAAGTCACCAGGTTTTACATCGGCCCCCTTATTGCGCATATGCTCAATACTTTTAATGCCGAGTAAACTAATTTGGCGATGCCAATTACCAGCGTGTGCATCGCCTTCCATGCCATGATCTACGATGAGATTGGCAGATTCAATATTATGTTTCTTTTGCCCTTTTTTCTCGCTAATAGAGATGGCAATAATCTTTCCTTCAGCCATACAGTCCTTCCCTTCTTATGGGAACAAATTATCTAAATTTATCAATTTATTATAACATAGTATATAGGTGTAATCCCTGTGAGTTTAGTCACTATTTGGGTGTATTACTTTCAAAAAAGAACCCTACCCATTATGAGTAGAGTTCTTAGTATTAATTATTGTGAAAGTCGATTAACGACGGCCCATTTCTTTAAATTCATCGCCCTTGTTCACGCCATTGAGCAATAGATTAAGCATGATAGCCATGATACTCCCGAATGTAATACCAGATTTTAATAAAATTTGAGCCCATGCTGGGAAATGCGCATAGAATGTTGGTGCAGCGATAGGAATCATGGAAACACCGATACTAATCGCCACAAGCATCAAGTTTTGATTGCCATCAAAATTAACTTTACCAAGAGAACGGATACCGCTAGCAATAATCATACCAAACATGGCAATACCAGCACCACCGAGCACTGCATTTGGAATGCTTGCTACAACAGCCGCCAATTTAGGGAATAAGCCTAATAGAATTAAGATTACACCAGATGCAGCTACTACAAAACGACTTTTAACGCGTGTTACAGCGATAAGACCAACGTTTTGAGCAAATGCTGTATACGGGAAGCTATTGAGAATACCACCAAAAATAGTGGAAAGACCATCTGCACGAATGATGGACGCCAATTCCTTGCGACCAATTTTTTTATCTACGATTTCACCGATTGCGATACTATCACCAGTTGTTTCAACCATAACAACGAGCATAACAATCATCATGGAAATCACAGAGGCCCAATCAAATGTTGGTAATCCAAAGTAGAATGGTTCAATAACAGCCACCCAATGAGCTTTACCAACCTCAGCAAAATTGGCTACCCCCATTGCAAAAGCGATGGCAGTACCTGCAATAAGACCAATTAATACGGAAAGATTACCAAGGAAACCTTTAGCAAATTTATAGGTAAATATAACGATTAAGAAGGTAAGAAAACCGAGGCCAATATTGGTAAGACTACCAAACTGTGGATTTCCTACGCCACCGCCCATCCAGTTGACAGCAACAGGCATAAGGTTAATACCAATAATTGTAATAATAGTACCTGTTACAACAGGTGGGAACAGACGAATCAAGCGACTAAAGAATGGTGCCACCAGGAATGTAAATAAACCTGCAACGATGATAGCACCGTAAATGGCGGTCATCCCGTGTTGCGCCCCAATCATGGCCATTGGACCAACAGAGGCAAAGGTTACGCCTTGAATCATCGGAATACGCCCACCAATATTACCAAACCCTATTGTTTGAATAAGTGTGGCAATACCGCAAGTAAATAAGTCCGCTGTAATAAGTCGGATTAAATCCTCTACAGGCAAATGCATAGCTTGCGCAATAATAATAGGTACCGCTACAGCACCTGCATACATTGCTAATACGTGTTGTAAGCCATAGGCAAACAGCTTGGGTACTGGCAACATAGAGTCAACAGTATTGTTTTGTTCTGACATAATGGTCTCCTGTTTTCTAAACTACAAACATTACTCTTATATTTTACGTTATTATTCGGATTTTAACAATAGAAAAAGAGAAACCTTAGATATTTTATTTTCTAAGGCTTCTCAACTCCATATTTTCCGAACATTAGATAGCATAACGCATATTATCGTCCATTATTTATATAAGGCCAAAATGACTGCTTCCTTTTCATCTAGTTCAGATTCGATTCGATCCATTTGTTCTTTTAATTGAGCTACATAGGATTCATCTTTAATGCCAGAAATATTGATGCGCACATTTAAAAATGCAGCTTTAACAGCGGCTCTTGCATTGATAGCTGCAATGATACCATCGGTAATGAGGTTTTGATTTCCCTTTGTAGCTGCAACATGCGCAAGCTCAAAAATTTCATGACTAATCAGGCCAATCTCTAATGGAACATTGGCGGCATCTTTATAGGCTTGTTGAATCGCTGCACTACGAACTGCCTTTTCATCATCTGTATTTTTAGGCAATCCCAAAGCATCCATAAAGAGATTAAATACATTCGCATCTGCTTGTGCTAGTGAAAGTGCTTTTTCACGAATAGCCTCCGCCTTATGTTGCAAATCATGCATTTCATCTTGTACATCTTCATAGCCTTTTTTGCCAAAGGTTAAATTGGCTACCATCTCAGCCAATGCGGCCCCTGTAGCTGCCGTTAATGCCGCAATCGCACCACCACCTGGTGTAGGCTCCTTAGATGCAGTAGCGGCCACAAAATCTTTTATAGAACTCGTTAATAAATCCATATATACACCTCAATAATAAAGGGGGCCATCGCCCCCTCTATATACTATGTCAATAAAAATACTATGTCGATTACAATACCATATTATTAAAATAAGCCTTTAATAGTGCCGTCCGCATCAATATCCATATTGAGTGCTGCCGGACGTTTAGGTAAACCAGGCATAACCATAACATCACCAGTACGGCATACGAGGAATCCTGCACCATTAGCCACGCGAATATCGGTTACATTAATTTTAAACCCTGTTGGCGCCCCTAACAACGCTGGATTATCCGATAAGGAATATTGTGTTTTCGCCATACAAACCGGTAGATTATCAAGCCCCCACTCTTTTAATTGAGCGATTTGTTTCTTCGCCTTTCCATCAAATGTAACGCCATCGCCACCGTAAATAGTGCGAACGATTTTACCAATTTTATCTTCAATATTATCTGTTAATTCATATACGAATTTAGGTGTTGGTTCGCTGCCTTCCACGAGTTCCACAACGCGTTTAGCCATATCGATACCGCCTTCGCCACCTTTTTCCCAACATTCATTGAGCTCTACAGCAACGCCATAGTCATTACACAAATGAGTTAATTCAGCAATTTCTGCATCCGTATCGGTAGCAAATTTATTGATGGCAACCATAACAGGTACACCGAAGAAGCGCATATTTTCAATAGCTTTACGCAAATTGCTGAAACCCTTTGTTACAGCCTCTACATTTTCTGTATTCAACTCTTGTTTTGGTACGCCGCCATGCATTTTAAGAGCGCGCAATGTAGCAACGATTACGATAGCATTTGGAAAAATATCACCGTAACGGCATTTGATGTCGAGGAATTTTTCTGCCCCTAGATCAGCACCAAAGCCAGCTTCTGTTACTACAATATCACCGAGTTTTAGGCCTAATTTTGTAGCCACCACAGAGTTACAACCGTGCGCAATATTAGCAAAAGGACCGCCATGAACAATGGCAGGCGTATGTTCCAATGTTTGTACAAGATTTGGCTTTATAGCGTCTTTCATAAGAAGCGCCATCGCCCCTTCACAGCCTAATTGATGTACATACACAGGTTCACCTTTTAGGTTAGGACCGATGACGATGCGACCAAAGCGTGCTTTCAAATCTTCTAAATCGGTAGCCAAACATAAAATGGCCATGATTTCAGAAGCAACGGTAATCATGAAATGATCTTCGCGCGGAAAACCACACACCTTACCGCCCATGGCGACCGTTACATTGCGCAATGCACGGTCATTCATATCGAGAACACGAGTCCAAGAAATTTGACGCAAATCGATTTCTAGTTCATTACCTTGGTGGATGTGGTTATCGATCATAGCGGACAATAGATTATTTGCCGCCGTAATAGCATGCATATCGCCCGTAAAATGTAGGTTAATATCATCCATCGGTACTACTTGGGCATAACCGCCACCAGCAGCGCCACCCTTGATACCGAATACAGGTCCCAAGGATGGTTCGCGAAGTGCAGCAATAGCATTCTTGCCGATTTTATTCAAGGCTTGCACCAAACCGATGGTAGTTGTAGATTTCCCTTCCCCTGCAGGAGTTGGTGTAATAGCTGTAACGAGAACTAATTTCCCGTCCTTTTTACTGTCTAAACGCTTAATGGCATCAAAGGAAATCTTTGCCTTATAATGACCATATTGTTCAATATCATCAGGAGTAAGACCGCATTTATCAGCAATAACCTGAATTTTTTCCATCTTATTTTGTTGAGCTATTTCAATATCGCTAAGCATAATTCCTCCTCATATCCACCTGTTTTGTCTACTGTGAATGTATATTTGTACACTCGTCACCTTTTTATTATATGTGAAAGTGACGATTATGTCTAATTATTTCTTACTTATATGTATATTGCTTTTTCTAATCAATAGGCTAAGGCACACATAGACTGAGGAGTTCAACAAAATAAAACCGCCACCAACGGTGACGGTTTAGTATGACTTACCTATATAAAATTACGGGTTAAATGGGAATAAAATTGGCAATAATACCAAAGAAACGATGGCAGATACAATAATCAATGGTACGCCCGCTTTTACATAATCCTTAAAGCTGTAACCCGCCACGTTATACACCATAGTATTTGCAGGCATGCCGATTGGTGTAGCATATGCAAGAGAACTGGAAATAACGATAGCTACAAGAATCGCTTTGGGGTCAAAGCCTAATTGAGATGCCAAGGACAAGCCGATAGGTGCCAACAATGCAACGTCCGCTGTATTGGACATAAAGTTTGTCATGAATACAGACAAGAAGAAAAGCACTGCTAACAAGGCCAATGGGTTAGGTGTCTCACCCAAACCATCAACGATAAGGTTTGCAATAAATGCACCTGCGCCGGATTTTACCATTGCTGTACCAAGAGCCAAGGAACCTACAAACAACAGAATTGTCTTCATATCGATAGACTTAACAGCCTCTGTTTCAGTGATAACCCCAGTTGCTACGATAACAAGAGCACCTACCCAAGCGCTAACAGCTAAAGATACACCGATTTGTTTTTCAAAAATCATAGCCGCAATAGTCAATACAAGCACCAAACCTGCTGTCCATTTTTTCCACATTGGAACATGATCAAAGTCAGCATTTTTTTGATAGTTTGCATCAGGCTCACGAGTTGGAACCTCTGGCAAGAAACGTTTGCCAATGAATGCATAGAATAGAGTGCCGATGATAAGCATAGGTAAACCTACTTCACCATAAGCGAAGAAACTAAAGGAACCAAGACCAGCCTCTTGCAAATTAGAGTTTGCAATCATATTACCAGGGGAACCAATCATAGAAATATTACCACCCATAGCGGCTGCAAATACGATTGGCATTAGGAATTTAGTTTGGTTGAAACCACCCTTTTTACAAATACCGATGACAACAGGAATCATAACGGCTGCCGTACCTGTGTTGGACAAGAAACCAGACATAATACCTGTAAGCATCATGATAGCGATAATAAGGGTTGTTTCGTTTTTAGCAAATTTATTAACAACATTACCTACATCAACAGCAACACCTGTTTCAAAGAAAGCAGCACCGATAATAAACATAGCTAGGAATAAAATAACATTAGAGTCAACGAAGCCTTTGAAAGCTTCCGCTGCGGTTAATACACCAGAAAGATGTAAACCAACGGCTACAATCATAGCCGTAATAGACAATGGAATCTTCTCTAATGCAAACATGACGATTGCAAATACGAGGAATCCCAATGTAACAGCAACACTATAATCCATGAGAACTTTCCTTTCATGGTAGCCATACGCCTATAGTATATAGATATAACTCAGTGATGTAAATCATATAATTATTTTTTTATAATGAATCTTTTTCATATATCTACAACGCTAGATAATACCTTATATATTAAAAGGGGCACAGAATTGGCAATAATCCCAAAGGCATTTATTTAAACTCTTATGAATAGTTTAAAACGGGAATAAGATTGGTAACAATACGAGTGCCACGATACTAGATACAACAATGAGCGGCAAACCAGCTTTCACATAATCCATGAAGCTATAGCCAGCTATATTATATACCATAGTATTTGCAGGCATCCCAATTGGTGTAGCATATGCTAAGGAGCTAGCGATTACGATAGCTGCAAGCACCGCTTTTGGATCGAATCCCAATTGAGATGCTAGGCTAAGACCGATTGGTACCAATAATGCACAGGTAGCAGTATTAGACATGAAGTTCGTCATGAACACACCAAGCACAAAGATTACTACTAGAACAACAATTGGAGATGGACTAGCACCAAGGCTATTCACGATAATATCTGCAATTACAGAACCAGTGCCTGTTTTAACCATTGCGTTCCCAAGGGCCATAGAGCCAGCGAAGAGCATGATTGTTTTCATATCGATAGATTTAACAGCTGCACTTTCACTAATAACATTAGTAGCAACTAATACAAGAGCACCTACCCAGGCACTCACATAAAGTTTTACGCCTAATTGTTTTTCAAAGATCATAGCACCAACTGTCAAAATCAATACAAGTGCTGAAGTCCATTTTTTCCAAGACGGTACATGGCTATAATCTTCATTGCCTTCAAAGGCACCATCTGGTTGATGACTTGGAGCATCTGGTAAGAAACGTTTACCAATTGTAGCATAGAAAATAGTACCAACAATTAGAATTGGCAAACCTACTAGACCATAATCAAAGAAACCAAAAGAGCCTAGACCCGCTTGTTGTAAGCCCGCTTGCGCAATCATGTTGCCAGGAGCGCCGATAAGTGAAATATTACCACCCATAGCTGCGGCAAATACAAGAGGCATTAATAATTTAGTTTGTTTAAAACCACTTTTTTTACAAATACCAATAATTACAGGAATCAGTACAGCAGCTGTACCAGTATTAGATAAGAAACCAGATAAAATACCTGTAATCATCATAACGGCAACGAGCAAAGATGTTTCAGTTTTAGCAAACTTATGAACTACATTCCCTACCTCTACGGCCACACCTGTTTCAAAGAAGGCTGCACCAATCACGAACATACCCATGAAGAGCAATACGTTTGGATCTACAAAACCTGCGAAGGCATCTTTAGCAGATAATACACCGCTTAGATGTAAACCAACGGCTACAATCATCGCCGTAATAGACAATGGGATTTTCTCCCATGCAAACATGACAATGGCAAACACTAAAAAGCCAAGAGTTATCATTACACTCGTATCCATACATACCTCCCAATACGTGTCATATACCTAAAAAAGGGTACAAAAAAGGAGGATTCTACAAAATCCGTATAATCCTCCTATGTAGTTACATTTCACAATGCAATTATTTAATGAAGCTTACGTGTTTATAGATTTCTTCTAACACTTCTTCTTTCTTCGCATTGTATTCTACTTTTTTATTTTCAAAGTAGTTATTGCCTTCTGCATCGATGGATACGATGAGTGGACCGAATTCTTTTACACGGCAAGTCCACAAGGTTTCAGGCATACCGAGTTCACGCCAGTTAGCAGATTCGATTTCTTCTACTTCTGTAGCAGCAAGTACAGCATTACCTGCTGGGAATACGCAGTGAAGAGCACCAAAATCTTTACATGCACGCGTTGTTTCAGGACCCATACCACCTTTACCAACGATGAGGCGTACACCTGTTTGTTTTACGAATTCATATTCGAATTTTTCCATACGCATAGATGTAGTAGGACCTACGGAAATCATTTCAAATTTATCGTCACCATGATCGCGTACGATTGGACCTGCATGTAAAATGGCACCGTTGCGAACATCTACTGGTAACTCCCGTCCATATTCGACGAGACGACGATGAGCAACATCACGGCATGTTGTGATATGACCATTTAAGTAAATAATATCCCCTGCTTTAATTCCTTTAAGATCAGATGCTTGAATTGGTGTTGTCAAAATATGTTTAGCCATTAGAATGTCACTCCTTTATGAGATAAAATTTCGTACTTACCGTCTTTATCAAATACTACATGACCGCGACGATGGTTCCAGCAACCAACGTTAACAGCTACGGAAATTACAGATGGATGACGAGAACCATGTTCGATGTTTACACCCATAAGGGATTTATCACCGCCCATACCTTGAGGTCCAAGGTGCAATGCGTTAATACCGTCTTCAAGTAATTGTTCCATATATGCTGCTTTTTCATTTTCAGCCTTAGAGGATACAGGACGCATCAAAGCCTTTTTGGACATAACCGCTGCTGTATCGATAGATGTAGCAATACCAACACCAACCAATAATGGAGGACATGCATTCAAACCATAGCTTGTCATCAAATCTAACACGAATTTAGCAACGCCTTCATAACCTTCGCCTGGCATCAATGTTTTACCAGATCCTGGCAAGGAGCAACCGCCACCGGCCATATATGGGAAAATTTCTACATCATCACGATCAGGTACGATATCCCATGTAATGTAAGGTGCAGTGCGACCAATATTTTTACCAGTATTGAATTCATCAAATGTTTCTACACAGTTATGACGAAGTGGCGCATCTTGCGTAGCTTGATATGTGGCATTGCGCAAGATTTCTTCAAGTTCACCAATTAATGGATAATTAGAACCAACCTTCACCCAGAATTGCAATACTCCTGTATCTTGGCAAGAAGGACGATTCAATTCATACGCAAGGTCCATATTTTTATGCATCGTTTCATAAATTGTTTTAGCTAATGGATTCTTTTCATCGGCTGCCAATTCTTTAATTTTAGCTTCCACATCATCAGGTAATTTCTTTGCCATATAAGCAATGAACTTGGCAATGACATTCGTCATCTCTTGTACTTGTTGTTCTTTCGTACTCATCGTAAACCTCCAGCAGGACTTCATTATTTAAAACTTAGCATTTATTTTGTATCGGAACCTTAGCTCCTTTCGATGATTTCATTATACTCTTTTTTCAGAATATAACTATCCAATATACAAGTTGATTTTTGAGAGTGAAATCCCTATAAAATCATAATGAATCACCTATATAAGTAAATTTTAGCGTATATAAAATATAAAATTTTACCTACCTATAAACACGAAAAAGAGCACTACTTATTGAAAAGCAGTGCTCTTTTTATATTTAGGAACGGGGATTTTTAGTATATACAAAATTACCTATACCTAATGATTGTATATCTCCCTAAATTTAAAACGCAAAACCATAAAATTATAACAATTTACAATGGCTGTAATAATTAAGGTTAAGATTGTAATTTTTTAACAACAGACTCAAGCTGTTCTCTAACAACTTGTAATTTTTGATTCGCGTCCTCTAGCTTTAACTTATAACTAGAATCATGTTCATAAGGCAAACAAGATTGTAGTAGTTCTACAATATCTTCCTCTTGTGTAGATATAATCTCTTTCCAATCATGTAATTTGGTCTTACGCCCTAACTCTTTTGCTTGCTTACGATATTCAGAAGGAGTTGTATGAAAGTGCTTTTTAAAGGCAACATTAAAGGCTTTAATATCTGCAAAGCCACAACTACTTGCAATATGAGCAACCCCATCATCAGAATTAGCTAAACGAACTGTAGCCTCCCTTAGCCTCATACGCAAGAGATACTCTAAAAAGGAAACGCCTAATTGGCGTTTAAAGAACTGCGATGTATAGTTCACATTATAGCCACCGATTTGGGCAATATCTTCTAATTCAATCTTTTGCTGATAATTTTTATCTATATAGGCAATCATCTTATCAAAGGTAGCCACCGTCATATCAACAGGCTTACCATGAATCGACTTAACCGCATCAATCTCATCATATACCTTACTGGCTAATGCTAAATAGTGATGTTCTAACCACATCTGATTAATGGGGCTTTCACCATTAGACTTAATCAACATCATCATGGCTGCGTGATGTCGTAAAGAGGTAAAGAACGGATTATGCCGATTAGACTTATCAGAGCGTATCACAAATTGATACATTCCAAAGTTCGGATCAAATTGTTGAAAGAAATCCTTACCTACATGAATAACCAATGCCGTCGTATCCTGCTCTAATGCCAACGTAGCGTGCCCCACTTGAGGAGAAATAATGATAGAGTCGAGAGGTTCCATTGTGAAAACCTCACTATTACAGCTCATCTCAATACGACCCTTTAATAAAATAAGGATTTCCGTTTCTCCATGCCAATTATAATGATAGGTACTAACCTTGTATATATGGCTACTGAAATCTATATGATTATGTTTGTATGTATAGTAAAAGTAATCCATAATTACCTCATCTTCTAACATAAAAATGCATCCCTAATAAATCCAAGGGATGCATTTATTATGATATATTTATTTAACCGTGGTCAATAATATCTTTTAATATTGATTCCGATACATACTGTTCCAAAAATTAGTACAGGCCTGTACTAATTTAAAAAGGGACTCATACATGAGTCCCTTGCAATTTATTATATTGTTGGTAAGAGGCCTAGCAAATATACCTTACATATATCCCCTTCATGTACCTCATGTACGCCTTGAGGAATGCAGGCTAAGGCATTAACGGTATATAATCCAAGCATGCTGCTACTGTTAAAATGACGATTTGCCACAAAACGCGGTTGACCATCACCAAATATGACCTTGCCTTGCACGTAGCGATCAAAGGCATTACGTTTAGATAGATCGCAATCCATTACACAATTAAGTACTGGAGTGGACCAATTTTTAATACCTTTATATCTACGCAAGGTAGGAACCACTAATAGGTGCCAACCATTAAAGGCTGCACCGGGATTACCCGATAAACCAAAGATAAGTTGACCTTTAGGCGTAACGGCCCCATAGGAGGCTGCACCTGGACGCATTTGGATGCGCTCATATAGTGTTTTAGCTCCTAATTTTTCATATATAAGCGGCATTGTATCAAACATGCCTACAGATACGCCACCAGAGCTGATAATGATATCTGCTTGTTCACTAAGTTCAAGTACTCTTGCAATTTCTACATCTAATCTATCTGGTGCATCGCTTACATGATACTGTGTGACATGACGAAAACCTAGGTCATCTAGTAAACTACAAATCATCATGCGATTTGAATTATAAATTTTACCAGTAGTCAAAGGTTCCCCTGGATCGATGACTTCATGGCCCGATGTAAGAACCAGAATACGAGGCATCGCATATACAGATACATCAATATAACCTAAGCCAGTTAGAATTGTTTGGACCGCAGAGGTTACTTCAGTCCCCTTTGGAATAACAACAGTGCCCGCCAAACACTCTTCACCGCGTGGAATAATATGGCTGCCCTTTTGTTGCGTACCTTGAATAGTAATTCTAGAACCAATCTCACCAGAGCCTTGGATCTGTTCTTGCATGATAACGGTATCACAAGTTTCTGGCACAGGGGCCCCTGTCATGATTCGTACGGCATGACCAGTTGTTACAGGCTTATCCCATACAACACCAGCGCCGATGATACCATCGACGATATAAGTATCACAATTAGGATCATATGCTAAGGCATACCCATCCATTGCGGATTTATGAAATGCGGGCACATCGGTAGGTGCCAAAACATCTTTGGCCAACACGCATCCTTTTGCGTCGCCAACGGCAATGGATTCGATGCTATGATGTTGTTCTCGTAAAGCCTCACTCCACAAATGAAGCGCTTCATCAACAGTAACGGCTTTCATCTATATCCCTCATCATACCTTGTATACGACATACCAACTCTGGTATGCATTCATCTAATTTCGTAACGTCCACAGTCATTACCCGTTCTATCTCGCTCGATATGAGCGACTCGGTATATCCGTCTCGGATTATCTCAATAATTGGGAATACGCCTTGGGACCTAGTTTCTAGTATAACAAGGTCTACCGGTAATGTCTGTGTCAAATCATACAGATTAGACTGTTCTTTTGTACGAATCCGTACGGCAGTCTCCGTCGGCCCTGCAATGGCTACGGCCGTGGCGCCTGCTTTCATAGCAAGATCCGTATCAGTTCCTTCATAATCCATGTGAAAGCCATGTTTATCGCTCTTCACAACACCTACAGAGACCCCTATTTTTTGTAACTCACTAACTAGACGTGTCACAACAGTGGTCTTACCTGTTTTACGCTTTTCAGAGACTACGCTAATAATCGGCACATAACGACATGCATTTACCGCCTCAGCCCGCGCCCATAGGTAATCCTCTATATGATTTACATTGCGGAGATTGTGACTGTAATCTACTGCATCTATAGTAATTACAGAACCAACAATATGTAGCGCATGTTGTAAAGATACATCTTCGCCTGCTAATGCAGTCTGTAAAAGAGGCGCAATGGATGGTTTATAAATGCCAGCCATTGGTTCATAACGACCACTTTCACCAGTAGGAACAATAACAGACCAATCATCACCCTCCACGCGGTATAGCCAATCATAATATAAATTAAAATCCATAAATGGCATATCTACGGCCAGTACCGCATAGGCGTGACTTTTACCTACAGATAAAGCACTATACAATCCACCTAGTGGACCACATCGCTCCACAGAATCCCGAACAATAGACACTTTATTTTTTTCTTCATTCGACAACGTGTCGATGATATTAGCCTGAATGGCTTGGCCTAGCGCTTCATCATCACCAATAGAAATGAGCACATCTTTTGCATCATGGTCTAAAGCGTTACGCAATGCATGAGAAATGAGACTTTCACCATTCACCCAAGGCAATAGAGCCTTGGGATATCCCATACGTGAACTGAGGCCACCAGCCAAAATTATTACGCCTAAATTAAGCACTGCGATTCAACCCTCTTTTTACCCCTTGGTAAACAAATAACAATACAATAATATTAAGAATTCCATCTGGTATCATGTAAGATGCGTTGTAAATCATGGAGTAGATCCATGGATTTTGGCCTTGTGGTGCGTAGCTAGCAAATACAACGGCACCACTTGTAACAGAAGTAAACCAGCGCAATGCAATGGCTACAATAGAGCCACTAACAAGGCCTGTAATGTTGTCCTTGAAGTAACCACATACACCAATAGCACCATAGGCCACCAAGTAATCTAAGATGATACTGAGATAATGAATCGATGATTTAAAACCAAGCAAGAAGTGAAGTACGCCATATACGACGCCCGCCCAAATGCCGCGAGTACCTCCCCAACGATAGGCAAAAATCATGAGAGGCACCAGAGATGCCGCCTTAATGGAACCACCTTGAGGCATATGGAATAATGTAATAAAAGATAATACCTGTGCAATAGCAATCGCTACACCAGCCTCTGCTATCATACGTGTTTTTGACTGATCCATTGAAATAACCTCCTACGAATATAAGTATCTTTGATACGTAAAATTGGTACAGACAAGGCACCTATAAAATTGTATAATAACTATATGAGAGTTTTTAATATTCGGAACGTATTGAAAATTTAAATAAAATTCAGTATAATGGTACAGGTTCAATTTATTATACCTCAAAGGAGATATAGAAACTATGATTAATACAACTAACATCTTTGATTATGAAGACGTACAACTGATTCCTAATAAATGTATCGTAAACAGCCGTAGCGAATGTGATACACATGTTAAACTAGGTAATCGTACATTTAAATTACCTGTAGTTCCTGCAAACATGCAAACTATCATCGATGAAGAGTTAGCTGAAAAACTAGCAGAAAAAGGCTATTTCTATATCATGCATCGTTTCCAACCTGAGCGCCGCCTTGATTTTGTAAAACGCATGCAAGAGAAAAACTTATATTCTTCTATTTCCATCGGCGTAAAAGAAGAAGAATTCGCATTAGTTGATAAATTAGCAAAAGCTAATCTTATTCCTGATTATATCACAATCGATATCGCACATGGTCATTCTAACGCTGTTATCGATATGATTCAATACATTAAAAAGAATTTACCTAATACCTTTGTTATCGCTGGTAACGTTGGTACTCCTGAAGCGGTTCGTGAGCTTGAAAATGCTGGTGCTGATGCTACAAAAGTAGGTATCGGTCCTGGTAAAGTATGTATCACTAAATTAAAAACCGGCTTTGGTACTGGTGGCTGGCAATTGGCTGCTGTTCGCTGGTGCGCAAAGGCAGCTACTAAACCTATCATCGCTGACGGCGGCATCCGTGATCATGGCGACATCGCTAAATCCATCCGCTTCGGTGCAACTATGGTTATGATTGGTTCCTTATTCGCTGGTCACGAAGAATCCCCAGGGGAAGAGAAAATCGTTGACGGCAAAGCAGTAAAAGAATACTTTGGTTCCGCTTCTGAGTTCCAAAAAGGGGAACGTAAAAACGTAGAAGGCAAAAAAATCTTCATCGATTCCAAAGGCTCTATCTTTGATACATTAATCGAAATGGAACAAGATTTACAATCTGCTATCTCCTACGCTGGTGGCACAACATTACAAGCTATCCGCAAGGTAGACTACGTACTTGTTAAAAACTCCATCTTCAACGGCGATCGTTAATCGCTCATACTAAAAGGGTATCCGATTCCTAGGAATCGGATACCCTTTTATATTATTCACGTATAAAACATGGTTACTATCGAGTCATCTCATCACATTTTACTCAGCAGCATCAGTATTTTTTTTCATCAAATAATAGGCATACTTACCAATACCTGCACTTATAACAAGTAATGCTGCAAGAAGTGCGAATGCCACCATTAAGCTAGTTCCGTGAGCGATGAAGCCAATTAAAGCCGGTCCCATCAAGATGCCCATGTAGCCAAGCATGGTAGATGTTGCCACAGCCTGTGTCATAGGGATAACATTTTGTTCCCCCATTGCGGAGAATAGATTCGGCACAACCATAGCAAGGGCGATACCTAATAATAAATAAGTGTACATGGAGCCATAACCTGGCAATACTACGATAAGTGCCATCGCTACAGCACCGAGTAAATAACCACCAACAACAACTTGTTTCGACGTCAAATGTCTACCAAGTGTATTACCGAGCAAACGGCCTGCACACATCGTACCATTAAAAAGCATAACCCCCATCACCGCTTCTTGAATGGCAATAGCCTTATCTTCATGAAGATACAAAGCACTCCAATCCCCTACAGCCCCTTCTACTAAATAGGATACAAAGGACAATAGACCAAAAATGATGGCAATGGGATGGAACGACAATGGGCTTTTAGATTTTTTTACAACCTTTGCATTTGGATCTGTGCCAAAGGTCAACATGAATTGACTAACTACAATTATGGCTAGCAATAATACGATGAGAAGTCCCCAGATACTTTCATTAACAGGAAAATTCAAAATCTTTAACAATACCAATAGTACACCGGCACCCGCGAAGCCGCCAAGGCTCCAGCCTCCATGATAGGCCCCCATTAAATGTTTTTTACTTATCTTTTCTGTGAGGATAGCCTGAAGATTGGCTGCAGCACCACTTAATCCGACACCGATACCAAAGAAAAATAAGGCTACCGTTGTTTCAAAGATGGTGGAACATATGAGTACGAGAGCCAGGGAAATCATGCCCACAAAACTACCGATGAGAACTGTTTTTTTACATCCCAAAGATTCAACTAATTTACCGGCTACAGCCATGGATAAACAAGAACCCACACCAAGTAACAAAATCATAGATCCCAATACATCCTCACCGATATTTAGTTTTGCTTTCAAATACGGTACAAAGCCAGCCCACAAGGCTGTATACATACCTGGGATAAAAAAGGCGCCAAAAGCACCACGAATATTAGATTTTGTTATGGAAACTTGTTCGTTCATTACATCCTTTCTGGTTTCTAGAACCGTTCGTCGAAGAAAGGCCCTTTTTGTATCCGCTAGGTCGCAATAACAAGCGTTCCTAGGGGAAACCATTTTAACTATAAGATTTATATGAAAGATATAATAACCCTCTTTACGCATGTTGTAAAGAGGGTTATGTAAAATTAAATTTAAATTAAAAATGTTAGCCCCATAGCTATAAAAATGGCAGGTAACAAATTGGCAATGCGAATCTTGCCAGGCCAAATAAGGTCAATACCAACGCAGAAAATCAAGATAGAACCTACATAGGATAGATTATCTATAGCGGTCTGCGTCATTAAAGGTGCTGCCACATGAGCCATCGCCGTTATGAGCCATTGGGTAATCCCGACAGGAATAAAGGAGAACAAGGCCCCCTTACCCATAGAGGAGCTCATCACCATGACGATGACACCATCAAGAATACCCTTGAGTAGCAAGGTCTGGTAATCACCAGTTAAACCATCTTGGATGGAGCCAAGAACGCCCATGGCACCAACTGTAAACGTGAGAGATGCGGTGATAAATGCATGAGTAAACGTTGGATCTCCGGTATTACCAGTGCGCGCTTTCACCCAATCACCAAAAACCGTAATCCACCGATTCAAATCGATGAGTTCCCCAATAATGGCACCTACTACCATACTAACAATCATCAATAGAGGCCCTGTAGTTTGCAAGGAACCATTGACGATGACCAGCATAAATTGCATGGCCCCACTCATCCCTAGTAGCAATACGATGATGCCACTCACCACCATCAAGGTTTGCTTTAAATTTTCCTTCATGAAACGACCAAAGGCAAGTCCCAGAAGGCTGCCACCTATAATCAAGGCCATATTAATGGCCGTCCCTAATCCAATCATAATCATATCCTTTCCCTTACTTATGAAAGTCATTATGAAAGTAGTATATCAACTACATCGACATCAATCAATATAAAATATCATAAAAAACCGCATCTAGCTGAGCTAAATGCGGTTACGTGCACAGTTATTCATCTGTTGGTAAATATACCACAGGATTAGCTTTATTAATCTCATTAAAACAAGGACAATCCTTACCATGATCATTAATGAGACCACTGGCCTGCAGATGAGAATATATGGTCACAGGACCTACAAATTTAAACCCTCGTTTCTTCAAATCTTTACTGATTTGTGTAGATAATTCATTTTTGACAGGTACCTGTCCCGCAGGATGACCTTTATAAATGATTGTTTTATGATTGGTAAAAGCCCAAATATACTCACAAAAGGATCCAAATTCCTCTTGAATGCGTTGAAAGGCTTTCGCATTATTAATAATAGCCTCAATCTTTGGACGCGATTTTAACATCCCTTCCGTACTCATGATTCGTTCCACATCGGCTTCTGTATAGTGAGCCACCCGTTCAACATCAAAATCATCAAAACACTGACGAATGATATGACGCTTGTTTAATATGGTAAGCCAACTTAATCCGCATTGAAGACTTTCTAAACACAAATGTTCAAATTGATGTTGGTCATCGTGAATAGGACGTCCCCATTCATCATCGTGGTAAGACTGGTAAAGTGGCGTTGTAGGCCACGTACAAATAACCTTCATAGGCCGTCCTTTCTTAACATACAATGTGCTGATTACAATAATTTTGAAGACATTTCATCATCAAAGTAAATACCGTAGGCCTGTTTATAGATAGCATTTAGCATTTTATATCGATTGCCTTTGAAGCTAAGCTCTGAGATATCTTTATAAACATTATCTATTTTATAAAGTTCTGCAATGCTATTACCAGAAAGAGTATACCCCTTAACACCAAGAATACGACATGTAATGCCTATGTTAGCTTGTTTATCACGCCATACAGAAATATATGGACTATCTTGCCCTTGAGATTTCAATACATCATGTTTGCTGAGAAGTTGACGCAAAGAGCGATCTAACTGGTAATCATATTCCATTTTCACAGCTGCGATATAATCCTCCCCATCTACTAGTGCATATACTGTAACTGTGATGCGTCTATGACCTTCAGTTGCTGTTATAGGAGTAATCGATTCCATATCTACATAGTACACTTTATAATCCGCTACAGACTTGAACTGCACATATCTAGAAGAACCTCTTAATTCAGATTGAGATATAGCTTGACTATATATTGGTAACATAATGAACGGCAGTAACCATAATAAAAGTAAATACATGCGTTTCATAGTCCACCTCACTGTATTAGAATATCATCAAAATGCTGAAGATATACGGCCTTAAACAGTGCATCCGCATTATCATAAATAACCTGATACCCTCGACTTCGATCAATGGAGCCCTTCCATTCCCTATCCAAATGATTGGATCTGTTCTCAGGATACCAGATATCGCCATTTAATTGATATGTATTAAGAGGTTTAGATTTTATAACAAGACCGGATTCTCGTTCAGCTGTCTCAATGACATCAACTAAGGATGCATTTGGTTGTTTCTCACGATTAGCATGAATTAAAGTAGCTAAAGAATAATTTAGATCATAATAGATGGTCATTTCTGACTCTTTAATCTCTGGTCCAGCTGTATAATCAAATACCATGTAATTAGTACACTGTAAAGTGTATTTAGGAGGATTATACTCAACAATACGAATAGAGTTTAAATCAATAAACGAATAAAACCTCTCTACATAACTACTCGTTTCTGAAGGGTATTCCTTATAAGATACTAACTTAAAATTAGGTGATGACTGTAGTTCTTGAAGGCTAATAGCCCCCGCAGTCATAGTAATAGACAACATCATAATAAATAAAATGAGAAAACGTTTAATCATACTATACGCCCCTTTCCATTCAACTTATTAGAGTATAATCACATCTACCTTTTATTTAGTTGTATCCTCCCCTTATTAAAATATGATTCTGTTCTCTGGTTTATCACCATAAGAATTTAGACCTTTATTACCTGGAATCAAGCATAAAATTATTTTAGACGCTAATACAAGCCAACCAATTTCACGGGACCATACGGCAAGAATCCCTAATACAATATAAATGAAAGCTAAAAATGTAGGACCATTAAGATCATGAATACGTCTTGCTGCAATGGCTATCTCACGCACCATAGCGATAAGTATAAACGGAGCACCAATTAAAATACTCAACATAGAATAACCAGAGAAGCCCATAATAAAGCCGCCCACAAAACCGATGGCAAATACAATAAACATATTGATAAAGAAAGATCGACGATTCATACGACCTGATAGAGAAAACATAGAGTGAAATTGTTCCATAATAAATCCTTTTAAATAAAATTACTAAAACATTAGATATATAAGTAAAAATATCGTCATTATTAAGTTTATTGTATCATAAAAAGACTCTATCTTGAGGGGTCGGTTCATTAAGATAGAGTCTTTGCTAGATATTCTGAAAGGAGTAATTTACTTTAAATATCTTTGTCATTTGATTGTATTAATATATTTTTAAGTGCAGCGTAGCCATATACAAATTCATCATTACATATATTAGGTAATTCACATATGGTATTTTCATATTTATCTGCAACTACGCACACGGTCAAAGCTCCTGCCAATTTTAGTAAAAGCTTAGCTTCTTGCATTTGTTTCCATACAGTTTCATCTATTAATTTAGAAACCACGATAACACCTACCACCTCACGATTAAAGGCTCCTGCAGTAGCAGGTGGATATGGATTAAAGGGTTCCCCTAATCGATATACAAATACAACAGTTTCCACATTATAAGATGAAACCAATAAAGCAGAAAAATACCAAGGATTTTCAATGTATTCCCCTGGAGTTAAAAGACAATTTTCTTTACGATAAATTGCCATAGGCCGTGGTAAGGAATATGTTAGTTCTAACAAGTTTTTTACCACCATCTCAGCCCGACAATAGGTACTGCCAACCCACAGAGTACTTCTTAAGGTCTTCACTATCAACTCCGTGTAAGCGACACTATACTAAATTGTAATTGTTCTGAAAAGCCTTGTAATACAGTTTTTAGAGATACCTCTACACTTGATACATCTCCTGAAATTAAAACTGCTCCTGAAAAACGATCGATAAATTCAATATGAACATTAGCAGCTTTAGAGGCCATATCCCCCGCAATTATAGCAGCTTCTCCAGGTGTAATAGTTAAAATCCCTATTGCACTACGCCCTTCACTATCCAATCCTAATTTACTGTACAAATCTTTTTTAGGATTCGCTAAAACATGAGCCAATGTAACTTGCTTTCCTGGCACCGACTCTTGAATTATTCGTTGCTTGTCTATCACGGTTTATAACCTCCCCTCAAATCATAAATTTAAAAATGCTTTAAGCCATATAAATGCACCTACTGCTAAAAATCCACCAATCATTGGCCCTACTATTGGAACCCATGCATAGCCTAAATTAGCAGTCCCTTTATTAGGAACTGGTAATATAGCATATGCAAGTCTTGAAGGTAAATCACGAGCAGGGTTCAGTGCAAACCCTGTAGTTCCGCCAAAAGAAAAACCGATACTTGCCACTAAGAAACCTATAATTAATGGTGCCAATCCATTTACCATAGGTCCTAGCAAGAGTACACAGAAAATAAATAAAAAAGTTGCAATAATTTCTGAAAGTAAATTCCATCCACGATGATCTATGGCTGGACCCGTAGCAAAAATGCCTACACAGTTTCCCTCTTCAGGACTAGTTATTTTAAAATGTGGATAATAGTGCAACATGGTAATGCTTGCTCCTAAAAAACCACCTAACAATTGAGCTATAACCGCTCCTATAACTAATTCTTGTGGAAATAATCCACCTGCTGCAAAAGCTACTGTAATAGCAGGGTTTAAATGTGCAACACCGCCCAAACTAATAGCGGTGTACACTGCAAAAGTAACTGCAAAGCCCCACCCAAACATCAATCCAATCCAGTTGGTTTTTATGGCACTAGTAATAGTATTCTTCAACAATAACGATGCATTACAACTACTACCAAAGGCCATTAAAACGGCTGTTCCAATGAATTCACTAACATACACTTGTGTTGCATCCATATGTGTTACCTCATATAATACATGTCAATATACGTGTTAAATCTTCTTTTGTTGCTTCGTAAGGATTGCCGCCATAAGTGCGATCAGCTATTGCTTGTTGCACTAATATAGAAAATGAGTTTTTAAAGGTTATATTATCAATACCAAACTCTTTCATAGTCATAGAACAACCCACTTGACGAGCCAAAGATTGTGCACATTTTACCAAAGCGGCTAATTGTACACTCTCATCACTTGTCTCATTCGTTAAGCATAATTTCTGAGCAATAGAAATGTATTTTGATTTAGCCACTGTTGAGTTTGCCGCATTATACATTATTACATAAGGCAGAAGCATCGCATTGGCTAGTCCATGAGGAATATGAAATTGTCCACCTAGTTGATGTGACAATGCATGGGTAATCCCCAGGCCAGCCTGATTAAATGCTATCCCGGCCATACAAGAGGCTTCATGCATCGCAGCGCGTGCCACTTCATTTTTTCCATCAACTACACAAGTTGGTAGATTTTTAAAGACTAATTCTATTGCTTTTTCGGCTAACGCGTCAGTGAAATAGTTAGCTTTTTTAGCGACCAAAGACTCCAAAGCATGAACTAACACGTCCATACCACTATAAGCTGTCACCTTTTCAGGTGCAGATTTTACAAAAAATGTTGTTAAAATTGCTTCATCTGGCAATAAGCTATCATCTAATAAAGGGTATTTAACACCAGTTTTAGTATCTGTTATAACTGCAAATGATGTAACCTCTGACCCAGTCCCACTAGTGGTTGGTATAGCAATAAACTTTTTAACCCCTACCTGATATATGGTTTTGCAAAAATAATTAATGCCTTTTGCCATATCAATGGCAGATCCACCACCAATCACTATTAGTACTGTAGACTCTTCTTTTCTTAATACCGTTACCCCCTTAACAATAGAGTCAATAGGAGGATCTGGTACTACATCAGAATACACAGTATAAGTGTTATTAATACTTATCAAGTCAATCACGGTTTGTAAAGCTGGCGTTCCCTCTAAAAATGGGTCACAAACGATAAAGATTCGCTCTCCATTTAATAAACGAAGTCTTTCTAATGCATCTGATTTTGAGCCTGTCGCAGAATGATTAACACTTTCAGTAAAAATTTGCGTTTTAAAGGTCCATGATTCCATTATTACGCTCCTTTTATATACTCTTGAAAAGCCTGTAGTCCTGCTTTTACTATGAGCATATCTTCTTCTACGGTGCCACCACTAATGCCTAAACCACCTAATAAGTAATCCTCGTACATTAATGGTTCACCACCGCCAAATAAAACTATTGGTTTTTTTACCATAGTTTCAATACCATAAAGAGAACTCCCAGGCTGTATTTCTTTACCAAGTTTTGCTGTACTACATCTAAATGCAACCGCCGTATACGCCTTATGGGGCGCTAATTCTATGCTAACGCCAAGAGATCGTTCCATACGTCTTTGATAAACTAGACTTCCACTAGCATCCACGATAGCTACTACAACAGGTACACCTAAACGATATGATTCAGTCTCACAAGCTTTTACAATAGTATCAACTACTGATTCAATTGTAATTGCCTTATTATTTTTAATATGTACAGTATCTCCAATAAGTACATTATTATCATTAATAACTGAAGGAGTTCTCTTCATAGTTTCAATAATTTGTCGGACAGAATCGTAAATATCCATGTCCAGCCTCCTTATCATAGGCTTTTAGTTTATTTTGCTATTAGTGATTCCACATCATGGTGAGGTCGTGGAATTACGTGTGTTGAAACAACCATTCCTACGTTACCAGCTGCTACTGCACCAGCTTCTACTGCTGCTTTAACTGCACCTACATCACCACGAACCATAACAGTAACTAGACCGGAACCAATTTTTTCATATCCAGCTAATTCAACATTAGATGCTTTTACCATCGCATCTGCTGCTTCAATTGCGCCAACCAAACCTTTTGTTTCCACCATACCCAATGCATTATTCATAATAAATCTCCTTATTTTTTAGAAGTATTTTTCTTTTTAGATTTTCCTGATTTTGTTGATTCTTGAGGACGCTTTACTTCTTTAACATCTTCATTTATTTCAACTAATGTCATACTGCCTTTTACTTCATCAGATATATTGTCTGTAGAATCTAAAGCAGTTTCTATTTGGGCTATTTCTCTTGTTTCTTCAATAGTTGAAATTACTGTATCAACTTCGCTTATAGCAGTAACGTTTTCATCTTCAACATTAATAGATTCTATGGGGTCGTTCTTTTGATTTAGTTCTACGGTTTCTTTAACCTCTTCCTCTTTCAAAAATACATCGACTACACTTTGTGACACCCGTGGTATCACTTTAGATCCGATAAAACAACCCATTTCTTTAGCAGTCAAAGTACCCGCTTGTATAGCTGATTGTATAGCTCCAACATCGCCTACGACTTTTACAGTAAACCAACCGAAACCATTAGCTCTATCAATATTAACTACATGCACATTTGATGCTTTTACCATTACATCTGCTATTGTAATTGCTCCTAATAAGCCTTTTACTTCTAATAGTCCTAACGATTCATTCATATAAACCTCTCTATCTTAAGCTAAATGCTTCACTTAGTACACAGCGTCGAATACGGCAGAACGACCGTGCACAAGTAATCCCTTCGCCTGTTGGTCCCGCGATAGTGAATGTTGTATGCCCTTCACCACCTACACCGATACCAGCATAAGAAGGTGCATTCTTAACAAAAATTGTAGTTTCTAGCAAACGTGCCATCTTCGATAGCTTTTCAAGGTTTTGAGAGTGCATCATTGCAGTATGACGATTGCCTAATTCTGCACGATATGCACATTCAATCGCAATATCTACATTAGGAACAGATACAATCGGTAAGATTGGCATCATCATTTCTTCAGTTACTAAATGATGGTGTTCTGATGTTCTTGCAATAATTAAGTGAATACTATCATCAACAACAATACCTACTAATGCAAGCAAATCCTTAGCAGACTTACCTACAAAATCCGGATTAGGCTTACCATCATCTTTAGTTACTTTTTTCACTAATGTATCTAGGGTAGACATATCTGTTATTTCATAAGCACCATTTTTCTTCATATGGTACACTAGTTGATCTGCTACCTCTTCCACAACAAACACTTCTTTTTCTGCAATACATGGTACATTGTTATCAAAACTTGCACCATTTATGATATCCTTTGCAGCTTGTTCAATATGAGCGGTTTCATCTACTACAACAGGAGGATTTCCCGCACCCGCACCAATTGCTTTTTTACCGGAAGAAAGTACTTGTTTTACAATACCGGGTCCACCAGTGGCTACTAGCAATCGTACTTTAGGATGTTCCATCATTATTTGTGTATTTTCAATAGATGGTTCTCTAACCATAGTAACTAAATTATTTGGTGCTCCTGCAGCTTCTAGCGCTTTATTAATCATTTGAACCAAAATAGTAGATACTTTTTTTGCTCTTGGATGTGGGCTAAATACAACTGTATTACCACCTACAATCATAGATATAGAGTTATTAATAATGGTTTCTGTCGGGTTAGTTGTAGGCGTGATGGCCCCTATGACACCAAAAGGACAAAACTCTTCAATAGTCAACCCATCATGACCAGTCATGGCTCTAGTTTCCAACACTTCTTTACCTGGTGTTTTTACTGCGGCCACTCTATTTTTAATCAATTTATCACTATATCTACCAATACCAGTTTCTTCTACTGCCATAAGTGAAATCATATCTAAATGATCTTTTTGTAAAATGGTTTCACGAATTGCATCTACAAAGGAATTACGTTCTTGCAAAGAATAAGACATCAATTCTTTTTGCGCTATTTCACTAGCACTAATGGCCGCCTCCATGGTGTCAAAAACACCATATTCATAAGTAGATGCTTCCATCGTAATACCTTCTTGTTGTAAATCCTTTACTACTTGTTTAACTATATTTTCTATCACTTCTAATTTCATTTGTATCTCCTCTATGTCTTCGATACAATTCCTATATCATTGTTCTTAATACGCCCTGCATTTGCTTCATCTACATCAATATGCATTTCCAAAGCAAACTTAGGGGATACACGAACAATTACATTAGAAAATGTCAATTCTCGTTCTCCATAGATAGTAACTGACACTCGTTCCTTATCAAGGACCCCCATGCGACTTGCATCAATGGGGTGCATATGAATATGTCGATGAGCTACAATGACACCATGAGAAATTCTAAGTTCTCCTTTCGGTCCTCTTAAAGTAATACCTGGTGTTTCTTTCAAATCTCCTGATTCACGGATATCACCAGCTACACCTAGCAAAAATGAATCTGTAAGAGAAATTTCTACTTGTGTTTCATCTCTAAAAGGTCCTAAAATACGCACTCTTTCAATACATCCTTTTGGACCTATCAAGCTTACTGTTTCATTAGCAGCATATTGACCAGGTTGTTTTAAATCTGTTTTTTTAGTTAATTCATCTTGGCCAAATAATGCCTGATACACCTCTCTTGATACATGAACATGACGATTAGAAACACCAATCGGAACACTGCAGCGATTGAGTTCTTTTAATTTCGTCATGACTCGGTCGGTCACTAGATGTATATATTCAGACTGTTTCATAAGCATTTGTCTATCCATTAATTAACTGATCTCTATATTGTGAGATAGTTCTGTGTTCATGTTTTTTAAAAATTTTACAAAAATAACTAACATCACTATATCCCAGAATATTAGCTATATGAGTCCCACTTTTTTCTGTACCTAGTATGTATTCTTTCGCCAAGTTTATCTTCTTTTTATGTATATACTGCATAATAGTCATATTTAATTTGTGCTTAAAAATGCGGCTTACATAACCTTGGCTAACATTACAAGCTACCACGATATCTTTCAACGATATATCTTCCTGAATATGATCATGTATATAGCAAAGAATAGTATATAAAATATCTTGTTTGCCTTTATATATTTCCATAAATAGGAAATCTACAGTCTTAAATATCCATACATTAAGGCCCTCTGGATATCTGGTTGTAAAATACGTAAGTGGTTGTTGACGATGGAAGCTAGACCTTACACAATCTGAATAGTCCACTAAGTTCGTTTGCAACTCATCTATCAACGAATATAACATATCAATAAGAGCATTCTTATCACAGTTTTCACACTTATGTTGGCATAGCTGATACATTTTCTCTACAGTTAAAAGAAAATCACCTTTAAAGAATGCATTGTATACAGAGTCTAAATATTCAGAAGCCTCATCACACACTACATTCTTTATTTCCTTTTCACTTTGTGGAATCCATTTAGTAAAATCGTCCCAAGAAAATGGTTTATAAAGATATCCAATGCCTTCATATTTCATAGTCAAAGTAGCAATCGATTCTATATGTTTGTTAACCATCATTACTACCTGACACTGTGGATACGTATAATACAAATATCTAATAATATCACTTGCTTTTTGATTACATACATCCATTGCAACGTAAGCTACAGAAAATTCAGCGTGTTTGCCTAAGTCCACAACTTCTTTATATGTACTTATACAAACAACATCTGCCTCCATATGCATGGCAATTCTTTTTCGTAGAGCTCTCATATGCAACTGATCAGTATCTACCAAAAGAATTTTGACCATAACTTAACTCCTCATTTACTCTAACGGATACGAAAGTTTTACTTGCATACCTCCATAAGATTTATGATGGCATTCTACATGTATAGATACGCTATATTGTGTTACAAACATCTGCTGCAACTCTAAAATAGATTTAGACAATAATGATAAGCCCTGCTCAGATATATCTTCATGTATTACAGGTGTATTCTTCTGTAGTACATCTTGCAGTAGTTTTAATTCATCGGAATCAAGTGCGATCCTATCATTTTCTAAAAAAATAGATACCTGATTTCCTTGAATCTCTGTGTGTAACATAATGGAAATTTCATTATGCCCATCTTGATGTGCATTTTCTATAATTTGTTGCACATATTGCCATATGCCATAAGCAGGTACCATACAATGCCACAACGCTTCATCCACATTGGCGTTCCACGTAGTATGACAATCTTCGCGATAATTTAGCAAATTTACCATTGTCCCTATTCGTGAACATTCTTCTTTAATAGTTGCTTCAATCCAGCTATCATGTTGAAGAGCTAATGTATGTGTATATTCCAAAATAGCTGCTTCAGTAGTAGGTGCATTTTCTAAAATAGACAAGCTATCTATTACGTCTAATAGTTTACAGTTACGTACTATATCAACGTATCGCTTATATCGCACCAATTCAGTTTGCAAACTATATAACTTAGATTCTGTATCTCGTAATTTTAGCTCTAATGTACCGATACGCTTTAGATTTTTTTGCTTGTTTCGATTTGATACAATCTCATGATTTGTTAATTGATTAATAATAAATTCGACTAGCTTAGCAATTGAAAGAACCTCACTATAACTATATCGCTTAATATCAGCTAGATCTTCTGGTTTAGAAGTCGACACATCATGTTCAATCAAGTTCTGTCCTCCAGGAATCATATTTTTACTTAATCGAACAATAGTATCTGGTACATCATCACATAAGATTTGTCCTCCAATAAAACCTCCTAAGTAATGCCCATCCACAATAATAGGAATGGCAATTTCTAGGAGTCCGCAAGGACAAATATATATACTTACCTCTTTATTGGTAGCTGCAATAATAGCGCCAGAGGCATCAGACAATTTACATAACAATAAAGAGGTAGGATTATCTCTTACAGCCTTACAATAATTACAAAAATGTGTCGTTTCAGTTAATACATCACCTTTATAATCTACTGTAACAAAAGCAATCCCAGTTACATTAGCAACTGCTTGTTGTATCTCTTCTAGTAAATCATGCCCAATGGCTGTCATGATATCTAGTCGCGTTTCTTCATGCTGACGTTCTTCAAATTGATCTCGTGGCATTGGTTTTTATTCCCTTTCTCATACAATACGTAAAATATCTCTACATATAGTATTCGACTGTAGTTGTAAAAATCATGCTAATATTATCAATCATAACTAACTTTCATAGACCTATGCATAGGAACTTAGTGTTTCTACACATACGCATCTTCTTTTACGTACCAAATCCTTCGCAGTCACAGTTCCTTCACCGGTTATATTCGCAATCGTAAAGGATGTTGCCCCTACGCCACAAATACCAATACCATCGAGGGAACAACCATTTTTTACAAATATAGCTGTACCAAAGGCTTTAGCTGCACGTCTCAAGCGTTCTGAATTGCTAGAATGAATCCCCGCTGTATGATGACATCCTTGCTCAGCTTCAATACCTATTTGTAATGCATAGTCAAAATCTCTAGCTTTTACAATTATAATCAACGGAGCTAGCAATTCTTTTGTAACAAAAGGATGAATACGTACTGTTTCAACAGCAATCAAATCATATGAACGGTCGGTCACAATACCAGCATCCTTCAAAATCGTGTCTGCAGATTTACCGCCGTACTGCCGATTCACTTCTAGATCTTCTGTTAACAATATCTTTGAAAGCTGTAACATTTCACTAATAGAATCAACATAATACACATTAAGACACTCTAAGGCTGCTCTAAATTGAGGTAATATATCTTGAACAACAACAATATTTTTTTCTGATGTACAAGTTATATTGTAATCAAAAGAGGCCCCTTTATGTATACAATACGCTGCTCTTTCAACATCTGCCGTTTCATCTACAATAAATGTTGGATTAGCAGGTCCTGCAGAAATTACCTTTTTACCACAAGATAAAGCGCATCTTGCTGCATCTGAACCACCTGTAGAAAGTATCAACTCTACATCAGGGTGATTCATAATTTCTTTGATATATGATAATGAGCAAGAATCCACTGTCGTAACAAGATTACATATACCGAATTTATCCATAATAATTTGATTGATAATCTTCGTTATATACTTTGATACTTCCATCGCTCTTGGATGAGGACAATGAATCGCTACATTACCTGCTGACAAAATACTTATTGTATTATTAATAAGCGTTTCGCATGGATTTGTACTTGGGTGAATGGCACATACTACACCATAAGGATATGGTTCACTAAAAACAATACCGCCTTCGCCTTGTGTCGTATGAGTTTGTAAATCTTCAGGACCAGGAGTTTCCTCTAGTGCAAGCTTGATTTTAATAATCTTATCCGCTACTTTCCCCATTCCTGTTTCTTGGCAGGCAAGAGTAGCAAACTCATGACTATAACTATACAAGCCTTCACGAATTGCCTGAATCATTTGCTTTCGCTCTCGTAAACTCACACGCCTATATACATGAAAGGCTTCTTTAGCAGCATGCACAACTTGTGTAACTGAGGAAAATACCCCCCATTGGGTTTTCATATTTACCTCCTTGTTAAATAATAACAGAGTCTACAATACCGATAATTGCAAGATCAATAGTTACACCTTTTCTATTTTCTTCTACCCGTACGGATGACCCTGTGCCGACTAACACATATTCGCCCACACCAGCACCTACATAGTCAGCTGCCACTTGTTCTCTATGATCTGGTGAAAGCGATGCATCTACCGGCTGTACAATCATTAACTTATATCCTAAAAGGGTATCACTTTTTTTCGTAGCCACAACATTACCAATAACTTTTGCTAAATACATGCTTACTCCTATCTCATAGAACTCAATTCATATAACGAATATGGTCTATGTACTGTACCCCTAATTCAAATAAACGTTGATAGTACTCTTGAACCATCTTTTGATAGGGACTTGGCTCTTTTCCTGATAAAGGCTCTATCGACGTAGGCAGGACATATACATTCGTACCTTGTGTAAAAGCTCTTTTAACAACTTCTGACAAATGTGATTGACTATATCCTAATGCGATATGAATTACATCGTTTCGCGGTATATATGGTAATACTAAGTAATCATGTTCTGTAAAAGTAATTTCATCTTCATACGAGTGCAGCATAAGAAAAGGATATATCTCTTTTACTCTACGCTCTAGCTCTTCATCACAAGGCTTTGAAACTATCGCGTAAACTGGTCGTTCTTTATACGATACTAGTTGATTGGCCAATGAATAGTTTTCATGATGCCACAAATCATCAAAAGCAACATAAAGTTTACTCAATTTTTTTGTTACATTTTGTTCTGCTAAAATACGTGCCACCATGTCTTCCAAGATCCTAGTTAGGTCTTTATCTTCCATAGTGCCTCCTCTAAAGTAGTGGCATACAAGGACATTGCCTCATATGCCACACTATGTTACGCCTTAAGAGTTGGAATAATACGTTCTGTATCAATATGAGGGCGTGGAATAACATGTAAGGAAACAACTTCGCCTACTGCACGTGCTGCCACTGCACCAGCATCTACTGCTGCTTTAACTGCACCAACATCACCACGAACCATAACTGTTACTAAACCAGAACCAATTTTTTCGTAACCAACTAAATTTACATTTGCAGCTTTTACCATTGCATCTGCTGCTTCAATAGCGCCAACTAAACCTTTTGTTTCTACCATTCCTAATGCATCTGAAACCATAATAACCTCCTAGGTTTAACTAAATACTTATTAAATATATGGAGTAGTACTTGATTTAGGTTCATCCCCTAATGTGCCAAGTAATTTTATACCTACTTCACGAGCTGCTCTAACAGCTTGTCTAACAGCCCCAGAATCCCCAGAGAAAGTTAAGATAACTTCGTTAGAATAACTTGTGCCCGCTTTAGGGGATGCATAGGATACTACTTCTACATTTGCTGATTTAACCGCTGTATCTGCAAGAACAGTGCCAATAGCAGCTGGACCCGCACACACCATACCAAAGGATTTACCTAGTGGTGTATTAAATACAGACTCTAAACAATAACTAGCACGTGCCGTATATTGGAATTCTAGATGGCCTGCATCATTACTATATACATCACCAAAATATTTTGGCACTGCTTCAAGAGCAATTTCTACGGCACGACGAGCATCAGATACATCATGAGCACCAATATAAATAAGTGATCCGTGACCTGCACCACCCTTAGTATCCCGTGGTAACTCTACAGTAATAATTTCTGTATTAGTTGCCTTAATTGCATCATCTACGGCCATGATTTGTGGACCTGCACCAATACGGCCACCGATAATACCGATAGACTTAAACTCACCAAGTCCCATAGTTTCTGTTAATAATGGATCTACACTAGCTATTACAAGCCCAATTGTATCGCCCATTGCAGTACCAACAAACTCAGTTACGCCAATAGACGTTTTAGTTGTTTCTTGAGGCTTTTTAATGCCAAGTTCTTCTGATACTTGCCCCATCACTTTTTCTAATAATGCTGTATCCATAGTACCTCCTAACCACCAATAATACAGGTTAAACCTTTTGATTCTACTATTTTTTTATACATTTCCATTTCTTCTTCTGGAATCTTTGGTGTATTCTCTAATTCATACTCTCTACCTAACAGCTCGTACTTACCTTGTCCATAATTATGATATGGCAACAAATGTACTTCATGCACATTAGGCATATTTTCCTTCACAAACTCTGCAATACCCCTGATATCTTCTTCGCTTGCATTAAAGCCAGGAATAGTTGGAACACGCACCGTTGTATTGGCTATAGATTGTATAACTTTTGCCGACTCTTTAATTTTTTCATTATCAACACCAGTAAACTTTTTATGCTGTTCTGGATTGACACTTTTTATATCCAATAAAACTAAATCTATATACGGCATAATTTCTTTAACAATCTTTGTGTCATAATATCCTTCTGTTTCTATTGCTGTATGCCAGCCTTGAGCTTTACAAGCTTTAAAGATTTCTTTAGCAAATCTAGGTTGCGTTAATGCCTCACCACCAGACAATGTAATGCCTCCATTGGAGCGAAAGTACTGAGTAGCATCTTTACGAAGTTCTTTTACTACTTCCTCTACAGTCATTAACTTACCTTTCATTGAAAGCGCACTTGTAGGGCAGACCATTGTACACTCTGCACAGTTATCACAGAGTGTGCGATCAATCCAATACGGATTGCTATCTACAATGGCCTGTTTAGGACATGCCCCTTGGCAAGCCTTACACCCTATACAGAGCTGTTTTCGATATAATACTTCAGGATAATATTGTTGTGATTCTGGATTAGAACACCATTTACATCGTAATGGACAGCCTTTCAAAAATACGATTGTCCTGATTCCTGGTCCATCGTGAATGGAAAAACGTTGAATATCAAATACAGTGCCTTGCACACTATAATCTACTGATTCCATACGAACTTATCCTTTAATATATGAACCTACATATTATGTTCTGTACGATTAATGATATCGTCTTGTACTTCTTTTGCTAAAGTAACAAAGTGAGCACTATAACCTGCTACCCGAACAATCAAGTCTTGGTTATCTTCTGGATGTTCTTGTGCATTGATTAATGTTTGTTTGTCAACAACATTAAACTGAACATGGCTACCTTTTTTATCAAAGAAGCTCTTAATGATAGATACGAAGTTTTTCAAACCTTGTTCACCACCTACCGCAGCAGGAGTGAATTTTTGGTTATATAATGTACCATTTGATGCTTGTGCATGGTCTAGTTTAGCAACGGAGTTAGATGCTGCTGTTGGACCATTAACGTCATTACCTTGACGAGGAGATACACCATCAGCCAATGGTTCTGAAGCCAAACGTCCATCTGGTAAAGCAGCTACGTCCTTACCGAATAAAACGTTTGCAGATACTGGGTAGATACCAGCTTGGAATTGACCACCGCGAGGGTTCATATATTTATCAACTTCATCACAGTAAATTTTGCCACAACGATATGCAAGTTCATCAACTTCTTCAATATCATTACCGAAGGAATCAGTATTTTTCAAGATATTATGAATTGTCGCATATTTGCTTGGATCAGATTGAGATTTACAGCCACAGCTAGTGCCTCCACCTTGTTTCAAGTGGGATTCTAATGTAGCAATATCGATAGATCCTGTAGAGGATAAGATTTTCTTAACTGCTTCGTAGATTTGAGCTTCATCTAAAGTAGCTTCAGAAATAGAAGGTGTATATATTGGAGCTGCTGCATCGCTATACCCAAAGTTTGCTTCCAATGCGTCACGCAATTCTTTTAAAGAGATGCGTTTATCTTCAAAAACATTCTTTTGAATTGCATATAAGGAGTCACCTGTATCGGCAACACCAAATGCTTGTGGACCTGTAAAGTTGTAAATTGCACCGCCTTCTTGGCAAGATTTACCGCGCTTAATACAATCATCGACCATAGCTGACATGAATGGTAATGGAGCACGTTCCATATGAGCATAGTCAACTGCATTATCCGCTTTTGCTAAATGACGTACAAAGTATTCCATTTGTTTTTGATATGCTGCAAGGATTTTTTCCATGCTATCTAATTCTTCTAGCTCGCCAGTTTTTGGCCCCAATTGTTTACCATTACAACGGCCGTTATTAAGTGTAATTTCAAGAACTTTTGCAATGTTGAAGAACGCTGCATCATGCCAACCTTCTGTACGATGTCCGGCTTGTGGTTCTACGCAACCGATAATACAGTAGTCGCGTGCATCTTTTAATGCTACACCACGAGAAACTAGCGCTAAAATAATAACTTCATCATTGTAGAAGGCTGGCACACCATAGCCTAAACGAGATACTTCACATGCACGGAACAAGAATTCCATAGGAGAGTTTTGATGTACACGAACGGAGAAAGATGGTGCTGGCAAACGTACATGTGCTACGGCTTCCATACACATATAGGAAACTTCGTTTGTTGCATCTTTGCCTTCTTCATTTTGACCACCTACGCAAAGATTTTGGAACACTGCATACCCTGCGAAAGCTTGTGCAGAAATTTCATCACGAGTTTTATTGATATCATTCAATTTAACCCAAATACAATCTACTAATTCTTGTGCTTTCACACGATCAATTGGATCATCTTTTAAATATGGATACATATATTGGTCAAAACGACCTGGGGAGATGGAGTGACCATTAGATTCAATTTGCACCATAATTTGGATAAACCAAAAAGATTGACATGCTTCCCAGAAATTACGAGCGCCAAATTCAGGAACGCGTTCACAGTTAGCTGCGATTTGCTCTAATTCTGCTTTACGAATTGGACAAGATGTTTGACCCACTAATTCACGTGCTTTTTCTGCATAACGATGTGCAAAACGAATAGCTGCATTGTAAGAAATAATAACGGCATTATAAAATTGTTTTTTCTTAATACTGCTTGGATCATCTTCATCTAATGCTTGTAAAGCAGCAACGGTTTCTTCTAATACTCCGCGGAAACCTTTTGCTAAGATTTTACCGTAGTCTACATTTACGTGACCTACACCACCAAAGAAGTAATTACCAACAGTAAATACACCATTTGCAATACAATCTTTTGTATCTGGTTCCATATAAGAATCAGCTAGAGAGTTTGTTGTTTTACCGTCCCAGTATAAGAAAGCATCATGCAATTCACGTTGCACTTTTTCAGAAATTTCAAATGGATCGGCCATACGTTTATGCATAGTATGGAATTCTTTTTCTACCCAATCATAAGAGAACTCTGGACAAATTTCTGTGGAACGTGGGTTAATCGTAATGGAACCAACTACTAGTTCATTATCACGAATCGTAATTGGTAGTTCATTAAAGATTTTTTCAACCGCTTTTGCACGGCGAATAATCGTAGGTTGACCTTCCGTTTCCTTGTAGGATTGTGTAATTAGAACAGCACGCTCTGATTCTACCTGTGGTACTGCATCAATAATTACTTTTCTTAATTTCTCAATTCGTTCTGTGGGTTTACTAAATCCTCGTTCTAGCATTTTCTAACCTCCTAACAACGTAAAATACTCTATCATGCTCTTTTTATCTGTTTTGCTACTTCTCATTATGCAAATCCAGAATACTTAGCATGCATCTTAAGAAAATCGTAGCACAATTTATTTTCATACTGATAAGATTTTTCAATCATAATTATTGTAAATTACAAACCTCTTTATTAGGAGACGGATTTTTTATTTTCAATTTAATACAGTGTAATTGATAAATATATGGGATTGGTAATATTCAAACCTAATTTAGGTACTTATCGAACCACCTCTTGCATCTCTATTGCTCTATTTATATTTTCTTTCTATACTGAGAATAATTATAGGTAGGAGGTGATTACCATGGCATCACACACAGCTCTTTGTCTTTGGGAAACAAATCGTATTGCTATGGGGTACGCCCTATTAGATCAACTTTTAAAAGATTATCCTATTTCTTTTGTAAAACATTACCGCATATGCCCTGGTAAAGCTTTCTTCTTACTTAGTGCAGATACGGATGTAGTGAAACAAATAGAACATTTCTTTAAAGATAAAGATTACATCCAATACCGTACCATTACAGGTATTCATCCGGATGTACTTTCAGTATTTCAACAAAAAAAAATGATTTCCTCAGTATCTCACTTGGGAATCTATGAATGTACTACTTCAGTAGCTGCTTTTCATTTAGCGAATTATTTAGCATGGCATCACCATGTAGATTTATTTCATTTGCAAATTGGTGTAGGACTTTGTGGTAAAAGTATTATTATTATTGCTGCATCCTATAGTGATTTGAAAACAATTGAATGTCAATTACCTCAATTATATCCAAAAGATATTGTGAGTCATGCAATAATTTCAGACCCCTCATCTGAATTGCTCACATGCTTATAGGAGGTTTCATGGAGTCTATACAATCCTTATTGCAACAGGCTCATGCTTTATGGCGTCAGGGCAATGAGCAGGGTATGATCGAATATTTGGAAAAAGCGATTCATCTCTGTCGTTTAGAGCATGATGACAAAAAACTGATCGAGATTTTAAATGAATATAGTGGGTCTCTTCGTAATGTGGGCCGCTATGATGAAGCCATTGCCGCAATTAACGAGTCTCTTCAAATTTTCGAAAAAAATAAAACCTATTCCCCTCAAACATATGCGACAATTTTAATTAATCTGGGGAATACATTTCGCGAAAAAAAATCATATTTTGAAGCGGAAATGTATTTATTAAAAGCAAAAGAAATCTTTCAATCTATGGGAGATACTTCTTATGCGTATATCGGTTTACTTAATAACTTAGCACTTTTATATCAAGATACTAATAATTACGATGCGGCCCATAAATTACAATTAGAGGCAGTTCATTTATTAGAATCTACAGAGTACCAGGTTCCCCTTGCTATTAGCTATAACAATTTATATGAAATTAGCAAGCATATTAAAGAGCCTAGTGAATTATCTCCCGAAATTTATTTAGATAAAGCCGCCTATATATTGCAACGTGAGGTAGGCACTAGTCACCCTATGTATGCAGCTATATTAAACAACCGCGCCGATTATGAAATTAACCAACATCACTATGATGAAGCGCTTCAGTTATATCGCGAGGCATTACCTATCGTAAAACACAACTATGGTATAGAGAGCCAAGCCTATAAATCGGTACAACAGAATTTAGAATACGTAAAAGATTTAATCGAAACATTGCAACAAAGCTCTAAACCCTTTCGAAAGACAGGCCTTGAATTAGGCCGAGAGTTATCTCATTATGTGGCTCAAGATGTAGAGTTAAACTTACCAGATATAAGTCCATACATTTGCTTAGCTTTGGTAGGAACTGGTTCGGAATGTCTTGGCTATGATGATGCGGTCTCGGAAGATCATGATTTTACCAAACGTTGCCAGCTATTTTTACCTGATGACATTTATAAGTCTTATAAGGATAAGCTTATATCATACTTTACAAACTATAGCCAAGGTTTAGTACAACTAGAAAGCATTTCACAATTTTATAAGCGTTACACATTATATCCAGAAGGACCTCAAAGTCCAGCTGAATATCGTCGTATACCACAAGATCTCTTATGTACAGCCACTAACGGAGAAGTATTTTTAGATAACCTAGGAACTTTCACAAATATACGACAAAGATTACTCACCTATTACCCAGAAGATATTAGACTTAGAAAAATCGCCTATGAACTCAATCAACTGGCTCAGTCAGGTCAGTATAATCTACCACGTATGTTACAACGTGGTGATACTGTAGCAGCTCAACTGGCACTTTCTCAATTTGTCAATCATTATATGTTAGCAGTTCATCTTCTAAATAAGTCTTATGCACCTTTTTACAAATGGATTTATCGACATACCTGTAACCTTCCTATACTAGGAAATACTGTAAAATATGGAATTCCAGATGTATTAAACTCATCGTTAAACGATACAAAGCATCACATTGATCATCTATGCAATGCACTTATTCAAGAACTTCAAAGCCATGCATTAAGCAATAGCTCTATCGATTTTTTAACATATCAAGCGAAAGAAGTTATGCAGCGTATTCAAGATCAAGCCCTTCGTACCGAGGACTCATGGGTAGAATAGGAGATATATTATGAAAGATGATTTAATCATATCTATAATCCAACAAGAATGGCCTCTTTTTAATAAAACGCAAAATGTAGGACAGCGGTCATTCTGCCAAGATCAAATGGCTAATTTTATCGTATCCCGTCACGCTTATTGGTCTATGTACTCCACACCTGTCTTGCAATCCTACTTACATGACTTAGAAGTAGCGCGTATGAAAGGTCAAAACCTTATCACATACAAGTATGGATATATGATGGCCTACACTCATCCAGATGAGTTCTTAACAATACAGGATAAACTACCACCTATTTCAACAGTCAAACAGTCATTGGTCACTGCGATAATGACAATATATATGAAATGGGAATTAGAAATACAAAAAGAAATGCCTGGTTTCGATACAACCCACAGACCAATTGAAGCAGTAAATAATAGTCAAACTCATACCTCTGTAGAAACCTATATGACAGGAGAACTACAATCTTATTCAGAGTCAACTTTAGAAAATATCTTAGCTCATTTTTTACAATGCTCTAAAAATGCCATCAATCCTGTAAAAGGATATTTAAGTACCTTACACGCTCAAGTAAAATAAAATATTTACCACCCCAATCTCCTCTCATAAATATAAGGAAAATAGGCTCTATCTTAGAACTAACTAAGATAGAGCCTATTTTCTTTTTCACTATAATTCTATTTATTCTCCTTCAACCACTGCACAGCATATTCCGCATACACCGCTGATGCTGCAGATAGTACGCTATCGTCCATGGTGAATCGATTGTTATGGTGATCAAAGGTAGCGCCTACCTCTGAATTTTGGATACCTATAAAGGCGAAGCATCCTGGCTTTTCTTGCAAATACCACGCAAAGTCTTCGCCCGGCATTACTTGACGCATCTTGGATAGCTTCTCTTTACCAAGGGTATCAATCACAACCCGTTCTGCTAATTCACTAGCTGCTGCATCATTAATCGTAGCCGGCACTTTTCGTTCGTAAATTAATTCAGCAGTAGCGCCATAGGCTTGTGCCGTATGTTCCACCACACGACGTATGGATTCTACATAGTATTCTTCTTGTTCAGGATCAAAAAAGCGAATGGTACCACCCATTTGGGCTTCTCCAGGAATAACATTCCACTCGGACCCAGAGTGGATATTACCAATGGTAATCACGAGAGAATCAAGAGCACTAACATTGCGAGAGACTACGGTTTGTAGGTTCATCACGATGGCACTGGCTACTACAATGGCATCAACCGCTTGATGCGGTTGTGCACCGTGGCCTTGTTTACCTTTCACATTGATTGTAATTTTACTACTAGCCGCCATGCGAGGGCCAGCCTCAACGGAAATGAGACCTGCTGGTAAATCAATCCACACATGACCTCCAAAGATAGCATCGATTTTTTCAAACCAATTATCAAACTTCATGAAATCAGGAGCGCCCGCACCGGTTTCTTCGGCTGGTTGGAAGGCAAGGTATACGTCACCTTCGATACGGTCTTTCATAGCAGTAAGCATCTTAGCCGCACCGAGTAATATCGCCATATGTCCGTCATGACCACAGGCATGCATCTTGCCATCTACATCGGATTTAAAATCGAATGTATTATGCTCTTGTACAGGCAACGCATCGATATCTGCACGAAGGGCAATCGCTTTACCAGGCTTAGCACCATGGATAATGCCGATGAGACCAGTTCCACGTTCTTCATCTACATGAACCTCTACGCCCATGGACTCTAATTCTTTGGCTAGTGTTTTTGTTGTTTCAAATTCTTCATTACTGAGTTCTGGATGTTTATGAAAATACCTACGCCAATCTTGTACATAGGTTTTATATTGTTCTATTAAATCGCGGCTATGCATTGTGTCGCCTCCTTAGCTGTAAACACAGGGTAATCAAACAAATGGAAATCCCCATATTTTAGGGAATAACAGGGTAAATGTAAAAGAAAACGACAGGCAACGCCATGTCGTTTTCTTTATGTTTCTTATCGATTGCGCAAGAATGCTTGTACCCCTAAGGATACAACAGCTGTTACTACTGCTACGGCTGCTGTAATTTTTACAGTTGTGCAGAGTTCATCTTTTGTTGGTTTAGCCTTTGCTGCAATGTCTAATGTTTTAGCAACTGCTGGCACCAATACATCATTACGTAAGGATTCTGTATTCATAATTACTCCTCCAATATAGACTATTTATTCTAGGTTATCACGAATAAAGTATAAAGTCTATATATTCATCGGACTTTTTCTATATATTTACAAATTTTCATGGTTGACTAAATTGATTTTATATATTGTAAAATCGATAGCTACTAACCGCTTTATTCACTAGCTAATTCCCCAATCACATCCGCTAAGATGGTAATTGCTGTTTCTAGTTGTTCTTGTGGAATATTAAGGGCTGGCAATAAACGAACCTTGTTTTTAGCAGATAAACATACTACGCCTTTTTCTAAACATTTAGCGATAACCTCTTTTGGATCAACTGTCGTTTCAATACCAATCATGAGGCCCAAACCGCTCACACCAACTACGCCTATTTTACCTTCTAAGGCATGTTTTACATAGTCTCCTTTAGCTTTCACAGTCGCCAAGAATTCTGGTGTCAACCGTTCGATGATAGTACATCCTGCAGCGGCACAGATTGGGTTCCCACCGAATGTGGTCGCATGAGCACCAGCAGTTAGAACGTATTGTGTTTTTTCATTGAACAAGGTTGCCCCCATAGGCAAACCACCAGCTAAGCCCTTAGCGGTAGATACGATATCTGGTTCGATACCAAATTGTTCGTATGCATACAAGCTACCTGTCCGGCCATTACCTGTTTGTACTTCGTCAATAAGCACGAGTTGATCGTGTTCATGTGCATATTTGGTAACAGCTTGAACGAATTCCTTATCTAGAGGCATAACACCACCTTCACCTTGGATGGGTTCCATCATGATAGCGCATACCGCAGGATTAGCAAGGACTTTAAAAGCCGCATCAATATCATTAGCAGGCGTGTGAATAAAGCCTTCTGTGAACGGGAAGAAATGTTGATGGAATACGTCCTGCCCCGTAGCGGACAAGGTTGTTACCGTACGGCCATGAAAGCTGTTAACAAGGGTCACGATGACATTACGGCCCTCGCCATATTTGTCATGGCTATACTTCCGCGCTGCCTTGATAGAGCATTCGTTAGATTCTGCACCAGAGTTACAGAAAAACACCTTTTTCATGCCTGTTTTTTTACATAATAATTCTGCCAATTTAATTTGTGGTACCGAATAATAGAGATTAGAAATATGGTTCAACGCATGGGTTTGTTCGATAACCGCTTTGGACCATTCATCGTCATCTACACCAAAGGCAGTAACGCCAATACCAGAACCAAGGTCAATATATTCCTTACCCTCTACATCCCACAACAAGGAGCCTTTACCTTTTTCAAAGCAAACATTAAAACGGCCATACGTATTGGCTATATATTCTTTATCTTGTTTTTCAAAATCTTGTGTCTTACTCATCATATCCTCCAAACGTACGGCCTATTGCCGTATATGTATCTACAATATACCGATAGCAATTGATGCTTACATCGTTATATTCACTATATTACTTTACAAACATTGTACCAAGGCCTTCATCGGTTAATAATTCGATAAGGATTGCATGAGGTATTTCACCATTTATGATAAATACCTTTTGAGCCCCTGCGTTGATTGCCTCTAAGCAACAATCTACCTTTGGTATCATACCACCGGCGATGATGCCCTCAGCTTTTAATTGCTCTGCTTCAGCCATGGTGATTTTAGGAATCAGCGAATTTGGATCATGTATATCTCGCAATACGCCATCTATATTAGTCATAGCTACCATCGTTTCAGCTTGGAGAGCACCCGCAATTTTAGCGGCTGCCGTATCGGCATTGACATTATATACATTGCCCTCCGCATCACAACCGATGGATGAAATAACCGGAATATAGCCTTTGCTGATGACATCATCAATCACCTTTGGATCGATTGTATCCACTTCACCAACATAGCCAAGTTCCTCATTTTTCTTGTGAACTTGAATCATTTCACCGTCAACGCCACATAGGCCAACGGCACGGCCACCAAAGCCGATAAGGTCTGCCACAAGGCCTTTATTGACCTTACCAGCTAGCACCATTTGTACTACATTCATCGTTTCTTTATCAGTAACGCGCAATCCATTGTTGAATTTCGATTCAATGTTCATGGCCGCCAAGGTGCTATTAATATCTGGGCCGCCACCGTGGACAAGGACTACTTTCACCCCTACTAATTGTAATAGAAGCAAATCGTTCATAACGGATTTTTTGAGTTTCGGATCCGTCATAGCATTACCGCCATATTTTACGACTACGTATTTATCTGTATATTGTTTGATATACGGTACGGCCGCCGTTAAAATATGCGCCCGCATCGCATTTGTTACAGTATTCATAGTGAAAGCCCCGTTTCTTCTGGCAATCCAAGTGCAATATTCATACATTGTACAGCTGCACCAGAAGCGCCTTTACCTAAATTATCAAAAATGGCGTGAACCACCATGCGTTCATCATTCCCTGTTACAGAGACGATCATCCCATCCATATTGCTAAGTTTGTTAGCATTTAAAAATGCTGCATTATCTTCTTTTACATTAAGAGGTGCTACCGTAACAACAGTGCTATCCTTGTAAAACTCTACTAAGGCCGCATGTACATCTTCGATGGTAACTGGTTTAGATAATAAACGTGTATGTAATCCAACGCTCACCTCCATGCCGCTATAGTAATCATCTACGATAGGCATGAATATTGGCGCTTCTGTAAGGCCACATACATGGGTTACTTCTGGTAAATGTTTATGCTGTTGACCAAGGCCATATTGACGCGGTGCATAAAGAAAATAATCCTTTGGCTCCGATTCGTATTGACCGATCATCTTTTTACCACCTCCGCTATAACCGGTAAGGGATGTAATGGTGAAAGGATAATCTGCTGGAGCAATGCCAGCTTTCACAAGAGGGGCAATACAAGCAATCATACCGCTCGCATGACAGCCAGGGTTCGCAATATGTTGTTTTGTTTTAATATCGTTTTTGTAGCTTTCACCAAGCTCAGGAAATCCATAAGCCCAATCAGCAGCCGTTCTGAACGCTGTGGATGTATCGATGATTTTGCAAGGATAATTACCGATGGCAGCAACCACCTCTTTGGATGCCGCATCAGGCAAGCACAAGAACACGATATCCGCATCCTTTGCGATGCTAGCGATAACATCTATATTCTTACGGTCCTCATCGGAAATGGATAATAATGTAATATCCTTCCGATTCGACAGCCGTTCGTGAATTCTAAGTCCCGTAGTGCCCTCATGGCCTACGATAAATACTTTATAGGGATTCATATTATACCTTCTTTACTTCTAACTGATGCAACCATTCATCGTGCATCATGATTTATCATTTTAGTCTCATCTGTTAGCAACTATGGTTCACTATAGATTACAGCCTATTACTCCATTGGATAGTCGCCAAAGGTAGCAACCATAACTGCTTTTATAGTGTGCAAACGATTTTCTGCTTCCTCAAATGCCAAGGAGTTAGAACCTTCAAATACGTCCTCTGTTACTTCGATACCATTCATACCGAACCGTTCAAAAATATCTTTACCAACTTGTGTTTCTGTATTGTGGAATGCTGGTAAGCAGTGGCAGAATTTAGTATTCGGATTGCCTGTTAAAGCCATCATGTCCGCATTCACTTGGAATGGTTTAAATGTATTAATCCGTTCCTCCCACATATCGTAGGTATCACCCATCGTTACCCATACGCCGGTGTAGATAACATCAAGGCCTTTCACACCTTCTGCTACATTATCTGTGCATGTAATGGTAGCGCCTGTTTCCTTCGCTACCTTTAAACATTCTTCGTAGAATGGACCTGTTGGCCAGTATTGTTTAGGACCGATGAGACGAAAATCCATGCCCATTTTTACGGCACCACTCATTAAGGCATTACACATATTGGATTGACCATGGCCTACATAGGCATAGGAAATTTCGTTTAATGGTTTGTCGATATGTTCTTGTAATGTAAGGAAATTTGCCAATGTTTGTGTAGGATGATCCATATCTGTTAGGCCGTTCCATACAGGCACGCCGGAATATTGTTCCAATATGTCCACATCTTCTTGGTCAAAGCCACGGAATTCGATGGCATCATACATGGAACCAAGAACACGAGCTGTGTCCTTTAAGGATTCTTTTTTATTCATTTGAGAACCCGTAGGACCAAGGTATGTTGTATGAGCCCCTTGGTCGGCCGCACCGACTTCAAAGGCACAACGCGTTCTCGTAGAATCCTTTTCAAAGATGAGCACAAAATTTTTGCCTTCCATCGTCTTAATTTCTTTACCAGCTTTCTTATCCGCTTTTAATTTGGCGGCTAACCCTAAGTAGTATTTAATTTCTTCTGGTGTATAATCTAGTATGGTTTTAAATGATTTATTATGTAAACTTTTCATGATAACTCCTTCAATCTATACGGTGTATACGTAGGTATTTCTAATTTTAGTAATAATTTCTATATGTATTGCCATTTCAAATTGTATTATTCTCTGTGAAAGTTATTGTTTCGGTTGTAAATATTCTGCAGCTAGTGCCGCCATCATGGTAATACCTGATTCTAAGATACTTTCATCGATGGTAAAGCATGCATTATGAAGTGCAGGGTTCCCCTCAAAGCCAGTGCCCAACCAAAGGAATGCACCTTTTATATGTTGTAGGTATGCAGAAAAATCTTCTGCCGCCATAGACGGATGTTCTGGATGTACTACTGCGTCTTTACCGAGATATTTTTCTACAATAGATGTGGCATAATCAATAGCCTCTGGATTATTTGTAGTTGCCCCATGACCACGTTTATAGTCTAAGGAACTCTCTGTTTTGAACATTAGGTCTAAGGCTTGTAAGCTTTCACCTAAACGACGTTCAATATAGTCCCGTTTCTTTGGTTCATAGGTACGGCAAGTCCCCTCTAGGTACACGTCGCCACAGCCCACATTGTATCGGTCGCCACCGTTGATAACGCCGATGGTGCACACGAGATTTTCCATTGGATCTGTCTCACGAGCCACCATGGATTCTACATTAACAATCCAGTTCGCCGCAGCCACGATGGCATCGATACCATTGTGAGGTTCTGCGCCATGGGTAGATTTGCCTTGAATATGAACAAGGAAATGATCTGATGCCGCCATGAGATGACCTTTTTTGAGTCCTACCGTTCCTACAGGTAGTTGTGGCCATACATGGAGTCCATAGATTTCATCAACATCATTGAGGATACCACTATCTACAATGCCTTGAGCTCCGGGAAATAAAGCCTCCTCTTCAGAGGGTTGAAATACGAGCTTTACTGTGCCGTGCAATTGGTCCTTTATTGATTGCAAAATAGCAGCAGCACCAAGTAAAATCGCTATATGACTATCATGACCACAGGCGTGCATAACACCTTCATTTTGAGAGGCGAATGGTAATCCCGTAGCTTCATGGATTGGCAATGCATCAATATCGGCCCGTAACGCAATAACAGGGCCTGTATGAGCGCCCTGTATTTCACCGATAACTGCATAATCTGAAACATCATTCACATAGGGAATTCCCAATTCTCCAAGAATCTTTTGAATGTATAAAGATGTTTCTTGTTCCTCTCCTGATAATTCTGGATGACTATGAATATGTCGACGCCATGCCACAACTTGTTCTAAATATTGTGAAGCATATTGTTTTATTAAGCTTTCTAATGTGTGCATGGCCATATCTCCTTTATGCTTTATGCATTTTATATGCATATTTTGTGTATATTTATAATCTATGTACGTATTATAATACTATCTACCATTATATTCAAGTATTTATACATATTATTTGTATTTTTATTTATCATATTAAGCATTATTTTTTATCATACAAAAAAGACACCTCTAAATTATCTCTATCCAAGAAATTCTTGGCAGATTAATCAAAAGGTGTCTTTTCTTTATTTTTCTAACACAGACTCATCTAATTGTGTACTATCCGATTGCCACATAATGGTACGACTCGTACTGTTATCTTGTGCTACAATTTGTCGTATATAGCGGCTTTATATACATAGCCACCTGTAACTAATGCAGCCAAAGCTACAATAGCTACAGTCGTTTTTAATAGTTTACTTTTATTCATATAGTTCCTTTATGTAAATATGTATTAAGCACTAATATGAACACATTATAAAACTTAAACTTAACTTTAAGTCAAATAAGATTTTTCTATACTTCTTGAACATCTACTTTTCTATATCTAGCAGAAATACATCCCAACATATTTAATTGCGGTATGTTCCATTCATTAGGTAAATAGATATCACAGGTGAGCTCATCACCTATAGAATTATTTGCTATAAATTGATAGCGCCCTAATTCCTCATTGCTATATACTCTTTCAAGCTGATTTAAAGTAGTAGCACCCCAAAATCGACTAAATTCCGTCCAAATAGTTTCTACATCAACTTGAGATAGCTCAACCTGTAGTCTATATGCTACCCCAACTTTGCAGCGTTTCTTCAAACCCTTTTCATCAGCACTACAAACCTTAGTAGAACCTTTATCAAAAGACCAGTCTAACCCACCTAACGATTGAACTTGGGTAGTAATGAGATTTTTAAAATTTGAAAAGTCTCCGAGAAAATGCTTACATGCTACTTCAAACGTATCTAATTTATCTATATGGCTCAATTCACAATACCTCTATTAAAGAATTTACCTACTATTTTTCGTAATATTGTTTCATTTGTGTATAGCCGTTAACGATGACTTCGATTTCACCTGTTCTAGGGTGGAAAATAAGACCATGAATAGGCACATCTTTAGGGATTAAAGGATTCATGCGCAATTCGTCCACGGTTTCCTCTACATTTTCAGCAGGATGTGTAAAACCATCTGCCCAGCGTTCCATTTCTTTTCTCACCATGTGAATCGCTTCTGGTGCAATACCACGAGCTAACATTTTTTCTGTTAAATTTTTAGCCGTTGTTTTCGCCATGCCACATTCGTGGTGACCAATAATAAAGATTTCGTTAACCCCTAGTTCATAAATACATACGAGCAAGCTACGTACAATACCATCAAAAGGACCGGTAATACAGTTACCTGCGGTCTTAACGATTTTTGCCTCACCGCGCCCAATATCCATAGAATCCTCTAAGAAATTCACAAGACGCGTATCCATACATGTAACGATAGCCATCTCACGACTTGGCATCTTACTGCATTTAGTATCCGTCTCTACATAACCCGTATTCTGATCCTCTACATACTCACGGTTGTGTGCCAAAATATCTTCTAATAAACTCATATATCCTCCTACTCAAAAAGACCTTGTCTAAATTAAAGCAAGGTTTCATATTTAATACATTCAATATTTTATTATACCATATATCCGTATCCCCTATCTCTCCTGTCCATAGACTTCGGCTCGCTTAGTGACAGTAATAAACCGAAAGGAAGAGAGTGTTGAGTAGTCCGTGCTCGCGAGCGACTTTGGCCCTGCGAAGCCCGAAGGGCGAAGTCAGACCCGGCCGGTGGAGCGAGCAAGTATGGGCTACTCAACCTGAATACTCTAGGTCTATATGTCACTAGCGATCCGGAGTCGACAATGCCTCGATTGCGACACTGCCACCACGAACAACTTCGATGCGATTAACGAACATATCTTTAAATAAAGCAATCATGTCATTGTTCTTAGATACTGTTTTTACGCATTGCACGAGTACGGATTTACGATTGTAATCAATCACTTCAAGATTAAAGGTTTCCGCAATGCGAAAGATTTCTTGTTTATCTGCTTCTTTGCAGCTATTAATCTTGATGAATAGTAATTCTTTTTTTGTAATGGGCATATCTGTAAAGTCAATAACCTTAATGACCTCAACACTGCGGTTAAGTTGCTTGATGATTTGCTCGTATGTTAAATCATCGCAGGTAAGTTCAATGGTCATACGAGACATGGTAGGATCTTCTGTTTCCCCTACAGTTAAGGTGTCAAGGTTATAGTTTTTACCAGCGAAGAGGCCGGAAATCTTTGCCAATACGCCGATTTGGTTTTCTACATATGCTGAAATACAACGTTTTTCTAAATGTAATTCCATAGCCCCTCCTATTTTTTATCCTTTAATAACATATCGCTCAATGATTTGCCTGCCGGTACCATCGGCAAAACATTTACCTCAGTTGGTATGATACATTCAATGAGTGTAGGGCCTTTTTTGAAAGCATCTGCTTTTGCAAAGGCAGCTCTTAATTCTTCGGCCTTTGTGACACGAACACCTTGTGCACCATAAGCTTCTGCTAATTTTACAAAATCTGGTACATATTCAAATTCGCCCTTGTCAATCAAATCACGTGTGACGATGGCGCTTTCATCCATCAACAGATTCGTACATGCATAGCGTTTGTCATAGAAGAGTTGTTGCCACTGACGAACATTGCCAAGATAGCCATTATTAATGACAACCAAGGTCACCGGCAAGTGATAGTGCATAGCTGTTGCAAATTCTTGAATATTCATTTGCACCCCACCATCGCCACAGATAGCAAAAACAGGCGTATGAGGATTGCCAAATTTAGCACCAATAGCGGCTGGGAATCCATAGCCCATCGTACCCAATCCTCCAGAGGTCAACAATTGATGGTTACCTTCAATTTCTAAGAATTGTGTGGTCCACAATTGGTTTTGCCCCACATCGGTTGCCACGATAGGTCGCTCATAGTGGTCATTGATATATTGAATGATGGCTTCTGGTGTTAAACCATCTTCATCAGCTTGCATAATAGGATGATCAACTTTCAATTGTTGCAATTGAGTAGGCCATTCCCCTAAATCATGAGGCTCAATGTATTCTAATAAAGCCTCAATTGCCAACTTTGCATCTGCTACGATTGGAATATCTACCTTAATATTTTTAGAAATAGATGCTGCATCTACATCGATATGTACAATTTTACAGTTTTGTGCAAAGGTGCTCAGTTTACCGGTAATGCGGTCATTAAAACGAGTGCCGATAGAAATCATAACATCGCAATCGGTAAGCGCTACATTTGGTGCATAGCCACCATGAATGCCTACATTCCCTAAGTACAATGGATGACGCGAGCTAATGGCGCCTTTACCCATCAAGGTGGTTACCACGGGAATCCCCGTTTTATCCACCAGTTGAGTCATAAGATCATTGGCACCACTAATGCTAATGCCCCCACCAAGTAAAAACAAAGGTCGTTTTGCTTTAGAAATAATAGAGCACGCCTTTTTGACTTGCCCAATATGTACGGTTGTGTTTGGCTTATATCCGCGAATATTTACCTCTGTTGGATATACCTCTGTGCCCATCGCTTTTTGAATATTCTTTGGAATATCTACTACAACAGGACCTGGACGGCCTGTGCGAGCAATGTAAAAGGCTTCTTTAAGAATTCGTCCTAAATCCTTGCGATCACGAACGGTAATGGCATATTTACAAACGTTGCGAACGATACCAACAGTGTCCACCTCTTGAAATGCATCATTGCCCATCAAAGATAAATCCACTTGTCCTGTAATACACACCATAGGCACACTATCTGAATAAGCCGTAGCAATACCTGTAACAAGATTCGTCGCACCTGGTCCAGACGTAACCATGCAAACACCGACCTTACCTGTACTACGTGCATATCCATCGGCAGCATGTGCCAAGGCTTGTTCGTGACGAGGCAAAATAACCTTCACCTGATCTTGTTTATATAACTCATCCATAATATCGATGGTAGCTGCCCCTGGATAGTTGAATAAAAACTCAACCTTCTCCTCTTGCAATGCTTTCACCACATATGCGGCACCTGAAATCATAGTCAACCTCCTATATACGTCTATAACAACCTAACGATAATATAATAGGTCTTATATCTAAAAAATTGAATATTATTATTATTTGTGATATACTTTTAAATATATCATATCTTACATAATGTGAGTATGAAATAATACCATAAATTACTAAGTTTATACATATTTCTGAAAGGACTGAATACTATGAAAGAAATTTTAGGTTTCCATTTAAATGGCTGCCCATACTGCCACAATGCATTCCGTGCTATTGAAGAATTACAAGCTGAAAACCCTGCTTATGCGGATATCAAAATCAACTGGGTTGAAGATCAAGATGCGGCTGAATTATTCAAAACACATCCATATGAATATTATCCAAATCTTTGGTTCGACCTTGATAAACAATATGAGGCTCAACCTGGTGAAAGCTACGACCAAACAAAAGCATACATCAAAGCTGTATTTGACAAAGCAATTGCATAAAGAATGTAAACTCCGTCCACTCATATGAGTTAGACGGAGTTTTTGTTTACTTAGTATGTTGTTTTCTATCCTTCCACTCAAGATACATATGCTTAATAACTTGAATTGGTGATACAAACATCATTCGTGGTCCACCATAGCGCATGATTTCTCGAATTTTTTCACGGTATATAGGTGCGTAGCAATGCGTTTTGCACACACTACAAAATGTTTTATGCGCCATATGTGGGCATACATCGATGCGATGTTGCGCATACTGCCATACCTGTTCACAATCTTTACAGAGTTTTCCTTTGGGCGTATGATGCTTGTCATGACAATAGATGCCAACAATTTGGTACATAGTTTTTAATTCTAACTTACGCTTTTCATCAACTGTCATATATGTCTCCTATTGTACAGACCACGTAACCCAAGCTACTTTATCTACCGTATAATTTGTAATTTCACCATTCACAGCTAATGGCTCAATTAGGTTTCTAATTTCTTCTTTCATCGCATCCATAGTACCCCATCCATTATTATGGAGACGCATTGTAAAGTACTCAACAGCCTTATCGAGGCTCATCACCTCAGTTTCAGGCACTGTTTTATAAGTGACTTTCACATTATGCCCCATCTCGTGAATAACGGCTAAGGATTCCTCCATTTTATCATGCCAAGGGAATGCATCTCGACCAAAGAAATGATCTGACAGCATATCAACGATTTCATCATGTCGCTCGCTGAAAGCTACCCACAAACAAGTATTTCGACTCGTGTCATGCATAGCACGAATATTGTCTACGTCATACATGACAGGGCAGAAAAAGCTATATGCAAAATCAAAGGTTTTATCCCATTTTAGTTTGATTCTTGTTTCATCAGACCAAGGAGCAATATATAGGCTCACATCTAGCCCTTCTCTATCAGCTAATTGTTTAGCCCCTCGAATCATGCCATCAGACAAATCAATGCCTGTCGCCTTATAGCCCTCTCGTGCTAAACCAAGCGCATAATCACATACGCCACAGCCCACATCAAGGACACTAGCTCCTGCGAGTGGTAATAGATTTTCTTCCTTTACAAATGAAATAAAATTAGTTACTTGGGCCTTACGATCCTCGCGGTTATGTAATTCCACAAAAAATGTAGACCGATTGTTCCACGCATCTTGTTCATCACGCCAATCCTCGAGATCTACAGATACTTCTCGTATTGTATTGTTCATTATATATCCTCTACTATGATAATTTGTATACTAAAATAAATATAGTTAACACAATATCCATATAGCCTTATTGTTCCAAAATGGGCCGGTTTAGATTATGATATGGATACTATATATTTTTATTGTATATTATTCTCAATAAATTTTGTGTTACTATAGTCACATTTTCTAATCTAATCACATTATGCTCCTTCAATGATTAGAAAACAATATAAGGCTCACGCCCTTTTTCTGCAAAAACAAAAGGACTATAACAATACGCAATATCAACGCATCAAGTTATAGTCCTTTTATGTATGATTTTATTTAGATAAATTATTTTTTATCTTCTTCCTTAGATTCTTCTGGTTCCACAGGTTTTCCAAGATCATTTTGTTTTAATACTTGTTCTTCTAATTCTTCCACGCTAGCTGGTTTTTCTGGTTGTTCAGCTGGTTCTTGTGGTTTAGGAGCGTTAGTTTTCTTATCAAATGTATCTCTAAGTTTATCAGTACCTTCTTTCGCTAAATTTTTAATAGCTTCTGGATCTGCACCGCTGAATTCAGCAAGGGCTGCTTCATTCTTAGGATCAAAGAAAGGAGCTTGTTTAAAGCCTAACATAGCTGCTACAAACACCATTGGAATTTGAGCGATAGCACTATTGTACTCTTTAACTTGGAAGTTATAGATTTCCCGTTTATTAGAAATGAAAGTTTCATTTTCACTAATCGCTTCTAAAAATTTACCATATTGAGTATCTGCTTTTAACTCTGGGAATTGATTAGCTAAAGCCGTAATATTCTGAACTGCTTTTGCTGTTTCACGAGCCATTTCCACGAAATTATCAGATACTTTCAGTTGGATATTTTTTTCATAATCACCGTATTTATCAACTAAACCGGCAAATTGATTTACAATGGCTACCTTTTTCTCGTAAGCTACGATAATATTGGCGCGCGCTTCTTTAATTTCCACAGTTAAGCTTTGTAAAGAATTATATTGCTTAATAAAGAACACTGCGAGGGCCAATATTAGTATAAATATTAATGAACTCATTTAATACTCTCTCCATTCTTATAAAACTATAATGAATAAATTTTACAATATTATACCACATCAAATATATAACTGATATGAAGTTTCATTCATGAAGTGCAAACTATAGAATACATTTTATGAACCTGTCATAAGCCGATATACTGAAGTTCCGCCATCAGTATCAACATATTCTAAGCCCTCAAAAGATTCATTATTACCTAAATCTTTATAAGCAAGTTGATTGTGAATCTTCCTTAATAACTCTACATTGGTAAAGTATTTTCCATTATCTGCAGTTAGATACACTTTAATGTCTGTTTGAAATACTCCATCAATACGACATTCTTCGTCTAAATAACTCATATCTATAACAGTTTCATTGCTTCTAAGCTGCTCAATCCCTGTAATAAAAGCTTCATAAACGATGCATACCTTACGACTATTAATAGCGATGCCATTCGGATTCCAATTAGCTTTATTATCCTCGATATAATTAATGATATCCAAGGTGAAAGCATCATTACTCACATACTCTTGATTAGAAAAAGCCCAATACACCGATGTCAGTACATCATCAGTACTAGAAGTATCCGCTAATTTCTTTTCTACTAATTTTCTGGTTTCCCTTTTAAGCAAAGGCTTTTTAATAATATAGAACACCACCATTGTAGGGATCAACATAGCCGCTAATACTGGTATCATGCGGGGCAAACTAGCCATGGTACCACCTGCTCGCCCTGCTTGCGAATGAGCAGTACTTAGATTTTGATTTGTTGTATTCGCCGTATCCGTCATATAATCTAAAAGCCATGGACTTTCAAACATACCAGCTATAATAGCAATCAGTATTAAAGTAACTACAGTAACACAGATAACGAATAATTGTTTAGCCACCTTATTACAAACCATTTCCTGCTCCGCCAAGGACAATACATCCATCTCAGGTACGCCTTTGCTCCATTTTGCGGTTCGTGCATGTGTATCCATTCATTTCTCTCCTATTAATAAATGTAAATAATACATCAAAGTTGACTTACTATAATAATTATTTCATACATTACTTATATTTATTATAATATAGAGAAGGAGGACTTAAAAGTATGGAAAAATATATGATAATCCTAATGTTTGCATTAGTCACTATTGCTGTCACATTTGCGACTTATAATCTATCTATTATTAGAGCTATGCCTCCTGAAGAACGTTATAAACTTCTTTATTTTACAGATGATCAAGTCTCTATAGGCATTGGATTAGTAAGAAGAACCTATAAATTAAAAGATATTCGAGAGGTGCGTTTCTCTAAAGGGAAAAAATTCCGCAGCATGGGTAGCTGGGCGGGGAGAATGAAGATTTGCAAAATAAATGGTAAAACAAGTCGTTGGATAGAATTCGATGGTACTGTCTATTACAAAAAAATGGTATATATATCTAACGAAGAAATTATTGATAAATCAATAGACATACTCATAAAAGAATTTAGATCTAGAGGAATTCAATGTAATAAATATAGATAGTAACATATAAAAACGGCTTCTCGAAATTTCGAGAAGCCGTTTGCTATTGGTGCGCCTAGCAGGATTCGAACCTGCGCACCCGGTTCCGGAGACCGGCGCTCTATCCCCTGAGCTATAGGCGCATGTGTACTAAAGAATTATACCATATTACAGCATGCTTCGATAGTATAAAGTATATAAGCATATAGAATGCGCCTCTAGTATTAGCTAATCATAAACTAATACTAGAGGCGTATTATACTATATATTCTTTTGAATGACCTGTAGGAGTGCATCGCAACTCCGACTTATATCATCATAGGTTTCATCAAAGTTTCCCGTATACCAAGGATCCTTTACATCACGGCTTTCACCAACAAAAGACATGGCCTTGAATACCTTAGAATCTACATCATCGCCAATAATTCGTTTTAAATTACGTCCATTGTTTTCATCCATGATAATGAGGTAATCGAAATTGTGATAGTCATCAACAGTCACTTGACGAGCCTTACGACGAGTATAAGGAATACCCATTTCATCTAATTTTTGTTTAGTCCCATAATGGGTATCATTTCCTATCTCCTCACGAGATGTGGCAGCAGATTCAACGTAAATAGAATCACTTAATCCAGCCTCATTAACAATATACTTCATATAAAACTCTGCCATTGTAGAGCGGCAGATATTGCCGTGGCAGATAAATAAAAGTCTGATCATTATATTTCCTTAAATTCTCAACTAAATAATAAAAGTAATTAATGTAAAATAGTCGTTATAATAAACTATCATATTGACGGCTCATTATGCTCTTGATATACTTAAAATGAAAGAAAAACTTTCTGTGGTTTGCATCTAGCAAACGGAATTAGTCGCCAGAAGGCGACTTTTTTTTATGGAAAGCTTTTTAAGCCTACACCTATATATCTAGGATATCCACTTAATTTAGGCAATAATAGCTCAAATGCTTGGTCCTTATTTCCATGAGCATAATATTTATAAAATGGATATACACATAAATCGGCCAATTCAAGTATCCAATAAGATTTCTTATCATCAAGACATTTACACCACTTAGGGTTAAAATATACACCTTTAATCTTTTTAAAGTCCTTAGCAGAAACATATTCAGTTCCAGAATCTATAATCTTCTTTATGAAGTCTAATAATTCTTTATCTTCATTTGCACCTCTAGATTCAAGGACTATAACACAAGTCTCGTCATCTTTAATATCAGTAACAATTCTTTCTAACACAAAGGTCATACAAAGATCATAAGGTAAATATGGATTAAAATATCGGTTGACATGTTCCCATTTATTAATATGAGAAGCATAAAGTTTAATCGGAAGTTCTCTCATCATTAAGCTTAGGTCATTTATAAAATTATTATAATTAATTAACTGAGGATTAAATGCACCTTTTTTACCTCGAATTTCTCTAGAATGAAAACAAACTCGCTTGACTTCTCCTCTATACTCAAAAAGTCCATCTTCCCAGTACTTATTTTTTATCTCCATAATTATATCTTGAGAGTGCTTCAAGTTATTATTATTTATAGCACAAGCTATAATCGTAAAATGTTTTTCGCTATCGGCAGGTTCTATTCCTTGTTGTTTCGCGTTTTGAACTTGTTTCAAATTTGCATTACCACTCTCATCAATACCTATTAAGTAATTAACAGACTGAGACATATGATTAATAGTTGTTGGTCGATTTCGCCAATTAGAATTCATTTACTCCTCACTTCTAAAGATACTAATGTAAGATCAATAAGTATACTAATACAGCACTCTAAGGAAATTATTTTATTTTGATTACTTAATCATTAAAATTTGCTTTAATTGATTTGAGTCTTTTATTATAGAAAAAGCTTTCTTTGATGTATATAAAATCAACTTTATTAAAGCTCCAAAAAAATAACTATATTCACTTCGCCCTATATCATCTTCATCAAGGAGCCCATGAGCTATATCATTCCTTATATTTCCACAGGCAATCTCGATTAATAGTGATCTAAACAAGAACAAAATATCCGAGTTATAGCATTCTAGTAATTCAGCTGTTTCAAATATACTTTTTAATAATTTTACCTGACCTATACCATGATTATCAAATGTGGTAATTGACCCACCACAATTTTTTGCTAATTCTCTAAATAAGTTTTCCACCTGAGGAGCAAAAATATGCATGGCTTCATATCGTCTATCATTAAAAAATAAATATATAGCATATTTAAATATGCTCCCTCTATTCTCTGGTATTATAAGATTATCTTCTACTAAAAAATCTAACGCTTCAGGAGTAACATCAAATGTTTGTTTTATATGATTTATTAAATATTCAATACCTAAAGAATAAATTTGTGTTTCAATCAATAGTTTATGTGCCAAATGTCTATCTAACGCAAAAGAATCTGCATCTATATCAATACTAATAATTGGGTCTAACAAACAAAGTACACGCCCAGTTTTATTAACGATAGACACTGGTATCATTGATGCTAATGGAGATATTTTAAGCTCATCTTTTATCCTTTGTTTTAAACTATCTTTGCGGGGAAAATCAACCACTTTTAAAAAATAAATTATACATTCTTCTAAGGATAAGCCTTTTATGTCATTTTTAATTTCTTCTATTATTGATGTAACATTTAATTCAACCTTTAAAGGCTGTAATTGTTCAACTACTAATGGCTCGATTTGTTCTACTTTTTCATGTATAAAAATAGCCTCTTGTGTTTTCCCATTATTTCTGTATAACTCGATAGCATCTACATAGCATTTTTTAGCTATTAAAATATTATCTAATGAAGATTTAGTTAAACAATCGGCATAATTCACAAAGAAATTAGCTAAAGCAATGTTTGTTAATTTAATACTTTCGGACTGTTTTAATACTTTCAAACATTTCAATTTACTTTTATATGCATGTTCGGTCCTATATAAGTTATCTTTAGATAGCTCAATCTCCTTGTCTAAAATACCTATTAAATCTGATAATCTGTCTCTATCATATTGTATAAGTATATCTATAAAATATATTCGTTTAAAACAATCTCCGTAAGACAAAGCATCAGAAATTATAAAACTATAAATTTGATCACAACAAGACTTAGAGAAATCATCATTTTTAATTTGTGCAGCAATAAATAAAGCACGTCTTATAATTTCTATATCAAATTTAGAATCTATATTATTTTTTAATACTTTAAATAATTCATAGTAAGCATTAATAGCTATATTACTATATTCATAATCTTTTTTTTGAGTCCATATTAAATCAGCTATAAATGCTTTTACATTATTAGATAACTTATTATTAATTTTCTTTAAAAGATTAAAATCCTCATCACTCAAGTCATCTATATAAAAGCTTCTTGAGCCATCCTCGTATAAAAAAAGAGGATTATAAATTATGTTTCCTTCATTAAACCTAAAACCTATCTCTGAAATTCTAGCTAATAAATTAAATATATCCTTATCTAAATTCTGAGAGAAATCTGATTCATTATATTTAATAAAAAGTTCGTAATCTAGACCATACTCTGTATTATTATACTGACCCAAAAAACTATATATATCCATAATCCAGCCCCCAAACAAAAAATAATATATATTTATTGTAACAAACTTCTTGGATTATAGCTTTCACAAAAATCTTTTATTAATCCGATAAGAACAAAAAACTCTGTAGTACCTTACTTTTGGCTACTACAGAGTTTTAATATATTTAATTAGAAATTATGTCGTACCCCCGCATCGATACGCCATGTATTATCTATAGTAGCACCAAAGTTTTTCGTAAATGTGCCATATAGGTATGTACTAGGGCGAACGCTCCAGGAGCCGCCTATTTCCGCATCAAGCCATGTATCTTTCAAATCTAGTTCAGTTTTTACTGTTGGATTACCTGGTGCAGAATAGGTTGTATTCATCTTACCAGAAAATTCATGAGCCAATGCAAGTTTTGCAAAGATATTAGATTTTTCTGTTTCTTTACCAATGCCAAAACCTAATCTACCCACGGCGGAGTTAATGCCGTCTGCATTCACATGCATGGATCCACCACCAGCAATATTCGCATCATAAGAAACGCCATTCAAACGACCTACGATGAATTCTACGCTAGGGTCGATGTAGAAGCCATTTTGTTTCTTAATGCGCTTACCGTATTCGGCGCTCAAGGATGTACCAAATGTGTGGTAATCACCGTTCACACGTTGTCCACCTACCGAATAAAGTTTGTAATTATTGGACAAACGGTTTCCACGAGCGATAATGTCTAGGTAACGACCATCATCATGTTGTTTTGTGCCATATAGCGCAATGCCACCAATTTTACCATCACCACTGCCAACGGCGTAGGAATTGCTAGATGTACTGTAATCTAGGGCACCACCAAAGATCCAGCCATTCGATACCTTATGGTCATAACCAACTTGAACGCCATTATAGGTCATGCGAGCATCAGCACCATCTGTAATCTTTGATTTACCACCAATATATTTAGCCCATACACCTTGATCTGTATTAGCTAAACGAAGGTCACCTAAACGACGTTGTAAATCATTTGTATTATTACGCCATGCCATAGCCGTAGATGCAAGAGCGGATTTTGTACCACTTACCAACGAAGATTCACCATTATGTTTAACAGTCGCCGTATTACCTACAACAAGATTACCTTGTGCATCAAATGCATCTGTACCAAGTTCTGCAACAGCTGCAGGGCGTGTAATTCCTTCATTAATTTGAACTGCGGTAGCTAGTTTCTTATCATTTCCAGTATATTGCAATTTATTTGCCAATGCTTGCATTTCCGTACGGTAACTTGCATCATCAGTTAGATTTTTTGCACTATCCCCTTGCACCATTACATGGCTATTGTCAGCTGCATGTTGGATAATGATTTGCCCCTTACCGTCTTCACTAGCTGGTACACCAGCCTTATAATCGGCATTCACAAAGCCGCTATAATTTTGAATGGTAATTGGACGTGCATCGATAGGGTGGATAATACCTGCTGCAGTTGGATTTGCTCCACCTACGAGATTACGTACTTTACTCCCCTTATATAGGTACGCCGCATTATCCCCAGAAGGACGTTCTTTTTTAGGAGTAGGACGTTCCATACCAATCCATTCATTATTCCAAGTAGCCCCATTTTGTAGATAAATATCGGCACCAGAATTATGTGGATTTTTATTGCTTTCAGCATATTCATTCAAAACAGCACCACTAAGGCTAGAGTTAGGTGTTGTGAAAGCCAGTGCTATATTAGTTGGTTCAACATTATGATTTGGATCACGGCCATAGTCCTTGTTGATAAGGCCCACATTACCAACAGCAACTAGGTCCTTAGTACCTGGATGTTTGCCATCAGCGCCTGCATTAACATATACATTCCCTTCTTCTGCTACTACAGAATAGGTATCAGATGTTTCTACAGGATGCGTGATAATCTTACCGCCTCCATCAACAAGGATATGACCTCGTTGATTGACTTGTAAACCAGAGCCGATAGCATCAATATCTACATTGCCTTTAACGTGAATATTAGTATCTCCAAAATCTCGGTCCGGATTATCCTTGCTAAGACGTGGTACCTTACCGCCGTAACCAGCATAAACAGCACTCATATAATAATGGCCCAATTCTCGTTTAGAAGCAGGCGCGTCATTTTTAAGACGAACCACTAAATCCTTATCTACCGTTAACTGGGATCCAAATCCATTATAGATACCTGTTACATTTTTACTTTTACCTGCATCGGTCAAGCTTTTACCATGTACATTAACCGTTAACGTATCCGTAATATGTTTAACTTCAGGTGCTGTTTGTACAGGTGAGCCCATTGTTAAACCGAGCAGTTCTTCTGCTTTATCACTAGACACATTGATTTCAGTAGCCGATGCAGAATAGGACATTCCAGTTAATACTAATACAGCCATCACTGCTGCTATATGACGAGGTAGTTTCATAAAAATCTCTCTTCTTTCTTATCTATAAACACGGTTCTCTCACGAAACGCGTTCAAACTATTATACACAAAAACCTAGAAAGACCCCCTAAGTCCAACTTAGGAGGTCTTTTTTATTCACATACACTGTGAATTTATAACTCAATGATTATTCAGGATCAATAATGAAGGACAATGCGCTGAAGTATTTATTTTGTTCGCCTTTAGTTTGAGTTGGGAAGCCTACTTCAACACCTACTACGTTAAGGCCGTTAGCACTTACTGTAACAGTTGCTTTACCGTTTGCATCAGCTTGGCTTTCATTAGTAAGGTCGTTGATTACGTCCTTAATAAGTGGAGCGTTAGCATATGGTTTGCCATCTTTTAATACTTGGATTTCATAAGTATCACCTTTTCTGAGGGTCAACGGGTTAACAGAAGGGATAATTTGAATGAAAGCAGTTTTGTTATTGAAAGGTTTTGCATCAGCGTTCCAGTAGTGAACATCATATTTAATAGCATGTGTACTTTTTATAGCGCCTGGAACTTCTGTAATTGGTTTATGTACAGTTTTGCCATCTTTATCTTTAGTCCAATAACCATAGTCAAAGTCAGTTACTGTAATACCCAATTTATCATTTGGTACAACTACTACATTTTTTTCATGTTTAATAACTTGTACAGGAATTACCATGCCATTGTTATCTAAACCAATGATGCTTTTTACCATTTCTGGGCTATAAGCATCATCTACAGGGCCTTCGCCAAGTACTAGCGCTTTTTCATCTAAACGGTTAGCAAAGAACACGCCATGTGCATCAACAGAAGAGCATACACAGCCTGCAGCTAAACCTACAGCAAATAAGGATGCTAATAATTTCTTATTCATAAGAACCTCCATAATCAATAATTTATATCAACAAACTTGACATTATTATACAGCGTTCTAGATGATTCGTATATACCGATACCCCTATAACCACGAGTATTATGCGAATTTTATATATTCGGCTATTACTATATCAATCATACATAACTGATAATTTTATCATCTTATTTTCATATGGATATAATAAATAGGAATATCTTATGTAGAATTTATATGTATATATACATAACAAAAACGACGCCCTACTTAAGAGCGTCGTCATATTTATCTTGTATACATATTATTTTTTATTTTTTGCAGCTTTCGCACGTGCAGTACGATCAAGGATTGTTTTACGCATACGAATACTTTCAGGTGTTACTTCAACGAGTTCATCGTCATTGATCCACTCAAGAGCTTGCTCCAAGGAGAAGATACGAGGTGGAGTCAAGCGAACTGCTTCGTCAGAGGAGCTAGAACGCATGTTAGTAACGTGTTTTTTCTTACATGGATTAACATCCATATCAAGTTCACGAGTGTTTTCACCGATAACTTGACCTGCATACACATCTTGGTTAGGACCAACGAACAATGTACCACGGTCTTGAACAGAGTTCAAACCATATGGAGTAGTTTCGCCATTTTCAAAGGCTACCAAGGCACCGCGCGTACGGGAAGGAATTTCCCCTTTGTATGGTGCATAGCCATGGAATACATGGTTCATGATACCATTACCTTTTGTAGCTGTTAAGAATTGTGCGCGGAAACCGATCAAACCACGAGCTGGAATTACGAATTCCATACGAAGGTAACCAGCTAATTCAACCATGTTAGTCAATTCAGCTTTACGTTGACCAAGGTTTTCCATTACTGTACCCATGAATTCTTGTGGTACGTCGATAGTCAATGCTTCCAATGGTTCACACAATTTATCGTTAATAGTTTTAAAGATTACGCGAGGTTTACCTACTTGTAATTCATAACCTTCACGACGCATTGTTTCAATCAACACCGCCAAGTGCAATTCTCCACGACCAGATACTTTGAAAGCATCTGCAGAATCAGTTTCTTCTACACGCATAGAAACGTTAGTTTCTACTTCACGGAACAAACGATCACGCAAGTGACGAGATGTAACGAATTCACCTTCGCGACCAGCAAATGGAGAGTTATTTACAGAAAATACCATGGACAATGTTGGTTCATCAATCGAGATAGATGGCAATGCTTCAGGATTTTCAGCATCCGCTACTGTTTCGCCGATATTGATATCGTCGATACCAGCAAAAGCGATAATATCGCCCATTTCAGCTTCCTCAGTTTCAACGCGGTTTAAACCATTGTATGTGTATACGCGACCAATTTTCGCTTTACGAGTGCTTTCACCAGTCATGATAGCTACTTGTTGGTTAGGTTTCATTTTACCGCGAACGATACGACCTACAGCGATTTTACCGATAAAGTTATCGTAATCAAGTGTAGTGATCATGAATTGAAGAGGACCTTCCATATCACCTTGTGGTGCAGGAATTTCGTCAATCAATGTTTGGAACAATGGTTCCATGTTCACCGCTTCATCATCCCAGTTAGTTTTAGCCACACCAGCACGAGCAGATGCGTATACTACAGGGAAATCGAGTTGGTCATCATCAGCTTCAAGTTCCATGAACAATTCAAGAACTTCGTCTTCAACCTCTTTAACACGTTGGTCAGGACGGTCAATTTTGTTGATAACAACGATTGGTTTCAATTTTTGTTCTAATGCTTTACGCAAAACATATTTAGTTTGAGGCATAGGACCTTCGTAAGCGTCTACGAGAAGCAATACGCCGTCAACCATGTTAAGTACACGTTCTACTTCACCGCCGAAGTCAGCATGGCCTGGAGTATCAACGATGTTGATTTTGATGCCATCATGCATAACTGCAGTGTTTTTAGACAAGATAGTAATACCACGTTCACGTTCCAAATCATTGGAGTCCATTACGCGTTCTGCTACCTTTTCATTTTCACGGAACACATGGCTTTGTTTTAATAATGCGTCCACCAAAGTAGTTTTACCATGGTCAACGTGGGCGATAATCGCTACATTACGAAGATTTTCGCGAATCATAAGATCCTCCCTTTAATTCCTTTAGTATATTCTATATCACATAGGACTTCTGAAAGTCGCTATGTCGGTATATTCCCAAAATTGGCAACACTTAATTATAACGCAGTCTATAGAAAAAAGTCAAAACAGACGCCTATTCTAATCATGGCAATTTCTACATTTAATTATACTTTTGAGTCATCTTATAGGCCAATCATTGTTTTTGCCACCTATTTTTTGTATTCTATAGCCCGCCTAGCAGATTGTCGCAATAATAGGATTTGTTCATTCGTTAAATGAAAACAGAATTTAGGAATCATCTTTTCTATAATCTCTTCATCAGAGGCTTTCAAAATAAATTCTGGCTGTAGTATAGGTTCCAATTCATCAAGTCCAGGATAGTCTTTCCCGATGCTCCAATCATGATTCTTATTAAACGGGCACGAGTCTTGGCAATTATCACAACCTATAATCCACTCTTCCAACATATCCTCTGTCACACCTTCTGGCAAATTACCATCACCAAAGGTATTGATAAAAGATACACAGGTTAATGGGTTCATTGTAAACGGTGCAGATAGAGATTTCGTTTTACACCCTTGCTGACATAAATCGCAAGTATCTGGACATGGTGGTATCTCTAGATTCTGAATATACTCACAAGACTTATCTATTAAATAGGCTACCAATTCATAATTAGAACCTTTAGGACCATAAAAGAAATTATTTTTCCTATAAATCCCAAGTCCCGCGGCTACAGAAGCGGGACGCAGAGGAACAACGCCAGCGGGCTTGGCTGTTTCACCGCCAATAAATTGGATATTCTTACTACGCAACCACCTTTCGAAAGATCGTCTTCGTTTAGCCTCAACACCATCAGGGGTATTAGCCAACGACAATAATAACCCTTTTGCATATCGCTTCTGGAGCGAAACAGGAAACTTATAATTTCCAAAATACTCGGTACAAACTACTATGGATTGTGCCCAAGGATAATTATCTTTTAATGCTAGAAAGTCTTTACTATGAGCATATACATCTTCACTTTCAGGTACATCTTCTAAACGCTTCGTCAACCGATCTTTATAAAAATCAAGTGCATCAAGAGACACTATACCACAACTATCATAGCCACATGCTAGCGCTTTATCATGAATCTCCTGGGCCAACAAAGTATTCATATCATCGCCTCCTAAACATAGATTAACTATATAGTTATCATACTCTTTTACAGACTATAAAAAAAGATTTCTTATGAATTCATCATACCTAAAAAAGGATAACGGTTCATAAGAAATCTTGTATGAGTATTTAGTTTGTATTAATCTTCGCCAATCATACGTACTTCTGGTTCAAGATGCACACCATGTTGGTCATATACGCGACGTTGTACTTCAGCAATTAAATCAAGTACATCCTTCGCACTAGCACTGCCTGTATTGATAACAAAGCCAGCATGCTTATGAGATACTTGCGCATCTCCTACAGATAATCCTTTGAGGCCCGTTTGTTCAATTAACGTCCCTGCAAAATACCCTGGTGGGCGTTTAAAGGTAGAACCAGCACTAGCATATTCCAAAGGCTGTTTAGATTCGCGCTTTTCAGTAAGCTCATCCATACGTGCCTTGATAGCATTTTTATCGCCTGGTTTAAGCGTCATAATGACTTCACCAATAACCTCATGATTATCATGGAATACACTATGACGATACCCAAAATCTAAATGCGATGCATCGTATTCTTTGATATTGCCTTGAAAATCTACAGCTCGTACCGCAGTGACTACATGGCTCATTTCCCCATCATAAGCGCCGGCATTCATAAATACGGCACCCCCTAATGTGCCAGGAATACCAACAGCAAATTCAAGACCAGTCAATCCGTTTTCCCATGCAAATTCAGATGCATCCTTTAACATATACCCCGATCCGATACACAATGTATTATCATTGCAATCCATAACTTGAGTCATATGTCGAACCGATACAACAGCACCACGAATACCACCATCTTTTACTAAAATATTAGAGCCGCAGCCGATTATGGTAACAGGCACTTGAAATTCATGGATGGTGCGAAGTACAAAGCTCAACTCAGCCATCGTGGTCGGTTCAATAAATAAATCGGCAGGACCGCCAATTTTAAATGTCGTATGATGACATAAACGTTCCTGTTCACGTACACGTGTACTTGGTAAGATTTCTAATAAAGCAGTTTGTAATGCCTTAATGTTGTGGTTGTTGTTTGTCCCCATGATCTAAAACTTTCATCCCCTCAGTGATTGGCTCGCTAATGATTTTATAAACATCATTAGACACTTGGCTCCAACGCATTTGTGCTTGCAAATAAGTAGCTGCTGCTGTATTTGCTTGAATTTGAGGCATCAACTCCTCTTGTTTTTTTTGCAATTCATCAGCTTCTGGTGCACCGGACAATCTAGCATATTCCCATTGCATTTGTTGTGCCATAAATGTGCGCACCAACGCAGTTGCTTCCGCGTCAGCTTTCACAGCCTCTTGCGCTTGCATCAACTCTTTATACTCTTCAGATTCACGCATTGCCTTTGCCAAATCATGGGCTTTATCGTAATTCATATTCATTCCTCCTCTTTCTTATACCAATTTTTGTGAAAGCCAGTTCAGCTTTCATCAACATACATAATTATTTTACTTGTGGCGTAATCCAATTGCCCACTTCTTTCAAATCCGGATAATCTAATTGACGCATTGCTTCATAAGCGATAATTGCCACAGCATTAGATAAATTCAAAGACCGTGCCTCTTCAATCATCGGGATTCGAATGCAAGTGTCATCCTTACCGTCTAATAAACTTTCAGGTAAACCACGTGACTCAGGTCCAAACACGAGCATATCTCCAATTTCGTAATTCACCTCAGAATGCGTGTGTTTTGCCTTAGTCGTAGCATAAAAATAACGACGATTAGGATATTTTGCATATAGTTCTTCTATATTTTCATGAACCTGCACATCTACCAAATGCCAATAATCAAGGCCTGCCCGTTTAACGTGCTTATCGTCAATGGAAAAGCCCAATGGTTTGATTAAATGCAAGGTCATATGGTTTGCCGCACAAAGGCGTGCAATATTACCGGTATTACCAGGAATCTCCGGTTCGTATAATACAATTTCCATACTATTCCCTCTATTCTTATGTCTATATTATTCTACCTAATCTATAGTGTGTATTCAAGTAGTGAATTCTATTTTTCCTAGGTAGGACAAACATAGTGCCACCCTAACGTTCTCATTTACTGCTACTACGAATAAAATGTCCGCTCTTGCCACCATCTTTTTCAACAAGGTATGTAGGCCCCATAATCATGCCCTTATCGATAGCTTTACACATATCGTACACCGTGAGAAGTCCCACTTGAACCGCCGTAAGGGCCTCCATTTCGACACCCGTTTGCCCTGTGGTCTTAACCGTAGCCGTAATCTTTACCGCTTTATTATGTGTATCCGTTGTGAAAGCCGGACTTTCACCATCAATAAGATGGCAATGAACCTCTACCTTGGTGAGCATCAAAGGATGGCATAAAGGGATGAGATTACTCGTTTGTTTTGCCCCCATAATAGCAGCCAGTTGAGCCACGGACAAAACATCACCCTTTTTCATCGTTCCACTTTGGATACGATTAAAAATAGCATCATTAATGGCGATAAAACCTTCCGCCACCGCGATACGGTGCGTATGGTCCTTTTCAGATACATCCACCATCCACGCATTACCTTGTTCATCAAAATGTGTTAAATCCATATTATCCCCTTATTTCATGTATAAATGTACATCAATAGTTTTACTTTTTTCATTTCTATTATACAATATAATTAAATTAGTATATATGAGGAAGGAAGTGTCCCTATGAAAACAAAATTAACTTATTTCGGTCATGCTTGCTTTATGCTAACAAACGGTGATGTATCCATGATTTTTGACCCATTCTTAACGGGTAATACATGGGACGTAGCCAAAAAAGAAGATATTAAATGCCAATATATCTTTGTTAGTCACGGTCATGATGATCACTATGGAGATACTGATTTCATCGCCAAAGCTAACGATGCGCTTGTAATCTCTACTGCAGAGGTAGCAGGCAAAGCAGCCGAAGCAGGTTGCCGCACACACGCAATGCACCTTGGGGGCAAATATGATTTTGAATTTGGCTCCATCCGTTTAGTGCCTGCATTCCACGGCGCGGGTGTACCAGGTGGTCACGCAGCAGGTTGCCTCATTAATTTCTTTGGTGACATCCTTTACTTTGCTGGCGACACAGCACTCTTTAGCGACATGAAACTATTGAGCCGCTTTGGTGATATCGACTATGCACTTCTCCCTATCGGTGACAATTACACAATGGGCGTTGAAGATGCAGCCCTTGCAGCTAGCTATGTAAAAGCTCGTATCTCTATCCCAATCCACTACAAAACATGGCCTGTCATCGACCGCGAACCAGCTGTATTCACAAGCCTAGTAGAAGGCAAATACAACCAAACTGCGGTTATTATTGATCCAGGTTCTTCTATTGAATTAAATAGCTAAGCAAGTATAAAACACAAGGAGACATTTACTTCCGAGATCTTTCACCGGCTTTTTCTTCGCCCCTTCAGGGCTCAGGCCAAAGTCAGATTTCGAAAGTTGGTGTCTCCTTTCTGCTTATCACTATAGAACCAAAAAGAATGGCACCAACCATACATATGATTGGTGCCAAAGAAAACTCGTAGGATGAACGCCCATATATTAATTGTAAATAATCTTGTTGCTGACTAAATATATCGTTTATACGTACTTCCTTTCAGATTATAAACCTAATTTTGCCATAACCATTGCCAATTTAGCTTTAGTTTCTTCATTTTCTTGTTTAATTCTTGCATTTTCTTCTTTCAATGCAGTAATTTCATCATTCATTACATATATAGAGCTGATTGGACCACCTTTATAACGTTCAGGAATTTCTTTTTTAGCGGTGGAGGAACCCACTTTTTTAGTTACTCCAACATTGAACATGTTATTTTCATCATCAAGAGTTACACCAGCGTGGAACATAGTGCTTTCATCAGTGAAGTGAGCCACACCAACTGCTACAGCAGATTTATTATGATAATGACCATATGCAGCCATGATTTGAGTTGGTTCCAATGGATCGTATTGAAGTGGTTTCAAACCAGCCAATGCTGCCGCATTTGCACCAGTTGTATTTATTTTGCTATCCAAACCATTAAATGCACTATTTACACCACTCAAAGTAGCTTGTACTTGACCTACAGTTGCTGCATCAGTAGCAGATGTACCAGGTGCTACATTATGGATTTGGTTACCTCCATTATTCAAGCCATCAGTAGTCAAGGATACAATCTTACCAGGGTTTGTAGGACTAGAAGCACCAGTGATAGTTATACCATTACCATTAGTTACAGTTGTGTTACCAGCTGCATCTGTAGTTGTTACATTTGTAACAGAGATTGAATCTTTAAGTGCAACATTAAATACTTTACCATTTGTAGCTGTATCTAATGATTCCGTAACTTTAATATTATTACCTGCGGTAACTTTACTATGTGCACCACCACCGATACCAGAGATCATATTTCGTACTTGAGTCAAGTTAACTGCATCAGTACCATTAACGGCTGTAGCTACATTGCTAATCGTTTTATTACCAGCATTGATACCGTCTTTTGTAATGCTAGGACCAGTAGCAGCACCCGTGTTGTCGGTGAAAGATAGACCAGAACCATTTACTACAGTTGTATTACCAGCAGCATCTTTAGATGTGAGACCAGCATTGCTGATTTTAGTCTTACCAGTTGTAACAGAACCATTAGTGCCAAGATCAATATTTTCAGCTAATTTAACAGTTAATGTATCTGTACCATTTGCAGTTACCACAACATTGTTAGTTGTACCATTACCAGTTGTACCACCAACTACATTAACAGTCGTACCTAATGCACGGTTGAATTGTGTGCCAGTATCTCCTTTAAAAGTCAATCCACTATTAACAGTATTAGTCAAATTAGTAATATTTTGCTTTACATCAAATAATTGACCACCATTGACTGCATCTTTACTATTAGCCGCAACTGTGCCATCAGCAACGTTAGTTAGTTTAGTTGTAGCACCAGTTGTTGTGCCATCTGGATTTACAAGGCTGGCTACTGGGTTAGTTACAGCCGTTGCACCTGCTACAGTTGTACCGTCTGCATTTACCTCAGCCGCTTTGTAGTATTTCCCATCATTGGCTTTTACTAAACGCTCACCAGCATCATTTGTGTACACGATAATGCCAGCTTCGCCATTACGAATAGCATTCGTTTTATCCGTTAAATCTTTACCATTTAATCCATCTTTACCTGTTGGTCCAGTAATAGAGGCTCCAGTTGTACCATTAGAACCATCTCGACCATCTTTACCATTGCCAGCTACAGTAGCGGCTGTATTGATTTTATCTTTGATAGATTGTGCTAAATCAACGGTAATGGCATTACCATTTGCAGCCGTTGTTACATAATTAGCAGTACCATTAACTGTAAGAGATTGGGTTGCTAATGCTACGGTTCCTGTCGTACTGTTATCTGCTGCTGTCTTAAGTGTAGTCGCCCCTCCAGTTGTAGGGATTGCTGCAATAGCCGCATCTAATTGTGCTTTATTAACGGCATCTGTACCATTAACGGCTGTGGCTACATGGCTAACTGTTTTATTACCCGCATTGATACCGTCTTTTGTAATGCTAGGACCCGTTGCAGTATCAGTACTATCTTTGAAAGATACACCAGAACCATTGACAACTGTGGTATTACCAGCAGCGTCTTTTGAGGTTACACCAGCGTTACTAATGGCAGTATTGCCCATTGTAACAGAACCAGCTGTACCAAGATTAATCTTTTGTGCTAATTTTACTAACAATGTATCTGTACCATCAGAAACTACACCAATGTTACCATCTGTTAATACAGCACTAGTTGCTGTATTCCCTTTGATATTTAATGTTTCGTCTAGTTTGCGAGTGATAGTTGTACCTGTATCACCATCGAATTTGATCCCTTTTGTAGTAACTGCAGTATTGGCAGCTTCTGCTGTTGTTTTTACATCAAATAATTGACCACCATTGACTGCATCTTTACTATTAGCAGCAACTGTGCCATTAGCAACATTAGTGAATCTAGTTGTAGCACCAGTTGTTGTACCATCTGGATTTACAAGGCTGGCTACTGGATTAGTTACAGCCGTTGCACCTGCTACAGTTGTACCGTCTGCATTTACCTCAGCCGCTTTGTAGTATTTCCCATCATTGGCTTTTACTAAACGCTCACCAGCATCATTTGTGTACACGATAATGCCAGCTTCGCCATTACGAATAGCATTTGTTTTATCCGTTAAATCTTTACCATTTAATCCATCTTTGCCTGTTGGTCCAGTGATAGAGGCTCCAGCTGTACCATTAGAACCATCTCGACCATCTTTACCGTTGCCAGCTACAGTAGCGGCTGTATTGATTTTATCTTTTATAGATTGTGCTAAATCAACGGTAATGGCATTACCATTTGCAGTCGTTGTTACATAATTAGCAGTACCATTAACTGTAAGAGATTGAGTTGCTAATGCTACGGTTCCTGTGGTACTGTTATCTGCAGCTGTCTTAAGTGTAGTCGCTCCTCCCGTTGTAGGGATTGCTGCAATAGCCGCGTCTAATTGCGCTTTATTAACTGCATCTGTACCATTAACGGCTGTGGCTACATGGCTAACTGTTTTATTCCCCGCATTGATACCGTCTTTTGTAATGCTAGGACCCGTTGCAGTATCAGTACTATCTTTGAAAGATACACCAGAACTATTTACAATTGTTGTATTGCCTGCAGCGTCTTTTGAAGTTACACCAGCGTTACTAATGGCAGTATTGCCCATTGTAACGGAACCAGCGGTACCAAGATTAACCTTTTGTGCTAATTTAACTAATAGTGTATCTGTACCATCAGAAACTACACCAATATTACCATCTGTTAATACAGCACTAGTTGCTGTATTCCCTTTGATATTTAATGTTTCATCTAGTTTGCGAGTGATAGTTGTACCTGTATCACCATCGAATTTGATCCCTTTTGTTGTAACTGCAGTATTGGCAGCGTCTGCTGTTGTTTTCACATCAAATAATTGACCACCATTGACTGCCTCTTTACTATTAGCAGCAACTGTGCCATTAGCAACATTAGTTAGTTTAGTTGTAGCACCAGTTGTTGTACCATCTGGATTTACAAGGCTGGCTACTGGGTTAGTTACAGCCGTTGCACCTGCTACAGTTGTGCCGTCTGCATTTACCTCAGCCGCTTTGTAGTATTTCCCATCATTGGCTTTTACTAAACGCTCACCAGCATCATTTGTGTACACGATAATGCCAGCTTCGCCATTACGAATAGCATTCGTTTTATCCGTTAAATCTTTACCATTTAATCCATCTTTGCCTGTTGGTCCAGTGATAGATGCTCCAGCTGTACCATTAGAACCATCTCGACCATCTTTACCGTTGCCAGCTACAATAGCAGCTGTATTAATTTTATCTTTGATAGATTGTGCTAAATCAACGGTAATAGCATTACCATTTGCAGTCGTTGTTACATAATTAGCAGTACCATTAACAGCAAGAGATTGAGTTGCTAATGCTACGGTTCCTGTCGTACTGTTATCTGCTGCAGTCTTAAGTGTAGTCGCCCCTCCCGTTGTAGGGATTGCTGCAATCGCCGCGTCTAATTGCGCTTTATTAACGGCCTCTGTACCATTAACGGCTGTGGCTACATTGCTAATTGTTTTATTCCCCGCATTGATACCGTCTTTTGTAATGCTAGGACCCGTTGCAGTATCAGTACTATCTTTGAAAGATACACCAGAACCATTGACAACTGTTGTATTACCAGCAGCGTCTTTTGAGGTTACACCAGTGTTACTAATGGCAGTATTGCCCATTGTAACAGAACCAGCTGTACCAAGATTAATCTTTTGTGCTAATTTAACTAACAGTGTATCTGTACCATTAGAAACTACACCAATATTACCATCTGTTAATACTGCGCTAGTTGCTGTATTCCCTTTGATATTTAATGTTTCGTCTAGTTTGCGAGTGATAGTTGTACCTGTATCACCATCGAATTTGATCCCTTTGGTAGTAACTGCAGTATTGGCAGCGTCTGCTGTCGTTTTTACATCAAATAATTGACCACCATTGACTGCCTCTTTACTATTAGCAGCAACTGTGCCATTAGCAACATTAGTTAGTTTAGTTGTACCACCAGTTGTTGTACCATCTGGATTTACAAGGCTGGCTACTGGGTTAGTTACAGCCGTTGCACCTGCTACAGTTGTACCGTCTGCATTTACCTCAGCCGCTTTGTAGTATTTCCCATCATTGGCTTTTACTAAACGCTCACCAGCATCATTCGTGTACACGATAATGCCAGCTTCGCCATTACGAATAGCATTCGTTTTATCCGTTAAATCTTTACCATTTAATCCATCTTTACCTGTTGGCCCAGTGATAGAGGCTCCTGCTGTACCATTAGAACCATCTCGACCATCTTTACCGTTGCCAGCTACAGTAGCGGCTGTATTAATTTTATCTTTGATAGATTGTGCTAAATCAACGGTAATAGCATTACCATTTGCAGTCGTTGTTACATAATTAGCAGTACCATTAACAGCAAGAGATTGAGTTGCTAATGCTACGGTTCCTGTCGTACTGTTATCTGCTGCAGTCTTAAGTGTAGTCGCCCCTCCCGTTGTAGGGATTGCTGCAATCGCCGCGTCTAATTGCGCTTTATTAACGGCCTCTGTACCATTAACGGCTGTGGCTACATTGCTAATTGTTTTATTCCCCGCATTGATACCGTCTTTTGTAATGCTAGGACCCGTTGCAGTATCAGTACTATCTTTGAAAGATACACCAGAACCATTGACAACTGTGGTATTACCAGCAGCGTCTTTTGAGGTTACACCAGCATTACTAATGGCAGTATTGCCCATTGTAACAGAACCAGCTGTACCAAGATTAATCTTTTGTGCTAATTTTACTAACAATGTATCTGTACCACTAGAAACTACACCAATATTACCATCTGTTAATACAGCACTAGTTGCTGTATTCCCTTTGATATTTAATGTTTCGTCTAGTTTGCGAGTGATAGTTGTACCTGTATCACCATCGAATTTGATCCCTTTGGTAGTAACTGCAGTATTGGCAGCTTCTGCAGTTGTTTTCACATCAAATAATTGACCACCATTGACTGCATCTTTACTATTAGCAGCAACTGTGCCATCAGCAACGTTACTCAATTTTGTAGGAGTAGTCGTAGATCCAGATGCATCTAATAGACTTACATGAATATCGGAGTGAGCAACTGTACTGGCACCAACTTTAGCCTTGCCTGTAGTGGAATCAATATCACTTTCTAAATAATACCCCTCTGTTGTACCAGTAGAGTCCGTTGTTTTTACAACTTTATTACCATTAGCATCTACAAAAGCTGTTTGCTTATCATTTTGAGCATCTACTGCAAGCTCTGTTAAAGTGTTGATGGCTTTAGCATGTTCATTTAATGCAGCTTGCGTGATATCATCAAGCATTAAATCATAAGATGCCATAGTACTTGCACCAGCTTCAGCAAGGCCTCCAATATTTGCAAATGCTAAATTGTCTGACAATTTACTAATAGTTACAGTTTTACCCGTAGTCGTAGTAGTTTTGGTGCCAAGGACTTCTGTCTTGATTGTACCTTTCTGGGCTTTACCAGGTGAGGAAATTACGGTTTGTTTAGTTTCTACTGGAGAAATTTGAGCAGCTTTTTTAACTGGACTTGTAGCATGAATATAGTTTCCATTACTATCAACAGTGCCACTATCATTCCACATTTTAGTAATATTACGAGTAGATGTTGCTTGCTCTGTACCATTTGCCACAAAGGATGTTTCTGGAATTAACTGACCATTTGCATATATATAAGCAGTAGTATTCGTATTCCCATTAAATGCCATACTTGTAGGATTTGCAATTTTACCAGAAATTGAATATGTACTAGAATCCATAGCTGTTAAACTTGTACCAGGCAGTAAAATACCACCGACATATGTAAGATTATTTGAGGTCTTCACTTCAATTGTGCCAACTGTAGTAGTCGCCCCTTCTGCACTAGCGGTATTCACACCACTAGTGATTACAGTTAAACCTAATATAGCCATTGCCGCTAATCTAGCAGATCCTCGAAAACGACATGTACTTTTCCCCTTCTCAGATGTAACTACATTGCATCCTTTTTTTTCATTCCAAACCACTTTAAAAATTTTGTTCATGACATTCCCCTAAATAAACTTAAAATAATCCATTAAAAACACTTATAGTTAATACATGCATCAATCTTATCAATTCTGAATATCAAAATCAAGAACAACATCTATTAAATAAAGGAAACTTATCGCAATTTTGAGTAAAATGTTAAGATTGCATTATTTTATTATTTTGATAAGATTTACTTATGTTTTTATTATAAAATCCTCTTCGTAAATCAGCTGCTTAACAATCTTAATGGAGCAAATATCATCTACGTTCAAAAGGGAGGTGTGGGTGTCTAAAATCTGACTTTGGCCCGTTCTCTTTTTACCCGATGTAATCAATGACTTACCAATCTTAATAAGCTTGGTAGCATCTACGTTCAGAAAGGGGACGAGGGTGACTAAAATCTGACTTTGGCCTCAATCCATAAAAAGGACGCAATCGCGTCCTTTTTCTTCTCCCTATATAACACGGGAGAAAGGAATCAATAGCCTCTATCAGCCGACTTTGGCCCTTTCTTTACTATACCCCCAATAATCAGCTGCTTAACAATCTTAATGGAGCAAATATCATCTACATTCAAAAGGGAGGTGTGGGTGTCTAAAATCTGACTTTGGCCTGAGCCCTTTAGGGCGAAGAAAAAGCCGGTGGAAGATTTTAGACACCCACACCTCCCTCTGCCGTAAATAATATGGTCTAGTTAAGATTGTTAAGCAATGATTACTCCTGATTCGCCATGGAAAACCCCGACCTACTGCTCATTCTCACGAATTCGTCGATATCTTGTGTTTCATCAACACCAACATAGCCCATTTCTCGAACTATACCATGTGGGTTAAGCAAGGATAGTTGCGGTTCTGGTCCGGTGAGAACCCATAGCACCTTATACCCTTTTGGTATATCACGTAGATGTTCTTCCCCTTTACCATCCGTAAAGTATACTAATAAATCTACATGTTGTTGATTGGCTAAGGCAAATACTGGTGAAAAAGCAGTAGCCCCTCGTACATCAAGGCGCGGTTTCACATCCTTTACGGATTCCATTGTATAGGTGCGGCGTACCTCATTATCACATTCTATAATAGTAATGCGATGATTATACGCATGTACTATTTGTAGCACTTGCTCTAGTGCATTGGTAAATTCCAAATCCGTAATACTGCCACTCATATCGAGGGCTACCCACACATTCGCCTTATGTTGGCGTAATGTGCCAGACAATTCTAGACGCTCAGGCTGACGACGATTGCGACGCATCGTCGTTTTTTTATGTCCGCTAGCCACCTTGCCCATTAATTTTTTAAGATAAAAATACCAAGGTAAGGAACGTCGAGTCTTTTGGAATGTATCGATAAGACTTTTTACATACCCTTCCATATCTCCTTTTGATGCTTCGTTGATATAGCGTTCTGTAATTTTATCCATGGTCTCTGTATCGATAGAATCAGACTCATCCCATATATCATGGCTTGAATCAGCATTAAACTCCATTGCTATGATTTGACTGGAATCCTCGACAGCTATAAAAAGATCTGGTTTTTCCTGCATCGCTTTATCAATGGCCTTTGCGTAGTACTCCAATGTGCGGAATCGCTTTAGTAAAAGTCCATATCTCGCATTTACATTGGCAACGGTTATAGCATCGCGGTCTACATGTTCTAAATAATCGTTTACAACCATGTCCATGGCCATGTGAACAGCTTTTTTATTAAATCGTTGACTAAGTTCTTTGACCCGCATCAAATGAGCGGATATAACATGTAATATTTCTCGCTTAATACCATCTTTCATAACATCCGGCGGTTGTCGTAACATAATGAAAGGATTCACGTATAGCACATAGCCACCGTGTTTGAGGTTAAAACCAAAAGCGCTAGTCATGTCTAAGCGTACACGATGCGTCATTTGTAGATAAAAATAGCCAAAGAATTGATCCTCGTCAAGCAATAAACTATTTACATCATGCAAGATATGCCATAAATGCTGTTCATAGCCATCGGCTAGTACGTGTTGTGTCAACACATCGAGATCTGTGCCTTCGCCCTCATACAGTTCCGTTAATCCCTTGCCTATCGTGCCAATATGACTATCCGACATATTGTGATTTACCATATCTACAGCAATATCTTCTGCCTGTTGTTTATGCACTGGATGTTCATCTACATACGCTTGATAACGCGCGTATAGTTGCTCATACAACGCATCCGCATCACGAGCAATCTGATTACGCTTTCTATGCCATCGATCGAGTTCCTTAATAGCCTCTTCATCATAGCGCCCCGTCTTCTCCCATCCGTCTATATGAGTGAGCAGGTCAGACGCATCCCGAATATCGTCTTTATCTAAATTTCGATTCATAAGTTCTACCTGTCATATGACTTTCACAATTAACGATTGGCTTCAAAAAACGTTTCAATAAAAAGATTATCCTCAATAGCATAGCTATACACATGAGCATATGTGTTGCGTAAATCTTTCATAACAGCAATACGCAAATCACCAGGATACAATGTAATAAATTCGATAAAGTGATGAACTTCTTCTGCATTACTATTGTGATTCAAACGATACAACATATTTTTCGCGGATACATAGAGACGAGTAGGACTTTCACCATTGACACGTTCTTGTAAGGACATAATAGCACCAGGCTTATGCACTGCCTCTAATACATCATCAAATGAAATCAATGGCTCTTGTTCCGTTTCAACGAAATTAACAAAGGCCTCCGCAATAAGTTTTCCCACATTACCACGGATAACATTTTGGAATACTTCACGGCTATAACCACCTTCCTTATAGATACCATAAATATGAGATATCCGTTCAAAGGAACGCGGTGTCGCATCGATATCATCTTCATGACGTTGATTTAAATAATCTGGATAAGAGGAAATAAATTCCACCACCTTATCTTCAATGCCTGCAGAAATAGCCCAGTCAATCCACTGCATATAATCCGCTTCCATATAAAGCCATACGAAACGATTTTGTTGAGCTGGATCCATATCAATCGTTTGGTAGTCAAAGGAATCCTCTGGGTTCATAGCCGCAATGATGCGCACATCATCGCTCAAAGCAAATCCATTGATTTCTCGGTTCAAAATCAAATTCATTAATTCTTGTTGTACCGCATGCTCTGCACGATTAATCTCATCGATAAATAGCAATACATGACGACCTGCATTAACAGCTCGTGACACATGTTCCAAGGTATGATGCACGGCATACACGGTTGTTTTAATCTCTTTAACTGTACCGTCACTATCTTTATGTGAAACCGTTTCTACCGTTGGCAATCCCCCTATTTCCCCTTCTTTTAAAAGATTGCCATCAATGGTGACGAGTTCCCAATCATGAACCTCTGCTACACGCGCTGCTAGCGATGTTTTACCAATCCCCGTTTCACCAACGAGCAAAGGTACTTGATTAGCAGCTAGCACTAATTCCACACTAGCCATTGTATCTGTAAAATTCATTATGACTCCTTCTTAATTAATATAGTAAATACTGGTCGATAGCAATTTTCTTTGCCTCTATAGATCCGTATACATCAACTAATGACAATATATCGATGGGCCATGTTGATTGACGTCCGCCTATTGCAGGATTAGTTACGAGTTCTCGCACATAGCGATCTTCTACAGCAGGATTTGCAATCATTTCAGTTATAATTTGTCGAACCATGTCGACAGTTAAGCCTAGTTGTTTTGGCACATACCCAAGTATCAATGTAGAAACCTTCAATAACTCTACCACTGTTTCTAAATCTAGATTCGTAATTTGACGCATAGCCTGCGGGTCTTGTAACACGGCGGCTTTCAAAATGTCCAATGTAGGATTCTGGATATAACGCAATGCTAAATAATTAGATTTTACAGCTGCCATTTGAACCTGTTCTGATGGATTGGCAATATATTGCAATGCATCATATTGTGTTTCTACAGCCCTTAACTGTAATTCCTCTGATGGATTTGTAATATATCGAATGGCCCAGCCCGATTGGTCTAAGGCAATGCGAACCACTTCATCTGACGGATGTTGAATATACTCAAGTACCGCCCAATCTTGTTTGACTAATGAAATCAATAATTCGTCACTTGGATTGTCCACATATTGAATGGCCCGTGGCGACTGTGCTAACGCAGTTTCAATCACTCGATCAGTAGGATTTTTAATGTACTGTAATAACATCCCATTCTGTTCCACACAGACTAACTGCATTTCCTCTGTAGGATTAGGGATATTGCGTACGCCATGGGGATTGTTTTTGAGAGCCGTTATATATTGTTCCTCTGTCATACTATCCTTCTTTTCTATCTAAAAAGGCCATACGAATACGTACGGCCTATACTGAATTCTATTCCTATTGTATCATAATTTTTCGATATAATTATATCTGTTTCGTATACTTACTACACTGTTAATGCATCTAAATCAGAATTATTCCCAATAACTAATAATTTATCATCTTCACCGAGGATGGTAATTGGGTTTGGTGGAACTTCTAAATCCTCACCGCGTCTTATGCCTACTGCATTAAGATTATATTTCTCACGCAAATTGGAATCTTTCAAACATGTGCCAACCATAAATGAAGGCATTTTTATTTCTATAAGACTGATATTTTTGGATAGTTGTAAATAATCCATCACATGGTCTCTAGTTAAAAATTGTACAAGACGTAATGCCATATCATATTCAGGGTAAATCACTTGATCTACACCTATTTTATGAAGCATTTTACCTTGTATATTATTTTCAGCCTTGGCCACAATTTTAGGTGCGTCTAACTCTTTAAGAAGCATAGCTGTCATTAGATTGGCTTGAAGATTTCCACCTATAGCCACAATAACCATATCAAACTGGCTTAGCGCCAATGCTTTGATTGCCTCTTCATCGGTTGTATCTGCAACTATAGCATGTGTTATAAATGGTGAAATTTTCTGTACAACTTCTGGATCAATATCTACACCTAATACCTCATGATCCATGGAAGCTAACATCTTGGCAACAGTGCCACCAAATTGACCAAGACCTATTACTGCTATCGTTTTATGTTTCATATATGCCCCCTTTTATATTCAATCTAATCTGTTTTTATAACAATACACGCTCTTCTGCATAGCTAATTGGTTTAGTCGGTGCCGTTCTTAACGCCCAAGTACCAATAACAGTCATAACCCCAACACGGCCCGTAAACATGACAAGCATCAACACCCATTTACTACTTTCAGATAAATCAGGTGTAATCCCCGTCGAAAGACCTACGGTCCCAAAGGCAGAGGTTACCTCAAAAAGTATTCGAATAAAGTTATACGGCTCATCCCAAGCTAAATAGCAAGTAGCAAGCAAAACAAGAAGGATGGATAAAAAGATTATCCCATTTGCCTTAAGGACAGTAACCAACGAAATACGACGTTCAAAAACCTCTGTATCAGAACGATTATTAAATAATGTACGCGATGCTAGAAAAGCGACAGCAATAGTACTAATTTTAACACCGCCTCCTGTGGAGTTAGGACCTGCCCCGATAAACATAAAAATGATGGTAATAAACAGAGTTATGGGATGTAAATCATTATAATCTACAGTTGCAAGACCTGCCGTACGAGGGGTAATCGATTGAAATAGAGCAGCCATGACCTTATTCCATATAGGTAAAGGACCAAAAGTTTTGGGATTCGCCCACTCAACTCCCAAGAAAATAATAGTCCCTAAAAGGATGAGCACCGTTGTGCCAACTAACATTATTTTTGTGTGTAGTTTTAAATCTACAAAACGTCGTAGCTTGCGATGCGACCAAATATCAAAGGTTGCGAGATATCCGAAACCACCTATTACAATAAGGGCCATTGTATTTATATTAAATAATACATCGCCCACCATGGCATAAGGTAGATCATTATCAAAGAATATAAACCCTGCATTACAAAAGGTCGAGATGGATTGCATGATTCCCGTATATAATGCAGCATCACCAATATAAGGATATAGCTGAATGGTATAGAGAATACCACCAATAATTTCGGCACAAAATGTATAAATAGTTAGCTTTTTCGTAATGTGTAAAAGCCCTTTCATTCCATCTTGCCCTACATCCTCAGATAAAAGCACGCGATTTTTTAGACCTACCCGTCGCCCTAATACTAGAGCGATAATAGTGGTAAAGGAAACAATCCCCAAACCACCTAATTGGATAAGGATTACCATGACGATTTTGCCAAACAAGGACCAATGATAATAGGTATCTACTGTCGCCAATCCTGTTACAGAAACGCAAGATACTGCGGTAAAAGCTGCATCTACAAGCGCTGTACTATGGCCTTGAGCATTTGATAGGGGCAACATGAGCAATATCGTCCCTATAGTCATAACAGCCAAAAAGCTAAGAGCTAATAGACGATAAGGATTATGTTGCATATATTGCTGAACTTGATTTTTTGAAGTATTTTTCCACATAACCATAATCCTATCCTATAAGCGCCTTGATATCTTCTAAACTCGGCAATGGACTGCGGCCGCCAATTCCTTGCGTATTAAGAGCTGCTACAGCAGAAGCAAAAGTAGCCGCTTTTTCTAAGTCCTCGTGCGCACAACTATGGAGTAAATCGATAGCATTTAAGGACTGGCTCGTTTCATTCATAGTTGATGTGTTAGTACCATCTGCTATTTTGCAAAGTGTTTTTGTAAGCATATACAAAAAAGCACCATGGAAGCTATCTCCAGCCCCCGTTGTATCTACTACAGTAGCTTGAGAAAATGGTTCACATCGATAAGATGTTCCATCAGGCCATACAAAATAACTACCATTAGCACCATCGGTAACACCTGCTATGAAGGCTCCTCGTTCATGAATGATACGACAAGCATCTTCTAAATTAGTTGTGCCTGTATATTTTTCAGCATAGTCTCGAGCTACGATAACGATGTGACTGGCTTCTGTAATAGGCTTCATATCTTCATCGTAGCGTTGAGCACCACCATCTAAAGAAATAATAGTGCCTACCTCTTTTGCAACGGCCATAGCAGAGCGCATGAGTTTGCGATGTCTACCATTGATATGCAAAATATAGGCAGATTCTATGAGTTGTTTATGAGCCTCTAAGAACTCAGGCTCAGTTGCAGTAGCTCGTTCAAAAAATACAGCTCGCTCCCCTGTCTTCTGTTTCACAAGAATCGTTGCAGTTCCACTCTTAGCATCCGCATCAACTTGGATGCCCTCTGTATTGACATTATATTTATGAAAGTCTTCTAGAATATAGCGTCCAACCATATCATCCCCAATACGGTCAATCATAATAGTACAAGATCCATATTTACCAGCCGTGGCTAGTGCAGTCGCTACCGGCCCGCCGCCATCTGTAGTAGACGAGATGGCCTGTTGCACCTCACGCCCCGTTGGAAAATGATCAACCACGATGAATCGATCTAAGGTACTAGCCCCAATACCAACTATATCTATCACTTCGTTAGGAAATGCATTCATACTAACCTCCTAATACCTTGTATAACTATATGTACAGAATACATTCCGAAACATAAAAAGTAAACCCTAGACCACGATATATTCTCGTTAAACTGAATAGTCCAGTTTAAAGAATAGATTGTAATCTAGGGTTTTAATACTAAGATAAAACGTACCTGTCAATGTTTGTAGTTATTTATATGAGAGGTTGTTAGTGATAATTAGGACATCATACGTTCCATCATGTATTCAATTTCATCAGCGCTTAAATTCGCCATAGCTTGAACCATGCGATTTGCTGCTTCACCAGAGGCACCACTCTTAGCGATTTCTTCTTTCGCTTTTGCCATGAGTGCTTCTTTACGTTGCGCTTCTGTCTGTTCATCGGTTGGTACCGAAATATTTGCCTTTCCTTGGCCGATACCACGTACCTCTTGGTTAGGATTTTCTTTAGATGTAGTCTTCGTATCTTGAGCCGCTACGGATTCTAAGGCAAAGGAATTTTTACCAGTTAAAATATATTCCATAGCCTCCAATGTACTTTGCGTGATATTAACAGTCCAGAATTCACCGGCTGCCGTTAATTTATAGAGCAAGCCATTGTAGGAGACTAAACCACGTTCTTCCCAAAGTTTATACAACCAATTCAATTCGCCTAGCTGCGGATCCATAGCTATTAAAGTATTGATATTTAAGTAACCTTGTTCAAGTTGGCTCACAACTTGATTAACAAATGGTTGTAAATCACTTTGCTTCATAAGTGCCATAAATGGTTTTTCACCACGGCTTACCATATCTTCATACGGTTTTAGTGCGCGATGTAGCATCATGCCATATCCATCAACATTCCCCCCTGCACCGCTGCCGAATGGGAACATTGGTACACCTGCTTTAGCTAAGATATTGTACAAGCTACGTTCACGATTATTAGCACTCCAATGAGCAGCGCTTAATCTACGGTACGCACGGGCATCTAAGTATTTACGACCAAATTCGAACATATCACCTTGCATAGCCGTTGTCGCTGCAGGTGGCACCTTACCGCTCGCAATATCCCGGTTTAGATCACTTCCATCGAATACATTCAATTGATATAGGTCAGCACCATCTACACCAGAACTTACTAAGTCGGCTAAGTCTTGTTCCCAAACCTCCATTGTTTGACCAGGCAATCCGTAAATCAAGTCGATAACAACAGAACATTGACCATACGCCTTTAGGGCCGCTAGCCGTTCTAGTACGGTTTCTTTTGTATCCAAACGACCTACCATTTGGCGCACTTCAGTATTAAATGATTGGATGCCAATAGACATACGGTTAACGCCATTATTCATCCATACTTCAAGATTTTCAGGAATCAAATCATGAATGCGACCTTCTAGGGTAAGCTCATAATCATTAGCTAGTGGTAAGTATTCTTTAATCGCTTTTAACAAGCGCTCAGAGTTTGCTGGAGATAAGGATGTCGGTGTGCCACCGCCAATGAATACAGCGTGGATAAGACCATCCTTTAAGCGCGGGCTTTCACTAGCCAGCTTAAGTTCCCCAATAAGGCCATCAATATATTGGTCTTCAATACTTTGGCTCGTACCATTTTGAAAGAAACCACAGTATGTACATTTCGTTTTACAAAACGGAATGTGAATATAGGCACATTGCATTTGACCTTTTTTAGGGGCCCCCTTCATAACAGCATCCCATACATTTTGTGATTCCTTAGGTGAAATCAAAGTCCCATTAAGCCCTGCATGAACAACGCGTTTATGAGGAAAAGCGCCGCTCATAGGATTATCACAGGCTAAACCGAGTTGCAGATTCCGTTGTTTCTCCGGAATGGATTCAAAAAAGCTTGCTAAACTCATACGTTTCCCCTTTCACTCGTTAGCCTTGCAACTTTGCAAGCACAGATTTAGCAAATTCTTTCGCATTTGCAAAATCTTGTTCATCAGGATGCGTTTCTGCCGCCTTATGCAATGCATCACGTTCAGGGCTTTGTCCATGAGCAGATCCTGGTGGGAACATTTTGTACATCATCTCGATTACTTTAGGATCAATTTTACCTTGACATACAAAACCATCCACCAAAGATTCTTTATTAGGCAATAATGTAGATGCTTTTTCAATACTTTCACGAGCATGATCAGAATCAGCATACATCCCCAATGTAGCAAAGAATACGACATGTTTATTGTTCAATGTTTCAATCAATTTAGCAGCTTCTTTATTCGCTGTGCCGCGGTCTACCCAAAACCCTACAAATACGGTATCGTAATCTGCAAGGTTTGCAGGCGCTTCTTTAACAGGCACACAAGGTGTACCTTCTGGCATTACAGAAGCCATCGCTTCTGCTACACTTTTTGTATTTCCCGTGAGTGATGAATATAAAATAATAGTACTCATTAATATCTCCTTTTATAAATTATAATTAATCTTCGTCATCTATACCTTCTGCCATGTCAAATCGTACAGGAACATGGACCGGTTGTACATCACCTGAGTTATTTGGGTATGGTAAGGAGCGATACACAGCGTCCATAGCCGATTCTTTCAATAGTGGATCATCACCAGATTCCACATATTGCTCTATGCCATTACCATTTGTATCAATACGTACAAAGACTACGATTGTTTCATGAACTTCTTTATGTTGTCGAATGTATTGCTGTGGCATTACTTTTCGACTATTAACAGTGTTATAAAAACCTTGTGTATTAAAGGCTGCACGTGCTGTACCATGACCATCACCACTACCTGGTCCATCACCTGTACCTGTGCCAGAGCCTCTACCATCGCCAACACCTGTACCTTCGCCGGTACCATGACCGCCGCCTTTGCCGCCGCCAGAACCGGCACCTTCACCACCACTTTCACCAGCAGTTCCAGTAGATTTACTATCACTATTCTTAGATGGAACATCGACAGCATCTGGAATATCTGTTGCTGGAGAAGGATCCATATTTGCTACAACAGCCTGCGTTCTTGCCGCCACTTCATCTGCAGACAATGGTTTTGGGAATAGAGATGATCTATCACCGCCACCACCGCCAGCATGACCACTACCGCCATCATCGAGCACACTTTGGGTGAGATCAATTTCATAGGTTTCCATTTCTTGAATAGCTGGAACGACTACAAAAAAGATAACGGCAATAAAGAGAGCAACTAGATGAACTACGGCGGATATAATGGCTGCTTTTTTCCATGATATGCCTAGACCCATAGTTATCCTTTCTGTTCTGCTGCAATAGCTAAGCGTTTAACGCCAGATTGTTTGAGCATATCCATGATGGCTACTACTTGGCCATGAGCTGCTCGTTTATCTGCTTGTAAAATAACGCTAGCATTAGGATTTTCTTGAATACGTTGTTTAATCATAACTTCTGCTTGATCAATACTCATTGGGTTATTATCAATTGTAATATGCCCTTCTGCATCTAATGTAAATACAACTGGCAACTGAGCAGGTGCAGAAGCACTTGTCGCTTGTGGTAATTGTACAGATAATGCTTTTTGAGCAACTGTTTGTAAGCTGTTCATCATGAAGAATACCAACAAGAAGAAGATGATATCAATCATTGGAATGATCATGAATTCCGGCTTAGTTTTCATGCGAAAGCTTTGCAAGTTCATAATTATTTCCACCCTTCTCGTTTAGCTGTAACAATGTTTACACACATATTTTCAATTTGGTTAATAATGGAATCCAAACGATGGCTAAAAACTGTGTACACTATAAAGGCCATAATCGCAACGCATAAACCAGATGCTGTGGCGATGAGGGCTTCGCCTACACCACCTGTAATGGCGGAAGCACCGGCACCAGAGTCAAGGATACTAAAGGAACCAATCATACCTGTTACAGTACCAAGCAAACCTAACAATGGGGAGATTGTAACCGTTGCACTGAGGTAATCCATATATTTACGGAAACCTACTGCATCAACGCCCATTTGATCAGCAAAGGCTGTCTTCATCGCTTCTTCGCTAGAAGCATTATGTAAACCTGCTTGAGCAATACGACTTGCAATGGACGGGTTTTCTTGAATTACTTTATCAATTTCATCCCATTTTTGCAGTTTTGCTAATTCATTAACTGCATGAGTCACCATATAGGTTTTACCTGCATATTTACGGTAAAAGAAAGCACGTTCTACAGCGATAGCGATAACCATAAAGGACAAGAGTAATAATGGATACATTACATACCCGCCACTATGAAACAAGTGAATGACATAATTTAGATTTTCCATACTAATAAACCTTTCTGTCTATTTACAGACTGCATACTAGAACCTGTAGGTCCCTTGAATTCTTGCATAATCGCCTAACTTAAAGCTTTCATTACCATATAAGGTATCTCGTTTATTTGTGCCCTTTGCATCGAATGTATAGAATGCTTCAAGGAGTAAATCCTTGCGTGGAACATAGCCTGCACCAAATGTGAAGCTGCGAATACCATCGAGATAACGATCAGGAACAGCACCTGTGCCATTACCACCGAGGAATGAACCATGAGCAAAGTATTTATAGTCGATGAACGCATTCCAAGATTTTGGAACATCTAGATCAGAACGGCCAATATCGAGCCGTGCCATCCAGAAGTGCGGTGTACCACCCATTTGATGTCCCTTAATAGTGAAGTCCGCTGTACCACGTTCATGATCATATACGGTGTTACCATTCATATAGCGACCAAATTTTGAGCGGTTTTGACCATAATCTACAGTAATTGCTGTGCTTTCACCGATTTGATATTTAGCACCAATGCCAAATACATTTGCAATATTGGAGAAGCTTTGTTCATCATTAGCATTGCCATTTGCATTTAAGAAGGTACGTTTACTACCATTAAAGGACCGTAAATACCATGCTTGTAAGCCAAGACGATGGCCAATTTGTTTCTTAACTTGAACAAAGGCCGCTGTTTCAATTGGTGGAATTGTATCTTTTTCAAGAACAACGCCTTCTGTTTGAATGATGTTACCAATGATTTTACCAATTGCTTCACGTGGTAATTTGTTTTCAGACTCTGCATCATGTACAACCTTTTCAAGATTATACATATAGTTGAACAATGCATTTGGCATGCCCCAACCATATTCAGAACTACCTTCACCCCAATCATTGGAGGACATTGTAAAGTTCTTTTTGTAAATCGCATCTTTAGCATCATAATCACTAAATACATAACTACCACTATCGTATTTATAGGTCTTAGCACCTAAGAAACCTGTAAACTCATAATCACTAGATGGTTGACCATAGTAATCATAGGATTGTTTGAAAGTACCATCAGCTTGTTTAACCCAGACAACATCAAGCTCACTATTGTTATAATTCTTCCAGTTATCTGTAGCATTATATTTAGCAATTTCTGTAACTGACTCGTTAATTTCCGTACTATGATTATCTATATACGCTTTAGGATTTACTAAAGCCTCCTTATTATCGGTAGATACAATAAGACCTTTAGCCTTCTCTTTTAAGTATTCAGGGTATAAAGAAGAGTTCACATTATACATAATGTCCCCGGTCTTATAGAGTTTTTCCCCTGTATTCTTATTAGTGATTTCATACATTGTATAACCACCGGATGGAATATCGAGGGAGAATTTCTTCTCAGACATATCTGTAGGGTATGCCTTTGTAAGAATATCTTGTAAGCGACTCATGATTTGAGCTTGTTTTTGTTGAGTCTCTGCTAATTTAGCATTAGCTTTTTCAATTTCTTGATCCTTATTTGGGTTGCTCCAACTTAGATTTAATGTTGCTTTATACGCATCATACTCATCTTGTAACTCTTTTAGTTGTTGGTAGAAATAGATGCTATCAGTTTTTCCTTTATAAGTAGAATTATAGATACCCTCTGGGCTATCTGGTGCTGGTGCATCTTCTGCGGTCTTTTTCTCACCATCAGAACCAGATTTAGTAGCACTAGCGATATCATATGGATAATCATCACGATTGATACCAATCAATTCTGCTGCTGTTGGTGGTCTACTAATCGCTTCATGCACTACATGGGTATACGCAGAATCACTAATACCTGTGCTATGTTTAAAGCTACCTACACCAACGCGAACTTGAGTATCATTACCTGTCCATACACCGCGAACCCCATCATAAGACTGACCAAACCAATAGCCACTTGCTCCCATAGGTTCAGTTAAACGACCTACGGAAACATCCCATTTCTTAACGCGTCTTGTCAAATCAACAGTATCGAGACGTTGGTGGTTAAAGCCTTTGGAATCTGATTGAGTCCAGCTTGTATCTACGCCACTCATGCCGGACATGCTACCGATAACCGATAGGTTTGTAAACGGATTAAGACGTGCATCAAATCCAAGACGAATGCGTTGTTCAAAGCTATGTCGACTCGCATCATACATATTAGCCTTCGCAGAGCCAACATAAGAATTGGCTCTATATGGAGATTGTGGACGATTCGAACCATCGTGAGCCATCCAGCGAGCACGATAGTCACCAACAAAGGTAACGCCGCGTTCTTTAGTTGTATCAAAATCAGAACGGATAAAATCAGTTAATTTAACAACTTCGGATAGGTTTTGTACTGTAGACTCTGTACCATTAGTAGATACGCCATTTACTACATCACCAGCTGCATTAGCTGATTTATTAACATCTTTACCGATTGGCGTAGTCTTGGAATCACCACCGCCAAACTTGAGGTTTACACCAATGCGATATACACGCTCTTGTGTAGCACGGTCATCATCACGATGATTAAAGATATTATTGATACCAAAATACATCATGGCGTTCTTATTGAATCGTTTTTGAACCATTAGGTTCCAAATACCAAATGTTTTCTTTTGGTAAACTTGCTTTTTATATACCCCGGCATCACCGGATAAAATATCTGGCCAGTAGTTACCACCATTATTTAATGTATTACTATCGAGCATATCAATGTAGTAATCACCCCAAATGGAACCGTTCCAACCTGTTTTTGGATTATCATAGGATACGCCAATATCAATTTTATGCACAGGTTTATCGAGCAATTGCTTTGGCATTGAAGGATCACTCTTATTGATGGCATGTAAATAAGTGTATCCTAATTTACCGGACCAGTATCTGCCGAATTTTTGTTGCACTTCCGCTTGAAGGCCTGTGATTTCAGCCATACCGATGTTTTTAAAGCTGTAAATCATATCTGGAGCACGTTGGTATTTTGCATCCCCTTTCAAATATGGTGCAAAATCTTGGAATTCTCCCGTAAAGTAAACCGACATATAGTTTTTGATGCGATTATGGAATATACCAACACGAGCATAGGTGTTTTTATTTTCGCCTTCTAAACTCATATCAAAGTTCAGAGATTTTTCAGGCTTCAAATTGGGATTACCAGCCCAATACCAACCGAGTTTAGCTACACCAATACCTACTGGATTAGATGCATACATTTCCCAGTTATACCACAATTCGCCCATACCTGGTTCTGTATAACCAGTGCCAATATTAGCTTTAAATCGGCGTTGAGGATTACCATTCACATTGTAGGTCATCCCCATGGATGCCGATAAATTTGAACCAAACAAGCTGCTATTATCAAGGCGAATAATTGGTACAAAGGTTAAATTTTTATTCACCTGCCAAGTGTCAGAAATATAAGCATTCATCTTGCGAATCGTGCCTTGACCTGTAGTCAATCGTTGGTCCCGATTACGATACTCTTCTAAGAAGGCTTTGCCATTCAACTTAGGCGCTTTTTTACGCATTTCTGGATCACTGGACTCACCATATTTAAAGTAATCGCCTACGATATTAGAACGCGTAGCTGACATTGATGGATTTTCAGCCTCTAGTCGAGATTTTAATGCATTATAACGTGATCTAAATTCATCTGATATTGGCTGATTATTAGGTGATGTACTGGACCAAGAACTGATAGCACCTTCAGATAATCCATAATTTACGTAATCATCATAGGTGATACCCGGTTTTTGAGCATCTGTTTCAGCACCATAATATTCATAGTCCATATCCCATTGTGGCATGCCGCTACTGGATTTAATGAACTTATAATCATGAATATGGGAATATACCTTAACGCTGTTATCACCTTTACGTCTTACAAGACGGTCTAATTTATCTACGAGGAGACTCTTATCATATTCCCAAGGGTCAATGTACATTGTACTTGTATTAGGAGAGCTCTTTAATCGGCTACCAGAGCCTTCTTCACGAGCATAGCTGACACCATAGCTAAGGCGATGCTTGTTATTAAGTTGAGTATTCGCATTAAGACGAACATCTAGTTGTTTATGGTCGATATTATCGATATAACGAAGTTCGTTGGATCCTTCATAAGAGGAACGCCCTGTGTAATTGATTAGAGCCACATCATCCTCTTTGATACGAGAATAGTTTGTCTCTACCGTCCAATCACTTTTACCAGCTTTTGAATTCCACGCTAAATTGATAGTATTACGACCAGCTGTACGTTTAAAGTGTTGTTGTGGTTCTAAATCGGAATCAGAGTGTTTAATATCTCGCACAAGATCCTCTGTATATCGGTTGAGACGCATCTCAATTTTATTATTCTTGTTAGCTTCATATGTTGCTACGAGACCAATATCCGAAGCATCCCCGTAGTAGCGAAGCACATTCGGCTTAAAGTTATGTTTTGAGTAATCAAAGGCCATGCCAGATGCGCGACGTTTAACAGATGCTAGAACCGGCATTAAATCACGTTTACTACCAGATAGGCCAACCTTTAATTTCCCCATCTGACCAGAATCGGCACGAATGTAAAAATTTTGGAATGGGAATATATCTCCATCACTTTTACGACGCATACCTTCTGCGTTCAATTGCAATGTTGGTTTTTTAAGCGCTTTTTTAGTGATGATATTAACAACACCACCAATGGCATCGGAACCATATTTAGCACTGGCAGCACCTTGAATAACCTCGATACGCTCAACGTTTTCCGCACCTAATCGTTGCACCTCATCAGCAGCACCTGAATATTTATCAAAATCCCCCAATACTGGTTGTCCATCTACAAGAATCAGTGTATGACGTGCTTCTGCACCGCGAATGGATACACCGACACGCCCCATGGCATCAACGGTTCTGGATACACCCGTTTGGGTAAAAATAATATCTTCGACTGACTTCGCCTGCTTCTTCTCAATTTCTTTCTTAGTAATGATTTGCACTTGCTGTGGATTTAATTTCGCTTCTTCCTCTGCCCATGTACCTCGTACATGTACCACATCAGTCGTGACAGATGCATTATCTGCCATAACCATAAGAGGTGCATTTAGCCATAGTGCAACTGCACTAGATAGGACTAAATAGCGTTTCGTGCGTTCCCATCGGTTCACTGTTGCCTCCTAAAATACTCATTCTTTCTCAACTATAGTTTAATTACACAACCATATATCTCTTATTTTTATAAAATAAAAAATACACTTTACTAACAATATAATGACATTGAAAATCATTTACATTTTATATGTTAGCAAAGTGTATTCTGCATATCTACTCCGAAAAGACCAAAACTATACGTTTTTGGTATTTTTAGTGAGATATGTAGTATGTAATTATATCTTGCGGAAGTCACTAGGAGTCATTCCAATGGAGTCTTTAAACGTACTTGTAAATTTACTACCATTTTCATAGCCTACAGCATTGGCAATTTGCAAAATAGAGTCATCTGTATCTTGAAGCAATCGTTTTGCCTCATTCATACGACATTCTTTTATAAATTGATGAATCGTTACCCCATATACCCCTTTAAAGCAACGCTTCAAGGTAGAGGCTGGAACATCAAAATCATTTGATAGATCATCAAGGGTAATGCGTTTTGCAAAATTCTTAGATAAATATTTACTTACCTTCTTTACAGTATCTACCTGGTGTTTTCTGTAACTAACGCGCCTTTCATGGGACTCGGTAGAAATCACTGAGAGTAATAAGAAGATTTCAATAACCTTCAATTTAAAATAATGTGCCTTAATTTGATCTGGCACCGCATATAAGCTAGAAAAAATGTGGCGAACCGATTCAGTTTCTTCCATCATCATACCAAAATCTGCATTTTCACAAAATCGATTAGCGAGCTCTGCTAAATCAATATGAGTATCTGTTACAAGGGTATCCAAAACCGGTTGCGCTCGTTCTACATCTACTAATAACACAATTCCTTTAAAGGATTTAGTAGGAAAATAATTTTCATGTTGATAATCGGACCGTATATGCCAACCTAATGACATATCGCCTGGTCCCATATACAAATACTCTCCAGATGAGAATTTACATTCTATGCGACCTTCTTCACAGTGATTGATGGCAAAGGTCTTTGTATGTGATTGGGCATAAAATTGAATCGTTTCACGCTTTACATCAAGGAATATCAAGTCGATACCATCAAACACGGTATATCTCAACATGGACATCCCTGACTGAGATTTCATATGTGCATGTGGATTCATAGTATCACCATCTATATAAATATTATAAATAATATATTAATAATAATCATTTTGAGATTAATTGTCAAATTTATTTTTGTTATTATTCATGTAATATTTATTAAAATCCATTTTATGCATTCATTTTCTATATGATTATTTTATGATTATTCTGTCTAGTAAAAAAATTCCTCCCATAAAAAAGTTTTAATAGGAGGAATTTCATATGGTTATTTATTTTTGGGTTTTAACTATAAAGGCTAATGCTATTATATGAGCAATCCATACGATTGACATGATAATAAGTGCTATTGGAATATTTCTTGAAAAATAGGCCCCTATCATCATAATGGCCGTAACAGAAGTTAAGATAGACAACTTTGTCCGCAACGTTAACGCTTTATCACGTTCATAAGCACCAACAGTCTTTTGATATAAACTGGATTCCAAAAACATTCTATGAAAACGTTCAGAACCTCGTGCTAAACAAAATAATGTAAGCATATAAAAGGGAACTGTTGGCAATACGGGTAATACGATACCTGCTGTACCAAGACAAAAACTGATAGCACCAATGGTCAGGAATATATATCGAACTACTACATTACTATGTTGCTCAGTTGTTTTCATCAATCCTCTTCTACGTAATTAATAACTTTGCCCTTTGTTTTGATAAAGTTAGGAATAATAAGTACCAATGCTGCAATAACAACGATACCATAAATGCCAGCCATACCAATCCATTCAAATGCGTTACCTAGTACAAGGCCCATTACAGCAAAGTCCGCATCACCGAAAGTTGTATTTTGGAAACCAAGTTGACCAAGAACTGGTAGTGCCAATGCTGGTAAGAATGTGATAGCCAAACCATTAAGGAATGCACCAACAGCAGCACCGCGACGACCGCCAGTAGCATTACCATAAATACCTGCTGTAGCACCACAGAAGAAATGAGGTACAAGGCCAGGAATGATAAGTACGCCACCTACAGCACCGAGGATAAGCATACCGATAATACCACCGATAAAGGAGCTAATAAAGCCTAATACTACCGCTGTTGGAGCATATGTAAAGAACACCGCACAGTCTACTGCTGGAATTGCATTAGGAATAATTTTTGTAGCAATCCCTTGGAATGCAGGAATCAAATCACCTAAGATCATACGTACACCGGAGTATACGATTGCTACGCCAACAGCAAAGTTCATAGCACTCATGATAGCAAATAAATATGGACTCATAGAACCAGACAAGGTAGCTACAAATTCAGAACCGGCTGCAATAGCAGCGATCAAATAGAATACAATCATAGTCAATGCAGTAGATAGTGTAGAGTCACGCAAGAAGCCCCATTTTTCAGGAATTTCAATATCTTCTGTGCTTTCTTCTGCCTTACCTACATATTTAGCAACCCAAGCAGATAAATAATAACCAAGGCTACCAAAATGGCCTAACGCAATTTCATCACCATCAGTAACTTTAGATGTATAACTTTGACCAATTGCTGGAGAAATGGCAGACCAAGCACCCATCAAGAAACCACCTACAAGAATGAGTTCAATACCAGATAATCCAGCTGTGCCAAGTACGGCAGACATCAAGCAGGCCATAAACAAGCTGTGGTGACCTGTAAGGAATACATATTTAAACTTGGTGAAACGAGCAATACATAAGTTCATCAATAAGCCTACAACGAGAATAGACATCGTTTCAACACCAAGTACCTTTTGTGCAACCGCCACAATAGCTTCGTTATTTGGTACTACGCCAGTAATATGGAAACCGTGTTCAATCATCTTGCCCAATGGATCTAGATTACTAACGATAACACCTGCACCAGCTGCGAGCATTAAATAACCGAGAATAGGTTTTAATGTACCGGTCATCACCTTGTGAAATGGTCTTTTTAAGGCGATTAGACCTACACAGGACATAATACCAATCAATAATGCTGGTTGACTCAATACATCTCGTAAGAATTCTAATATCATTTCCATAGAATTATCTCCCTAGCGAATTACTTTGCGATTTGTTGTAATCGTTCTAAAATATCTTCTTTAATTTTCTTTTTATTAATATAGCTGCGAACAATAGCTACTTCTTTGCCTTCAAATTGCTCTGCTAATTCTTTTACAGTCACAATCAAATCAGCCTTACGGCCTTGAGCCGCATTAAAATCGATAGATTCTACTTGCGCTTCAATATTATTTTCAGCACAGATTTCTTCGATTTTCATTTTTAACATCAAACTAGACCCGATGCCATTACCGCATACAGTTAAGATGGAAATCATAGTCTACCTCCTCAATTACGCATCTTCTAAATGTTCAGATAAAAATTCTTGTACATCTTCAATACTTTCAAAATTAGCAGCCGCATCAAGGAATTCTTCGTCTTCAAATAATGTTGCAATATCTGTAAGCAATTGAATATGTTCATCCTTATTGGGGGCACATAGAAAAAGAGCTACTGAAACAGGATCATTTTCAGGACTACCAAAATCGACAGGTTTTTCTAATGTAACGAGTGCAGTACCGACCTGTTTAACGCCCATTTCAGGGCGTGCATGTGGCATCGCCAGACCTGGTGCCAAAACAATGTAGGGCCCCATCTCTCGAACAACTTCAACCATGGCCTCTATATATGTAGGATCTGTAAAACCAGCATCGACCATGAGTTGACCACCATGACGAATCACATCTTCCCAGGTCTCTGCAGGATAATGAAATGACACATTATCCTCGGATAGCAAATCTTGTAACAAGCTAACACCTCCTATACTACTTGTATATTCATATTATAACGAGGGAACGCTAAAATGCCTATACCCCAATGTATTTTATTACAAAAAAAATTAGACCCCGAAGGGTCTAATTTCACTTACTCACATAGCATATATTAAATTGAAGATTTGCTATTATTAGATGAGTACAAAAGAATGTTCTTAAATTGTACATATATATGCCATGTCAATATTTAACTTCTCTAATCCACTAGACGCGCCGTTTTGTTATTTAAATCAGTGCGCATTCTAATAGCCTCTATTAATGGTTTCAGTACTTGATATTCCTCATCGGTTAAACGGAATGAACGACATACACGTTTATACACACGAGGTCTACGACCAGAACCAGCTCTCTGTCCGCCCCATGTCATTTACATATACCTCTCTCAACAGACCATTATCTATCACAGTTATTAGTATATGCTATTTTATGCGAAATTTCAAGATTTTTATTCAAATTTATTTTTAATTTAATTGTTGGCTTCTGCCGCTGCTTTAGCTGCTTCTGCTGCTTTTTTCAAATTAGGCACAGATGTTGGGCATGTAGCCGGTGTACATGCACCATTAGGGCCCAAGTCTTCAGAGCGATTTACAAATGTTGTATGTAACATATGATGTGCTTTGTGGCTCATAGGTTTACCATCAAAGAACTCAGCATATAGTTTTTGGATATCTGGATTATCACAAGCTGCTTTCACTTGTACCTCTGCATCGCGAGTATACAAGGACGCAATACGAGCTTCACGAGCTTTATCGGCCATCGGTAATTTAACGCGTGGTTGACCACCGCCACCGATACAGCCGCCACGGCAAGCCATTACTTCGATGAAGTCATAGTGGATATTTTCAGCACGCATATGATCGATGAACTTGCGCAAGTTACCTGTACCATGAACAGCCGCTACATGTAATGTTTTATCCCCAATGACTACATCGGCTTCACGAGCACCATCCATACCGCGAATGGCTTCGAATGGGATCAATGTTTGAGGTGCATCTTCACCAGTTGCTAATTTGTAAGCCGCACGCATAGCCGCTTCCATAACACCACCAGTATTACCGAAGATGATACCACCACCAGAAGCTTCACCCATCAACGGATCGAATGCGGAATCTTCAAGGTCATCAAAGTTGATTTCTTCTGCACGTAACCATTTTGCAAGTTCACGTGTAGTAATACAGTAGTCTGTATCTCGCATTTCTGGTACATCCCAGTATTCAGCAGAGGAATTCATTTCGTCACGACGAATCTCGAATTTCTTCGCTGTACAAGGTGTTACTGCAACAGCAACAATTTGTTTTGCATCAAGGCCCATTTTTTCAGCAAAATATGTTTTTTGCGTAGGCGCTTGCATTGCAATTGGACTCTTAGCAGTAGACAAGTTTGGCAAGAATTCTGGATAGAATGTTTCAGCAAACTTAACCCAAGCAGGACAGCAAGATGTGAACTGAGGCAATACCGCATCACTATTGATAACGCGTTCCAACAATTCAGATGCTTCCTCCATGATAGTCATGTCCGCACCAAAGTTTGTATCGAGGATATAGTCGCCACCCAATTTACGAAGAGCCGCTACCATTTTACCTTCTACGAATGTACCTGCATCAAGACCGAACTCTTCACCTAAGCCAACGCGAACAGCAGGTGCAGTTTGGAAAACGACGATTTTATTAGGGGCAGCAATAGCTGCTTTTACTTCATCAATTTCAGAGCGTTCATTGATGGAGTCGAATGGACAAATAGATGCACATTGACCACAATGAATACAAATTGGATGATCTCCATTAGTTGTTAAATCATAATAATCAAATACACCCATATCTACAGCACAAGCTTTACGACATAAGGAGCAGTTTTTACATTTGGATAAATCCTGTACTAACGCAATGTTGCCGTCTTCAATCGGTACACGGCGATCTAAAAATTCGTACTTACTCATAGTTCCTCCTACTTAGGTAACGTTGTTATCGTTAATCTCTGAAATTATACTACAAATCGTAATTTTTATCAATGATTATGAAAGTAATTCCTATGCATAACAGGTATTAGAAAACTGCATAAAATACAGGTTTACAAGCGTTCCTCTAATTCCATCCAACGCTCGGTTAGCGTATCGATTTGAGATTGTGCACCCTCTCGTTCAGCCATTAATGTTTGCATTTTTTCATAATCCGTAGCCGCTTGGCTAATCATAACATCTAAGCCTTTTATAAGATGTTCTAATTTTGGTAGCTCCTCCATGATAGACGCATATTCCGCCTCTTCCGCCTTATTGAGACCTTTTTTTGTGGGCAAATCAACAGGTGTAGATTTATCAGCAGAACCCTTAACCTCTGTATTTGTATTTGCATTTGTATCTGTATCTGCGTCACTAACCTCAACGGGACCTACTGTTGATGCCGAACTCTTATTCGTTACAGTAGATGACTGATGTTCTGGTATATAAAATGGAGAATTAGTGCTTTCACCATGTTCTTCCTTATAATCCGAATAGGATCCATGCACAATATCAATATGCCCATTACCGGTAAAGACAAATAATTTATCTACAACACGATCAAGGAAATATCGATCATGACAAACAGTGATAATAACCCCACTGAAAGAATCAAGAAAATCTTCCAATACCTCTAATGTAGGGATATCCAAATCATTGGTCGGTTCATCAAGCAATAAAACATTAGGTGCACTCATAAGTAATTTTAAAAGATATAGTCTACGACGCTCACCACCAGAGAGTTTGCGGATAGGCACGCCATGTAATTCTGGGGTAAACAAAAAACGTTCCAGAATTTGTCCTGCACTCAATGTAGTACCATCACCAAGGGCCATATAGGAATGGTCTTCTTTGATATAGTCAAGAACGCGCATATCCTCATCAAATTCAGGCAATTCCTGTTTAAAATGAGCGATACGAACGGTGTCCCCTTTACCAATAGTACCCGTCATTGGCTCATAGGTACCATCTAGAATATTCATGAACGTGGATTTACCAACTCCATTAGGGCCTACAATACCAATGCGATCATGACGCACCACATGATATGTAAAATCATCTATCATAGGGCGCCCATCAAAATCAAATGATAAATGCTCTATGTCAAAAATAGTTTTTCCTAAACGCGTTTTTAAGGCAATAGGATCCATTTGATCAGGACGGCGCGTCTTTTCCATATTTTTAAGTGTTTCATACCGTTGTAAACGGGCCTTTTGCTTTGTAGTACGAGCAAGCGCACCACGGCGAACCCATTCAATTTCACGCTTTAAAAATTGACGACGTTTTTCCTCTGTAGCGGCCTGACGAGCCTCACGATCGGCTTTCAACTCAATAAATTTTTCGTAATTTCCTTCGTATTCATACATATGGCGATTCGACAACTCTAAAATACCATTACATACAGAGTCTAGAAAATAGCGATCATGAGTACTAATCAATAAACCACCTTGTCGATTACTCAAGTACGTTTCAAGCCATTCAATGCTATCTTCATCTAAATGGTTTGTCGGTTCATCTAATAAAAGCAAGTCACAAGGGTATAACAAAGCCTGACCAAGGGCCAATCGACGCTTTTGCCCCCCTGATAATAGGCTAACAGACATATTTACATCGTGAAAGCCAAGCTTACTTAGAATAATGCGAGCCTCTTGCTCTACTTGCCAACCGTCTTGTCTATCCATTTCTTCTAAACATTGCATATAGCGACGCTCAATACGATCATCGCTTACACCTTGCTCTTGTATGTAGTGATAGTCACGACTAGCTTTGTCAAAGCGCTTTACCAATTGCAATCGTGGGTGATCACCATCCAGAATCGCCTCTAGTAAGGTATCCCCTTCATCAAAGTTTGGGGACTGTGCTAAATAATGGATGCTGGCTTTACCATTCCGTTCAATACTTCCCTTATCGGCCTCCATCTGCCCCGTTAGGATTTTTAAAAAGGTAGACTTGCCCGTTCCATTAATACCTACAAGCCCTAGACGCTTTTGATTTGTAAATGTAATAGACACATCTGTAAATAGCAGGCGTGTTCCATAGGATTTCTCTATATTTTGTAAACTAATTACGTTCATTGCCGTACTCCTCTGATTTCTTATGTTATTTATTATACTACAGATTTCCATTGACAGGCATACACCGCATCAGTAGAATACAGGTATATACGAAGATAATTTATAACATGATGATAAGTACATTCTATTAGGAGGTTCTCATGGCAACAGATGCAGTATTAGACTTTTATGACTCCCTCGACTTTGAAATTATCGACTTTGACGGATATGATACACTCCTTATCGAGTTATTAGACGACGGTACCTATGCAACTGTGTCCGATGATGATGGTCATATGCCAGATACACTAGATACTCCAATCGTATTCAATGTATATGATGATAGCGATTCCTTCCAATGGAGTGTAAGCCTTGATGACTCGCATCAACTGCAAGCATTACTCGAGGAAAACAGTAATACAGAAGATTTTTTAGACGCTTTACAAGCAATCCGTACTAAAAACATTGAACATTACCAATAATAAGAAATTTTAACATAAAAGGTCATCTAAAAATCAACCTAGCTTCGACAGATATGTCGTTATAAGCGAGGAAGGTTTTTAGATGACCTTTTATATTTATAAAGTTTCCAACTCACACGTAGGTGCAATTGTTTCCGATTTTGCATCAAGAATATGTATGAGTTCATTTACGATATTAGCTGCACCATCTACATGCCATGCACGAGCTTGTTCAGACATTTGTTGTAAACGTGGCGGATTAATCAATAATGCCGCTACTACGTCTTCTAGATTATGTATATCTCTAGCCCAACGAGCACAGCCACGTTCTTCTAATAACTCCGCATTCGCTTCTTCTTGGCCTGGAATAGCATTAAAGAATACCATTGGCAGTCCAATCGTTACAGCCTCCATACATGTTAAGGCCCCAGGCTTTGTAACCAACATAGTAGCAGAACTCATTAATTCTGAAATATTAGATGTATATCCATATACAGTGGTTTTTGTTTTCATCCGTACACTAAGACTTACTAACGACTCATAGAGCGATGTATTTTGACCTGCTACAACGGTAATTTCATCTATACCACTAACTGCATCTAAATGTTGCAATGCAATCTCTAATGAGCCTAAACCGAGACCGCCACCCATGACGAGAACCTTCACCGGTGATTTCAGTTCATAATGATTGATGGCATCCTTAAAAAATGATCTTCGCACAGGAATACCAGATACATAAATCTTATCTCGTTCAATGCCAACGGACGTCATTTCCCCTACCATATCTTCAGTAGCAACAAAATAGGTATCCACTTGGGGATAAATCCAAAATTGATGACTGCTAAAGTCTGTTAGAATTGCCACTAATGGAACATCGATAAGACCTTGGCGTTTCAATATGCTTGCAGCCCCACAAGGAAATGGATGGGTAAACACGATCACGTCCGGTTCTTCTTGTTGGATTAACTTCAACATACGACTCTTCAATATATAAGAGAGCGCCGTCTGTAGAATAGTTCCTTTCTTTTCCCCTTTTGATACACGATAAATCATATCATATAGCATGGGAAATACGTCAATCATCTTAATATAAGTGCCCTTAATCAGATGCTCTACGGATAGTGTTTCCGTATCAAGAAAGTCCACATGAGAAATTACTGCTTGTGGTTCTTTTAATTGCCAATATTCTTCTATAGCCCGTGCGGCCTGCATGTGCCCTGTACCAATAGAGGCAGACACAATGAGGACCTTGCGTGATTGTTCTGTAGTCATAATCTATCCTTTCCATGTGATTATACCACATAAGCACGCAAAAATAATATAAATGCAAAAAGAGACCTCTAAGAGGTCTCTTTTAATCTTATTCAAATTTAGATTATTTTTTGCGTTTTTTTGCAGGAGCTGCATTAACTTTTTCTTTCAAACCTTTACCAGCTTTGAATGCAGGAGATTTGGAAGCTTTGATTGTGATAGTTTTACCGTTTTGAGGGTTGCGGCCTTCACGAGCAGCACGTTCACGAACTTCGAAAGTACCGAAGCCGATAACTTGAACTTTACCACCAGCAGCTAATTCTTCAGCAACTGTGTCGAATACAGCTTTAACAGCTTTTTCAGCGTCTTTTTTAGTTAATTCAGTTTTGAGTGCAACACTTGCGATTAATTCTGTTTTGTTCATGACAGAACCTCCTTAAAAATACAATACCCGAGGTTACTAACACACCTCTAGGTTACTTTTCCTGCACCTTAGCCTCCTCCCAAAAAGCATCCAGCTCAGCTAATGAAAAGTCTTCCCATGAGCGATCGCTTTGGTTAACACAAGCCTCTACATGTGAAAAACGCCGTCGGAACTTCGTGTTTGTGCGATTCAGTGCATTTTCACCGCTTATTTTATACCATCTAAATAGATTAATCAAGGAAAAAAGCACATCTCCTGCCTCTTTTTCCATATTTTCTCTATCTTTTTTGGCAACAGCCTCCTTAAATTCACCTATTTCCTCACTTACTTTGGCCCAAACTGGCTCCAGTTCATCCCAGTCAAAACCTACCTTTCCAGCCTTTTCTTGTAGCTTTTGAGCCGCCACCAATGCAGGTAAACCCTTGGATATTCCATCTAATACATTTTTTCGTATATTTCCCTTTTCTTGTGCTTTTAATTCATCCCAGGTGTATATTTTCTCTTCCTTCTCAGGATTATCTTGAGGAAATACATTAGGATGTCGGTGAATCATCTTTTCCGTTACATCATTTATTACATCCTGTAATGAAAATGAACCAGATTCTTCAGCTAAACTACTATGAAAAACAACTTGTAATAATACATCCCCTAGCTCTTCTCTGAGATTATGCATATCCTTGTTATCTATGGCATCTACTACTTCATAGGTTTCTTCAATAAAATATCGACGTAGCGATTCATGCGTTTGCACCTTATCCCAAGGGCAGCCATCAGGGGCACGTAATTTAGCCACTACATCTACGAGCGGTTGTATATCAATATTCTTCTTCATAGATCCTATTCTCCTCTGCTTGTCGTTTCCGTAATCGCTTACCGATAACAGGCATTTGATAGATATCATCCTTTACAATAGCCTTTGTGATCCATAGTGAAAGTACATAAACGGCTAAGGCAACGATAATAGCAACCGCTACAGATGCACCATTACCAATCATATCAATAAGGAACATATACGTAACTTGTGTAGCCCCACCCATGGCCATCGCGGAAATGATGATTTTTAATAGGTTCATACAGCAAATCACGCTGCCTACATGACGTTTTACAAATATAATATTAATCAATGCGGCAATGGCAAAGTTTAAATTGGTTGCCCAAGCAGCCCCGTTAATACCAAGCTCACTTGTACCAGTTAATTGATAGTCTAAAACGGCTTTCACCATAAGCCCTACAAAAATCGACATCATAGGAATTACTGTACGCCCTAAACCTTGCAAAATACCTGCTGTAATTTGTTGCCATCCTAAAAAGATGATACTAAGACTGATAACGGCAATAACAGGCCCTGCATTTGGTGTTGCATAAATCAACTGAGAAATAGGCGTAGCCAGCACACACAGACCAATACAGGCAGGTATAGCAAAGAGATTTGCGATTTTCATGGCTGTACTAGCACGCTCGATAATACGTCTATTATTTCCCATCGCATAGGCTTCGGATACGGCTGGTACAAGACTAGATGCCAGTGCAGTCGTCAAAATAATAGGTAATCCAATGAGTGAAGTAGCCATCCCCGTTAAATATCCAAATTGTGTAGTCGCCTCATGTAAGTAATAACCGATATCCATCAAACGTTTAGGCACGATGAATGTATCTATTAAGGATACCATCGGCAACATAATATTTGCCATGGATACTGGTATGGCTAATGCAAATAACCGTTTAATGACAGTACCATTCGTCTCTATAGGAGCTGTTTCGTTTTGTTCAGTCAACATCTGCTGACGCAAATTACGTTGAGAGCGATAGAAATAAATGAGTACGATTAAGCCAGCTAGAACACCTGGGAATGTGGCAAATGTAGCCCCGCCTGCAGCGAGGTGCAATCCAGAATCAATGAAATAATACGCCAGCCCCACCATGGAGCCTACTCGGAATATTTGCTCAAACACCTGGCTTGTTCCGGTTGGCACCATGTATTGAAAGCCTTGGAAATAGCCTCTAAAGCAGCTTAAAATCGTTACGACGATAATGGCTGGTGACAATAATTGGATGGGAATTAGAGCCCGTGGGTCCGTAATAATATGCCACTTAATAAGCCATTCCGCGCTAGCATAAAGGCCTACGCTAAATACAATGCCCACGAGTGTAATCACACGCAAGGATACATTAAATACTTGTTGCACGCCGCGTATATCGCGATTGGCTAGTTTTTCGGCAATCATAATAGAAATGGCAACGGGAATTCCTGCAGCGGAGATACTAACGATAATTTGATAGATTGGATAGGCCATCATATAGAGACCTATGCCCTCGCCACCGAGAATACGAGCGATGAGTACTTTACTGAAAGCACCAATAATCTTAACGATAATACCGGCTATCGTTAAAATCATGGCACCCTTTAAAAATCGATTCATAGGCCCCCCTTAGACTTTTTCGACAATTCTTTCATCACCGCTTCTGTAATGGTTAAAATAGAACCCTTTAATCCATTCAAACTGATGTATAATGACGCTGGTTTTGTGTCCATGAATTTAATCTTTTTCCATAAATCTTCACGAACAGCCCCCATATCCCAATCCGCCATTTTAGAATCGTCATACCAATGGATAATAAGCTTATTATCGCGACGGGCTATACTCTTAATGCCGAGAAGGCGCGCTTGTTCCTTAATTTGAGCTACCCGCAATAAACGATCTACTGGGTCTGTTGGCGTACCAAAACGGTCGATTAACTCATCGGTCATATCATCAAGCTGTTCCTTATTCTTGATGTGTAACATCCGTTGATATACAGAAATCTTACGAGCACTATCCTTGATGTACGCATCATCAATAAAAGCATCAATTTCAAGATCTATAGCAGGGTCTGGTATAACCTCTTTTACGACCTCTCTATTCTGCGCTTTTGCAATGGCCTCCTCTAACATGGTTACATACATACCAAAACCTACGGAAGCGATATTGCCATGTTGTTGTGATCCTAATAAGTTGCCTGCTCCACGAATTTCTAAGTCACGCATAGCCAATTTAAAGCCTGCCCCTAACTCGGTAAACTCTTCAATGGCTTTTAATCGTTTTTCTGCCGCTTCTGAAAGCATCTTATCAGGCCGATACATGAAATATGCATAGGCACGACGTCTAGAACGCCCTACGCGACCACGCATTTGATATAACTGAGATAAGCCTAAACGATCTGCATCATAAATAATAATCGTATTAGCATTTGGTATATCAAGGCCCGTTTCAATGATACTCGTACTGAGTAGTACATCATACTGACCTTCATAGAAATCAGTCATAATTTCTTCGATTTGACGACCCGTCATTTGCCCATGAGCAATAGCATATCGTAATTCAGGCAGAGCAGCCTCTAACAATTCCCCCATATGTTTAATGGAAGCTACTCGGTTATATACGAAATACACTTGGCCCCCTCGTGCCAATTCACGCTTAATTGCATCCGCAATGAGGTTCATGTCGTATTCCACCACATAGGTTTGAACAGGCAATCTATCTTCTGGTGGTGTATTAATAACAGACATTTCACGTACCCCAACGAGAGACATATGAAGTGTTCGTGGAATAGGTGTGGCACTCAATGTTAGAACATCAATATTATTGGCCCATTCCTTCCACTTTTCTTTTTGTGCCACACCAAACCGTTGCTCCTCATCCACAACGAGAAATCCTAAATCTTTAAATTTCACCTTTTTATTTAAAAGTGAATGAGTTCCGATTAGTACATCAATAGAACCATTTTCTACGCCCTTTAAGATTTCCCTCTTCTCCGCTGTAGAACGGAATCGGTTGAGTACATCCACCTTAACACCAAATGGATTAAATCGATTTAAAAAGGTTTGGTAATGTTGTTGTGCTAACACAGTGGTCGGAACCAATACAGCTACTTGCTTACCGCTTATAACAGCCTTAAAAATAGCACGCATAGCGACTTCGGTTTTACCAAAGCCAACATCACCAGCTAATAATCGATCCATTGGAGTAGGTCGTTCCATTGACTCCTTGATTTCTCGCGTAGCTTGTAATTGGTCTTCTGTTTCCTCATAGGGAAATGCATCTTCAAATTCAACCTGCCAAGGTTGATCTGGTAAAAAGGCAAAGCCTTCTGTTATCTCACGTTTCGCATAGAGCTCAACCAACTTATCAGCTAAGTCATCGATAGATTTTTGAGCCTTAGTAACGGCCTTACGCCAATCACTACCACCCATCTTATGAATCCGTGGTACATCGCCTTCATTCCCGATGTATTTTTGCAATTGGTCTAAATTACTAGCCGGCAAGAATAGTCGATCGGTACCAGCATAAGCAATTTCAATATAATCACGATGAATGCCTTCTGTTTCAATCGTTTTTAAGCCAATATACTTACCGATACCATGCATATTATGAACTACATAATCACCGATGGATAAGTCTGTAAAGTAGTTAATTTCTTGGCCCTTTTTAGGCTTATTGCGCAGCTTCCGTTTTTGTTGACCGTAAATATTGCCTTCTACAACAACGACTAAGCGGCTATGAGGTAATTCAAAACCGTCGGTCAACAAACCTTGCATAATATGAACAGTAGTAGGCTCAAAATCCCAGCTTTCACAGTAACGATACGAAATACCATCACCATATAATGCCTTTTCAATCCCCTCTCGACGTTGCTGATTGTTAATAATTAACACAACCTGGTTGCCTAACTTTTGCCACTGTTTAATTTCATCCATCAAAAGCGGAATTTGGCGCTCAAAGCTCGTCATGGTCTTACCTTGAATACCAATAGGATTAAATCCAGGCAAGCCAATAGAGCGTTGTTGCATAAACGTAAAGGCCACTTGTATCTTAGCCTCTACAGTACGCTGTAATTCAGACCAATCGCAGTGTTGCTTACGATGGGTTGCATCTTCTTTTAAATACTTCTTTAACGCCTCTTGAATACGCCCTGGCTCATCATAGATAATGAGACCTTCTTTAGCATAGGATAACAATGTGCTATCAGCATCATCACTAGTCAAATAGAATGGTGTGACTGTATAGGCATCAACATTTTCAATAGACCGTTGTGTATCTACAGAGAAATGACGCATCGTATCAATTTCATCGCCAAAGAATTCCATCCGAATCGGATCATCACTATTCACAGGGAATATATCAAAAATATCTCCGCGCACAGAAAAATGACCACGTTGTTCCACCTGGTCTACGCGTTCATATCCAATTGTAACTAATTTTTCTAATAGCTCATCACGCTCTATCGATTGTGAAACCTCTAGATGCACACTTTGAGAAACCACATATTGAGGACTCACCACATATTGAGTGACCTCTTCTACTGTAGCCAGAACCACAATAGGCTGATTCCAGGCCAGCATGCTGAGCGCACGCATTTGTGCCCCTTGTCCTTCTAAACTACGAGCTACAGTAGTAAATTCTACTCGTTCTGTAATGGGAAATGGCAACACCTGTACATTAGGCCAGAAAAATGCCAAATCTCGTTCCCATAATTCTTTATGTTCTTTATCGTGTACTACGATAATAATTGATTGTACTTGTTCCTCTGGAACAGCACGGCTTAAAAGGAATGACTTTTGTGATCCACTTAAACCATATATAACTGACTTTCCCTTTTGGCTAAACGCCTTTAGCCCATCTGCCATAGATGGGTTCTGTGAAAGCAGCGTATCAATTGAAGTATCCATATACTGCTCCATATATAATTAATTAGCTGTAACAAAGTTACTAATAATTTATTATAGCATATTTGCTAATATACAAAAAAACATCTGTTCCATAGAACAGATGCAAATAGGTATAAAAAAAGCACCCTATAGGTGCAATATAGTTGGTGCGGGAGAAGGGACTTGAACCCCCACGCCGTAAGGCGCCAGATCCTAAGTCTGGTGCGTCTGCCAATTCCGCCACTCCCGCGTACCGACTGAAACTATAATACCACTTATTATATATGACGTCAATCATTTTTTGTAATTTTTATGAGACTTCATCATCCCCATATAATCTTAACCCCTTTTAGGTATTTAAATTTCTCAGAGACAGCAATATCCCGCCGGCGAAAAAGCCTGTGAAAGTAAAAAAAGAGATGGTCCAAACACCTAACCTAGGTGCTAGGACCATCTCTCTTTTTAGGATGATGATGAATAAATGCATGCCCTACATTTACCAATAAATATATTAACAGACATAACAAAAGCCATGCTGATAATACCAAACGGTATATTCACCACGACTACACTTTCAATCAAGAGATTCCTAGTTTTGTGTAAAATTAGAATGCTTTTACATAAAAAAATCCTTTTTACGGGTACGTAAAAAGGGAGTCTCTAACTTCTCCTCCCTATCACTCGTAGGTCAAATGGTGAATGTTGAATAGGCAGTTCTCCTGACTCGGCGTCATCGCTCATCTAGCCTTCCCAGTTTCCCAGTGACTTAATTTAGACTCGCTCAACCATACAGTGGCGGGACCGTGCTGGCATTTAACCAGCTTCTCTATTATGCTTTTCAGCACCTATTCCCAAATATGATGTTTTCTATGTGTTTATAGTATCACTATATATGATATTCGTCAAACCTTTTTTTACGATTTTATAAATAAATATTTAGAATACACTAATAAAAAAAGACTATATTTCAATGCACCTATTATCTCATTAAGCTTTCATGTATAATAGTAGAGTAATTAACTATATGGAGGTCACTATGTATATTGGCGATATAATCAAAACATTCCGTGAGAAACATCAACTTTCACAAGAAGCATTTGCAGCAAAAGCAGGTTTAACAGTTGAGGAAATCAATACACTCGAATCTAACTTTCAAAATAGCTCATCTACACCTGTACCGGTTGCCATTCGTCAAATCAAAGGTATTGCACAAGCTATGGAACAACCAATGCCTCTTATTATGAGTCAATTACCATCTGACCAACAAGTGATGGTAAATGTCGTGGCTGAATCTGATCAACCACACGCTAAATAAGGAGTATAATCACATCATGAAAAAGTTAGCAATCCTAACCCTTACCTTCGTTACCTTAATGAGTAGTGCTCAAGCAGTCAATATTGGTGACCTAGAAAACGCTAGAGGCTATTCTTACATGTATCGAATGAATGGACAACAGTATTACGCAGATAACCGCGTAATCGTCCGTGCAGGCGAAGGTAATAACTATGAAATTATCGCCAAAACATATAGCCATCAAGGCGCTATGTATTACATGACAGAATATATTAATCATTACTATTTTAATCAAGACGAAGATACGATTTATTGGACACAGGATGAAATTAATCTCATTGATGCACGTACTGGCCAAATCTTACGTCGAAACATCAAAAAAAATCCTAAGCTAAAAGAATTAAAACCAGATACCTATGGCTATATGCAAGCTATCTACTCTAAGAATATGGCTATTGCTGCAGGACAATTAAAAGAAGTATCCCACTAATACACTGAGTAGCCACTAGGGACTTAAGCGTCTTATAGAGTATAAGGCAAAAGGAGCTGTTAATATAAAACAGCTCCTCTTTTTATGTCCAAATAGTAGACAATATATACGGGCATCTAAACATTAGTACAGGCCTGTAGCATCTGAGAAGCGGCCCATCTATAAGTCCCTATGAATTAGTACAGGCCTGTAATAATTTAAAAGAGACCATTATAATAGTTCCTATGATCAGTATCGGCCTTAACAGAATCCATATAACCTTATTTAGATAAATAAAAAAACTCACACATTCGTGTGAGTTTTAGTTTGGTGACCCAGAAGGGATTCGAACCCCTGGCCTTTTGATTCGTAGTCAAACGCTCTATCCAGCTGAGCTACTGAGTCATGTACTTGGTACTTGATTATATTAACATAATGACTAATTATTTGCAAGCATTATTTTAATATTTTTCGAGTAATTTTACGGACATGCGGTCCAAAGACCGCACCCCATAAATTTGGCAGGGGCAGTAGGACTTGAACCCACAACCAACGGTTTTGGAGACCGCTACTCTACCAATTGAGCTATACCCCTATGTACATCAAGTATTCCTGATACTTGAATATAATACCAAGAATGAGCTCTTATGTCAAGGTAATTCTCTCTTAATTAGCAACTTCATTTTTCTTATATAAACTAAAAAAGATCATAATTAAAACGTTTCACTTAAATATCTATTTTCATATTTCTCTATAGATAATTATACGTTATACATCTTATTTATGCACACACTTTTATTGTCAAAAGGAAAAGAGCCCTTTCGGGCTCTTTTGTCTACCTAACTTTTACCTTTATATATACGGGAGATGGTATATATAATTAGAGAGTTTTGTATATGTATTGTTTTTTATACACAGGGAGAGTATTGTTGTGTATTTAAGTGTTGTTTTATGTGTTGTATTGTTTTGTGTTGTGTTGTTTGTATTATTTGTAAAAGGGACAGGTAAAAGTTATTAGTAGTAGACCTCCATTTCCTTAGTTGATCTCAATCAACTATTGTTAGTATAAAGATTCTATATGAATTATGAGTGAATAGAAATTAAACAGAGTATAAAATGAGTAGTTTTTTGTGCATATTCCAATCAAATATATTGATAATTACTATATTATAACCTATTTTATATGTGTAAAAAACGCCACATATAAAATATAGTTATGTAATGATAGATGGAATTTTAACGTAGTAAATATAGTTCTATTACCTCTACTGAAGACGAATCTAACAGATTTATCTTAATCAGCAACTTCCTATCACTCCTCACTGTGGATTTCTCATCGCTGCTTCGCAGCTCCGTCTAACACGGGCACCTAGATAGATAGTACCTCTACAACCTTAGCCGAAGACGGCTCTAGTAGGCTTACTCAATCAGCGAGTTCTTATGTACGGTTCTTCCCTCCAGGATACTGGGTGTTCGTCGCTGTGGATGGCCTTATGTAGCTTCGCTACATGTCCATCTTACGCTCCGAACTAAGCGATGCAGTGAATCTGTCGTCGCTTCGCTTCTCCATCTTCTACTGCCCTGCTTACCAGGTACCCTGGGAGGATAGGAAGTCGCACATGCCAAAAAAAAGACACACCCTTAGGTGTGCCTTTAACTTAATCAGCGACTTCCTATCCTCCCAGGCCGTCTCCAGCCAAGTACTTTCGGCGTTTATGAGCTTAACTACTGTGTTCGAGATGGGAACAGGTG
>NZ_BBXI01000017.1 GCF_001078375.1 Veillonella tobetsuensis
TAAATAGAGGCCACCTTTCATCCATCCTCGATGCCGAGATTGGATCGTATGCGGTATTAGCAGTCGTTTCCAACTGTTGTCCCCCTCTGAAGGGTAGGTTGATTACGCGTTACTCACCCGTTCGCCACTAAGATTCTTAGAAGCAAGCTTCCAAGTCTCTTCGTTCGACTTGCATGTGTTAAGCACGCCGCCAGCGTTCGTCCTGAGCCAGGATCAAACTCTCCAAGATATCTTGAAGCTATTTGAATAGCTCATTATGTGTTGTCGTTACATGTATGTAACTTTGAATTATGGTTGGTTTTGACTTAGTCAAAACCCGCACTCTGGCATATGTTCAATCATATGATTGATTACCTATCATTGTTCAGTTTTCAAAGATCTGTACATTAGAACTTACTCGGTCCTAACGACTTTTTAAAGTATATCAGTCATCATTTAAAACGTCAACCACTTTTTTAAGAAGTTTTGTTTTATTTTGACTAACTGTGTTACCACAATATACTTACCATCATAACCAAATTTCCTAAAATTAGAGATAGAAAACTCACAAACTTTCGTTTGTGAGTTTTAATTTGGTGACTCACCCGCGACTCGAACGCGGGACACCCTGATTAAAAGTCAGGTGCTCTGCCAACTGAGCTAGTGAGTCATGTTGGCAGGGGTGGCTGGGATCGAACCAGCGCATAACGGAGTCAAAGTCCGTTGCCTTACCACTTGGCGACACCCCTACAGTGATTACGATGTGTAGGTTATGGGGTGAGTAGTGGGGATCGAACCCACGCGTAACGGAGCCACAATCCGCCGTGTTAACCGCTTCACCATACCCACCACCTTGTAGGTACTGAAGACATCGTCTTCGTAACAAAGAGAATTATATCTGTTTTAAAAGCTTGTGTCAACAACTTTTTTTAACTTCATTTATCCTTTAGTTTTGAAGTCAATTCGTTGCATACTTCTTATACAAAACCCTTTTATATATCCTTAATAAAAAGGAAGTACCACCGTTAAATAGATTTTTAACGAATGGTGCTTTCCTATTATACATACTATTTATTTTTTTGGCAAATAGTTTTTTACAAAATTTGGCAATGCAAAAGCAGCTTTTTGAATTTCTTTATTATAGTACTTAGTTTCAAAGTTTTGCTCACGGTTCGGAGTCCATGTTAATGGATCAAATGTTTTGGATCCCAATGTAAAGCAATGCATACCTGCTGGATACAATGGAATAAAAGCTGTATATAGACGAGCAATTGGGAAGTGATTATTTACATAACCAAATACTTTTTCCACTAACGGTTGATGCAACATAGGGGATTCTGTTTGTTGTACAAATAGACCATCAGCCTTGAGGGCTTTCAATGTATTCTTATAGAACTCTTCAGTAAAGAGACCTTCACCAGGACCGATTGGATCAGAGCAATCTACGATAATTACATCATAATAATCTTCTGCTTCTGCCATAAAACCAATACCATCGCCAATTTTTACAGTTAACTTAGGGTGTTTTTCAATCATTGCTTCCGCAATAGTTGGTAAGTATTGTTTAGCGAGCTCTACAACTTTACCATCGATTTCTACCATAGTCACTTCTTTTACACAATCATGGCGTACACATTCTCTAGCTACGCCCCCATCTCCACCGCCGATAATCAATACGCGTTCAGGATTTGGATGTAAAAATAAAGGAACATGGCTCATCATTTCGTGATAAATAAACTCTTCTCGTTCAGATGTTTGGAACACACCATCTAAAGCGAGCATCATGCCATACTCTTTAGATTTAAAGACTTCAATTTTTTGGAATTCAGATTCGCCAGAATATAGTACTTCTTCAGCCTCTGCACTAAGGCGTAAATGAGGAGTTTGCTCCTCGGTAATCCATTGACTCATAATAGCCTCCTATCTATATAGGTAGAGCGACAGCTTTCACCATCGCTCTTATAACCCTACACTTATTTCTTGGTTATATAACAAAATCCACCACCAAGAATAGTATCTTGCAACCAATTAACCAAAGAGAAATCACGAATCTCTCCTTCATCAAAAATGCCACAACGAATATCATCACCATCTATAAACAACTTATAAATAGGAACCCAATGCCAGGTATAAAGGGCCTTTTCTTTCCCCTTGTGACGATTTAAAAAGGCTACTGGAACATCTTGTGATAATCCATTATGAATAAATTGGGCTGCTGCGTCTATTTCAATACGAGATGCCGAAAAAGGTGACACATTCAACATATGTACATCATAAGATAAGCCTTTATCCTCGAGCAAACGAGTAAGACCGCGTTCCATCCATTGTGTTTTATATACGCCACCACCAAAGCGTGGCTTTACATATTTCCAAACTAAGTTCATCCGTTCTAAAGCTAGCGTTTTATCGGATGTGGTTTCCAGATCTAATAAGCCATCCCTAAATAATGAATAGCCCAATACTTGTGATGCCGATGTAGGACCACAACCAGACAAGCGTTGCCACTCATCAGTGAACCACTCTTGGTCATACCCATATGATGTTTTACCATTTACATCGATATATAGCCATTCTGGATGTTTAATAGATACATCATTCATAAGATTAACCTTCGATTACTTCCACAGTTTCCATGATAGCACCTTGGTGGATACCATCAACTACGTCCATACCTTCGATTACTTTACCAAATACTGTATGAACACCATCTAAATGAGGTTGTGGTTCATATACGATAAAGAATTGGCTGCCGCCAGTGTTAGGACCACGGTGAGCCATGGACAATGCACCACGTTCATGTTTATGTGGATTGCCAACTAATTCGTCTTTAATTGTATAGCCTGGGCCACCTGTACCGTTACCATTAGGACAACCACCTTGTGCTACGAAGCCAGGGATTACACGGTGGAAGCGAAGTCCGTTGTAGAAGCCTTTGTTGATTAAGTCTACAAAGTTTTGTACTGTGCCAGGAGCTTCTTTATCAAATAATTCAATTACGATATCGCCGCCGTCAGCCATATGGATTTTTGCTTGTTTCATTGTTTAGGTACCTCCAAAATTGTACGCAACACATGTGCTGCTAATATAAAACCTGCCACTGGTGGCACAAAACTACATGTTCCTGGGCTCGTTGCTTCGCCGCAGAACTGTGGCTTTGTCGGTTTTTCTGTAGAAAATAAAACTAATTGTTTTTTTATACCCCGTTTCTTGAGTTCCCGGCGCATAACGCGTGCCAACGGGCATGTATGAGACTTATTGATATCTGCAATCATAAGTTTTTCTGGGTAAAAGCGATTACCGCCGCCCATACAGGAAATAACAGGGATGCTTTCACGTTGGCAAACCTCGACAATATTGAGTTTTGCCGTTACCATATCAATGGCATCGATCACATAATCAACGTTCAAGCTTTGAATAAATCCAGGATAGTTCTCCTCAGTATACATAATATCGTGAGTTTCTATCACTACATCAGGATTAATGGAAAGAGCTCGCGCCTTTGCGACCTCAACCTTACGTTCTCCAATGGTATCGTGTGTCGTAATCATTTGACGATTCAAATTGCTAGGTGCAATGGAATCACCATCAATAATAACGATGCGCCCTACACCAGCACGTACTAGAGCCTCGATGGCCCCACCGCCGACACCACCAACACCAAAGAGCGCAATAGATGTATCCTTTAATGTTTGGATTTTATCAGGCCCAACCAACCACTCTAAACGAGTTAACATATATTCCATTAATATTTACCCGCCGGAATGATTTCTGTCCAATATCCATCAGGATCAGCGATAAAATAAATACCCATGTCGGCATTTTCATAGGCTACAACACCCATCTCTTTATGTTTTTTTAGAGCTGCTTCGTAGTCATCTACATAAAATGCCAAGTGGAATTCATTATCCCCTAAATTATAAGGGCGATCCCAATCGCGCAACCATGTAAGTTCTAATTCATGTGCCGTATATGGACTTTTTAAATATACAAGGGTAAAAGCACCGCTTGGGTCTTCCAAGCGACGAGCCTCTTCAAGCAGTAAGGCCTCTTTATAGAAGGCTAAACTCTTATCAAGATCCTTAACATTTATATTATTATGAGCAAATGAAAACTTCATAGGACCTCCTTTTATAAATACAGTATGTTTTTGTAGGAATTATCCTCTTTTAATAGTATCACATTTTGTAAATGTATAGCTAGTTAATCACAAATTTTGCCGTACTGCCATCATCACCACGTGTGACCTCTAAATGAGCAGGTATACGAGTTTTCAATTCCGGTACATGAGAAATCATACCGATGAGGCGCCCCGATGATTGTAGTTGTACCAATGTTTCCATAGCGAGCTCCAATGTATCAGGGTCAAGCGTACCAAATCCTTCATCAATGAACATCGTATCCATATGAATACCACCGGCATAACTTTGAATCACGTCGGCAAGACCTAAGGCAAGTGCCATAGAGGCCAAAAAGGTTTCACCACCAGACAAGGTATTCGCAGGTCTAGATTGTCCTGTGAAAGCGTCCATTACGGCCAAATCAAGGCCTTGCTTACCACGGCCGCCACCAGTATAGTCTGAACGCTCCAAAGAGTAACGGCTACGGCTCATCTTTTGAAGACGTAAATTGGCTGCATAAACAACCTCATCTAAAATGGCCCCCAATACATAGCGCTCAAAGGTGACATTTTTAAAACCTTGTTCCCCCCCATTAGCGAGATCATTCAATCGACTTAAGAAGGCTACCTTCTCTCGGGCCTCACCCATAGCCGATTCAATTTCCTCTAGTGAAGCAAGTGTAGTTTCTATATGCTGTGTTTCTTTATCCCAAGCCGCTAAATGGCCCACCAATGTATCACGACGTTCTACCGCTGCATCATATACTTCATCCGAAACAGTATCGCTAGGTTTAACCACAGTCTCCGTAGTCTTTAGTGCCGCATCATATACAGCTTGTGCTGTACTAAAGGCCTCTTCCAAGTCATATAACTTAGATTTAGAATCCTCTAACGCATTAAAGTCACTCAATGCTTCTACAAAATCAATTTCACTTAACGATATAGATTGCAATGACTGTATATATTCCCTATGAAGCGAATCAAGATTCTTTTGTTCTTCTTTTACTTGAGAAGATAAGATTTCTAGTCGACCTCGTTTAGCACTTAGCTGCCCTCGAGCCTCCTCTAATTGTTTTGTAATCACTGTTAACTGCGCATCATACTCTTTAATTTCTGATGCTAAGAATGTCACTTGCTTACGCCACAACTCTATATCCGTAGTAGGCAACGACTCTGATAAGGAATCTATTTTTGCTTGTACAGAACTGATACTAATCTCTAGTTCATGCAATGCTTTAAGCAATTCATTATGCGCAAGTTCTGATTTAGCCAACGTATCCTTAGCGGTGCTTAACCTACGCTCCGCATCAGAAATAGTCTTACCTAGCTGTTCAGATTCACCACGTAACGTTTTGAATCGTTCCATTTGAGATAACAGAACTTGTTGAAGCGATACAAAGTTTTCCTTAGAAAAACCATCTATAGAGGACTGAAGAATCGAAACTTGTGCGTCCATATGGTTAGATAATTCATGCATCCGCCCCACTAACGCATCCCTTCGACCAACTTCATTCGCTTGTTGTTGTAACGCTTTATCACGAATACCTCGAGCAGCTTCAACCTCATCCTTAGTAGGATATAATTCTGGCTTAGTTGCTAAATGAGGATGTTCTGTAGAGCCACATACTGGGCAAGGCTCATCTTCTTTCACGAAAGGAACCAGTTCATACGCGCGCCCTTCTTGCATTAAATGCTCTAGCCGCTCTAAATGTACCTTCGCCTCTTTCACTGTTTTATCAAGAGCTGCTAAGGTCTCATCCTTAATGTCGATTTCTTTTTGAACCTGACTAATTTCTTCTACCAACTCAGAATATCTGTGCACATGATTAAGCTGTTCTTGAATAACAGGAACCTGCTCCAGTAGTGTACTATTCTCTTGAAACCGTTTACGTAAACCCTCAACATCTACTTCTATCTGTTTGATGAGCTGGCGTTGTATCTCTAGGTTCGCTTCACTTTTTTTACTATCCAATTGTTTTACATTACCACGTAGTGTAGACATCTTTTTTTTCAACAATCCTAACTCGTCAAACTTTTCAGACTGTTGTTGGAGTTGAGCCAAAGTAATCCTCTTAGATTGTATCGTTTCATCTTGAGATTCTAACGCTTCATGAACCTCTATACAGTTAGTCTCATGTTGAGTAGCAGTGTCCACACTTTTTTCTGCATCGGACAGTGCCCGTTTTAATGTTGTTAAACTAGACTGTTTATCAATGTATTGTTGATACAATGCATGAACTGGAGATAAGGAATTGAGGAATTGAACCTTTTCACTCAAATGTGTGCGCTCAGGTTCTTTAGTTTTCACCAAATCTAATTGGGATGTAGCCTGTGCTAGAGATTGTTGCGCTTGATTATATAGGGCCCACTCCTTACGCAAGGCATTAAATCGTTCTACCTCATTAACAGCCCTATCTCGTTCTACTACAAGTACATCACGATGTGGTACTCGATTAGATAATAGTTCACGTACATGTTCGACAGTTAGCACTGGAGTCTCTTCATCGTGAGGAATAGACTGTATCAACGCCGTTTGTTTCATCAGATTTTCTTCAATGCCAGCTTTTTCGTCATCATAAGCTGATTTAAGAGCCTCTTGTAGCTTTCGATATAACTCTGTTCTAAACAGAGTATGTAGTAATTCCTCCCGCTCATTTGTAGAGGCGACAAGGAGTTTTCTGAATTCCCCTTGTGGCAATAGAACCACTTGTAAAAATTGATCCTTACGAAAACCTATGATTCGTTGAATCGTATCACGAATGGCAGCCGCAGAGGTGGCGATAACCTTCCACTCACCAGCTTTCATTTCATAGACAGTGGCACTAGCGTTCTGTTCGCGCATACCTGTACCGCGTTTTTTGGCTACCATCTGTTTTGGTAGTCTTTCAACACGGTATTGAGCATCTCCGATAGCAAAGGAAAAATCTACACGCGTCATGCGCTCAGGTTCCGCAAAATCGCTGCGGATAGCATCGGTTTTCCGCACTTCTCCACTTGGCTCGCCATACAAGGCATATACCATGGCGTCTAATATAGATGTTTTACCTGCCCCCGTGGGACCAGAGATAAGGAACATGGAATGGTCTTGGAGTGCACTAAAATCCAAGGTAACCGAATCTCGATACGGACCAAAGGCTTCTATAGTTAAAGATATAGGCTTCATCTAGTCCTCCTTGATAATTCGGTCCCACACAGAGTCGATATATGACTGTTCCGCCTCTGTTAATGGCTCTTTCCACACGGTTTCTGCAAACTGATTAAACAATTGACGTTCATTTAGCTCTTTAAATACGGAATCCCCCATGTCAGCCATAGGCGCTGCCACACGACCTACTAGGTCAATCGTCATACAGCAACGATACACTTGGCGCAATTTGGCCATCCCATCCATTATAGGCATCGTATCGAGCAATCGAGCCTGCACATAATCGTCTTTATGCTTAGCCTGTAATTCCTTATTATTTAGTAAATCTTCAAAATAACCTTCTAAAATAACTACATCTCTCTTTGGCTCTACAGGAATGGTACTAATATCTACCTTCCCGTTTGTATCCATATCAATAATAGTAAAAGATTTCTTCTGCTCATGTTCATCAAAGGAATATTTTAAAGGCGATCCGCTATAGCGAATATGGTCTGCCCCCATCCGTTGCGGTCCATGTAAATGTCCAAGAGCTGTATAGTGAAAGTTTTTAAAAACGTGAGGGCTCACCTGTTCACTACCACCTACAGACAATGTTCGTTCCGAACCACCTACTTCGCCCCCCATTACAAAGGCGTGACTAATGGCAATGCTACGCATCCGTTTTGGCACTTGTTTATATAGATAATCACTCCAAGCCTGATACATTTGGTCATAATTATGTAAATTAAGTGCGACCTCTTCTTGATCCTTATCATCTACATAGGAAAATAAAGTATCATCAGTCATATCCGCATCAACTGGTTTTGATTCACTGGAGTTCAGTCCCAAAGCGTCACCTATACGACGAGGCTCACTAAAGGGCATGGGGCAAATGGCTACCTTACCATCGGAGCTTTCAAATTCAAAGGGACGTAACGCATGATGAGGTGAACCCCAAATATGAATGCCAGATTGGCCCAACATAGCACGTCCCACTTCGAGGCGCTCTGCCCCATCGTGATTGCCACTTACTACAAAGAGTGGCATCTTATAATCCATAGCGAGACGAGTAATGATAGAGTCCCATAATTCAATGGCTTCTATAGGTGGTACCGCCCGATCAAATACATCCCCTGCAAGCAATATGCCATCGATTTTTTCGTCTTTCAAAATAGAAAAGAACTGATGCTCCAATACAGGAGCTTGGTCTTCCGTTAAATACTGACCATAAAATATACGCCCTAAATGCCAGTCTGCAGTATGTAAAAAACGCATTTCATCCCCCTTTCCAGTTCTCCCTATACCTTATATAAATTTGGTTTATACCAATTATTATATAACTAAATTTACAGTTTTGCTTAATTATTGATTCTCTACGATAGAGCGCAACATAGCAATTTCTTTAGCATAACCATCTAATTCATTTGGCGTTTCCAAGTAGAATGGCAAATTCGTCAATTTAGGATGTGTTACAATGCGGGCAATTGCATCGATACCGATATGACCTTCCCCAATTTTTTCATGACGATCTTTATGTGCCCCCATAGGATTTTTTGAATCATTCAAGTGAATAGCTTTCAAACGGTCAAGACCAACAATACGATTGAACTCGTCGATAACACCATCTAAATTATTAACGATGTCATAACCACCTTCGTGAATATGGCAAGTATCTACACAAACACCCATGTACTCTTTTAATTTTACACCGTCAATAATACGAGCAATTTCTTCAAAACGAGAGCCAATTTCCGTTCCCTTACCAGCCATAACCTCTAAAAGAACCGTTGTTTTCATGCCTGGGAATAAGATTTCATTCAAGCACTCCACGATGTATTCGATACCTTGGTCAACACCTTGCTTTACATGACTGCCGGGATGAAAGTTATACATCTGGCCTGGTAAATATTCCATGCGTTCTAAGTCTTCTGTCATGGCTTGTTTTGCAAAAGCGCGCAAATCTTCCTTTGCTGCACATGGATTATACGTGTAAGGTGCATGGGCTAACAAGGTACCAAAGTTATGTTCTTTCATATACGCACTAAGGCTATTCATATCCTCCACATCGAGAGCACGCATGCTACCACCACGAGGATTGCGCGTAAAGTATTGGAATGTATTGCCACCAATTTTGGTGGCTTCCTTTCCCATATGTAAATACCCTTTTGATATTGATAAATGTGAACCTATAATAAACATTAAATTTCCCTTCCACTCTATTTTTACTCAAAAACCCCCTGCATCTTATACGCAGGGGGCATCTGTTAGTGACTTTCTTTTTTTGCACATTCTGGGCATACGCCTTCGAATGTAATTTGTTGTCCTGTAATTTGATAAGCACTAGCTTTTCCAGCAATATCGGAAATAGCATGAAGATCGACATTCATCATATCTTCTACTTTGTTACAACGAACACAGCGAATGTGAGCATGCGCAGTCGTATCCCAATCGTAATGAGCTCGTTCATCGCCTACTTCTAACACTTTAACAAGGCCAATTTTTTCAAAAATTTCCATTGTTTTGTATACTGTTGCTAAACTCATGCTTGGATGCATAGGACGCAATCTATGATAAATCATCTCTGCCGTTGGATGATTGTGGTGACCACGCAAAGCATCATAAATTGCAATTCGTTGAGGAGTTACCTTAAACCCTTCGCTTCGCAAAATTTGTGCGATATCCATAATAATCTACCTTTCTCCACTTGGAAACATATTGGTACTCTATCGTCCATTTTCAAATAATAATTATTATTTATTGTACCATTCCAGTAGATTTTAAGCAATAAAAAACGTGGATTTATACAACCCACGTTTCTCATAACTCATATTTACTATTAATCTGTATTCAAGCTCTGTATGAAACCAAATTCACACTGTAATTAGTCTTTAAAATATGGTTTAAATCCTTCACCTTGATGACGTGGTTTACGATCTGCTTTAGGACGTTCACTACGACGGTCATCACGGCGACGGCTATCACGACGCTCACCTCTACGTTCATCGCGATTGCGACGAGGACGATCTTCACGACGACGATCTCCGTCACGGCGGCGTTCCCCATCTCTGCGACGGTCACCATCACGACGACGGCGATCACCTCGAACACCTTCACGGCGGCGACGCACGCGTAAAGGTTTTTCTTCCGTAATATTGACAGGTGTTGTATCTGGTTCTTTAGTTAACAACTTAAGAGCCGCTGCCAACAATGTAACAGAATCAGTATCATTCAGCAACTCTTCAGCACTTACTTTAAATGGCGCCAACTCTTCTACATTGCCTGCCATTTCAACTAAACTTTCAACAGCAATACGTTGTTGGCCTTCCAAAACTTCACCTAAGGACGGCGCACGACGCTTCGCAATTTTGCGTTTCGTTAAGCGTTCAATAGCATGAAGGTGTTCAATTTCACGAGGGATAACAAATGTATATGCTTCGCCTGCCTTACCAGCACGGCCTGTACGACCTACGCGATGCGTATAGCTTTCAGGATCTTGTGGCAAATCATAGTTATATACATGAGATACGCCGGAAATATCAAGGCCACGAGCAGCCACATCAGTAGCTACAAGAATGTCAATTGTACCTTCTCGGAATTGACGAATTACACTATCACGTTTTTGTTGTGATAAATCACCATGGATACCTTCCGCCATATAGCCACGTTTTTTAAGAGCTTCTGTTACTTCATCAACACGACGTTTCGTACGTGTAAAGATGATAGCCAACTCTGGCGCTTGTAAGTCGAACAAACGGCACAACACATCAAATTTTTGACGATCTTGTACCTCGATATAGTATTGTTCGATAAGATCCATCGTTACTTGCGTAGGTTTCATACGAATCAACGTTGGCTCTGTAAGGTATGTTTCTGCTAACTCGCGAATCGCCTTAGGCATTGTTGCAGAGAATAGCAATGTTTGGTGATTTTCTGGGATAGCCCCTAAAATTTTGTTGATGTCGTCTACAAAGCCCATGTTCAACATTTCATCAGCTTCATCAAGAACGACAATCTTAACGTCTTCAAATTTAATAGAACCGCGATCCATATGGTCCATCAATCGGCCTGGTGTGGCAACAATGATTTGCGGATTCTTTTTCAATGCACGGAATTGACGGTTAATATCTTGGCCACCATAAATAGGCAATGCCGTAATATCCGTATACTGAGCCATTTTATTAAGCTCTTCTGCTACTTGAATAGCTAATTCTCGTGTAGGGGACAAAATCACTACTTGAACGTGACGATTACTGCCGTCTACGCGTTCCAATACAGGTAGGCCAAAGGCCGCTGTCTTACCAGTACCTGTTTGAGCTTGACCGATCATGTCTTTACCGCTCATGGCTACTGGGATAGCTTCCTGTTGAATTGGCGTAGGCTCTTCAAAGCCCATATCGTTTAACGCACGTAGAACAGGTTCGCTAATCATTAATTGTTCAAATTTTTCTAACATCTAAATGTGTTTCCTCCTATCGCGCACGAATTATGCGCGTTAGAATAGTATATCATATTTCGAGGGTGAAAGCTATTACATCAAACTATTTTCTAATACATATATCCGCTTATACTAATCAACTATATGAGTAAACATATAATTTAGGTATAATATAATTAATATAATATACCCCAAAATTCCGCCAATAATAAAGCAATGCCTTTTAAGATATTACAATTTTACTGAACATTCAAGAGCATTATAAAAGGAACATACAATGAAACCACTTACTCTTAAACGATTTGTATTATTACCATTAATTATATTCTCTCTCATAATGACAACAGGTTGTCATCTTCTCTCCCATTACAGTGAGGATGAGGTACACCAATATATAAATAAGAACTATCCTAATCTGACCTATCACCTAGAGTCACGAAGGGGCAATACATGGCAAATCATCTTTGACAAATATCCACAAATGCCCATTGAAATATCTGAAGTCTTGCACACCTCTGCACCTGTTGTGCCACAAGTTGAGCGAATACTGATAACCAATATCCCGTTAATAACTGCATTCCCATTAATGAAAAACTATCTAACAACAGAAGAATTATCCTATGCTACATACGATACATCTACTTTGTATATTGAAATGCCTATCCCCTATTCAGCCATAGAAAACCATGATGTAACAAATTTTTACAATCGAATGGATCAATTCTGCAAAGAATATGCTGCAACATATCCAGATTTCAAAGAAAAAATATATATTAGAGTCATCATAAAACCGTCTGATGGTTCTGATGCACCGGAAGAGTATAGAAAAGTATTCCGTTTATCCCAATATTAATAAAGAAATTATGTTAAGTATAATACTATTGTAATGAATACGCCTTTATAATCGAAGGAGATCCATTGAAATGAAAATACAGCATAAAGCCTTTACAACTATGGTGTTTCTCGCTATACTACTCACCACATCTGGATGCCACCTATTCACACACTATTCTACTGAGGAAGTAAAAGAATATATATCTCAAAACTACCCTCATATGCCTTACACCATAGAAAAACACATTAACCACACCTGGACCGCAACCTTCGACGCCTATCCAAATCTACCTATATTAATACAGGAAGAAAATGTAAATTACGATGGTGGCGGCCTCCCTATTACAGATAAATTCATTTATACAAATATTCCTTTGGTAACCATATACCCTTTATTTCAAAAATATCTCACCGATGAAGAATTAAACTATGTATCTTATAAGAGATACCTTTTTGGAGAAGATGCTTGGAGTTTCAGCCTCACTATTCCATATGATGCGGTCCACAATCATGATATTCAAAACCTCTTTCTTCGCATCAATCAACTTTGTGAGGAATGTAAAAATATGTATCCTCAGTTCAACACAACAATGAATATTCGTGTAGAAGTAAAATCAGCTGATGGTTCACCTACCCTGCCAGAACATTTAAAAATATTTAACGTCAACAAAACTAAATAGTGCTTTAAAAGGATTTTCATAAAACGATTGCTTCTCTTTCATTTAATATACATATACCTGATTATAATAATCAGTATATATATTCATTTTAATTTAGAGAGAGAGGAAATTATGAACGGAATCAATTGGACACATCTATTAACACTCACCTTATCCCCTGAAAAAGGTAGCAATGAACTCAAAAACACGGGCACCCTCAGTGAAGCTCTACCAATGGGTATTATTACGTATCTGGCAATGGCAATATTAACCTATATCTTAGCTTGCATTACAACAAGCATTGTAGGCTATAAATTCTTTACCATTTTTTCATTCACTACCTTATTGGGTCTTATATTTAAAGGACTTTTGAAAGCTATCATCCCTGCTCTACTAGCAAGCTATATCTTTAATTTTTACTGTCAGCGTACATATCCTACAGTAAACGTAAACTTACCAGATACAATTAAACAATTCATGTATGGTGTAAGCGTATATGCTCTACTTGTGTTAGTTCAAAATATCGTGCTCATGCCGTTCATGATAGGCATCTATACTGCCACATTCCCATATGGTCTAGTAAGAACAGTTATATTCATCTTAAATGTTTTAGTTTATGGGTGGACCGCATTTGCTTTATTAAAACTATGTATTGCAGAATACAATATGTCTGTACGCGATACAGCAATAACCTTAGTAGTTAGTATCGTTCCACTCATCGTCATCAACTACATCATAAAAAATGTCTTCTAATGCTATGGAAACAAAATTATAATGAATTATAACCACCCGTAAAAGGGGTGTTTTGCTCACGGGCTATAAGCCCGTATTACTAGGCCAGCGTCTAAAGGCGCTGGCTTTCACTACGTTCAAGTCGCATAGCTATTGACTCGTAACGGTCCCCATAAAGGGGATACGTATTACTTGCTACCCTTAAAAGGGACCTCATAGTCTTTTACACAAAGTTTATCTTTCATTTGGTCATGTAACTCTTGCTCACGTATATATTTTTTACGGGAGCTTCATTTAAACCTACCGTACTTATATAATACCCCTCAGACCAAAAGTGTCTATTTCCAAATTTATACTTTAAGTTTGCGTGTTTATCGAACATCATAGGTACACTTTTACCCCTTAAATATCCCATAAAAGATGAAATTACTATTTTAGGTGGGAATAATACTAGCATATGTACATGATCTGCCAAAAGCTCCCCCTATAATCTTGATGCCCTTATATTCACATAAACGCCTCAGTATTTCATGTAAACTATTTCTATTGATTATATATAACTACTTAGATATAAATACTATGTGGTATTTGCATAACCATTTTGTGTGCGCAAGGCCCTGTGTCTTTGTTGCCATATAAAATCACCTTTCTTTTGCATATAATGCGGCTTGAACACCTACATTATACTTAAGCAAGGTGATTTTTTTGTATAACTTTCGTTGCCGTCTAAAGTAATTCTAAATCTAAATCAAATATGCTTTCTTCTCCCAAGAAAGTATTCCATTAAAACAATTCCACCTGATATACATAGCAAGATAATATATGATAAATTAATAGGAGTATACAAGCATTCAACAAGAACAACCCATAGAATTAATAGTAATTTAGAAATCCATTTTCTTGTTATTCTATCAGCTATCATAAATATAGATAAATTGATAATTATTTTAATGATTATCGCTGCAATAATGACTATTGAGGTAAACTCTTCTCTATAATCTGTCAGTTCATATAAGGGATATAATAAATAACTCAACAGAACACTAAGTATTATTAAGAACCAAATATTTATTCCCTTTAAAAATTTACATTTTCTATAATAGAAAACGCCAACCAAAAGAAATAGTAAAACACTAAGCAATATCCCTATAATTAATAGATAATCTAAATGAATCATGGTTTATACTGTCCTTTAATCATTTGTTTGTTTCTAGAAAATAAGTCTTTAACAAATTCAAACGCATCTTTTTTTTGTTCTTCCTCTGTAGATGCATTTTCAATATCATATAATGTTGGATTTCCAGAAATACTAAGTGTCGCAGCTTGAAGATAAGCTTTTCCTGCTTTATTAACATAGTTTCCAACATGAGGGCCTCTCAACTCAGTTGTATACATGCCATAAGGTCTACCTTCAGGATCACGAAAAGGAGCAATAATAGTGCCAGTAATTGATGCTTCCATATATTCATCTGGATAATGAATGTCGTCTCCACGAATATACCAATCACCTAACCCAGACCCATCATTTCTTGGAACCCAGAACTTTGCTCCAAATTCTAACCCCGCTTTTGTACCTAACAAACGCCACTTACCAAATACAATTTGATATAGATAGCCATCCTCTACTTTATAAACCCCTTCAAATTGTGGTTCGTAACTTGTATCATTCCACTTAGTAGCATTAGAGGCTACTGCTCCACCTGTAATCCCCGGCTTATTTGTAACTTTATTAACTATCGATCCTAAAGCAGCACTAATAAGCTGTGCTTGATCAGGATGCTTTCTTCCTACTTTATCAATAATGCTCTTAATAGCTAATTGATTAATCCCTGCCGACATAGCACCGGAACCATTTGGATTACCTGCCAATTGCGCAGTAATCTCACCTATTGCAGCATGCAAAGCTACTTTTTCTGGACCGCCTTCTTTCCAATGATATTTATCACTTAGGCGATGTACTTCTTCAAATGCATTTTTAGCAAATAAACGTGCTAGTTCCTGACGCTCTTCAATTTTCTTTTTATCAAAAATTTTATCTAGTTGATGTAGCGTATTCTCTGTATTGGTATTAATCGTCTTAGTATCAATTTCTTTACCATCTACTATTAGTATACCATCAGAAATAGCAGATTGAGTAGTAGAGCTTGCTTTACCTTTAGATCCTACACCTAAGTTTGGAACTAGACCAATACTGTTATAAATCTTATCATACCCTTTTTTATCATTGGCTTTCATCTCTTCGAGTTTCTTTTTACTACCATAGTAGTTATAGCCGATCCCATTATTGCTATAGGTATACTCAGCTTCATTTTGGATATCTTTCATCTCAAGAGATTTAGTAGTCAATGTATTCTTAGCTTTTGGAGCTTCACTTTTAATGACAGCACCTTCTAATGTAGTACCATTCCCTACATTAATATCATAGCCATCTTCTCCAGCATAAATTCCAGCTTGTTTTGTTACGCTTTTCCATTTGCTATCAATTCGTCCTACACTAGCATTGATACTACCTGTTGGATTCTTGAAATTAGGTTTAGAGGAAACAGAGAAGCCAGCCGACTTACTGTGTTCTTTAAAGTTATCTACATCTTGTAAGCTTTGAATATGTAAATCACGGCCTGTATCTACGTCTACCTTTTTACCAGATACGGTAGAACCAATCATATTTGTGTCACGTTTTGCTTTAAGCTGTGCTAATTCGACTGCTTTAATCTTAGTTGGTACATAACTTTCTTGGTGAGTATCTCCATTTTGACGAGCCATATGACCGCTTGCATTAATATCAAGAAGTCCTCCACCAGTTAAACTAATCCCCGCACCGATACTCCAACCAGAGCTTTTATAGGTATTCTTAACATCTACAGTATTTTTACCGGCTACAAGGTTGATATCACTAGCACTATCTAATACTAGGTTTTTAGCTTGTACCGTTTCACCAGTTACATAAATACCACTTTGCTCAGCATCACGAGCTGTAATACGTACAGTACTGTCGCTAACAAGAGTACCACCTTGATACGTATTTGTATCTACTACTTGTCCTTGTTTTCTAGAAGTGCTACCAATACTTACAGAGAGATTTACAGCATCATCAATATTTTTAGCGCCTCGTTTAGCTTTACCATCTACTTTCTCAACTTTACCTGTTACGGCATCTCGTATTTTAGCTCCATGTAAAGCTGTGTCTACCGCTTCATATCCATCTTGCAATTGTTGACGTGCTTCATTGAGTTCAAGTGCAGCTAAACGCTTATCATCACGGCCACCCGCTTGTTTTATAGTACGAGTCGCATTAGTAAGCGTATTCGCTACTGCACCGCCCAACGATACGGTAAGACCCGTCTTCTTATAGCGTTCATCATGAGACATATGGTTGTGATCTATATTTCCATCCAATGTAACGGCAGAACCTTCTAACGCAGCACCGTCTTTAGCAACAATATCAGTGCTTGTGAGATGAACGGTATCATTCGCTTTGACAGTAACAGTACCTTTCGTGCTGGCAATTGTATTTCGTACAGTAGTTTCTTTATGGTTAACTTCATCTATATTGTGTTTTTCTTTGCCTATAGTAAAGCCTATTCCTGTACTACCAAGCAAACCCGATTTCTTATGACGATATACACTAGTACCATCTGTAATCACTTTATCTGCGCCCAACTCTACCTTACCACCAGCGGTAACAGATACGGCATTCTCACCCATAATTTGAGCAGATTGACCAGTTACATCTTGAGCACTAGTAATAGTTACAGTTTTACCACTTAACGTAGAACCTGTTACAGATGTTGTAGTTACATCATCTACCGCATTGGTGCTTTCACGTTTTACTAAACTTTTCTTTTTATCTAGGTATACATGATTGACTGTACTATTTGCCTTCGCTGTATTTAGTTCAAACGTATTACCAGATACTTGCACTGTATCTGCTGCTAATAGTTGACTACCTTCAAGTTGTACTGTATCAGAGGCATTGACAGAAACGTTCTTACCTTCAATGCTACTCCCAACAGATGATTGTGCGTTAACAAGATCATGAGACTCCGTAGTTTGAGAATGCCCACCACCAGATTTGCCCTTGTCAAAACGATGTTCTTCCAGTTCATGTGTAGCATTCATGGCTTTCATCGTTACATTATGGCCGGCCGCTACATGCGTATTTACATCAGAGGTAATAACACCTGCCGCCATAGATACATCTCGGCCTGCAACTACTGTTGTTTCACCAGCACCACCAATACGACCTTGATCTACACCGGTTATCGTTTCACGTCGATTATTTCGACTATCCCACTCAACTTTGCTATTAGCTGCCTTATACTGTACGCCTGTATTCATTACATCGCGTCCAGCACTAACCTTTGTGGAACCAGCTGCATTAGTTTGTGTAATGGTACCGCCTTCATTAATGACGTCTTTTTTAGCATACACAGAGACTGTATCGTTGCCCATAATAGTCCCTTGTGTATTACGAACTTCGTCATTCGCTGTAACCGTAGTAGTGTTACCTTTAATAAGACCATTATCATTGTGAATGGTGTTGCCAGTAATAGTTATATCCTTGTCTGCCACAATACTACCACTATTATGCATAGTATCAACGGAAAGGTTAATGGATTGAGCCTGTAAGTTAGCTGCACCTTCTACCCGTTTTGTATTTGGGGCTAAATATAGAGTCGGTACTAGTACAGTTTCTGTTTTACCATTTGGCAATACAACAGCCTTACTAACTAGGAGTACTACATCCTCTTTAAGATTCTTTTGCTCAGCCTCTGTTAAGCCTCTACCTAATGCAATAGATTGAGATTTTGTTACACTAATCCCTGCATCCATCAATTGGCGATATTGTTCCTCTGCTGAAAGACCAGATTGCAGTCTACTTTTACCGGTTTGACGCATAATCTCTTGCATAACGAGCTGTTGCTCATAATAGCCATCACCCAATCGTTTTTGTATATTCATAGGGTCTAATTTAAGTCGAGATAATACGTAATCAGAAGATAAGAAGTTACGACGATTTGTGAAGTTTGGATCGGTTTCAATCACATAGGTAGTATTAGGGTTCGTCGATAACTGACTCATACTATTTAATAAAGATGCATCTACTGTAGCATCACTTGTACTATTTTCAACATGACTACCATATACGGCAACAGGGATATCTGTAGGGTTGACTATCGTATTCTTATAGTCAGCCGTTCGTATATTAGTCGTATCCCGTCCACGTCTCCTCCGACGACTATATGATGTTGCTGTACCATCTTCAGTAATATATTCATTACCCTTAGGGTTACTTTGTTCATACTGACCTACTGTACCAGTGATATCTCCAGCAGCACTAATTTGACTAGATTCATTCGTCATATGATCGACATCCATATGTAAATCCCCACCGGAAATAATCCGCCCAGGATTAGATGTATCTACCACATCTTTTTCACGAGTACGATCATATTCATACTTAGTCCAATCCTCATGATATTCACCATTTATAGAAAGTTGAAGATTCTCACGAGTATGAATAACAACCTTATCTTTTGGAATTTGCTCATGATCTAAATAGATTCGTTCTTCCGATAATTGGTATCGCTTAATGCTACCAGATGGTGCTACTTCGTTTTTAATATGCTCTTTTCCACCTACCACTACACGTTTAAGGGTAATCCCACCATTTTTATTATCTACAGATTTAGCATATAATGCACCACCTTGACCAAATTCAATGGTAGACGCTGTATTTACAATACTATCTATCTTACCAGATACAGTTCCTGTAGAATTCATCGTTTTGCCAAGTTGTAGTTGTCCCTCAGCTTTAATCACACTACCATCTGTATTAACAATAGAGTTTGTCGCTATAGATAGATCTTTTTGGGCAATCATAACAGGGGCATCTTTAGTCTCTGTATTACCCTTTTGAATAACAGAATCGGTAGTAATCTTAGCGGTATCCACATACAATTTACCACGATTCATCTGCTCAAAACTTTTTGTAGTAATATCTGCTTCTGTAGCAGCGATAGTACCGGTATTTTGCAATTTGCCAGTACTATCTACGGTTAACTTATTTTGTGCAGATAATACACCTTGATTATTCACACCAAAGCCATCATTGGTGCCAACTAAATACATGCTATTGGCATACATACCACCAATAGCAGCTACATCAAGGCCAACTTGACTAGATTCACCAGTTTTGTGAACATTCGTAACTTTACCAGAAGAATCTACCGAAACAGCATTCTTCCCCGTCACAACTTGAGCATCTTTCGCCCAAACTTTACCATTCAGCTGAACAGCCTCTGCTAACAAATCTGTGCGTGCTGTTTTCGATGCATTAAGGCCTTTTTCCCCTACGGTGATACTACCTTGTTGTACTTGATAGCCTGTAATACTACCGTTATTGATAATTGGGTTCCCCGTTGTTAATGTAGCACTGTTAGCATTGATAAAGGTGCCATTATTGACAGAAATACCATTCGGATTCGCAATGATAACATGGGCCTTATTGCCGGCCACTTCAAGAGCCCCATTCATAGATGTTGCACCCGTACCCGTTACTTCATTTAAAATTGTATTCGCTGTAGGTCCGACTAGATTCGGATTTCCCATAATGTAACCTGCCAGCTCCGTATTCACAGGACGATTGGCATTATTTAAAATAAGCCCTTTATGATCTACATTAAATGCATCATATTGGTTATGGGATAGCCCTTTATCATTAGGCGTATTGATATTGACTACAGTCATACCATTACGAGCCTCTTCTGTTTTTGGTCCTAATGCACCTTGAGCAGGTACAACAGGATTGGCTAACGCCATTGGAATCCATGGGGCAGAATTTGTGGCAAGCAATGCAGCAAAGATGGCCATTGCCGTATGTTTTCTAATATTCATATTATGTATCTCTCCTAAGTATATAAAACAATATGTATTATGTATCTATATAACTCTCTATGTACAACACTTAAAATTGATAACTTCCTCTAAACGCCCAAACACGAGTATCTGTATCAAATCCTTCTGGTTTCTTAATTGGCGTCCCTAGTGATACATCATAATTAACAGCTTCACCAACAGTGCCTCGTACACCAACGACACCACCAATCAATGTATTACCTAGTTGAGTTTCTGTAGATGGTCCCCATACATGACCAATATCTATTCCTATATAAGGTGTAATCTGTTGTTTTCTAAATGGTAATGACCATTCACTTTGTACGTAGTACCCAGAGTCCCCTCGTAATGTTTCTTCACCACTAAATCCACGTACCGAATACCGTCCACCAATACTAAACTGATCCGTAGTAAATAAGCGCTGATTCGTAAATTGACTTCTAAAACGCATCGAGAATATACCTTGCTTATGACCGATTCGTACTCCCGTTTGAATCTGCCCTTCAACCCCAGCCATTTTATATAGTGTAGTTGGATTATCTGCCAAACCTTCCCAACTTCGTACCTTAGCACCTAATCCTTTAATGCCTTGACGATAAAATACATACATATCACTTACTGTATTGCCTCTATATTGGCGATGAGATAACCCTAATTCTACCGATGTGGTATGTTGTTCTTGAACACCAATTTCTACATCATCCAGATAATTATGACGAGACTTATGATTAACCTTAGCAATAACTGATGTTTTCGAACGACTAGTTCTATTTAGAACCTGCTCTACCGACACCTCTGTACCTTGTGTGGTACCAGCCGAGCGAAATGCGTTTGGCATAAATACCAATTGACTATAGCTATACTTATATGTAGATAATCTATACGTACGATTGCCATCTGGAATCGTATAATTAACTGCATATTGCTTTGACCCATGGCCATCATCATGACGACTTATATCTTTAGTGAAATTAGCTGTTAATGTATCATTAAGCCCCAGCAATTGACTAAACGATAAAAATACAGTACCTTGATACTCTCCTGTAGCTTTATATCCTGAATTATCTAAGATAAATGAGCCATGCACAAATCCTTTTTGTTCTACCGTAAGCTTAACAATAGAGTGTAACGGCTTGGTACCTGGTTCAATCGTCATCTTTATATCTTGACCAGGTACGCTACGCATCTGATCAATCCCTTGTTCTAACGCTTGACGTCGTAATACATAACCTGGTCGTACAGGGAATGCACTCCGCCAATTCGTTCGTACATTTGGATTTGTAAGAACAATATCTTCAACATATCCTGGTAAAATCTCAAAGGTTAATGACCCTGAATGTAAATCTTGATTAGGTACAACCACTTGGCTTGTGACATATCCATCTGCTAATAATTGTTCTTGTAATTACTTTTGAAGGAATGTAACCCCGTCTGACCCGATTCGATTATGCTCATACGCCTCTAAACGGTTCTTATATTTACTAAATACAGGTTCTGACGATGTAATAACAATATGGTCTATAGGAAATGCAATCGCTTCCTTTGGTAATGCCTTCATAGGAGCACTACTAAGACCAACATACGCTGATTCTGAACGCAACGAAGCGGCCCCAGTCATTGGTGCTTCTGCGCGTTGACGCAACGAAGCATCGGCTCGGGCCGCTTCTTGTTGTATAAAAGGTGTAGATACATCGGCTGCCATGCTAGGCAATGTACCAAATGTGGTCAGCAAGCCAACACAACCTGCTGCAATACGTACAACTCTCATAAATCCCTCTCCTTTCTATATGTAATTATATATTAATATTAACTTTTTTCGCAACAAAATATTAAATATTGTTTATTTTTTTAATGTTATATCTAGCTTAGACAACTTAATCTTACAGAAACCTTCTACGTTTTTAATTCTCAGAAACACTAAGTAGAATAAAATTAAGTAATAGTATGATAATGCAAAAAAGGCACCTCTTCGAGGTGCCTTCTTATCAAATATAAGTAAAAGGAGAAGCTATTAAATTATTAATCTAAATCATAGAAACCAGATGGTTTATCGCTCAAATTTACAATGATGTTTTTCATTTGAGTGTAGTGTTCCAAGATAACTTTGTGAGTTTCACGGCCGATACCAGATTGTTTGTAACCACCGAATGGTGCGCCTGCTGGGATGGAGTTATATGTATTAACCCACATACGACCTGTTTCGATTGCTCGAGCTACACGGATAGCACGGTTAAGGTTTTGAGTAAATACGCCACCACCAAGACCGTATAGACTATCATTGGCTTGTTCGATTACTTCGTCTTCGCTATGGAATTTAATCACTACTGCCACCGGACCAAAGATTTCGTCACGAGCTACGCGCATATCATTTGTCGCATCCACGATGAGTGTCGGTCTTACGAAACAACCTTTACCAAGTTCACCATCGGTAACGCGTACACCACCTGCTACGACGCGAGCCCCTTCTTCTTTAGCTAGTTCTACATAGCTAAGTACTTTCTTAACTTGATCTTCGTAAATCAAGGAACCCAGTTGAGTCGATTCATCCCAAGGCAAGCCAACTTTTACCTTATCAAATAATTTAGAAAGTTCAGCTACAAATTTATCATAAATTGTATCTTGTACGAAAATACGGGAACCGGCGCAACATACTTGACCTTGGTTAAAGAGGATGCCGAGCATTGCCCCATCAAGAGCTTGTTTCCAGTTCGCATCGTCAAAGAAGATATTCGCAGATTTACCACCTAATTCCAATGTAGCTGGAATCAAGCGTTCAGATGCCGCTTTATATACATCAAGACCTACTTCTGTAGAGCCTGTGAAAGCAAGTTTACTGAAACCAGGATGATCTAGGATGTACTGACCAGATTTAGAACCTTTACCCGTAATAATGTTTACAACGCCTGGAGGCAAGATTTCTTTCAAAATATCGCCTAATACTAAAAGGCTAAGAGATGTATGACTAGAAGGTTTGATGACAACCGTACAACCTGCCGCAAGAGCTGGTGCCAATTTCCAAGCAGCCATTAGGAACGGGAAGTTCCAAGGTACCACTTGACCAACTACACCAATTGGTTCACGCACAACAAGACTCAATGTATTTTCATCAAATACTTGTGCAGAACCTTCTTCTGCGCGAAGTACGCCGGCGAAGTAACGGAAATGGTCTGCACCAAGTGGAATATCCACGTTTAATGTTTCACGGATTGGTTTACCATTGTCATAGGTTTCAACTTGTGCCAAATGTTCTTTATGCGCATCAATAGCATCTGCGATTTTCAATAAATAATCAGCACGATCTACTTGAGATACATGTTTCCAAGTTTTGAAAGCCTCTGTTGCAACCTCTACAGCTTTATCAACATCGGCCTGTGTAGCCTCTGCACAAATAGCGAGTTGGTCGCCATTTGCAGGATTATATACGGCAAACTCAGCACCATCAGATGCTGGTACCCATTCATTATTAATCAAAAGACCATATTTTTCTTTAATGTTTAAACTCATAGTATCCTCCCTTAATGGATAATGACTATTAATTACTTTCTATGGCTTCATCATACACCTAACATCTAATTATTTCAATCTATTTTATTATTTTCGATATAACGATTTTAGTGCATTCTCAATAGCTTTAATCTATATCAAAATCGATATGCTTATCACTTTTTACGATAACTCTAACTATAAAAAAGGAGATCTTTATTACCTAAAGAGCTCCTTTTAATCATGTACCTTTTTGACATATATAAACTTTTACGAATTACCCCAAAGAGATTACGCCTTTTTCTTGTCTTTATTTCTCAATGACTTGACGGATAATCCGATACGATTTCGCTTTACGTCAACAGAAATAATTTCTGCCTCAATAATGTCACCTACCGCAAGTACATCAGAAGGATGTTGTTTTGCCTTACATAGTTCGCTACGATGTAATAGACCATTGGTTTTTAAACCAAAATCGATGAAGGCACCAAAATCTACCACATTATGTACCGTACCTTTTACAACTGTACCAACCTTGATATCCTCAAGACTTACTACATGTTTACGTGTCAGAGGTGCTGGTAAATCTTCCCGTGGGTCACGACCTGGCTTAGCAAGGGCAGCGATAATATCTCGTACAGTGGGAACGCCCGCATCAAGCTTATGCGCCATCTTATCTACATCAACCAATGGTAATTTGACCTGTAATGCTTCAAGTTGTGATTTATCTTGTAAATCCTTTAATGTAAAACCTAGCTCGCCAATGATACGTTCCGCTAATTCATAAGACTCAGGATGAACAGATGTATTATCCAATGGATTCCTTGCACCATTTAATCGCAAGAAACCGGCACACTGAGTAAATGCTGCAGGACCTAAGCGTGGCACCTTTAATAGTTGCTTACGACTAGTAAACCCACCATTTTCTTGACGGAATGCTACAATATTTTTTGCTACCGTACCAGAAATACCTGCGATATGCTGCAAAATCGCCGGAGATGCCGTATTAAGCTCTACCCCAACATGGTTAACTACAGATTCAACAACTTGATCCAATGTATGAGTTAATTGTTTTTGGTTAACATCATGTTGATATTGACCAACCCCAATAGACTTAGGATCGATTTTAACAGATTCTGCCAATGGATCTTGTACACGTCGTGCAATAGATACGGCGCCGCGAATCGTTACGTCTAAATCTGGCAATTCATCAATAGCCAATTTTGATGCAGAATATACAGATGCACCCGCTTCATTCGTAATGATGTAATGGCAATCTAATTTTTCCTCTTCAATCATCTTAGACGCAAATTGTTCTGTTTCATAAGAGGCCGTACCATTACCGATAGACAAGAGCGTCACATTAAATTTACGAATTTTCTCAGCTAATTTCTTTTGTGCTTCTTGTTTTAGTTTTTCACTATTTGTTAAATAGTAAGCACCATAATCGAGTACATTCCCTTGTGCATCGATAATAGCCATCTTACAACCTGTACGATACCCAGGATCAAGGCCCATAATGACATGGCCTGCCAATGGTGGTTGCAATAAGAGGTTTTTAAGATTTACGCCAAACACCTTAATTGCTTGCTCATCAGCAGATTCGGTTAATTCATTGCGAATATCCCGTTCAAGAGCAGGGAACATCAAGCGTTTATACGCATCTGCTACGGCGCTAGCTTTCACATCACTAAAAATAGATTGTTCATTTTTAGTAATACCATGCACCATATATTGAATATAGGATTCATCAGGTACGGTTAGAGCCAATTTAAGAGCCCCTAATTTTTCGCCTCGATTAACCGCCAAGATACGATGGGACGGCATCTGACGTACTGGTTCAGCATACTCATTATATTGAAGGAATTGGTCCTTGTGCTCATTATCCTCAACGAGTTCCGCTTGGATAAAACCTTCCTTCCACATACGATTGCGAAGGGTAGCACGGAAATCAGCACTATCGCTGACGATTTCTGCAACGATATCCGATGCACCTTGAATGGCATCCTCTGGCGTAGGCACCTCTTCAGAAATATATTCCTTTGCGATATCTAGAGGGTTACCAGATGTGACCGTATCATTCAAAATCATATCTGCTAAAGGCTCTAGTCCTCGTTCACGGGCAATCATGGCCCGTGTCCGTTTCTTAGGTCGATATGGTAAATACAAATCTTCTAATTCTTGTAATTTTACAGCTTTCATCAAAGATGCCATCAATTCATCAGTCATCTTGTCTTGTTCCGTAATGGCATTGATGATTTCTTGGCGTCGTGTTTCTAAATTGCGCAAATATTTAATACGTTCTTCAACAGTTCGCAGCTGTTCATCTTGTAGTTCGCCTGTTACTTCCTTTCTGTAACGAGCGATAAACGGCACCGTATTTCCTTCGTCTAATAGAGTAACCGCAGCTTCTACTTGACCGGTCTTAACGCCTAATTCCTTTGCGATAATGGCAAACATTGATTCCATTAGTTATGTCCTTTTCTTTCATAGGTTACAAATCGATGAGGGTATTTATTTTTATCATCTACAGTCCCCGCTACAACAGAGGTAATGGTGAAAGCTGATGCATCGAATTCAGGGAAATGCGCATCCCCTTCAAATACATGGTCGACCTCCGTAATGTGCATTACATCTACATAAGGTAAAAAAGCTTCGTAAATTTGGGCACCCCCAATCACATAGGCTACATCAAGATTTTTTGCAGCCTCTACAACAGCCTCTGGTGAGGAGAATACACGAACCCCTTCCAGTGCATTAAAACCTTTATTTGTTGTAATCACCCAATGCTCTCGATTGGGCAACAAAAAAGGCAAGCTTTCAAAGGTCTTACGCCCCATAATAATAACGTGGCCTGTCGTTTTTTCCTTGAAGAATTTCAAATCATTCGGCAAATGCCAAATCAAAGAATTATCCTTGCCGATAACGCGATGATGTGCCACCGCTACGATAAGTGCTAACATAGTATCCCCCTAAACAGCTACGGTCATAGCCAATTTGCCTAAATGTTCATACCCTTCTAACACGATATCTTCTGGTGTAAAATCGTAAAAATCGGTGATGTCTGGATTTACATGAATTGTCGGTGCCGGTAACGCTTGATTACGACGAGCCAACTGCTCACGCAATGCTTCTACATGATTTTCGTAAACATGTGCATTATTAATAACATGTGTGAATTTTCCCGGTTTCAAGCCCGTTACTTGAGCAATCATACACACAAGAGCTGCATATTGAGCCGTATTAAACGGAACACCGAGGCCCATATCGCCACTGCGTTGAATGAGCATACAGTTCAAATAACCATTACCTACATCCCACAAGGTTTCATACGCACAAGGTTGCAATGCCATATCTGGCAAATCCTCAATATTCCACAAGGTAACAATCATGCGGCGACTATCTGGATCTTCTTTTATGGTTTTGATGAGATTATCCAATTGTTTATATTTAGCGATTTGGTATCCATATGCCTTGCCAATAGTGCCATCTTCACGCATCCATTCGTCCCATACGCGGACATTCATGTCTTGCAATTTACGCACATCATTAGACTGCATCTGCCAAATCCACAACAATTCTTTCACAGCCGTTTTGAAAGCCACAAATTTTGTGGTTAAAATTGGAAATTCCTCTTGTAAATCAAACTGCATGATTTGTTGTGGCAATTTATAGGTAGCGATACCAGTTCGATTTTGACCATAAATACCATGATCTAAAATATTTTCAATAATATTGAGATATTGTGTATCTGCTAAGCTCATAGTTCCCCCTAACGGAATGTAACATTCCCTTAATATAATGCGCCCTAATAACGCCTTATCATTAGCCCTTATATTGTTCAATGACCTCCAAAAATGAAAGTCCATATTTTTTCAATTTTGCTTCCCCTACGCCTTTTATATTGCCGAATTCACCTAATGTACTTGGTCGTACATTGGCTAAATCGATAAGTACCGTATCTGGAAATATAATATATGGCGGTACCCCTAGCTGTGAGGCTAGTTGTTTACGATGTTGTCGTAAATGTTCAAATAAGCCACCTGAGCCAGACCGTGGCACTTCGGAGCGAGATATAGATGCAGACTTCTTTGTTTTACGAGAAGGTACAATGACCTCTTGTCGAATCTCTTCTACCTCTTTATGTCCAGCTAACACCTCTTCTGCGCCAGCTGTAACAGATAAAATGGGGTGTTTCCCCGTAGAGCTCCGCAAATAGCCAGAGGCTACAAATTGTTGAATCAGCCCTTTTATTTCCTTATCACCTATATCTGATAAATAACCAAATACAGATAATGCATCGAGTCTAGCTCGTGTAATTCGATCTGTTCGTTCACCACGCACAATGGAGGAAATCATAGAGGCCCCATATCTCTCTTCCGTAGCTATGATGGCACGGAAAATGGCCTTCGCCTCTTTCGTAACATTAACACGTTCCCCTTTTGTATTACAAGAACTGCAGTTACTGCATTCGAGCCACGGAACGATTTCACCAAAATAGGCGAGCATATATTTTCTTAGACATGTACTACAGAAACAGTAATCAATCATAGATTGTAATTTTCTAAGTTCTACCTGCTCACGCTGTGGTTCTAGATGACCTTGTTCAATCAAATACTTATGAACGCGCACATCTTGCCCACTATAGAGCAATATACATTCCGCCGGTGCACCATCGCGCCCTGCACGTCCCGCCTCTTGATAATAGGACTCCATATTACGCGGCATTTGGTAATGCAACACATAGCGCACATTACTCTTGTCGATCCCCATGCCAAATGCATTCGTCGCAACCATAACTTGTAATTGGTCAAAGGCATATTTATTCTGCATATCTTGGCGCATCTCATCAGATAAACCGGCGTGGTAATATCCAGTTTGGATGCCGGCACGCGTCAAATTATCATAGACCCGCTCTACATCTTTACGAGTAGAGCAATAGATAATCCCATTTTCATTGCTATGACGACGCACATAATCTACTATATAATCCATCCGTTTAGGTGTACGCACTACAGAAAACGATAGATTAGGTCTATCAAATCCCGTAACATACACATTTGCACAATCTAAGCCTAATAATTTTTTAATATCATTTTCTACTGCCTTCGTAGCAGTCGCTGTGAAAGCCCCTACTACGGGACGTTTAGGCAAACTAGATAGCCAATCGCCAATCAATCTGTAGGACGGTCTAAAATCATGGCCCCACTGTGAAATACAGTGTGCTTCATCGACAATAACTTGGGAAATCGGCATAGAGCGTAATACATTACAAAAGAAATTAGATCCTAGTCGTTCTGGTGCAATATATAGTAATTTAATCTTTCCACTACGCACCTCGTACATGGTCTTATTAAATTCAGTTTGCGTTAGTGTACTATTGATTAATGCAGCCGGTATATTTTGATCCACCAAGCTATCTACTTGATCTTTCATAAGCGATATTAAGGGTGAAAACACAATGGATATGCCCGATTTACAGAGGGCTGGAATTTGAAAGCATATCGATTTCCCTGCGCCTGTAGGCATAATAGCTACTACGTCCTCATTTTGTAATAAAGATGCTACCGGTGCCTCCTGAGCTGGGCGAAAAGAGGTATACCCAAAGTAGGTTTGCAATAATTGCAAGGCACGGTTACGTAGATTATTAGTCACCATCGTATTCCTCCTTTCACTATCGTTACTATAAAAATATACTTAATGTAGCATAGAATTTACCGAAAACAAACTATTGTATCTATATATTGTATCATTTTTTTAGTCATTTTACATTTAATATCATCGATTTATCTCATTCATTTTTAGCAAAATTTACATGACCATTGTATAAATTCCTTTATTTCTTTATCCTATAGAATCATAATTTATGGTACAATAACTATTATGTATTTTAACGTGATGATACAATCTTGATGATACAATCTTAAGGAGGTTTTATATAGGCATGACACAAGACAATTTAATGATTATAATCGCCTTTGCCTTGTATTTGGGACTGATGATGTACATTGGCGTCTATTACTATCGCAAATCTAATAGTATTGGGGACTATATACTGGGCGGTCGCCAGCTAGGCCCTTGGATTACCGCATTAAGTGCCGAGGCATCAGACATGAGTGGTTGGATGCTTATGGGCGTACCTGGCTTAGCCTATACGACAGGTATCTCAGGCCTTTGGATTGCCGTAGGTCTTACCTTGGGGACTTGGGCTAACTGGAAATTCGTATCCCGTAGACTGCGCAACCACACCGAGGTAGCTAGTGACAGCTTAACGCTACCGGATTATTTAAAGAATCGCTTCCACGATCAATCTCATTCAGTAGCTGTTATTTCCGCATTGTTTATATTAATCTTCTTCCTTATCTACACATCCTCTGGATTTGTGGCAGGTGGTAAATTATTTAACACCATCTTTGGTTTAGACTACACATTGTCCCTATTTATTACAGCAGGCATCGTAGTTTTCTATACCTTCCTTGGAGGTTTCCTCGCCGTATCCTGGACAGATTGCATTCAAGGTGCTTTGATGTTCTTTGCTATCTTAGCAGTACCGATTACTGCAGCCATGTACTTAGGCGGACCGATTGAAACGATGCAACTGATTCAAAGCGAATTCCCACAAGGTTTAAACCTATTTGGTGATACGAGCGATATGTTTGCACTCATTATCGGTATTATTTCGTCTCTAGGTTGGGGCCTTGGCTATTTCGGTCAGCCACATATTTTAGTACGTTTCATGGCCATTTCCGATGCTAAGGAATTAAAAAAATCAACGAATATTGCTATGGTTTGGGTTATCCTCTCCTTATTAGCTGCCATCTTCGTAGGTCTCATCGGCAATGTATATATGTTACCAGAAAGATTAGTTGGCACTGATGCAGAAACAATCTTCCTCGTTATGACTGAACGTTTATTTACACCATTTGTAGCTGGCCTTATCTGGTCCGCTGTACTAGCAGCTATCATGAGTACTGCATCTGCACAATTATTGGTAACAGCCTCTGCTATCTCTAATGACTTTTATGCTAATATCATCCATAAAACAGCATCCGATAAAGAACTCGTTCTTGTAAGTCGTATCGTTGTTTTATTAGTGGCTGCAGTATCTATTTTCCTAGCATTAAACCCTGATAGTCTTATCTTGACTATGGTTGCTTATGCATGGGCTGGCTTTGGTGCCGCTTTTGGTCCGGCCATACTCTTCTCCCTGTTTTGGAAACGCATGACACGCCGTGGTTGTATTGCGGGCATCGTTGTAGGTGGTCTTACCGTTTTAATCTGGAAACAATTTGCCTTCTTAGGCCTCTATGAAATCGTACCAGGATTTATTTTCTCCTCTATTGCGATTTACATTGTCAGCATCTTAGACAAATTACCTCCACGTTCTGTATTAAAAGATTATAAAGAAGCAGAAAAAATGCATGTTCTATAAGAGCATGCAAAAGGAGCTATTGATTACTCAATAGCTCCTTTTTTACACATATTGTGCTAATCCATCTCGAATAGCTTCACGTACATCAAACACTAATGATGAAGGTGACAACACTTTCACACTTTGCATATATTGTAGTGCCCAATATTTAAATGCTTCTCGATTAACATGAACTCGACATTCCACCTTGTGATCTGTCACCTTTGTAAATGTTACATTTCCATCAAACCAATCGAGGATTTGATTTACAATACTCCGCTTCGCTTCAAAGGATACGGTTACTGATTCACCACCAAACATATAAATATGTTCATTCATGTATTGTTGCACATTGAAGGTATTTTGATTGTGATAACCTTGAATATCTCGCAATGGCTTACGACGTATATCTAGTACATTAATCTGTCCAATTCTATCCACCCGAAGCGTAGACATATCATCGTGGTTATCGTGATTTCCAACCAAATAATATTGACCACGACTGGCCACTAATTGGTATGGGTTAAAAATGTAATTTCGTTCGTTACCTGTTGCATCAAGATTTGGATGAAGTTTTTTATCTACATCAGGCTGATAGTATACTAACGAAATCTTTCTCCCTTCCGTAACTGCTTTTTCAATGAGATCAATATTTAGGAATAACTCCTGACTTCTCATGAGATAGCCAGAAGTGCTATTAATTTGCCCTCCATGAGATTTAAAGTAACGGCTACCTAATGATGAAACCTTGTTAATTAAATCTTGGCGCTGATTAGGGTTGATATGACGAGATGCCAATAAGCCATCAATTAGCAGATGTAATTCTGCTTCTTCAAAGGGATGAATCATATAAAAATTAGTGCGGCGAATAGAGCCATCTGCACCTAATGCAGACTCTTCACACTTAATATTGAAATTATCAGATTCATATAAATCATTTAGATGACGGCCCAAAGTTTTACGGTCTACCGTCAATTCATATTTTTTTGCTAAGATGCTACGTATCTCTTCTTGGGAGAGCGTATGATTTGCATCTGTTTCATCTCTTAGGATTTCTAGTATATATACTAGCACAGCCTTTTTAGACGCCATGGGAACAACTCCTTTTACAATATACTTTTACTAACAACATAAAACATGGTGTATTACAACCACATCTTATATACATGTACACAAAATCACTCATATAAAGTATATCACAAAAGTCATCTTTACTTCATGTATTTTTCATATATTTCTTCATATTTCCTATATTTTTTTAGCAACTTATCATAACTAAATGTAATATTTATAAAATAATTTGAAAATATAAAAAATAAAAAATTAAAGACCAATCCTTAATGGTAAGAATTAGTCTTTATACATATTACTTATTTAATTTTATTTTCTAAGTATCCTAATGTTTCCATACGTTTAGTCAATTCAGTATAAAAGGCCTCGGCCATAGCCGTTTGATTTTTCGCTTGCCCACCTTGATTACCACCGAAAATATTCTTTTTAATAGTATTAATAATGGTAGATTTTGCCTTTGGCTTATTTAGAATCTCCATAAACATCAAATCTTCATCGGATAAATTGTCTACCGCATCATTATCGGAGGTTGCACCATACATAAGCTCTGAACCACCTTCAACAATGGCTTTCACAAATTTTGTAAATCTAGCAGGTACGAAGGACTGCCCCTCCATATAGAAGGATTTTACATATGGATGTTTAAAGAAACGTAAGCCACCTCGTACAATATGTTCTGCCATAGCAACATATAATGCATTAACAGCAGTTTCTAGACTTTCATCATCACCCTTGGCAGCATCATTAGCAGCTTTCACAATCGCTAACGCCTCAATCATATTGAACTGGCCACCGTCTTTAATAATAGATCGGAATGTATCGCGCACAATATCATTCTCAAATATGGATAGAGCTTCTTCATCAAAGAGAATAGTATAGGTAAAACTATTAATAATAGTACGCATAGGTACTGAATTTACAAGTTCAGGGGTTCCCATATCATAGGATACAGTTTGTCCGTGATTAGCCTTACAGATAATAGATTTTCTAAATGTTGTATCCAACATAAAATCCAAATACTGTTCTTGAGCTACATGATCATTCGGGGCAAGTTTCTCTAATGTATCTGCAATATCAGAATCAAAACTACGCACCATGGATAATGTTAAATCAGCATCACATAAATATGCTAAATTATGCGCTTTTAAATGATCATTAAATTGATAGAAATATACAGGATCATTATTAGGTTCTAAATGGTCATGACCAACATAGTAATCGTCCTTTTGCATAACAGAACGAAGGGCACCTAAGAACTTACTATTTCGCTCTTTTAGATTATCGTATTTTAAGATTTGGCTGCCTACAATACTTCCCACTGTTTTACCATGAAGTACCTTTTCCTTATGGTTAAATTGTGCTTTATCACGGTTGCTAAACAGCATCAATTGACGGACTTCTTCCATTGTATGCCATCCTGGATAGGTATTATAGGACACATAAGCGATACCATCCTCTGCTAAATGTTCATCAATAAGGCGTAGTAATGCATCCTTTACATCATTATCCACCCAGGAATAAACACCATGAGCAATAATGTAATCAAATGTCCCCAATTCACTACCAATAGATGCAATATCAGATTGAATCAAGGAAATATTTGTTAGATCTGCATTGGCAATAACTTCATTGCCCTTTTCAATTTGTTCTTGTGAAAGTTCAACACCTACAAATGTCGCCTCAGGATTAAATAAGGCTTGAGAAATAATATTGCCACCATAGGTTGCACCCAATTCTAATACCCTTGCAGTTTTTGGATTTGGCGCAGAAACTCCAAGCAATCCTGCATAGGCTTCAAGCGTAGCAGGGGTCGTATATGGGAAAGGCATCGATTTATATCCTAATTCACTATAAATTATTTGTTGTACGTCATTTGTATTTGTAGTCATAATGTCCTCTATATTTAAATGCACATGTATCGTATAAATAACATATGGATAATACACATATACTATTTATTATACCAAAATCATGGATTTTATACACCTTATCCCTTATCGATAAGCATGATAAGCGCAAAATAGGCATCCTCATAAGAGGATGCCTATTATTATATGACGTTTGAAGAGACTAATTATTTAATGTCTTCGAAACCTTTTTGTAAGCGAACATAGCTTAAGCGACGTTCTTTAGCGTCTTGTTCAGTTTTAGCAAACAATTCTTCTGCAACGTCTGGAGCTGCTTTAGCCAAGGAAGCGTAACGAACTTCACCTTTAAGGAAGTTTTGGAACTCTTCGTAGTTGCCTTCTTTAGAATCCAAGGAGAATGGGTTTTTACCTTCTTCTTTAAGTTGTGGATTGTATCTGTAAAGATCCCAGTAACCACAAGCAACTGCTTTGCGTTGTTCTTCTTGAGCTTTACCCATACCAGCTTTGATACCATGGTTAATACATGGGCTGTAAGCGATAATCAAGGATGGACCTGGATATGCTTCAGCTTCTGTGATAGCTTTCATCAATTGGTTTTTATCTGCACCCATAGCTACTTGTGCTACGTATACATAACCATAAGACATAGCCATCATGCCAAGGTCTTTTTTCTTAGTACGTTTACCAGCTGCCGCGAATTGAGCTACTGCTGCAATGTTAGTGGATTTAGAAGCTTGACCACCAGTGTTGGAGTATACTTCAGTATCGAATACGAAGATGTTGATGTCTTCGCCAGAAGCTAATACATGGTCAACACCACCGAAACCGATATCGTATGCCCAGCCGTCACCACCGAAGATCCAGTGGGAACGTTTGATCAAGAATTGTTTTTTCTCAAGAAGTTCTTTCAACTCAGGAGTTGTAGCACCTTCAGCTTCGATAGCTGCTACTAAACGTTCGGAACGTTGACGAGTAGCCGCACCAAGGTTAGCGAATTCAAGCCATTGTTCTAAAGCTTCTTTCAATTCGCCAGTAGCAGTTTCAGCAGCTTTCGCAGCCACTTCTGCTAATTGTTGACGAACTTTCTTAACGCCGATGTACATACCATAACCATACTCAGCATTGTCCTCGAACAAGGAGTTAGCCCAAGAAGGACCTTGACCTTGTTGGTTAGTTGTGTATGGAGATGCAGGCATGGAAGCACCCCAGATGGAGGAACAACCAGTTGCATTGGCAATCATCATGCGGTCGCCGAATAATTGAGTTAACAATTTAGCGTAAGGAGTTTCACCACAACCTGCGCAAGCACCGGAGAACTCGAACAATGGTTGTTCGAATTGAGAACCTTTAAGGGTCTCTTTCTTCATAGGGTTTTCTTTTACAGGAAGGTTAACACCGTAATTCCAAGCTTCAGCTTGTTCAATTTCAGTGTCGATGGAAGTCATTACGATAGCTTTGCCTTTTGGAGATGGACAGATATCAACACAGTTACCGCAACCCAAGCAGTCTAATGGGGATACTGCGATACGGAATTGAAGATCTTTAGCGCCCATAGCAGGGATTGTATCGAAATGTTCTGGAGCCGCAGCCACTTCTGCTTCAGTTGCCAAGATTGGACGAATTGTAGCATGTGGACATACGAAGGAACATTGGTTACATTGGATACAGTTTTCTGGTAACCATTTTGGAACGAACAATGCAGGACCACGTTTTTCGTATTTAGCAGTACCAGCAGGTAATGTACCATCTTCGTAACCAACAAATGTGGATACAGGAAGATCATAACCAGCTTGTGCATTGATTGGTTGTGCAATGTTTTGAACGAAGGATGGGCAAGATTCGCAACCAGGTTTAACTGCGTGACCGCCTTCATCAACAGCGTTTTTCCAGTCAGCTGGAACGTCAACTTTTACAAGTGCGCCAACGCCTTGGTCGATAGCAGCGTTGTTCATGTCAACGATGTTTTGACCTTTTTTACCGTAGGAAGTTACTACGGATTCTTTCAAGTATTTGATAGCATCATCTACAGGGATGATTTCAGTTAATTTGAAGAATGCAGCTTGAGTTACCATGTTGATACGACCGCCCAAACCGATTTCGGAAGCGATTTTCGCAGCGTTGATGATGTAGAAGTTCAATTCTTTTTCTGCGATTTCACGACGTAATTTAGCAGGTAAATGTTCGCTCAATTCTTCAGGGGACCAAGTACAGTTCAACAAGAATGTACCGCCTTTTTTGATACCGCGAATCAAGTCGTATTCATGTACATAGGATTGACGATGACATGCTACGAATTGAGGTTCAGTAATCAAGTAAGGTAAGTTGATTGGGTTGTTACCAAAACGAAGGTGAGACATTGTTACGCCACCAGATTTTTTGGAGTCGTAATCGAAGTATGCTTGAGCATACATATCAGTGTGGTCACCGATGATTTTGATAGCGGATTTATTCGCACCTACAGTACCGTCAGAACCGAAGCCCCAGAATTTACATTCAGTCAAACCAGGAGTTTCAACTTCTACGCCTTCAGCACGATCTAAGGACAAGAATGTAACATCATCATTGATACCCAATGTGAAGAATTTCTTACCATTTTCAGCGTTTAAGTTATCGAATACAGCTACGATGTCTGCAGGGATAACGTCTTTGGAGCTCAAACCATAACGACCAGCGATAACTTTTACGTTACGGCCACCGTCAACTACAGCTGCTTGAACGTCTAAGAACAATGGTTCAGCCAAAGCGCCTGGTTCTTTTGTACGGTCAAGAACTGCAATGCGTTCTACAGTTTGAGGAAGTGCTTTCAACAAACGATCTGTTGCGAATGGACGGAACAAGTGAACGTTGATGAAACCAACTTTACGACCCAATTTGTTGAGGTAATCAACAGTGGATTGTACAACTTGAGCGGAAGAACCCATAGTTACGATTACATCAGTTGCATCAGGAGCACCATGGTAGTTGAACAATTGGTAGTTAGTGCCAGCCAATTTGTTGATTTCGTTCATGTAGTGTTCTACAACGTCAGGAACGTTTAGATAGAATTTATTGGATGCTTCGCGATGTTGGAAGTATACGTCAGGGTTTTCTGCAGTACCACGAGTTACAGGAGCATCTGGGTTCAAAGCGTTTTTACGGAAAGCTTGAACTGCTTCCATATCAACTAATGGTTTCAAATCTTCATAGTCCCAGATTTCGATTTTTTGAATTTCGTGGGATGTACGGAAACCGTCGAAGAAGCTGATGAAAGGTACACGAGTTTTAATAGCAGTCAAGTGAGCAACTGCAGACAAGTCCATTACTTCTTGTACGGAGGATTCAGCTAGCATAGCGCAACCAGCTGCACGAGCAGCCATTACGTCTTGGTGGTCACCGAAGATAGCCAATGCATGTGCAGCTAATGCACGAGCAGCTACTTGGAATACACCTGGGAGTAATTCGCCTGCTACTTTGTATAAGTTAGGAAGCATCAATAACAAACCTTGGGAAGATGTGAAAGTTGTTGTCAATGCACCAGCTTGTAAGGAACCGTGGAATGCGGCAGCGGCACCTGCTTCAGATTGCATTTCTACAACTTGTACAGTGTTACCGAAGATGTTTTTACGACCAGCAGCAGACCATTCGTCAATGTGTTCTGGCATTGGAGAAGATGGTGTGATTGGGTAAATCGCAGCAACTTCTGTAAAACCATAAGAAACGTGAGCAGCCGCTTGGTTGCCGTCCATAGTTTTAAATTTACGACTCATGTGATTATTGCCTCCTTAAGCATTTAGCAAAAATAGAACACTTGCTTAATCTATCATTATGTTTAGGAATAACAACCATTACAAACTTGCGTACATGAAAAAATAATGCAATAATATATATGTTATATATAAATATGGCATTATGAAGTACAAACTATTTTGTAGTGGGCACAACCATAATTCCTAATATCATAACTTGATATAGCCCTATAAACTCATTATAACGTGGCGAGCTATATCAAAGCAATACATACAGCGCTTGGTACCTTGCCAATATCGCTATCCATACTTTACTTAATGTAATAGCTGATTGCATTTTAGTAATAACTATTCTCATTTAAGGTTTTCCTTTATATCACATCCTTTTATTTACAGGGGGTTAGTTATGGATTTTCACCATTTAAAATACTTCGTAGAAGTAGCTGATCAAAAGAGCTTTAGTAAAGCAGCAAGAAATTTACATATCTCACAATCCGCGATTAGCCGCACAATAAAAGCATTAGAAGATGAATTAGGCGTTGTCCTTTTCATGCGTAATGCCAAATCCGTAGAACTCACTGATGGTGGTACCATCTTTTTAACTCATGCAAAACGTGTTGTGTTCATGTTTGAACATTTAAAAACAGATTTTGAAAACGAATTTCGTTTGGAGCAAGATTCCATCCGTATTGGTATCCCTCCTATTACGGACGCACCAATTTTTGCACAATTATTAGGCGAATTTAAAAAGGTATATCCACAAATTGATTTAGAATTATACGAACAAGGTTCTAAGAAGGTTGAAATCAGTGTTCAAGAAGGTCTAATCGATATTGGTATCATCTGTACAAAACCAAATCCTAAAGAATTTGAAGCTTTTTATCTTACATCTGATCCATTGTCCGTAATCCTTCCTAAAACTAGTCCACTAGCTAAAGAACCGGAAATTCGTTTAGAAATGCTTTCAGAGGAATCCTTCGTTCTCCATAAAGACGATTTCAATTTACATGATGAAATTATCAAAGCTTGTAAACACACAGGTTTCCAACCTCATATCGTTTTTGAAACGAGCCAACGTGATCTCATGTTACAAACTGTTAGTGCTGATCTTGCCATCGCCTTACTACCATCTCGCCTCTGTCCTGAGGTAGGTGAAAATACAGAGGTTGGTTCCAAGGTTGTAGTACGCCCTCTTGTTCCAGAAATCATCCATACATTATATGTTATCTGGAAAAAAGGTCACTACCTCTCCCATGCTTCTCGCTTGTGGTTAGACTTCGTTAACTCCAAATTACCATTACCTGGTCTACAATTGGAGGGCCACAAATAATGAATAAACCATCTGGGCTCGCAGCAAAATTGCGGGCCCTTTTGAAAGCTAAAGAAACGCCTATGTGGGCTGTTATTTTGATTCTAATCACCGTTATCATTATTCAGCAAATCCAAATATCAGAATTACAATGGCGCGTTGATGAAGATCATGATGGATCCTCTATCGAAAGTGTCGCTGGTCGACTTTATATTTTAGAAGGTATGGCCAATAAACACGCCGATCAAATTGAGGAACTAGAAACATATATCCGTCAATTACAAAATGATGGTGCCAGATATGACTGGGAACTCAAACAATTAGAATGGTTACATCCAGAACTCAAGGTAATTCCTCCTGACGGGAATCCTAACCCTTTGAAATCGACAGATCTCAACCTAGATATGAACCCTGGAAAAGTGCCTGATGTAAAGAAATAGAATAAAGAGCTATATCTATAGATAGCACCGATACCATGTGTATAAGTGTATTAAAGATATAGCTCTTTTTATTTGCCAATTAATTCTATATTTAGTTATCCTTATGTTCCATTGATTTTGGTAATGTTAAAATCAATAGACCTGCGAGGAACATACAAGCGCCCATTACATAGTAGCCCATTGCAAAGCTACCAGTATGTCCGTTGATAAAACCAAGCATATAAGGGCCTACCCAACCGCCTACATTACCAGAGGAATTAATAAGTCCCATAGCGCCTGCTGCAGCTGCACCCGATAAGAATGTAGTTGGCATTGTCCACCATACGCCCATGCCGCCATATACGCCTACAGCCGTTAAACAGATGAATAACAAGCTAATTTCAGGTGATGGACTATGTGGTGTAGCAATAAAACCTATGGTACCAACAAATAATGTGGTCGCCACATGCCAACGTTTTTCATTTCGTTTCTCTGAGGAGTAGCCACAGAACACTTGTACCAATAAGGCGGCACTCATTGGAATAGCAATCGACCACGCTACAACACTTGGTGGCCATCCAGATAAGCTTTTAAGCACTTGTGGCATCCAGAAACTGAATCCCCAGAACCCAATAACCCACAAGAAATAAATCAATGCTAATCGCAATACCTTTGGATCTTTCAAGGCCTGCCAAATTGTGTATTTCTTTACGGATTGTTTTTCAGCTTCTTCCTTGGCAAGCTCTTCTTTGATATATGCTTTCTCCGCAGCAGTTACCCAAGCAGCCTCTTCTGGTTTTTCTTTCATCCAGAATGCAAAAATGAAAGCAAACACAACGGCTGGTATTGCTTCTACAATAAACAATGTGCGCCATCCGTGTAAACCAAAGAAGGTCGTATCGAGCAATACGCCGGCTAATGGACCACCAATAATATTGGAGAATAACAGAGATGTAAGCATTAAGGAAATCGCTTTTGCCCGCTCTCTCGGTAAAAACCAATTAGGTATTAATAAGGAATAAATAACTGGATATAATGACGCTTCACATAAACCTAACAGGAATCGATATAAGAAGAACTCCCACTCTGTCGTCATTGTTGTCATGAGGACACACACAATGCCCCAACTAAACATGATACGCGCTACCCAATGCATCGCATTAAATCTCGCTGCTAACAGAGATGCAGGGACTTCAAATAAAACATAGCCAATAAAGAATATACCTGCGCCCATACCGAATATTTCTGGTGTTAACCATGGTAAATTCTCTTTCATGGTCAAGCCTGCATAGGCGATATTTACACGGTCTAAAAAGGCAATAATAGAAACAATAAATAATGGTAGGATGACATGCAACATACGCCGCCTTGTAAAATCCTTAAAATCGATGGCCCCACTTTGAGGCTCTGGTACAGATGATGAGTTCATATGAATCCTTTCTACTTACTATATGATACGTACCATAATATATTAAAAAAACAAATGTCCTCTGTCAATGATATTATATAGAATATAGGAATAACGAATTAGAATATGTAACATACAAAAAGCACCTTATATCTGTTATGTAAAATCTCCATAAAGATTTCTAACAGTATATAAGGTGCTTTCACATACACTATTCAGATATTAGCGTCTGTTACCAAAGATACGCAACAAAGATAAGAACAAGTTAATGAAATCGAGATACAAGCTAAGTGCACCAGCAATTTCAATACGATCTAAAATCGTTTCATCTTCAGATAGTGCCAATTGAGTAACACTGTTTTTAATCATGTTCATATCAACAGCCGTAAAAATGGAAAATACCACGACCCCAATGTAGCCAAGAATCAAGCTAATTGTACTATAACTAATGGAACTAAGATATGGAATCGAAAAATACGATGCTGCCATAAATACAAGACTTACGATAATCATACCAAATATAGCAGCCACTAAGTACGGTGTTAATCCGGCTAAATTCTTCTTAGTTGTAAGGCCTACAATAGAAAAGGCAACGAAGAACGCCAATGCTCCAATCAATGCTGGTACAGTAGCTTCCATGATGCCATATGCTAACGAAACAAGTGATAAGGTAACGCCATTCAATGCACTATAGATGAAGAACATCGCATATAGGGACATAACATTGGCCTTATACGTGCGCATGCTAAACAAGAATACCACCGCTACTTCTGCAATCAATAAAATATTAAAATTGCTAGCTGCAAAGCGCGCCCATGACGGATTCATTAGCGTCGCAATACCAATACCCAATGTGGTCAATAAACCAACAACCATCCATAAAATAGAGCCCTTTAACCGTTGAGATACAATACTTTCTACCAATGCTACATCATTAGCATTTGGCGTTTGTGTCATATATGGATTCATAAGAACCTCCTTGCTATTTGTAGTTTATATAGTTTGTTATCTATCTATATATTATACTAAAAATTCTTATTCAACGCCATAAAAACACATTGTATAAAACCAAATCATAAAGAATTTGAGTCCTTCTACCTCACTAGTGACCCACTTTCTGTTATCGCTCCTAAAAAAACACTTTATAGTATGAATATATCTCTATCACAAGATAAGAAAATACTATAAAGTACTTTCATATTAATTAGTAGTAACAGGATCATAATCAGACGGCACCGGAGCAACGATACTCACAAAGACAATATCTTCCGTTCCAGTATTTTTTGCACCATGACATTCACCCTTTTTAGATACTATAACTTGCCCCTTTGTAAAAGGCACCTCTGTATCAGGTGTTGGATAAAATACACCCTTGCCTTGCAATATAACCCATATATCATCAGAGTGATGATGATAATGTTTTGGTAAGGTTTGACCAGGTTTAATAACCCATACTGAACCACCTGTGGAATCAGTTTGATAAAATGGCGTCCTAACAGCATTCTCCAAACTTTCAACTTTCACAAGTTCCATATCAAAAACACGTTGATTACTCATAATACCCTCACCTTTCATCAATTAACGACTAACGAGTTCCTGAAGCATATTCACCCATATTTACATCAAGCACTGCTCTCACCGGTTGAATTAGAGAATCCTCATAATGCAATGTCCATTGCACATTTGAATCCAATTCTCCATTCTCTAGGCCGCTAATAGTATCACCATCACCCACAGGATTGTCATTTTCTAAAATAAAATACAGCATATTATATGCATGAATAACTACATCATCAGGATTCATACCATGAAAGTGATACTGTACATCAGGCAAGAATAAGGTGCTCATCCCCACCGAGTCAACCATCATATCTTCTGTACCTTGAATGTTAAAATATCGCACATTAACTGCATAATCAATAAAACGAGTTACAGCCTTATCTGGATAATTTTCAATCGATTCACGACTTAAAAACTTACGAGATGGACCAAAGACAACGGCCTTACAAGCCGGATATAATTCTAACAAAGCATCTACATACTTTACGAGCATATCAGCACGCTGTTTTGACTCTAAACCAGCAGCTAACATATCCGTAGCAAATACTCTATATTCGCACTCTGCCAACAAGTCATCTACATTGGGACAATTCCATACCTGACTACGATCAAAATCGTCTAATACAGGCTTATCAATTTTCTCACATTTTGTAATCATCAATGTTGGAGGAACCTCTGCATCATTATCCTCATAATGCACCTTATAATTCTGAGGTGCAAAACCAGCTGAATCCGCCCCATAACTAAAACAATCTACAGTGCCTAAGTGCTTTGTAAATACCTCAACCATATGCTCACGGTCAAGTATATCACAATGCTCCGCCATCAGCAACTCAACAAAAAAGATACCACCAGGACGATCTGAAGTATCCGTTAAATCCTGCTTAAATACTTGGCTCATATGCTCTCTCCTAATTTTTAACTATTGTTCTGACGAGTGTATTAATTTATACCATTTTACAATACCTTCAGGGATTAGATAATTTACACTTTCCATCTTAGACTTTACCCATAGATATAAGTCATTTGGAGCAATAATATGAATCGAATCACTTTGAATATTGGAATTTTTTATCTCACCTTCCGATGTAAATAGATATACTTCTTTTTTTCGTTTCTGATCATCTACCAAATCAATATACTTAATAAAATCTAAAGCAACATTTCCTTTTTTAACTTGAGGATATGCAAGCATCCCATTTTCTGGATTTACTAATACACATTCATATAGCTCAGTTGCAATTTTATTCGTAGATGGGATTGTCACATAACCTTTACGATCATATAAATATAAACAAACTAAATCCTCACAATCATTTGGAGATAAACAATCATAAAATAATTGTTGTAAAAATTCTTCTTTTGAATTCTCTAATATCAAAGGTTTTCCCCAAAATGCATATTCAGCATACTCAAACATATAGTCTTTATTTATACGTTGAATAGTTCGACCGCGAATAAAAGCTGTTGCTACTGCACCTGGTACCTGGCTTTCATCACCAATCCGTTCCCACTTAACCTCTGTAATTTGATTAGCAGCATCAAAATCTAATGCATCATCATCGCTGTTATAAATATACTCAGATTTTTCAGTTACATGCCCTAGATAATAAATACCATTATCACGCATCCAAATATAGTCACCCTTTTCAACTTCCGTTAGCATATCAACAGCAATCAACCGTTTTTTACGATTTATCCCATATAAACCATAAGTTCTAACAACATCATAATACTGATTTATATCTTCTATATTTTTACGTTTTTCTTGTATTTCAATTATAGCCTCAGGGTTATAATTCTTTATGTGGTCATCCTTAATACTCCACCCTAAAGCAGCAACATCATTATCTAAACAATACTTTGAAATTTTTTCTCCACTGCTACTATCTGTTCTTGTTTGTAATCTCCACACAGTTCCCATGGCATTAACCTCCAAATTAAATAATACAAACTTCATACAATAAATACATTACCTTTTAATTTATAGTATACAGGATGATATTCAGTACTACAAATCGCCATCCATCGTTTTACAAACTTCTCAAAATCAATGTTATAATTACAATTTAATAGAATTTGCATAGAGTTTTGTAATAGATATACTCGTTCAATTTCTAATCTATCTATTAAAGAATTTCTTATAAGTTCCCCTTCAACAACTTGTTTAAATCTTGCATATAAATAATCAATACACTGATTTTTATATCCAAGTTTATAATTGCTAGCCACAAATAAACTACGATATGATAATGCACTCGGAAGAAAAGATTCCCATTCTAGTATTTCATGTCCATCTTCAACCATTCTAATATACATATCATTAATATCAATATAATCTCGAATCCAACATTCAACCATTAAGTAAATATTTAATTCTTGCTCCATTAAGTCATCTATATAAAAATCCTTTAATCCATCTATATCAAATTCTACATTAGCCCTATATTGATACATAGATATCCCCCTAATATATAACCACATTCTTTTATATAGATATTATAACTTTATAAATGCCCAAATTTTCACCCATAGCATCATATTTAATATGTAAAAATCTCACATTACCCCCTCCCTACAGTCCTATAATTCATAAAAATACAAAAAGACCCTCTCCGTGGTCCGTAGAGGAACTTCAGGCATGTGTGAGTCCTAGGACCATGGAGAGGGTCTTTGTATTATTTAATCAGCGTGGGATGGTGATACCACCAGCGGAACCGCACAGTATCTAACCGTGCTCCACATCACCAACTCAATTATAGAGGTTTACGAACCACGTCGATGATAGAGCCATCGCGGTATTCTACGATTGCGATGATGTCTTCGTCTTTGTCAGATACAGGAATATCTTGTGGTTTACCAACTAAGTCGAATGCTAATTGTTGTAATTCTTCAATTGTGTAGATAGGCAAGTTGCTATCTTTGAAGCGTTCAATCAAATCAGTACGAGCTGGGTTGATTGCAATACCGTATTCAGTAACGAGTACGTCAACGGAAGAGCCTGGTGTAATTACAGTTGCTACTTTATCACGGATCATTGGCAAGCGACCACGGATCAATGGGCAAGTAATAACCGTGCATTTAGCACCTGCTGCTGTATCAGAGTGACCGCCAGAAGCGCCCATCAATACACCGTTAGAGTCTGTCATTACGTTTACGTTGAAATCAAGGTCGATTTCAGTAGCACCAAGGAATACTACGTCTAGGTAGTTTGTAGTGCAGTCTGTCCATGGGTTAGCGTACATGGAAGCAGACATTTCGATATGTGCAGGGTTTTTATCCAATGATGCAGCTGCAGTAGTATCGAATGTTTGAGTATCATAGATAGCTTTGATCAAACCTTCTTCAAGCATACCAGTTAAGATACCAGTAGCACCACCGATAGCAAAGCCACCAGCTTCACCGCGTTTGCGAAGTTTTTCAGCGATGAATTTTGCTACAGTCAATGGAGCACCACCAGCGCCCAATTGGAATACGAAACCTTCTTTGATGATACCCGCTTGGTCAAGGAATTCACCAGCTAGTTCAGCGATTTTAATTTGAATAGGGTTCTTAGTGAAGCCAATTGCACCAGAAGCAATACCTTCTGGATCGCCGATGCTTTCAACAGGAACAACATAATCTACATCTGTTTGAGGGATGGCATAGTTGTGTACATAGTCAACCAAGTTATCAGTGATGATAACAGTTGTATCTGCATAGTGAGAGTCAACCTTAGCATAGCCAAGTGCGCCACATGCGGATTTACCCATACGACCAGTTGCATTGCCGCGAGGGTCAGCTGTAGGAGCAGCCATGAAAGCTACGTCGATATGAACTTCGCCAGATTCGATAGCACGAGCACGGCCACCATGAGGACGAATGACTACAGGGCGTTTTAATACGCCAGGGTTTTGTGTTAAGAATTTACCAAGACGATCGCGAAGACCAGATGTTTCGAGAGCTGTAACAGTACCGTCTTGAATCATTTCTACCAAGAAGTCATGGCATGGAGACAAGGAAGAAGAAGCGATTGTAATATCTTTAATGCCTTTCGCTTGAACGCGTTCCATAACCATTTTCATAACATAGTCGCCATTGCGCAAATGATGATGGAAGGACAATGTCATGCCATCTTTTACGCCAGCTTTTTCGATTGCTTCATCGATGGAAGCAAGAACTTTATTAGTACCAACACGGCTCATATGAACAGGTTTACCTGCACGTTTTGCCTTAGGTTCAATTGCGAATTCACCTTGATATACTTCGCGACCTTCTAGTGCTGGGATATTTGTTGGGATATCGCGACCTACTTTATTTAACATCGTATTCTGCTCCTTCCTCTAATTCAACTTTAATGCCTGCTGCACGAGCTTTATCAACTACGCGTTGTGCACGAACTACGATAGGACCATCGATCATCTTACCATCTACGGAAATTACGCCTTTATTGTTGCGCAATGCATCAGCATAGCTGTTCAATACCTTAACGGAATGAGCGATTTCTTTTTCATCAGGAGTGAATACTTCGTGGATAATTTTGATTTGGCTTGGGTGGATGCAAGATTTGCCGTCATAACCCAATGCTTTAATGAATTCAACTTCTTCGCGGAAACCTTGAGGGTCTTTTACGTCAGAGAATACAGTATCGATTACGCGGATACCTGCTTCGCGTGCTGCATGAAGGATTGTTTGACGAGCAAACAACAATTCAACAGCTGGTTTATGTTTACCTGTGCGAAGATCGGCACGGTAGTCTTCAGCGCCAAGAGCGATAGCAACTACGCGAGGACCATGGCAGATTTCACGAACATTGTACAAGCCACGAACGGATTCAATAGCTACGATAATGTTGATTGTACCTTCTGGCCAGCCATTAGCTTTTTCCACTTCTTCAATTTTCTTCGCTACGATTTCAACTTCGGATACGTCTTCAGTTTTAGGTAAACGAATCATATCAGGTTTAGCTGGAACGATAACATCAAGATCATCATAACCATAAGGAGTTTGTGTAGGATGGTTGATACGAACAACTGTTTCAGCGTGGAATTTACGGGATTTCAATGCTTCTGCAGTCAAAAGACGAGCTGTGTCTTTTTCTGTAATAGGCACGGAATCTTCGATATCGATCATGATGGAGTCAGAGCCGTGGATATCAGCACTGTTAATCATTTTTGGTGTATTACCAGGAACGAACATCATGGAACGGGATAAGCGTTTTTTAGCCGCTTCTGTAAGCGGATTAGTTTTTACTTCTGGAAATGTTTTATCGTTAGCCATTATGCTTTGCTCCCCCTTTCTAATGCGCCCAACACGCGAGCTTTAATTGTGTAATCCCAAGCGTTTTTATCTTGTACAGTTACTTTTACGCCATCAAAACCAGCTTCTTTAACTGTATTCAAGATAACAGATTTAATTTGGTCGCCATATTGACGCATAACTTTGGAAGTCAATTCGATTTCGATGCCGCTAGCAATCGGTTCTACCGTAACTAATGCATCATTTTTTTCGTCGAAGCCTGCTTGCGCAGCTTTCACTAATTGTGCCATGTTACATCCTTTCACTAAAAAATATATCAAATGGCAAAGACCAGACCGTCGCGAAGTCTGGCCTAAGCCGTAAAAACAATGATGATTATAAAATTATATGGTGATTAAATCATACCAATGAAAGTCCACCAAGGGATACCTATTACAAAGAGTAAGATCCAGCTTAATACCGCTAAGATACCACCAGCAGTCCACCATTCTTTCAAGTTATTATAACCTGCAGAGTAGATAATAGGACCAGGGGATGCACCGTAGTGAGTTACGAGACCACCAAATGCATTTGTAGCAAGCAATACTAAACCAAACATAACAGGGTTAACACCGGCTGCCATACCTACTGTTAAGAATACAGGAAGCATGGATGCGATATATGCGGTACTAGAAGCGAATAAGTAACGAATAACAACGCTGATAGCGGAAAGAATTAATACTACTACAAGTGGAGATACATCGAGTGCCAAGTTGGTTTGCATGAATGTAGCAAGCCAAGCAAAGAATTTAGCTTTTGTTAAAGCTGTAGATAAACCAAGGATAGCACCGAACCAGATGAATGTGTTCCAAACAGCTTTTGTTTGAACCATATCTTCCCATGTGATGATGCCGGATAAGAAAACAACAGTCATAGCAACTAATGCTACTGCTGTAGGACTCAAATCAAAAGCGATAGCTGGGAAAAAATATCCAATAGAAGGCCATGCCCAACCAAGAAGAGCAAGAATGAATACAACAGCCAAGATTTTTTCAGACATTTTCATAGCCCCTAATTTTGCAAGGCCTTCGTCTGCCAATTTCTTATTGTCGATTTTTACAGCTTCAGGACGGTCAATCCAGTAGCCTACAAGAGGAACAAAAATCAACATTACAAGGCCAGGAATGGCCAAAGCCACTGCCCATTCGACCCAGTTCATAGTAAGGCCTGTAATCTTAGTAACGAAATCCAGTGCCAACACATTAGGAGCCATAGCTGTTAAGAACATAAAGGACGTAATCTTTGTTACGAAGTAACCATTCATCAAGATAAAGGAACCGCCGCGTTTTGCAGTATCACCAGGGTAAGAACCGATAGATTCTGCAATGGATAAGTTAATAGGATATACGATACCAGCTGCACGTGCTGTATTAGAAGGTGTTGCTGGAGACAAGATTAAGTCAAGAAGCGCTGTTACATAGCCTAAACGCAATACGGTAGAACCGAATGCACGGATTAAGTGGTACGCTACACGGTGACCAAGACCAGTTTTACCAAATGCAACGCTCAAGGAGAAGGCTGCAATGATCATCCACAATGCTGTGGAGCCATAACCTACCAAAATATCTTTTGCATTGTCCATGAATAAGGCAGAAGCAGCTAATACAGATAATAAAATAATTTGAATTGGATATGGTTTTAAAATCAAACCTAAGATACCTGCGATGTAGAAACCAAATAGGCGCCACGCTTCCGCAGATAGTCCTGCTGGTGGAGTTGTAAACCAGAGGATAATTGGAATTAGCACGATAACGGCTAATTTTACAAGTCTTTCCATGTTTTTTCCTTTCTTATAAACATAGGCATATACTGTTCATCCTAACACTACCCAAGTAATTCGTAATACGCGACTATTACTTTATGAATTCTTGTATTTAGTATGATTTCATTATACGTTGATAATCATTTTCTGAAAAATAGATTACCTTTATAGGGGTCATAAAAATTTTTATAACTGTCATTCATACTTTTTATGCATTTTTCTCATAGATTTTTAGGTGTAAATGAAAAAAATGCATGCATACACCTCTAACAAGATGTATACATGCACTTACATGTTATGATTTATATTCTCTAAAAATACTATCGTCTACGACAGTGTGTTTTTTATAGTAATCTCGTACGTACTCGATAAATGTTTTGACAGCAATTAAATTGGCCGACTCTTTTGTGTATACCATATTGGTATCACGCGTAATATACGTGCCATCCTTGCTACGCAATGGGCTAACATAAATATCTTTGTCTTTACAAGATCCAAGCCCCATATAGGTTAGAATAGACCATCCTAGACCGGCCCGCACAAAATGACGACATGTACTCATGGAATTGACGTCCATCGCCACAATAGGAGGTTCTTCAAAATGCTCGGCACACCATTTTTCAATGATATTAGCTACCGATGCATCAGTTTGGTATCGAATAAAGGGCACCTTCTCTAACGATTCTGGTGGTACTAACTCTTTATATACCAAGCAATACGGTTCTTCCAATAACAATTCTGAATTACCTGATACTTCATATCCACCGCGTGCAAACGCCACCATACAATCACCGGTATTAAACATCTTTACAACTTGATGGCTGAAAGCTGTCTTAACTTGAATATGTACATCTGGATACTGTTCGCGGAACGATTTCAACAAAGCTGGTAATTCATAATCTGCAAAATTGATGGATGATGCAATCTTCAAGGTACCTTGAATCTTACCAGTAGACGATGTCAATGCATGGTCTAAGGCCTCTCTATCATGTAGCATGCGTTTGCAATAGTCATAATAGATTTCACCTTGTGGCGTCAATGCAATACCTTCTGTGGTGCGAAGCAACAAGGAGTATCCTACACTATCCTCTAAATGACGCAGTCGATAGCTCAAAGCAGGTTGTGAAACAAATAACTTTTCAGCTGCTTTTGTTATATTACCTTCATCTACAACGGTTACAAAGGTACGCCATTCTTTATCATCCATAGTCGTACTCCTTTTTATGACCAACCTAATTACATTATATATTGCTTATCTAGCATTCGCAATGCCTGCAAAGACTTTGCCCCGTTCACCATCGATGGTAACCTCTGCGCCTTCAAGCAATACGTCATAAGCGTCTTTGGCGCCTAAAATGACAGGAATACCATACGTAATACCTGCAATAGCGCTATCCGATGTGTATCCATCTTCAACAGAAATGATACCGCCAGCGCGTTTAGCAATATTCATCAATTCTGGTTCCATAGTCCCTACTACAAGAATATCGCCGGATTGGAAGCTTTCATAATCATTCTTATGATTAGCCGCAATAAATACGCGACCCGTAGCGGATTTACGCAAAATACCATTGCCAGACAACAATACCTTGCCTGCAATATGAACGCGAATCATATTCGTAGTACCTGTAGAGCCAGAAGGTACGCCAGCGGTAACGACAACTAAATCACCAGAATTGATGGCATTTGCCCCAAGTGCACCGGTAATCGCCTGTTTTACCATCTCATCAGAGTTGATATTTTCACGGCCCTTGATGGCTTCAACACCCCAGCATAATTGCATGCGACGAATTGTTTCATCATGCGGTGTGATAGCGATAATTTTGCAAACTGGACGGTGACGAGCCACACTAATTGCAGTATGCCCAGATTCGGTGCATGTCAAAATAGCTGCTGCCCCAAGATCACTCGCAACGCGCACACTGGCCAAACATACAGCCTCAGTGGTTGTCACATCATCGCTTTCCTGCGTTCTGCTCTTATGATCATAAATGACGGATTGCTCCGTTACCTCTGCAATGCGTGTCATCGTTGTAACAGCTTCTACAGGGTATGAACCATTAGCCGTTTCGCCAGACAACATAATCGCATCGGTGCCATCTAAGATGGCATTGGCCACATCACTCGCCTCGGCACGAGTTGGACGAGGGTTTTGAATCATAGACTCCAACATTTGTGTAGCCGTAATAACAGGTTTACCAAGACGATTACATTTTTCAATCATCATCTTTTGCAATACCGGTACTTCTTCGGCAGGAATTTCTACGCCCAAATCACCACGAGCAATCATAAGACCATCCGCTACATCGAGGATTTCATCGATATTATTAACCCCTTCTGCATTTTCAATTTTGGCGATAATCTTAATATCCTTTTGTTCAGATTCCAAGATGCGACGAATGGCCACCACGTCCTTAGCACGTTGCATAAAGGATGCGGCCACAAAGTCCACGCCTTGTTGACAGCCAAAACGCAAATCTAATTCATCTTGCTCGGATACAGGTGGCAAGCTAAGCGCTACGCCTGGCACGGCCACCCGTTTGCGATTGCCGATTTCGCCACTATTTTGAACGGTGGTAATGATGTTATTACCTTCGATAGCATCGATGGTCAATCGAACAAGGCCATCAGCTAAGAGAACCGTATCGCCAACATGCACGTCGCCTACTAAACCTTTATGGTTTACAGCACTAATCTCTGACGTGCCTTCTACATCATCCGTAGTCAATGTAAATTGTTGCCCCGCTTCGAGGAACACCTTGCCCTCTTTAAATAGGCCAAGACGAACCTCAGGGCCCTTTGTATCGAGCAATAATGCGATTGGTTTATTGACAATCATCGCCGCATCACGCACCATTTGCATGCGCTCCGCTTGCTCTTCATGCGAACCATGAGAGAAGTTAAAACGAGCTACATTCATGCCAGCGCGCATCATATCTTCTAAAATACCGAATTTATCCGTGCCCGGACCTACGGTACATACGATTTTTGTACGTTTCATATATCCTCCTAAATGGGATGGTATTTAATATACTCTATTGCACCTCTACGGCACCTTCACCTAATACCGCTTCAATGCATGCGATGATTTCATCTGTCGGTGCAAAGCATAATTGAGGTGATAAATTAATTCGTTTTCGTTGTTTGTGTAAATATAATGCTGTCGGTACTTGCCCTTCTGCTTGTGAAAGTATTTCCTTCAACGCATTACTATTCTCTGGCGTATCATAGGCACCTCGAATATGGATAGCGATTTGTCGTGCATTGTTGTAATTTACCTTTAACGGTGCAATGCGATCAGCAATAATCTGCACACCCTTTTCATCCGCATCAACACGGCCTCGCACCTTAACGACCATATCGACAGCCAAGAATTGTTGGCTCTGAGCAAATACCTTCGGAAATGCCACCACTTGAGCCGAACCAGAGTAATCTTCGATGCGAAGAATACTCATGACATCGCCCCGTTTTGTAGGTCTATCCCCTCTTTCAGCAATGAGACCACCAAAGGTAATCGTTTGACCATCAAAACGCTCTGGGTTTTCAAGGAGTTGCCCTAATTCAAATAGGCCTTTCAGTTCCTTGTTATAGCCTTGCAATGGATGGCCCGTAATATAGAACCCGGTGTAGTCCTTTTCATCCTTCAATTTATCATCTTCCGATAAATCAGGTAAATTCGGTACCGGAATCATATCGACGTCATCTGTACTTTCACCAAAGAGACTCATAGTACCCATGGCAGCATCCTTTTGCTGCTTAGCCCCTACAGCCTGTGCACTTTCATACATATGCAATAACTGATTCCGGTTCTCCTCGAATCCGTCCATCGCACCGCAGCGGATTAAGCTTTCTAGCAATCGTTTATTAACGACCTTGCTATCTACGCGGCGACAAAAATCGGTAATGCTCGTATAGAGCCCATTGGCCTCACGTTCGGCGATGAGTCGATCGATGGCATTATCCCCTACGTTCTTGATGCCCCCAAGACCAAAGCGAATGGCATTACCTTGTACGGCAAAGCTACGCAAGGAATGGTTTACATCGGGACCGAGGACCTGCACATTATGTTTTTTACAAGCATTGATATAGTATGTGAGCTTATCCATATTTTGCATAAAGCTTGTCATGGTAGCGGCCATAAATTCTGGAAAATAATGCGCCTTAAGATACGCTGTTTGGTACGCAATATACGCATAGGCCGCACTATGGGATTTATTAAAGCCATAACCGGCGAAGTAAACGAGCAAGTCAAATACTTCGTTTGCAATGGACTCTTCGATGCCATTGTTAATGGAACCTTGTATAAAGGATTCCCGTTGCGCCTTGAGGACAGATTCCTTTTTCTTACCCATCGCACGGCGCATCAAGTCCGCTTGCCCCAGGGAGAACCCACCCATGGCAGACGCAATTTGCATAACCTGTTCTTGATAGAGAATAACGCCGAACGTATCTTTTAAAATCGGTTCCAAAATCGGATGTAAATAGGTTACCTCTTTTTTACCATGACGGCGATCGATAAAATCCGCCACCATGCCAGACCCCAAAGGACCTGGACGATAGAGTGCAACAAGAGGAATGAGATCCTCAAAATGCTCAGGTTTCAAATCCATAACGAGCTTGGTAATCCCATCGGATTCAAGCTGGAATACACCGGATGTATCGCCCTTAGTCAAGATATCGCAAGCCGCTTTATCATCTAATGGGATGGCATCTAAATCAAGGTCAATCCCTCGGTTTGCCTTGATTAACTTAAGGGCATCCCCCATAACGGTTAATGTACGGAGGCCCAAAAAGTCCATCTTCAACAGGCCTAATTCTTCGATATTATCCTTATCATATTGAGTGACAAAGCCTTCTTCATTAGAGTTTTGTACAGGCACATGGTCATCTAGAGGATCTGCGGAAATTACGACGCCTGCTGCATGAGTGGACGAATTACGAGCAATACCCTCCAGCTTTTGGCCAAAATCAAATAGCTCTTTTACATTAGGGTCTGTATCATATAAGGCTTTTAAATCTTTACCCTTTAAGGCCTTTTCTAAGGTGATGCCCAATTCATTAGGTATCATCTTCGCAATGCGATTGACCTCAGCTAATGGTAAATCGAGCACACGACCTACGTCACGAATAACGGCGCGGGCCGCTTCTGTACCAAAGGTGATGATTTGAGACACACGAGCCTGTCCATATTTTCGAGTTACATAATCGATAGCTTCGCCCCGCTTTTCATAGCAGAAGTCGATATCGATATCAGGCATGCTTACCCGTTCTGGATTTAGGAATCGTTCAAAGAGCAAATCGTATTGTAATGGGTCGAGCCCTGTAATGCCTAGTAAATAGGCTACAACAGAACCGGCTGCAGAGCCACGGCCTGGGCCTACAAGGATATCGTGTTCACGCGCATAGCGCACATAGTCCCATACAATAAGGAAATAGTCTTCAAAGCCCATCGTCCCGATAACATCGAGTTCGTAGTCTAGGCGTTTTTTAAGTTCTTCTGATGTATCGCCATACAAACGAGGTATTTCTCGTTCACAAACCTTGCGCAAATAGGTCTTAGACGTTTCTCCTTCAGGCACGTCAAAGTGCGGCAAATGATGTTCATCAAAATTAAATTCTACATTGCATCGGTCTGCAATCTTTAATGTGTTTTCTAAGGCCCCAGGGATGTGTCCAAAGAGATCTGCCATCTCGTCCCCAGATTTGAGATAAAACTCATCATTAGGGAATTTCAAACGATCTACTTCGGCGCGACGTCGGCCCGTTTGAATACAAACGCGGATATCCTGAGCATCAGCGTCGTCTTTCATAACATAGTGGAAATCATTGGACGCCACGATGCCTAGGCCATATTCGTCAGCTAATTGGCATAGCACTTGCTGAGCACGTAACTCTTCAGGTAAACCGTGATTTTGAATTTCTAAAAAGAAATTGTCTTTACCGAAGGTTTCAATGTACCATTCAACAGCACGGCGAGCTCCTTCCATATTATCTTGGAGAATATATTGAGGTACTTCCCCTTGAATACACGCACTAAGAGCAATAATGCCCTTGCTGTATTGACGCAACAAATCATGGTCAGCACGGGGCTTATAATTAAAACCTTCCGTAGAGGCCTTCGACACGATTTTAACAAGGTTTCGATAGCCTTCCATCGTTTCGGCTAGCAAAATAAGATGTTTTAATCGCTCACGGCTACGTCCTTCTGGTTTATCAAGGCGGCTACCTTCTGTGACATATACTTCACACCCAATAATCGGTTTGATGCCTTGTGCCACACATTCTTTATAAAAATAGATGGCTGCATACATATTGCCATGGTCCGTAATGGCAAGGGCGGGTTGTTCCAGTTCCTTCGCGCGGCGCACCATATCCGGTAAACGGCTGATGCCGTCCAATAAACTAAATTCCGTATGACTATGTAAATGTACAAATGGCTTCATGGTACACCTCCTTACGGTCTATGTGCAAAATAGATATTTAATGATTTCTTACGGGCTTTCCAATCTGGTAAAAATTGAGCCACTAAATTGTGAAAGTTCTTAGAATGATCCAAGTATTTAAAATGGGCAAACTCATGGACCATAACGTATTCAATATAGGCCTGAGGCCCTTCTAATAAACGCATATTCATCTTAATAAGCTGCTTTGATGGCGTACAAGAACCCCAACGACTCTTCATGCGCTGTTGCTTTACCGTTGGCATGGGTACATCAATATGTTGCTGGTGAAAGCGTTGATATACGACCTTCGCCCAATGGGTAAACACCTTTTCTCCTAGCTGGCGCCAAAAGGTTTGCATTAATTTATGCTTGTCTTCATAGGTATAACCAGATTTAACGAACAGCACCATACGATTAGACCCATCAAACTTGATATGCGGTTTGCCAGATGTTTCTAGCACCTCTAGCGTAACAGGCATGCCCAAAATAGATACGGTTTCACCCGTTACATATTGTAATGCCTCTATCCGTTGTGCCGTTAATGCTTCTAATTTAAAACGAGCCCGCTCAATAAAAGGTATATTTTCGATAACAAACGCATCGATGCGATGATCTGGTACATAAGCATTCGCCGAAACATGGACACTACCATCCTTGTGTACACGCATGTTTATATTCTTTACACGCTTGATTGTTAACTCATATTCAATTGTGTCACCATTGTAGGTAATAGACCGAGTTGTTGAAGTATTCATACCTTTTATTTTATCATAAAACACTCATAAATTCGTTAAAATCTGGAGATTTTAATAGGAGTTATTCGATATATGCAACAATAAATAAAAAATAACAGATAGCTGATTGATGTTAATCAGCTATCTGTTATTTTACTAGGGATAACAAAAACAGCTAAATATATTGTATGTATATTCAATTCTCTAAATCACTAACTACATTACATCATAGCTTAATATCCAAAAGTTATAACTATACAAATAAAATATTTAAATTATTTCTCAACATATAACTCAAGCTCAATATTATTCTTATAATCTAGAACCATTAGGGTATATGTATCACCATTAACTATTTTTCTATATACCCCATCTTTATAACTCCACCCTAAGCCTTCTAACTGAGTTCTAAAAACTTCCCCTTTATAAGAAAGTTTAGCAATAAAATGAGGCGTCAAAGAACCTAGTCTCAATACTTTAGGATTAATATATAAAACTTCACTTTGAGTAGAGTTTTGAATATCTCTAAATTCAGACCAATAATTCTCAAAATTAGAAGTATATTTAAGCTGTAAAAAATTATCAAAGGCTCCCCCTATACTAGCAGAAAGTAGTAATCCTATAATAAGTCCCACCCCAACAAAAAATATCTTTAAGATTTTCATAAATCTCACCTACTAAAAAATACTAATTACTAGACGTCCATCACTAAAATTAAACAGATAATTATTATCATCATAGTTAGATTTATATAACATATATTCTTTAGATAGAACTATATAGTCTAATACTAGCTTATCCTCAAAATTTTTATTTTGTTCTCCAAAAACTGTAACTTGCGTAGATTCAGATGCACCAAGTCTATGGAATAGTTTTGTCCAAGATATTTTTTCTAATACTCCAGCATTATACAATTTAAATGCTTCATTATATAAATTTGATGCATATGGATATCTATTCATAAAATAGTAATTACTAAAATTTACTACAGAAAAAATAATAGTACTAGTCAATATCCCTAAAAGCAAATATTTTAAAACGAACTTTATATTCATTATTAATATCGTCTCCAATACATTTTACTAGCATATTTATCAAAACCAACTGAATTAAAAAAGCCTCCATGACCATCATACTGTTGAACACCAATTTCTGTTCGCTTAATTAAAATTAACTTACCTGCAGGACCATTATAGAGTTCTAGTCCACTGTTAGGATGTTCATTAAAATACTTCAAAACATTCCTATTATAATTTCCCCCCCAAAGATTTTCATCGGAAAGGTTCCCAACATAACTAGCGTAGCTTCCTGAAACAGACATGCCATTAGAGGTCGTTGATGCCCCCTCAGCAACATGGATTGTTTGATTTCTAGAGGAAAAAGATTCAAAATCTGTAGGAATTGCAACACCAGTTGACCAGCTGATGTGATTAAACGTTACACTTGAGGATACTGCTCCCCCCTCTACCGCTTTTTTTATTAATGAAGCAGCACTAGGGTCGTTAGGTATATTAGGAAATGTTATAACCTTTATAGTAGCTCCAACTGGAACAATATTATCAGATATAGATACATCGCCTCCCACTTGATCATATACACCACCAAATTTATCTACTAATACCCCTATCATGCCTCCGACACCTGCAATATATACTCGCCCCGCATCAGCATTTGTTTCAATAGAATACACTTGATTATACTGTAAATTACTTGTATCAAGATAATCTATTGCCTTTTTAAAAAATAAATGTAAAACATTATGTTTAGTACCTAAGGAAGAAACGGCCATTCCAGTATCAGTAGATTTATTAGCTAATTTATTCACAGCCCCACCTAAAACAGCACTTAATAATTGTATTTGATCAGGATGTTCCTTCCCAATTTTATCTATAATTTTTTTTATCGCTAGTTCATTAATCCCTGCCGCTACAGCTCCCGATCCATTTGGATTACCTGCCAATTGTGCCGCAATTTCACCAATCGCAGCATGTAATGCTACCTTCTGTGCTGAACCATCTTTCCAGTCGTATTTATCACTTAAGCGATGTACTTCTTCAAAAGCATTTTTAGCAAATAAACGTGCCAACTCCTGACGTTCTTCGATTTTCTTTTTATCAAAAATCTTATCTAATTGATGTAATGTATTCTCGGTATTTGTATTAATGGTCTTAGTATCAATTTCTTTACTATCTACTGTTAGTATACCATCTGAGATTGCAGATTGAGTAGTCGAGTTTGCTTTGCCTTTTGATCCTACGCCTAAGTTTGGAACTAGACCAATACTGTTATAAATCTTATCATACCCTTTTTTATCATTGGCTTTCATCTCTTCAAGTTTCTTTTTACTACCATAATAGTTATAGCCAATCCCGTTGTTGCTATAGGTATACTCGGCTTCGTTTTGGATATCTTTCATCTCAAGAGATTTAGTAGTCAATGTATTCTTAGCTTTTGGAGCTTCACTTTTAATGACAGCACCTTCTAATGTAGTACCATTCCCTACATTAATATTATAGCCATCTTCTCCAGCATAAATACCTGCTTGGTGAGTTACGCTTTTCCATTTACTATCAATACGACCTACACTTGCACTTATACTACCTGTTGGATTCTTGAAATTAGGTTTAGAGGAAACAGAGAAGCCCGCAGACTTACTGTGTTCTTTAAAGTTATCTACATCTTGTAAACTTTGAATATGTAAATCACGACCTGTATTAACTTCAACTTTCTTACCAGATACAGTAGAACCAATAATAGTAGTATCTTGCTTTGCTTTAAGTTGTGCTAATTGTACGGCTTTAATTGTCGTTGGTACATAGCTTTCTTGATGGGTATCGCCATTTTGACGAGCCATATTGCCACTCACATTAATATCGAGAAGTCCGCCACCAGTCAAACTAATACCAGCACCGACACTCCATCCATTGCTTTTATAAGTATTCTTAACATCTACAGTGTTTTTACCCGCTGCAAGGTTGATATCACTAGCACTATCTAATACTAGGTTTTTAGCTTGTACCGTTTCACCAGTTAAACCAATACCACTTTGCTGAGCATCACGAGCCTTGATTTGTACTTCACTATCGCTAACAAGAGTACCACCGTGATATGTGTTTGTATCTACTACTTGTCCTTGTTTTCTAGAAGTGCTACCAATACTTACAGAGAGATTTACAGCATCATCAATATTTTTTTGACCACGTCGGGAATGATTTTTTGTGTCTTTTAATACTTTACCATCAGCATCACGAAGTTTGACGCCCTTAACCGCTTTATCTACCGCCGCATATCCATCTTGCAATTGTTGACGTGCTTCATTGAGTTCAAGTGCAGCTAAACGCTTATCATCACGGCTACCCGCTTGTTTTATAGTACGAGTCGCATTAGTAAGCGTATTCGCTACTGCACCGCCCAACGATACGGTAAGACCCGTCTTCTTATAGCGTTCATCATGAGACATATGGTTGTGATCTATATTTCCATCTAATGTAACGGCAGAACCTTCTAACACAGCACCATCTTTTGCAACAATATCAGCGCTTGTGAGATGAACGGTATCATTCGCTTTAATAGTAACAGTACCTTTCGTGCTGGCAATTGTATTTCGTACAGTAGATTCTTCATGGTTAGCTGCATCTATATTGTGTTTTTCTTTGCCTATAGTAAAGCCTATCCCTGTACTACCAAGCAAACCAGATTTCTTATGACGATATACACTAGTACCATCTGTAATGGCTTTATCTGCACCAAGTTCTACCTTTCCACCAGCTGTAACATCTACTGTATGTTCGCCTATAATTTGAGCAGATTGACCTGTTACATCTTGAGCACTTGTGATCTGTATATCTTTGCCACTTACGGTAGAGCCTGTTACAACTGTAGTAGTTGCATCATCAACGGCATTGGTACTTTCACGTTTGACAAAGCTTTTCTTTTTATCTAGATACACATGATTGACTGTACTATTTGCCTTCGCTGTATTTAGTTCAACCGTATTACCGGATACCTTAACTGTATCAGCCGCTAATAGTTGACTGCCTTCAAGTTGTACTGCATCAGAGGCTACAACAGAAATATTTTTACCTTCAATGCTACTACCAACCGATGATTGTGCGTTAACAAGATCATGAGACTCCGTCGTTTGAGAATGCCCGCCACCAGATTTGCCCTTGTCAAAACGATGTTCTTCTAGCTCATGTGTAGCATTCATAGCTTTCATCATTACATTATGGCCGGCCGTCACTTGAGTGTTCACATCAGAAGTAATAACACCTGCCGCCATAGATACATCTCGGCCTGCGACTACTGTTGTTTCACCAGCACCACCAATACGACCTTGATCTACACCGGTTATCGTTTCACGTCGATTATTTCGACTATTCCACTCAACTTTGCTATTAGCTGCCTCATACTGTACGCCTACATTAATCACATCACGTCCAGCACTAACCTTTGTAGAACCAGCCGCATTCGTTTGTGTAATGGTACCGCCTTCATTAATGACGTCTTTCTTAGCATACACAGAGACTGTATCGTTGCCCATAATAGTGCCTTGTGTATTACGAACTTCATCATTCGCTATAACCGTAGTAGTATTACCTTTGATAAAACCATTGTCATTGTGAATAGTATTACCAGTAAGATTCACATCTTTATCCGCCACAATACTACCGCTATTTTTCATAGTATCAACAGAAAGGTTAATGGATTGAGCTTGCAAATTAGCTGCACCGTCTACTCGTTTTGTAGTTGGGGCTAAATATAGAGTCGGTACTAGTACAGTTTCTGTTTTACCATTTGGCAATACAACAGCCTTACTAACTAAGAGCACTACATCCTCTTTAAGATTCTTTTGCTCAGCCTCTGTTAAGCCTCTACCTAATGCAATAGATTGAGATTTTGTTACACTAATCCCTGCATCCATCAATTGGCGATATTGTTCCTCTGCTGAAAGGCCAGATTGCAGTCTACTTTTACCGGTTTGACGCATAATCTCTTGCATAATGAGCTGTTGCTCATAATACCCATCACCCAATCGTTTTTGTATATTCATAGGGTCTAATTTAAGGCGAGATAATACGTAATCAGAAGATAAGAAATTACGACGATTTGTAAAATTTGGATCGGTTTCAATCACATAGGTAGTATTAGGGTTCGTCGATAACTGACTCATACTATGTAATAAAGATGCATCTACTGTAGCATCACTTGTACTATTCTCCACATGACTACCATATACGGCAACAGGGACATCTGTAGGGTTGACTATCGTATTCTTATAGTCAGCCGTTCGTATATTAGTCGTATCCCATCCACGTCTCTTCCGGCGACTATACGATGTGGCTGTACCATCTTCAGTAATATATTCATTACCCTTAGGGTTACTTTGCTCATAGTGACCTACTGTACCTGTTATATCCCCGGCAGCACTAATTTGGCTAGCTTCATTCGTCATATGATCGACATCCATATGTAAATCTCCACCGGAAATAATCCGCCCAGGGTTAGATGTATCTACCACATCTTTTTCACGTGTACGATCATATTCATATTTAGTCCAGCTATCTTTAGGATCGCCATACACTGAAAGTTGAAGATTTTCAGAAGAATGTACTACTACTTTATCTTTTGGAATTTCATCATCATGCCCATAGATTCGTTCTTCCGATAATTGGTATCGCTTAATGCTACCAGATGGTGCTACTTCGTTTTTAATATGTTCTTTTTCACCTACCGCTACACGTTTAAGGGTAATGCCACCATTTTTATTATCTACAGATTTAGCATATAATGCACCACCTTGACCAAATTCAATGGTAGATGCTGTATTTACAATACGATCTATCTTACCAGACACAGTTCCTGTAGAATCCATCGTCTTGCCAAGTTGTAGTTGACCCTCAGCTTTAATCACACTACCATCAGTATTGACAATCGAATTGGTTGCTATAGATAGATCTTTTTGGGCAATCATAACAGGGGCATCTTTAGTCTCTGTATTACCCTTTTGAATAACAGAATCGGTAGTAATCTTAGCGGTATCCACATACAATTTACCACGATTCATCTGCTCAAAACTTTTTGTAGTAATATCTGCTTCTGTAGCAGCGATAGTACCGATATTTTGCAATTTGCCAGTACTATCCACGGTTAACTTATTTTGTGCAGATAATACACCTTGATTATTCACACCAAAGCCATCATTGGTGCCAACTAAATACATACTATTGGCATACATACCACCAATAGCAGCTACATCAAGGCCAACTTGACTAGATTCACCAGTTTTGTGAACATTCGTAACTTTACCAGAAGAATCTACGGAAACAGTATTCTTCCCCGTCACAACTTGAGCATCTTTCGCCCAAACTTTACCATTCAGCTGAACAGCCTCAGCTAGCATATCTGTACGCGCTGTTTTCGATGCATTAAGTCCTTTTTCACCTATTGTGATACTACCTTGTTGTACTTGATAGCCTGTAATACTACCGTTATTGATAATTGGGTTCCCCGTTGTTAATGTAGCACTATTAGCATTGATAAAGGTACCATTATTGACAGAGATACCATTCGGGTTTGCAATAATAACATGCGCCTTATTGCCAGCCACTTCAAGGGCACCATTCATAGATGTTGCACCCGTACCTGTTACCTCATTTAAAATTGTATTCGCTGTAGGTCCGACTAGATTCGGATTTCCCATAATGTAACCTGCCAGCTCCGTATTCACAGGACGATTGGCATTATTTAAAATAAGCCCTTTATTATCTACATTAAATGCATCATATTGATTATGGGATAGCCCTTTATCATTAGGCGTATTGATATTGACTACAGTCATACCATTACGAGCCTCTTCTGTTTTTGGCCCTAATGCACCTTGAGCCGGTACAACAGGATTGGCTAACGCCATTGGAATCCATGGCGCAGAATTTGTGGCAAGCAACGCAGCAAAGATGGCCATTGCCGTATGTTTTCTAATATTCATATTACGTATCTCTCCTAAGTATATAAAACAATATGTATTATGTATCTATATCACTCTCTATGTACAACACTTAAAATTGATAACTGCCTCTAAACGCCCAAACACGGGTATCTGTATCAAACCCTTCTGGTTTCTTAATTGGCGTCCCTAGTGATACATCATAATTAACAGCGTCACCAACAGTGCCTCGTACACCAACGACACCACCAATCAAGGTAGTACCAATTTGTGTTTCTGTGGATGGTCCCCATACATGACCAATATCTATACCTACATAGGGAGTGATTTGTTGTTTTCTAAATGGTAATGACCATTCACTTTGTACGTAGTACCCAGAGTCCCCTCGTAGTGTTTCTTCCCCACTAAATCCACGTACCGAATACCGTCCACCAATACTAAACTGGTCCGTAGTAAATAAGCGCTGATTCGTAAATTGACTTCTAAAGCGCATCGAGAATATACCTTGCTTATGACCGATTCGTACTCCCGTTTGAATCTGCCCTTCAACCCCAGCCATTTTATAGAGTGTAGTTGGATTATCTGCCAAGCCTTCCCAACTTCGTACCTTAGCACCCAATCCTTTAATACCTTGACGATAAAATACATACATATCACTCACTGTATTGCCTCTGTATTGGCGATGAGATAACCCTACTTCTACCGATGTGGTATGTTGTTCTTGAACACCAATTTCTACATCATCCAGATAATTATGACGAGACTTATGATTAACCTTAGCAATAACTGATGTTTTCGAACGACTAGTCCTATTTAGAACCTGCTCTACTGATACCTCTGTACCTTGTGTGGTACCAGCCGAACGAAATGCATTTGGCATAAATACCAATTGATTATAGCTATACTTATACGTAGATAGTCTATACGTACGGTTGCCATCGGGAATCGTATAGTTAACTGCATATTGCTTTGATTCATGACCATCATCATGGCGACTTATGTCTTTAGTGAAATTAGCTGTTAATGTATCATTAAGCCCCAACAATTGACTAAATGATAAAAATACAGTGCCTTGATACTCTCCTGTAGCTTTATATCCTGAATTATCTAAGATAAATGAGCCATGCACAAATCCTTTTTGTTCTACCGTAAGCTTAACAATAGAATGTAACGGCTTGGTACCTGGTTCAATCGTCATCTTTATATCTTGACCAGGTACGCTACGCATCTGATCAATTCCTTGTTCTAACGCTTGACGTCGTAATACATAGCCAGGTCGTACAGGGAATGCACTTCGCCAATTCGTCCGTGCATTTGGATTTGTAAGAACAATATCTTCAACATACCCTGGTAAAATCTCAAAGGTTAATGCCCCTGAATGTAAATCTTGATTGGGTACAACCACTTGGCTTGTGACATATCCATCTGCTAATAATTGTTCTTGTAATTGCTTTTGAAGGAATGTAACTCCGTCTGACCCGATTCGATTATGCTCATACGCCTCTAAACGATTCTTATATTTACTAAATACAGGTTCTGACGATGTAATAACAATATGGTCTATAGGAAATGCAATCGCTTCCTTTGGTAATGCCTTCATAGGAGCACTACTAAGCCCAACATAGGCTGATTCTGAACGCAACGAAGCGGCCCCAGTCATTGGTGCTTCTGCGCGTTGACGCAACGAAGCATCGGCTCGGGCCGCTTCTTGTTGTATAAAAGGGGTAGATACATCGGCTGCCATGCTAGGCAATGTACCAAATGTGGTCAGTAAGCCAATACAACTTGCTACAATACGTACAACTCTCATAAATCCCTCTCCTTTCTCTATAATTAAATTATATATTAATTTCAATACTTTTTTCAATGATTCTTATATATTATTTTATATTTAATTAAAATATAGGGTTTTTACTATTAATACACAAAATAAAAATTAAGCAAATACCAATCAAATTTAACATCCACAAAAACCTCGCCTTTCTCATCAAGAAAAGCGAGGTTTCGTGCATAATATTCTATTTTGTAACGTTGTACCTAAACACTATATATATACATTATATACATTAATATAAATATCATTATTTGTGTTTAAGCTATTTAGTTACACTTAACAATTTTCCGCTCACTGCATCGAATACTACAGTAATGGTTTTCTTATCTTTTGTAGCAAACACAACAGTATATTGTGGCGTACCTTTTTCAGTTTTAACAGCCCAGCTTAACAGGCTTGTTGCTTTACCTTCTGCTTGTGCATAAGCAAAGTTTACAGCTACAGCAGGAGGCAAAATAGTAGATGGATCAAAGGCTGTCTTTTCTACAGTTTTTGTAAGTTTGCCAACCTTTTCATCCTTAACTTCATTCGCTGTATTTGTAAATACCGCCTTATATACACCGTCTTTATCAAAACCGCCAACAGTCAATGTAACGACTGTATCGGTAGCATCAAAAGAAATTTCATTAATAGATGCACCCGCATGATGTTGTAAAAAACCATTGAGCATTAAATTTGCCCAACTAATCGCTTGATGTTGTTCATCAACAACAGCTACAGTTGGTTGTACAGGAACTAAATCGGCTGCATGAGCCATTGGAATCACCGCCCCAAATAAAGATGCTAACATTAAAAATATACGACTTTTCTTCAATACAGATTTCATATGTTACTCCTCTTATCCCTTACGTCTCAGATAACAGTAACAATGCGACTCCGTATGTACTGTTATAACTATACACTATCAATAACAAACGAACTCTATCTATAAGAGAGTGTGTATAAGAAAAGTAAGATAGAGTCCGTTTGTTTTCCCACTCGGGAGTAGTCAGCCACCTTGATAGTACAATGGCTAACTACCTAATAGCCCTATATTCTTTAATTCTAACTAATCTTCAGTATACAAGAGGGAATGTTTAAAATTATTAGAATTAATGAATCTTAGATAGAATCATATCTACCTTGCGTTGCATATCTTCGTTTTGTTGACGAAGGGCTTCATTTTCAGCAGCTTGTTTTTGAACAATTGCTTGCAATGCTGTCACTTCATCTTGCATTACGTAGATAGAACTGATAGGACCACCTTTATATCGATCTGGAATAGCTTTCTTTTCAGGGCTATATCCAAATTTGTGGGTTACACCAGCATTTACGATACCATCGTGGCTATCCAAGGAAACACCTAAGTTAAACATAGTGTTTTCATTAGTGTAATGAGCCACACCAAGTGCTACAGCTGTTTGGGATTTATAATTACCAATACCAGCCATAATTTGTGTTGGTTCCAATGGATCGTATTGAATTGGTTTCAATGCAGCCAATGCGGCAGCACCTGCACCAGCCTTATACGCATAAGACTTAGCAGCATTACTGGATGCACCAGCAATATTTTGCAACGCTTGGTCCATTTGTGCTTTATTAACTGCATCACCAGCATGAGTAGCAGCACCAATATTATTGATTTGTTTACCACCCATATCTAGATTACTATTGATGGATACATTACCAGGGTTAGAACCACTACCAGCATTAAGCGTAATAGTAGGAGCACCAGTACCACCACTAATAGAAGTAATACCTGTCAATGCAGGATTCAATTTGTAATTAATTACACCAGAGTTGGCTGGATCCGCTGTAATTTGAATATTGCTATCACCTTTGAAATCAAAACCAGTAGTCAACGCTACAGAATTTTGCGTACCACCATTAGCCTTGTATTTAATATTACCTGTGCCTGCAGTTGCAGTACTAATAGCGGCATTCATTTGACCCAAGTTAACGGCTTCATCATTATTAGCAGCATTAGCTAAACCACTGATACGGTTAGTATTCTTATCAATTACTACATTACCAACAGTGACTTTATCGAAGGAAACATCTTTCTTAGTAGCAATGGTAATATCTTTACCAGTATTCGTAACCTTGATATTATCGCCATCGTTGAAAGTAACTGTATCTCCACCTTTTACAGTTTCAGGTGTACCGCTATTAACTTTCACATTCCAAGCAGCTGTATCCTTAATAACTTGTTTACCAGCATTATCAATATTGCTCAAATCCTTCTTAGCTGCATTATTAGCAGTCGTTGTAGCATTATTGATTTGTGCACGTGTTGCAGCATCAAGACCTACTGTAATACTTTGACCACTTGCATTCGTTTCAATACCATTTGTACCAGTGATGGTCAATGTTTGACCATTGCTTACACTACCAGTACCTGTGTTACCAGCCGTATTGAATCCTACGTTAGCCGTAGCATTAGAAATCGCATTATCCATTTGTTGTTTATTAACAGCGGAATTAGGCGTTGTACCAGCAGCCACATTTTTAATTTCTGTATTACCAGCGTTGATGCCACCAGTTGTGATGGAAATAGGAGCCGCACCAGTTGTACTTGGTGTAATTGTCATACCGCCACCGTTGATAACAGTTGTGCCACTAGGTGTTGTGAAAGTAGCACTGCTTAAGCCAGTTAATGCTTTGGCCATGCGAATGTTCAATGTGCCTGTTGCAGCATCACCAAGAACTGCGATGTTGCCAGATGTAAGATCAGCTGCTGTTGTAGAAGCACCACCCTTGATGTTAAGTTTTTCACCATGTTTACGTGTAACAACAGTTGCATCATCACCACCAAAATCATGTTTAGCATCAGTTGTTGCTTTGTTAACAGCATTAGTAATCGCTGTATCCATTTGTGTCTTGTTAACAGCAGAGTTACCAGATGTAGCAGGACCTACATTTGTAATTTCCTTACCACCTGCATCGATACCATTATTCTTATCGATAACTACGCCACCAACAGTGACTTTATCGAAGGATACGTTTTTAGCGGTACCAATCGTAATGGAACGACCTGTATTCGTAATAGCAATGTTATCGCCATTGATGAAGTTAACAGTGTCGCCACCAGCTACAGCTGTTGTACCACCGCCATTGGTTTCTACATTCCAAGAAGCGGCAGATTTTGCAAGATTTTGGATATATGTATTACCAGCAGTAGACAAGTTGGACAAGTCTTTATTAGCGGAGTTTTCAGCAGCCGTTACAGCAGCACTCAACTTAGCAGTTGGAGCAATGGTCACATCATCACCTGTTGCAGATGTTGTAATGAGTGCGTTCGCACCAGTATCACCTTTAATGTTGAATTTGATACCACCAGTTGTGCTTAATTTCTTAGCTGTTGTTGTACCGGAATCACTACCTAAGGATACTTTGTTATCACCTAATGTAGTTACAGAATCAGTAGCGGCTTTCACAGCATCATCCATTTGTTTCTTATTAACAGCAGCATCATCTGTGGTTGCTTTACCAACGTGTTTGATTTCTGTATTACCAGCGTCAATGCCAGATCCTGCGATAGTCACTGTGTGTGTACCATCAGTGAAGGCAGCAGATGTTAAACCAGTCAATGTTTTAGCAAGACGGATATTCAATGTACCTGCACCATCGGATACAACACCGATATTACCGGTTGTCAAATCAGCTGTATTAGTTACGCCACCTTTAACGGATAATACTTCACCATGTTTACGAACAGATGTTGCACCTGTATCGCCATCGAATTTGTGTTCTGCATCAGCAATAGCTTGTGCTGTATCAGTTTTGGATTTAGTGATAGCATCGTTAATAGCGGATGCTACATTTTGTGTAGTGGCTACGCCATCAGCACCAGCGGCACCGCCTGCACCTGTTGTACCAGCTGCACCAGCTTGACCAGCTGCATTGACTACTAGATTACCAGTCTTCACATCTACATTGTATGTTTTTACACCACCAGTAGTGGAATCAGTTACATTAGCAAGACCCGTGCCTGTCACCTTAACAGCATCTTGTGCTGCTGTTTGTGCTACGGCTTTAACAGCATTTTCAGAAACAGCCACTTCGTATGTTTCACCCTTAGCTGTACCAGTTTGACCTGTTACAGTAACAAGGTTATTGTCACCAGTCAAGGTCTTAGCAACTACTTTTTCAGTAGAGGTTGCAGCTGTTTGTGCATTAGCAATAGCTGTATCCATTTGTGTTTTATTAACAGCAGAGTTACCAGATGTAGCAGGGCCTACATTTGTAATTTCCTTACCACCTGCATCGATACCATTATTCTTATCGATAACTACGCCACCAACAGTGACTTTATCGAAGGATACATTTTTAGCTGTACCAATTGTAATGGATCGACCTGCATTGGTAATAGCGATGTTATCGCCATTAATGAAGTTAATAGTGTCGCCACCAGCTACAGCCGTTGTACCTGCACCATTGGTTTCTACATTCCAAGAAGCAGCTGTTTTAGCAAGGTTCTTGATGTAGGTATCGCCAGCAGTCGACAAGTTGGATAAGTCTTTATTAGCAGAGTTTTCAGCAGCAGTTACAGCAGCACTCAACTTAGCAGTTGGAGCAATGGTTACATCATCACCTGTGGCAGATGTTGTAATGAGTGCGTTTGCACCAGTATCGCCTTTGATGTTGAATTTGATACCACCAGTTGTGCTTAATTTCTTAGCTGTTGTTGTACCAGAATCACTACCTAAGGATACTTTGTTATCCCCTAATGTGCTGATGGAATCAGTGGCTGCCTTCACAGCGTCATCCATTTGTTTCTTGTTAACAGCAGCATCATCAGTAGTTGCTTTGCCAACGTTCTTAATTTGTGTATTGCCAGCATCGATACCAGAACCATTTAACTTAACAGTGTTAGTACCATCTGTAGCAGTTACACCAGCAGGTGCTACTGTTGTTGTATTCGTACCATCAGTTGTTGTCATGCCACCTTTAGTGATAGTCGTTGTGTTACCAGCACCATCCGTAATTGTAGAGGAAGTACTAGTTACAGTTTGTGTATTACCAGCACCATCTGTATAAGTAGCAGATGTTAAACCGCTTAATACTTTAGCGAGACGGATGTTCAATGTACCAGCGCCATCGGATACAACACCGATATTACCTGTTGTCAAATCAGCAGGAGCTGTTACGCCACCTTTGATGGATAAGACTTCACCGTGTTTACGTACAGATGTTGCGCCTGTATCGCCATCGAATTTGTGTTCTGCATCAGCAATAGCTTGTGCTGTATCAGTTTTGGATTTAGTGATGGCATCGTTAATAGCGGTTGCTACATTTTGTGTAGTCGCTACGCCATCAGCACCAGCGGCACCGCCTGCACCTGTTGTGCCAGTTGCACCAGCTTGACCAGCCGCAGTGACTACAACGTTACCAGTCTTCACATCTACATTGTATGTTTTTACACCACCAGTAGTAGTATCAGTTACTGTGGCAAGATCTGTACCAGTTACCTTAACAGCATTTTGTGCTGCAGTTTGTGCTACTGCTTTAACAGCGTTTTCAGAAACAGCGACTTCGTATGTTTCACCTTTAGCTGTACCAGTTTGACCTGTTACAGTAGCAAGGTTATTATCACCAGTTAATGTCTTAGCTACTACTTTTTCAGTAGATAAGGATCCACCAGCGGCAGCAGTGATAGCGGCATCCATTTGCGCCTTATTAACCGCTGCATCAGCAGTAGTACCAGTAGCCACACCTTTGATTTCCTTATTACCAGCATTGATACCAGCTGTTGTCATGGAAATTGGAGATGCACCAGTTGCACTAGGTGTAATAGTTACGCCATTACCATTAATAACAGTGGAATCACCACCAGCATTAGTGAAGGATGCAGATGTTAAACCACTCAATACTTTTGCAAGACGGATATTCAATGTACCTGCACCATCGGATACAACACCGATATTACCAGTTGTCAAATCAGTAGTAGCCGTTACACCACCTTTAACGGATAAGACTTCACCGTGTTTACGAACAGAGGTTGCGCCTGTATCGCCATCGAATTTGTGTTCTGCATCAGCAATAGCTTGTGCTGTATCGGTTTTGGATTTAGTGATGGCATCGTTAATAGCAGATGCTACATTTTGTGTAGTGGCTACGCCATCAGCACCAGCGGCACCGCCTGCACCTGTTGTACCAGTTGCACCAGCTTGACCAGCCGCATTAACTACAAGATTACCAGTCTTCACATCTACATTGTATGTTTTTACACCACCAGTAGTGGAATCAGATACCGTAGCTAAACCTGTGCCAGTAACCTTAACAGCATCTTGTGCAGATGTAGCTGCCAAGTTTTTGATCACTGTTTCACCAGCAGGAGAAATGTTGGACAAGTCTTTATCAGCAGATTTTTCTGCAGCTGTTACAGCAGCTGTCAATTTAGCAGTTGGAGCAATGGTTACATCATCGCCTGTGGCAGATGTTGTAATGAGTGCATTTGCACCAGTATCACCTTTAATGTTGAATTTAATACCACCAGTTGTGCTTAATTTCTTAGCTGTTGTTGTACCAGAATCACTACCTAAGGATACTTTGTTATCCCCTAATGTGCTGATGGAATCTGTAGCTGCCTTCACAGCATCATCCATTTGTTTCTTGTTAACAGCAGCATCATCAGTAGTTGCTTTGCCAACGTTCTTAATTTGTGTATTACCAGCATCGATACCAGAACCATTCAACTTAACTGTGTTAGTACCATCTGTAGCAGTGACACCAGCAGGGGCTACTGTTGTTGTATTTGTACCATCAGTGGTTGTCATGCCACCTTTAGTGATAGTCGTTGTGTTACCAGCACCATCCGTAATTGTGGAGGAACCACCTGTTACAGTTTGCGTATTACCAGCTGCATCGGTATACGTAGCAGATGTTAAACCGGTTAAGGCTTTCGCCAACTTAATGTTCAATGTACCAGTTGTTGTATCACCTACTACAGCGATATTACCAGATGTAAGATCGGTTGCCGTAGTGGATGCACCGCCCTTGATGTTAAGTTGTTCACCATGTTTACGGCTAATTACAGTCGCATCATCACCAGCAAAATTATGTTTTGCATCATCTAACGCTTGTTTTGTCTTATCGATGGCAGAATTTACTACAGATGCTACGTCTTGCGTAGTGGCTACGCCATTTTTACCTTGCACCGTACCTTGTGTAGCACCATTTGCACCTACTTTACCAGTAGTGTCATCAATAACAAGCTTACCTTCGTCTACGTTCACGGTGTATGTTTTAACACCAGCAGCTGTGGCACTGCTTACAGTAGCAAGGCCTGTACCAGCCACTTTTACAGCATCTTGTGCTGCAGTTTGTGCTACCGCTTTAACAGCATTTTCAGAAACAGTTACTGTATATGTTTCATTTTTAGCAGTACCAGTAAGACCAGATACACTAGCCAAGTTGTTATCGCCAGCGGCTAATTTACCATTAGCTACAGAACCAGCCTCTACCTTTTCAATGGATAGAGCACCACCCGCAGCAGATAATACAGCGGCATCTAATTGTCCTTTGTTAACTGCAGCATCGGCGGATGTAGCATTAGCAACGCCTTTAATTTCCTTACCACCTGCATTAATGCCAGTATTCTTATCAAGAACAATACCACCAACAGTGACTTTATCGAAGGATACGTTTCTAGCTGTACCAATGGTAATGGATCGACCTGTATTGGTAATAGCAATGTTATCGCCATTGATGAAGTTCACAGTTTCGCCACCAGCTACAGCAGTTGTACCAGCACCATTGGTTTCTACATTCCAAGAAGCAGCTGTTTTAGCAAGGCTCTTGATGTAGGTATCGCCAGCAGCAGACAAGTTGGATAAGTCTTTATTAGCGGAGTTTTCAGCAGCCGTTACAGCAGCACTCAACTTAGCTGTTGGAGCAATGGTTACATCATCACCTGTGGCAGATGTTGTAATGAGTGCGTTTGCACCAGTATCGCCTTTGATGTTGAATTTGATACCACCAGTTGTGCTTAATTTCTTAGCAGTTGTTGTACCAGAATCACTACCTAAGGATACTTTGTTATCCCCTAATGTGCTGATGGAATCAGTAGCTGCCTTCACAGTATCATCCATTTGTTTCTTGTTAACCGCAGCATCATCAGTAGTTGCTTTGCCAACGTTCTTAATTTGTGTATTACCAGCATCGATACCGGAACCAGTCAATTTAACAGTGTTAGTACCATCTGTAGCAGTTACACCAGCAGGAGCAACAGTAGTTGTATTTGTACCATCAGTGGTTGTCATACCACCTTTAGTGATAGTCGTTGTGTTACCAGCACCATCTGTAATTGTGGAGGAACCACCAGTTACAGTTTGCGTGTTACCAGCAGCATCTGTATAGGTAGCAGATGTTAAACCACTTAATACTTTAGCAAGACGGATATTCAATGTACCTGCACCATCGGATACAACGCCGATATTACCAGTTGTCAAATCAGCAGGAGCAGTTACGCCACCTTTGATGGATAATACTTCACCGTGTTTACGTACAGAGGTTGTACCTGTATCGCCATCGAATTTGTGTTCTGCATCAGCAATAGCTTGTGCTGTATCAGTTTTGGATTTAGTGATGGCATCGTTAATAGCGGATGCTACATTTTGTGTAGTGGCTACGCCATCAGCACCAGCGGCACCGCCTGCACCTGTTGTGCCAGCTGCACCAGCTTGACCTGCCGCATTGACTACAAGATTACCAGTCTTCACATCTACATTGTATGTTTTTACACCACCAGTAGTGGAATCAGATACCGTAGCTAAACCTGTGCCAGTGACCTTAACAGCATCTTGTGCAGATGTAGCTGCCAAGTTTTTGATCACTGTTTCACCAGCAGGAGAAATGTTGGACAAGTCTTTATCAGCAGATTTTTCGGCAGCCGTTACAGCAGCTGTCAACTTAGCTGTTGGAGCAATGGTTACATCATCGCCTGTGGCAGATGTTGTAATCAACGCATTCGCACCAGTATCACCTTTAATGTTGAATTTAATACCACCAGTTGTGCTTAATTTCTTAGCTGTTGTTGTACCAGAATCACTACCTAAGGATACTTTGTTATCCCCTAATGTGCTGACAGAATCAGTAGCGGCCTTCACAGCATCATCCATTTGTTTCTTGTTAACCGCAGCATCATCAGTGGTTGCTTTGCCAACATTCTTAATTTCTGTACCACCTGCACTAATACCAGAGCCACCAAGAGTAACTGTATGAGTGCCATCGGTTGCAGTAATACCAGATGGAGCTACAGTCGTTGTATTCGTACCATCAGTCGTAGTTACGCCACCTTTAGATACAACCGTAGAATGACCCGCTGCATCAGAAATCGTAGAGGAACCACCTGTTACAGTTTGTGTATTACCAGCTGCATCTGTATAGGTTGCAGAGGTTAAACCAGTTAATACTTTGGCAAGTTTAATATTTAATGTGCCAGATGTTGTATCACCTACGACTGCGATGTTACCAGATGTAAGATCGGTTGCTGTAGTGGATGCACCGCCCTTGATGTTAAGTTGTTCGCCATGTTTACGGCTAATAACGGTCGCATCATCACCAGCAAAGTTATGTTTAGCATCATCTAACGCTTGTTTTGTCTTATCGATGGCAGAATTTACAACAGATGCCACATTTTGTGTAGTTGCAACGCCATCTTTACCTTGCACCGTACCTTGTGAAGCACCAGCAGCACCAATTTTACCTGTTGTATCATCAATAACAAGTTTGCCTTCGTCTACATTGACTGTATATGTTTTCACACCAGCAGCTGTAGCATCGCTAACAGTAGCAAGGCCTGTACCAGCCACTTTTACAGCATCTTGTGCGGCATTAGCAGCTACGGATTTAACAGCATTTTCAGAAACAACAACTTCGTATGTTTCACCCTTAGCTGTACCAGTTTGACCTGTTACAGTAGCAAGGTTATTATCACCAGTCAATGTCTTAGCTACTACTTTTTCAGTAGATAAGGAACCACCAGCAGCTGCAGTGATAGCAGCATCCATTTGGCCCTTATTAACAGCAGCATCAGCGGATGTAGCATTAGCAACGCCTTTAATTTCCTTATTACCAGCATTGATACCATCTGTTTTATCGATAACAACGCCACCAACAGTAACCTTATCGAAGGATACATTTTTAGCTGTACCAATTGTAATGGATCGACCTGTATTAGTAATAGCGATGTTATCGCCATCGATGAAGTTAACAGTGTCGCCACCCGCTACAGCGGTTGTACCAGCACCATTGGTTTCTACATTCCAAGAAGCAGCTGTTTTAGCAAGGTTCTTGATGTAGGTATCGCCAGCAGCAGACAAGTTGGACAAGTCTTTATCAGCAGATTTTTCTGCAGCCGTTACAGCAGCTGTCAATTTAGCGGTTGGCGCAACCGTTACATTATCGCCTGTAGCAGATGTAGTGATGAGTGCATTTGCACCAGTTTCACCTTTAATGTTGAATGTAATACCACCTGTTGTGCTTAATTTCTTAGCTGTTGTAGAGCCAGATTCACTACCTAAGGAAACAGTATTATCTGTTGCACCTTTTAATGCATCATCCATTTGTTTCTTATTCACAGCAGCATCATCGGTAGTGCCATTAGCAACATTCTTAATTTCTTTGTTACCAGCACTAATACCACTAGTCGTTACAGAAATTGGTGTTGCGCCTGTACCAGCAGGAGTTACCGTTACACCTGTAGGCGCTGTTGTCGTTGTGTTACCTGCTGCATCCGTAGTTGTGACGCCACCTTTAGATACAACCGTAGAATTACCAGATGCATCAGAAATCGTAGAGGAACCACCTGTTACAGTTTGTGTATTACCAGATGCATCTGTATAGGTTGCAGAAGTTAAACCAGTTAACGCTTTAGCAAGACGGACATTTAATGTACCCGCACCATCGGATACTACGCCGATATTACCAGTTGTCAGATCAGCAGGGGTTGTTACGCCACCTTTGATGGATAATACTTCACCGTGTTTACGTACAGAGGTCGTACCAGTATCCCCATCAAATTTGTGTTCTGCATCAGCTAATGCTTGTTTTGTTTTATCGATAGCAGAATTTACTACAGATGCTACATTTTGTGTAGTAGCTACGCCATCTTTACCTGCTGTTGTACCTTGTGTAGAACCAGCAGCGCCCACTTTACCAGTAGTGTCATCGATAACAAGCTTACCTTCGTCTACATTAACAGTATATGTTTTAACACCAGCAGCTGTAGCATCGCTAACAGTAGCAAGGCCTGTACCAGCTACTTTTACGGCATCTTGTGCAAGGGTTTTAACTTTATCAGAACCAGTTGTAGACAAGTTAGACAAGTCTTTATCAGCAGAGTTTTCTGCAGCGGTTACAGCGTTTTGTAATTTTGTGCTTGTACCAACGGAAATAGTATCGCCAGATACAGTAGTTGTAACAAGCGCATTTGCACCGCTTTCACCAACAACCTTGAGTTTACCTGTTTTAAGGTTTACAGAGCCATCGGTTGTGCCATCATTGATGGTCAATGTGGAGGAAATGCCAGCCAATGCATCGTCCATTTGTTTCTTATTAACGGCTGCATCGTCGGTTGTGCCCTTCTTAACGCCTTTGATTTCTTGATTACCAGCGTTAATGCCACTAGTGGTAATAGAAATTGGTGTAGCACCAGTACCAGTCGGTGTAACTGTCACACCAGCACCATTGATAACGGTTTGGTTACCAGTAGCATCTGTGAAAGTACCACTTGTTAAGCCGGTAAGGTTTTTAGCCATTTTGAGGCTTAATGTGCTAGTTGCCTTATCCCCCACAACAGCGATGTTACCATCGGTTACATCGGCACCAGAAGTAACAGAACCTTTAATATTTACCGTTTTACCAAGTTTTAAGCCAACGGTATCACCTGAGTCACCAGCCATGTTAATTGGCATTTTTAGAATGGTTTCAGCTGTTTTGTACAATTGAGAACCATTAACTGCATCTGTAGAGGTAGCTGTAACGGCACCCGCTGCGACGTTCTTAATTTGACGTTCTGTACCAGTGGCACCAACAGATACAATAGAACCCTTGTTAAGGCCTGTGTTACCAGCATAGCCAGCAGCTTCGAAGGTAACGCCATTAATGGTAGAATCGGTAGCCGCTGCATATTGATTAGCAGAACTTGCATTACCAAGAACTACGGCACCATCAAGACCTGTACCTACGTTTACGCCATTGCCCATCACCATAACATTAGAGGAATCTACAGAGTTACTATTACCTACTACATGAATGCCTGTTGTACCCGCTGTACCGGCAAGGTTTGTGTTACCCATGAACGTAGATTCAGAGGCTTTAATAGGATTTGTGACCGTACCATTATCGTTACCTTGTACATGTGTACCAGTTGCTGTGGTATCGATGTATGATGGATCACCGATAGCACTGGATTTATTGCCTTTTACTTCATTGCCTGTACCGATAGAGATGGATTGTTCACCTTCTGCTTTAGCTCCTGCCCCAATTGCAACAGTACGTTTATTAAGGGCTTGTGCTCCATTACCTATAGCAACACCAATAAGTGCATTTTCAGCTTTAGCACCTACACCCATAACAATACTAGCTTTACTATCTTTTGCCTCACCACCATTACCAATAACTAGCGCTTCTCCTGAATTAGTTATTTTATTCCCTGTACCTAATGAAAGTGCAGTACTAGAATCTAATAATTTATTTTTTGTACCAATAGCAATACCACCTTCAAGAGTTCCAGTTACACTAGCAGATTTAGTCATGCTATTATCAAGACCAATTGTAATTGATCTAATTGAATCAGTAATAGTACTATTACGTCCCATCGCAATTGAATCAATACTATTGTTATCAATAGTTGATGATTCACCAATTGTGATATTATAATCTGACTCATTCCTTGCAGAATGACCTATAGTAATTGCTCCACGACCAGATGACAATACATCGGCACCTAAAGCAATTCCATTGTCCCTAGTTGCCTGTGCATTAACACCACCTGCAATGGCTTTAGTACCTGTAGCCCCCGCCTTAGAACCAGAGTACCCATAGTTCGTAGTCGCATTACCTACTGCTTGTGTACCTGTACCATCATTGATATGCATATAGCTCGACATATTCTTAGACAATGTATTCGCTACGGCATATAATTGAGAGCCGTTGATACCGTCAGTCGAGGTAGCAGATACTTCACCAGCAGCAACGTTTTGGATGCGACGTTCATAATCACCAGCCCCGATTGTTACGGCACCAACGGATTGAGCACCCGCAAAGCCAGTGATTTCATCACCATTGATAGTGGCTTTGCTTACCTTACCGAACGCACCGCCTGTTGTGTTGTTACTCACAACAATGTTGCCGGTTGCATCGTATTTTTTAGTGTGAATACTTTGTTCACCTGTCAAATGGCTATCATCATCTACTAATGGATTTGGGGTGAAAGCATAGGATTCATGACCGAGGTAAACAGAGTTTCCTAATGTACCTTCTATATATCCAGTACTGACACTACCATACATACCCATATTTGTAACAGTTATAGGTGTGATAAATTTATTTTGATCTGATTGCCAAGGCAGAAGAGAACCAGTAACATGAAATTGAGTACGGGTCCGATTATCATAGGAACCTATAGCTACTGTATTCTTATGAAAAACTTGAACCCCATTACCAATAGCGATAGAGTTACTATTATCAATGTTTGTATAGATCTGTCCGGCACCAGTCCCCCCTGAATAACCAACTCGAGCGCCACCAATTGCCACAGCATCTTTTGTATTATAATCTACACTAGTACCATACCCAATAGCTACCGAGTTATCAGCACCATTCTCTGTACCGGTATTAGGGCCTATAGCCACTGAGTTCTTAGCATATGCAGAATTATAAAACCCTAGTGATACAGAACCATCACTAGCGGCATAACTAGATGCACCTAACGCTGTAGCACCAAAACCAATTGTTGATGCTGACATACCAAGAGCAGTACCACGCTCACCTTGAACGCGGGTACTATAACCTATTGCCACACCATTCTTTGAACCTGAATCTACCCTACCAAGCATAGCAATACTACTTTCAGCATCAGCATTAGACCCATATGGACCAATAGCAATAGCCGAATTACCTTGTGCTGTAGCACCCACACCTATAGCAATACCATAATTCCCCGTGGCCCCGCCTTTTTCGTTGGCCTTACCAAGGTTTGTTGTAGCATTACCTGCACCTTGAGTAGATGTCCCATTATTAACATGCATATAACCAGATATACTCTTAGACAATGTATCGGCTACGGCATACAATTGAGAACCGTTGATTCCGTCAGTAGATGTAGCAGATACTTCACCAGCAGCGACGTTTTGGATACGACGTTCATAATCACCAGCACCGATTGTTACGGCACCAACGGATTGAGCACCCGCAAAACCAGTGATTTCATCACCATTGATAGTGGCTTTACTTACCTTACCGAATGCACCACCTGTTGTATTGTTGCTCACAACAACGTTGCCGGTTGCATCGTATTTTTTAGTGTGGATACTATTTTCACCACTAGAGGCGCTTTCACCATCAGTATCTGAATTAACAGTGAAAGCAAAACTATCATGACCTAAATATACGGAATTTTCTAAAGTTCCTTCACCATATGTGGACGTCATCCCAATATTTTTAGAGCGTGGTGCAATATATCTAGTTCTATCTGTACTAAATTGATTGAATCTATTATCATCATAAGAACCAATCATTGTAGTATTATCACTCGTGATAAAAGTCCCACGACCAATAGCATTAGAGTTCTTAACGTTATTGCCCCATGTACTCTTCTTTTGTATACCACCTAATAAAGTTAAAGAATCATCTGCTTCTACAGTCGTATTGTTTCCAGCAGTTGTCGCACCTATAGCAACACTACCAGTTCCTGCCACATTTCTATTCGCACCTATAGCAATGCTCATTTCATTAGCATTAGTTTGAAACCCCATTGCAATGATATGTACCCCCTTTACTGGACAACCAGTAAAGGGGGTATTTTCATGAGATATAGTTATGAATTTAAAAAGAAAGCAATTGAATTATTTA
>NZ_BBXI01000018.1 GCF_001078375.1 Veillonella tobetsuensis
AAAAACAAAATGGATGCCTCCTGTAAAATACAGGGAAGCATCCATGTGTTTAGGCTAGTAAATAATATGTGTCCAGGAAAATGGGTACATATCACAATAGCATTTCGAGCAGGGCTTGCATTATAGCCAATACCAATAGCATTATCTCCACTTGTTCTGCCCAAAATAGAAATCGCATTTTTTCCTGTGGCATTGGCACCAGAATACGAAACTACTCCTGAAGCACTCTTACTATAAGAAGAACCAATAGCTACAGAACCTTCATCATTTGCAACAGATTCATTGCCAAGAGCAACACCAACATCTTTTTTAGCTGAAGCATTCATTCCAATAGCAATAGATTTAGTCCCTGTTGCCCCGCCTTTTTCATTGGCCTTACCAAGGTTTGTTGTAGCATTACCTGCACCTTGAGTTGATGTCCCATCATTAACATGCATATACACATCAGGGCTGCCCAATGAATATAATGCCTCTATCGTTCTATATAGTTGACTACCATTAATAGCATCTGTAGAAAATGGAGAAATAACACCTGGTGCAACATTCTTAAGTTGACGTGTATAACTACCCGTAGAACTATCGCCAAAAGACACTACTGAGAATGGATTACTACCTGCAAAAGTCCCTAATGCTAAAGTTTTTCCAGTTCCTCCAATACCTATAGAATTAGAAACACTAGCAACAGCCTCAGGTGCTGAGTAATGGCCTATTACAACTTGATCATTGCTCCAATTTGTTGCATTTCGTTTTACATCACCAATTGCTGTAATATAATTTCCAGTGATATTAGTGTATCTTGAACCTATAACTGTATTATCAGTTCCATTTAATTTAGTAGAACTCCCAATAAGTATATTATCTCTATTACTAAAAGTCCCTGAGTTATCCATAAGATGATTCTGATTACCAATAACTAAAGAACCTTCATTTCCGTCCATTCTATTAATATTACCTATTGAAATTGCATACGTTGGATCAGCCCCATTAATTTGATTAATTTGACTATTCCTACCGAGAACTAGATTATTCCCATAAACTGTATTGTCCGATCCAATCGCAATACCACCATTATAACCTAATGCTTTAGAATTATAACCTATGGCCATAGCATTACCAGCAGTAGCTTCTGCTTGTGCAGCTTCACCTATAGCCATAGTTGGACCACCTGACCCAGTATTGGCTCTAGCCCCGTACCCAATTGCAATAACTGAGTTAGGAGATGCATTATATCCCATACCATAAGCATTTGTGCCTATAACAATTGATCCTACGCCATTACCATCTGCTTTAGCATTCATCCCAATAACAGTACTTTCATGTGAATTGGCTTTAGCATTCTCCCCAATCGCTGTACCATTAAAACCACCATCAGCACCTACACCATACTGCGTATTAGCCGACGCCACTCCCCCGCACATAACCATAGCCACCATCACAGCTGCCACACTTTTACCAGCCAGTGAGGTAACTACAGATTTAACGCTAGATTTGCCATCTCGTTTTGCAATTTCCGACACTACAACCCAGGCGTTTTTGGTTTTTGACCATATAACTTTGTATATATGATTCAGACCCATATCTATACACTCCTTTTGTCCCTATATCTTATGTACACACTCTATAGACATAATGCTACCAAATGCCCCCCCCCCGTCAACATTTTTATTCATCTTTGCTTCATTATTTACATAAGTTTGCAGATTAGTTTAATATTTAGATAATATATGATAAGTTTATCTTATCTTTTAACATTTCATTAATTTCTATATTCTACAGGAATTTATTGGTTGCTTATAAGTATTCTCAATCTACAATTCAAGCTTTCACAAAAAAATATCGCCATAGAGATAGAAACATGTCTATCATCTATGACGATATAGGTCATATCATTATTTAGTTATCATGAAAATGACAAGCAATATAGAGTTCTGCTAGTACATCTGGATTACCACACATCCGCATATACTCTAGTATACGCCTCACGTAGCGCCGATGTTCCATCATGGCTGCATCTAATTTCCTCCGCACATAAGTCGGTGGATGTAGTAACAAAATCGGTTCCGTGTGACCACCATGAATATAACATTGCTGTTCTGTAGGCCCATCGGACACCATATAGGTAAAGGGTACCACAATATTAAAGTATCCATAAGCGCCATCCTTACCTACAGGTTTCCTCGTTTTGAAGGGTATCCAGGTCATATTCACAGCCAAGGTACGCGGCTGATTATACGATGCTCGTTGCCCCATCGTATTATGCAAGGCTCGTAAATCGACAGCTAAATATTTTGCTAGATCATAAAACAGGCGTAACATCGGACGATGTACTAATTCATCTGTGCCATCCGCGTAGTAACATTTGGTTACATTACCACCAGATTTATAGTCTGGAATCATACACCATAGATGGCGGACCATACAATCTTGTAGTACATATTCTCTCTCGTCGTCTACTACATAGGGTGACACATTCGTATGCTCATCATACACTGTTTCCATACAATAGTCTCCTCTTAAATAATACGAACAAACTATATAAGGAATATTCCCACTCTATACATGAACGCGCATTCATTTCGCATTCATTGTATACCTATGTGCTTTTACCTGTAAATATGTAATTTTAAAATATATGCCCATATATTTATCATATTTTTTAATATATGAAGCATGTAACTATATGCAGCCACGTATACTATCTATATCATTTGATTATCTATTATCATCTCCTAACTCTATCTCTAATTTGAATATTACATTACATATCTATACATGTATTCACGCAATACATCCAAGATGCGTTTATGCCGTTGTTGTACCGATTGACGTGAACAATTTTGCGTTCTTGCAATGTCCGACAAATTACAACCACGTCCATACATATCGGTAATCAACTGTTGTTGATCCACCTTTAATAAACGCATAGCCCTTCGCAATAAATGATATTGTTGTGCTTGTTCCTCACGATGTACGGTCTGGCTAGCTACATCTATGGTATCTGGTATTTGATCCATCGCCAATTGCTCATCCCCATCCGCTGTATCTGGAATATGGAATTCATGATTCCATCGTTGTTTAATCCATTTATAGTGATTGAGATGTTTAAAATGAATGGCCGATTTCACATATCCTGCAAAGGGTACTGTACCAGCTAGATTGTAGGTGTAAATTGATTCAATAAAGGTGAGCCACAGCATAGCCTCTACATCATCTTCTACTGTGCGATTCACTAATAATCGCTCGTATTTTACGATAAGAGGGCGATAGCGTCGGCACAATTCCATCTTAGCCGCCGTGCTATTTATAGGTTCACTGGGCACGTCACAGATAGGTACTCTCGTTTGGCATACCTCTACCAATGCTTCATCACGAATCTGTTCAAATCGTGTTACATTTGTTACGTAGTATTGTTCAAAATCTTGTGCAGAATAGAATGTCATTGTAAATCCTTTCCTGCCCGGGCACAGTTGTAATATACCGCAGGAGGAAAGAATTGCAAAAACAGGAATACATACTAAAACACCGACATAGCAATACAATTACTATATCGGTGTTCATTTAATGTACTTAAAATATGTCTAAAATTGTTTGTGCTATTTTTTTTGATAAAATAGGAGGCACCGCTTGTTATTAGGACTCTATTAACTTATTAATCTCATCAATCCAATTTGTGTCAGGTTGCTCCAATTGTGCAAAAAACACTTGTAAATTAGTACTATTAATTAATGCTGCATCCATTCCCAATTGCTTTGCACCATTCATCATAGTTCTATAACTCTCTTTTGTAATATTAGAAACCAATTGTGTTCGCTGAAATTCTTTAGCTGAATAATCTTGGATACCTGTATATTTTTCAATATAAGTAGCACTACGCCGCTTTGATGGTGTCTGCAATCTAACAGAAGTATCCCAATGCAATAAAATGACTTGCATAGTACATGGGTTTGTAAACATTACCACATGTTGGCTTGCCAATTCACACGCATGGAGCGAGTTCACTTTACAACAAATATCATTAAATTGTTCATGTGGTTTCTTTTCTGTATCACAAACAATAACAACTAAATCATAATTTCCTTTTTGATATACGTTTTGGTATATAGGATATAAATCTTCTTATTATCTTTCAGAGGCGGTAATAATGGAACCATATAAACCTCCTAGTATTTCGATTTAATGTCTAACAAGGAATCAAAAAATGATGGATCAGGCAGGGCACCTAGTACACCTTTTTTATATTTATCAAGAAGATTGGTACTATCGCGAATACCAGTGTTAGCAGTTGTAAAATCAGCCAATGAATATAGATATACTTGTTCTTCATCCTTATGAACAAACCAAATTTGCTCTTTTCTAAATAGCCTTTTGCAATCCAACAAAGTTACATCATGAACTGTAAATATAAGCTGCGCCATATCATTTAATTCATTATTAAAAAGAGCTACGATAGCACGTGTTAAAGAAAAGTGTAAACTACTATCCAATTCATCAACAATTAAAGTTCTGCCTTTTTCTAAAGCTTCAATAATATAACTAGCTAAAGCAGCAATTTTTTTCGTTCCCGTAGAATCAAATACCATACTTGGTACTGGATGGCCTTTGTACACAGAAATTAACTTTAATTGATCTAATAATTGTTCCGGCAATGCTAAGGCGCGTTCGTCTGCAATCGCTTTACCATTCTTTTTTAATTTTATATCCATATCTGCTTCAGCATATTTAAAATCATCTAAATATACATCAGCTTGTTTAATAAAGTTAACAACTTTTTTCTGAATATTATTTTCATTCTTTAATAATTTGATAGTTTGATCAATGGGAATATTATTCATATTAATAATATCTATTGAACGAGCAAATTCAGTAATGATGTGTTTAATCTCTGCCAATTTACTAAACTTAGATGTATCGATAGCATGACACAATAAGGTTTTATTTGCAACCACTTCCATCAAAGGTTCTACATTAGGATCGACACATTTAAATTCCTGTTTTTTTATATCCTTTAAAATTAATGTATCTGACTTCTCATTACCATATTCATCATAAAATTTGTGTACAAAATGTTCATATATGATTTCTTCTGATTGAGCATCATACGTTATAGTATAATCATACTTTTTCTTATCATATAAAAAAGCAATACCTAATTCACAAATAGAATTATGTGTAAATAAATTAGGTAATAAATGAGGCTCATTATTTAATAAAATATCAATAATACTGGCTATACCTTTAATTAAACAAGTCTTTCCCGTATTATTAGGTCCATATATAGCAGTGCTTTTTACAATATTATTTCCATTTTCTTGATGTACATTTGATATAAACTTTTTAGTACGCATATCTGCATTCGCAGAAAACACAACAGGTTTATTAAATGCTAATACATTATTTAATCTCACTTCCATTAACATATTAACACCTCCTTAAATGTATTATACCACGGACTTATATTTTATGCTAATTATTAACACAAAAAATAACTATCAAATAATATAGACAACGAAGACACAATTCCATCTTAGCCGCCGTGCTATCTATTGGCTCACTTGGCACATCACAGATAGGTACTCTCGTCTGGCATACCTCTACCAGTGCTTCATCACAAATCTGTTCAAATCGCGTTACATTTGTTACATAGTATTGTTCAAAATCTTGTGCAGAATAGAATGTCATTGTAAATCCTTTCCTGCCCGGGCACAGTTGTACTATACCGCAGGTGGAAATAATGGGTTATAGGACAAAAAGTGTGTGTGACTTTACTCCACTCTCAATACGATTATTTGTTGTAGGTACTGTAATATCTATGTATTCTAAAAAGGTAAATAGCGTTTGCTGTCTAATCATTCGCCATATTGATGATTCAGCCTTAAGCAAACGCTCGTGTGTAGAGCGTTTGTTTCCGAATTCATCAATCGTCATTTCTCGTAAAAAATCAGAATATGTCATTCGCCACGCTGAAAGCTCATTAATCCATATAAAGGCTTGATCCATGGTTTTCACATTAAATAAAGCTTTAGCATGCTCATAACGGCAGACATACCATCCTAGAACATGAGTATCATTGCAACAAATCAACACACATAAATTCCTAGCTAAGTAAATTCCATCAAGATATACCACATCATGTACTTCTTCCACTTTTGGTGTCAATGGCCATATGGACCAAAATTTAGCGGTTTTACGCCTGAATGTAAATGATACTCTAAGAATGTACAAAAATGATGATATAAGAATGTACAATTTTAATTGTATCACCGATACTATAGTTGAGGTGATAACAACATGCAATACGTATACGCTATTAACAGTTCATTTACTGTAACATCATTATTAGACTTACCATTATTAAGAGACATTCTGGAGGCTTGCAATTTGAAACCTAATTATAGTTTACTAGGTCGTGAATTAGGCTATGATAGACGCACCATAAAATCTCATTATGAAAATGGAACGCCTGATCCACATCGTCATAAACCATCTATGATTGATAAATTTTATGACGTAATACAGACTTTATTATCTGATGATACACCCCAACAATTTTATTATAAGCGTGTCTTGTGGCAATACTTGGTAGATAACCATGGACTCACAGCTGCTTACTCTACATTTCGCGGTTATATTTTAAAGATACCAGTATTTCAATCCTATTTTGATAGAAAACATACATCGCCTAGTATGCAGCATACGATTCGTTTTGAAACCGCACCAGCTGAACAGGCTCAAGTTGATTGGAAAGAGAATATTAAATTCCTATTGCATGATGGCACACACATAACTTTTAATATATTGCTGATGACATTAGGCTATTCTAGATACAAATTAGCAAAGGTCACTTTCGATAGAACTACTGAAACACTACAAGATACATTAGTAGAATTCTTTGAACAATTACAAGGTGTTCCGCATGTACTATTAACAGATAATATGAAAACCGTGATGGTACAACCGAGGCTAGCTGGGACTAAAGGACAGCTTCATACCAAAGCAGAACAATTTTCAAGTGACTTTAGCTTTACATTTAAGCCGTGTATGGCGCGCCGTCCACAAACGAAAGGCAAAGTAGAAAGCCAAATGAAAATTCTAGATGAAATTCATGCGTACCAAGGAAAATTAACAATACAAGAAGTGGAAGAACAGATTCAAAAAATTATTTTACGTAGTAATCTAGCGATTTCTCAAGCTACAAGACAAATACCGTCTGCAATGCTTGAAAAAGAAAAGGAATCTCTTACCCCACTTCCAACAAAAGTGATAAGAGATTCCTACCGCATAGATCACCCAAAAGCTAAGGTTTCAGCAAGTAATCTCATTAGCTTTCGTGGTAGCCACTATTCTGTACCGCCAGGATATGTGTGGCCAAATCTATGACCTTAAAGACCATAGATAAGATGCTATACATATATGATAGCACAGAATTGATTGCACAGCACCCATTAAGTGATAAGAAGGTTAACTATTTGCCTTCTCATTATGAGGCACAATTGCAGAAAACAATTCCTTATCTAAGTTCTGGAGATGTGAAAGCTAAAGCAAAATCTAATTTGGAAAAGATAGGAGCTATCTATGACACTACAGACTAATTACCAACGCTTACAAGATAATCTAGCATATCTAAAACTAAAACAATGCATGTTACACCTAGATGAAACAATTGAATTAGCTAATACACAGAGCTTATCTCATATTGAGTGGTTATTGAAGCTGAGTGATTACGAAGTTGATATTAAACGACAAAACGTAATTAACCATATGGTGAAAATTAGTAATTTTCCTCATTTGAAAACACTAGCTGATTTTGAATTTTCATTTCAACCACAAATTAACGAAATGCAAATTAAGGATTTAGCATCATTAGGATTCATGGAACAAGCTGAAAACATTGTATTTCTTGGCTCTAGCGGAGTTGGGAAAACACATTTAGCTACATCACTAGGTATTGAAAGCTCTCGTAACAGACGAAGCACCTATTTTATTAAATGCCATGATTTAATTCAAAACCTTAAGAGTGCAAAAGATGAAGGACGATTAGAAACTCGGCTCAAGCATTATGCACGCTACCAATTACTCATCATTGATGAAATTGGCTATTTACCGTTACAACCAGGTGATGCTAACTTACTATTTCAAATTATTGATAGACGGTACGAAAAGAAAAGTACCATCGTAACGTCTAACATTAATTTTGATGAGTGGGCTACCATTTTACATGATGAGCGAGTAGCTAATGCTATTGTTGATCGATTACTTCACCATGCACATGTGATTAGCATAACTGGAGATTCATACCGGTTACGAAACCATATGCAACAGAAGGAATAACTGTACATTGTACATCGTCAAAATTGTACATTCTTATATTGACATTTACACCTGAATGTACGACCTTTACCAGGCATATCAGCTTGAATATCGGTGCTGAATAACCAATTCAAGAATAGGTTTAACTCTTTACTTAAATTATTAATTTTAACGGTAAATGCCACCTTACAATGTTTGCAAAACCAACGCTGAGAACCAGATTTTAAAACACCATGTTTAATACATGTTTCATTACAATCAGGACATTTTATTTGTCGCATAAACTCTTCCTCCATATTTGTTTATATATAGGAAGATATAACCTCATTTTAATCAGTAATTACAAGGGTTAATTGATGTTTTTACCCACACTTTTTGTCCACCCTCAAACTTCTCCAGAAAAAGATTAAACCCTTATAACACTAGATATTTACTAGTGTTATAAGGGTTTTCACATACACTTTTTATCCTATAAGCCACATTCTATAACAATAGAATATGTATGACTTTTTTATGCCAATGCTCTATTAATAAAATCTTCAGCAGATTCTTTGAAACTGTTAAAATCACCAAACTGCTTATCAGCAACTTTCATAGAAATTCGACGTTCTGCTTTTGTCAAGCATTCAAAATCTTCATGTATAAGTACACTTGTAAAAGGTGAATCTAATAGCTGTTGAAGTCTTAAAATTGTAATAATTGCATTTTGAGTTTTACTACTTCCCTTAACAGGAAATACATATACAGATCTTTTATCACCAAGAAATGCATAATCAACCACTAAATCCTGATCATTATTAATAGGCATATAATTATTTTTTACATTAAATGATGTTAAATAGGATTCTATATATTTCTTCACATCATCATAAAAAAGTGATGCTACAGTTTTACGTTGTAATATTTTTAAATTTGAGACCTGTGCTATAATCTGTGATAATTGCATAATATTATTAAATAATTGATCTAGATTAGATATTAATTGAATCGAGCCTGTATTTTCTTCAAATTTAGCATTTTGTTGTAATAAAATACGTTTAAAAAGTTCTATTTTATTGTCGGTATCCAAATCAAAACTATATGAAAGGCGCATTAATGTAGTTCCACAATCAGAAACTAAAAACTGGTCTTTTTCTAGTTCAGAAATAAAAATATCAAGCATATCACCATCAGGATAAAAAAGAGGTAGTAAAATTTGATATAAATTCTGTCGTTTTTCTTTAATTTCAAATTGATTATTAAAAGATTTACTTAAATATTTATTTAATAATTTAATATCCATTATTTATTACCTCCTTCCAACACTATTTAAATAAAGGTACTTCCCAACATTCAGGGAAATATGTTCTGGCATCTAAAATATTACACGTATTACAAAAATAATATATGGCACTTTCCAACGTAGAGAATTCTCCACAAGCTTCATTCAACTTTTCAATCCCAAACAATCCAATATCTACAGATATTAATTGAGCACGATGTATATGAGTAACAAAATGTTCTGGAATACTTTTATTCCCACCATGTGGTCCATTACATCTAAATAATATAGGATTTTCCTCAAAATTATTATTGATTAATTGTAGTCCAATTGAATATATTTCAGGAAGTGTAACATTTTGTCTAATAAAAACTCTAAATCGTTCATTATATTTATCTGATACCAGTTCGAAATTCTTCCTGTTGGATCCATTAATAACTTGATAGTTTCGTTCTGGTTTAATAGTAATTCTTTTTGGTGTGAATATTAATTCATCCAAATAGGATTGTGTAATTTCCATAACTAGCATCCTTTTAATAGCAAATATATGTTTAATTTATACTACCACTATCTCTTTCAAATCGTCAAATACAGATTTATATATGATAGTCTAAAAGATAGTCTAAAAAATTTACGATAATATAATAAAATACTACTAATACCTTATCTAAAGTACAGCTACTAATAAAATTATTTGCATGCTCATAACGGTAGACATACCATCCTAGAACATGAGTATCATTGCAACAAATTAATACACATAAATTCCTAGCTAAGTAAATTCCATCAAGATATACCACATCATGTACTTCTTCCACTTTTGGTGGCAACGGCCATATGGACCAAAATTTAGCGGTTTTACGCCTGAATGTACGACCTTTACCAGGCATATCAGCTTGAATATCGATGCTGAATAACCAATTCAAGAATAGGTTTAACTCTTTACTTAAATTATTAATTTTAACGGTAAATGCCACCTTACAATGTTTGTAAAACCAACGCTGATAACCAGATTTTAAAACACCATGTTTAATACATTTTTCATTACAATCAGGACATTTTATTTGTCACACAAACTCTTCCTCCATATTTGTTTATATATAGGAAGATATAACCTCATTTTAGCCAGTAATTACAAGGGTTAATTGATGTTTTCACACACACTTTTTGTCCTATAAGCCTATGTTAACGACTTTCACAAAAAAGAGCCTAGATGACGTTCATAGCAATTCTATAAACGACCATCTAGGCTCCTTTTATTATTGTTTTGTGGTGCAAACAGTTATGAGTACGTCCAAAGTCTAGCTAAAGACACACTATAATGTTCACAAGTTCAGTATAGGGTATATCCTTAAGGCTGTCAATATTATCTTATCATTTTTTCCCGCGACTCACCGCAAGGTTAGTCCCCAACAGTCCTCCCCGATTGATATGAGGATGGCGATGTGAGGTACCTTCTTTGATAGATGTTATACGAGATCGTTGAAATTTTTCAAACACTGTATCCAGTTCTCGCAAGAGAACCTTCTTTTGCGATGCTTTTAATTCATACAAATCCCCTTTGAACTTAATATGTGTATCCTTCACAGCGGTGCTAATGTCATAAATGCGTTCTTGCTGTTCATTATTAACATTCACGAGTTCATCTAAGGTCAGCTCATAGTAACGAGCCAACGCGCACAGTGTATCGAGGTCTGGTTCTCTATAGCCAGTCTCGTAATTTGACAATGCTGCATTACTAATACCTACAGCCTTGGCGACTTCGATTTGGCTCTTTCCCATGCGTACGCGAGCCCGTTTTAAGTTCTTGTAAAATTGCATGTTCATCACCTACATCGATTACGTCAAAAGAATATTACAGTGTTTCACTGATAATTTTGAAAGCTTCTTCTGCGACAGCCAATGTTTTATCGATTTCTGCGCCCTTATGGCACATAGACACAAAGTTGCTTTCAAATGGACTTGGCGCATAGTAAATACCATGGCTCAAGTTATGATGGAAGAATGTCTTGAAATGGTCCGCATTGCATGCACTAGCGTCATCAAAATTGTGAACCGATTTATCTGTAAAGAACAAGGTAAACATAGAACCTACACGTTGCACCACAGCTGGTACATTGTATTTCTTAGCCAATTCTTCAAGGCCATTACACAATGCGTTTGTGCTATCTTCCACTTGTTTAAAGATGGTTGGGTCTCGTTGCAACATAGATAATGTAGCAAGGCCCGCTGTTACAGCCACAGGATTACCACTCAAAGTACCGGCTTGGTAAATAGGGCCGGATGGTGCTACTTCGCTCATGATTTTGCTAGAACCGCCAAATACAGCGAGAGGCATACCACCGCCGACGATTTTACCAAGGCAAGTCAAATCGGGTTTAATATTGTATAGTTTTTGTGCACCACCACTGCTAGCACGGAAACCACACATAACTTCGTCAAAGATTAATAGGGCACCATGCGCCTTTGTTACATCGCGCAAGGTTTCAAGGAATCCTTCTACCGGAGGCACACAGCCCATGTTACCTGCTACCGGTTCTACGATAATACATGCAATGGTATCGCCTATTTCATCGAATAATTGTTTAACTGCATCAATATCATTGTATGGCAATGTGATGGTATTTTCTGCAACGCCCTTTGGTACGCCTGGGCTATCTGGTACGCCAAATGTAGCGAGACCAGATCCTGCTTTCACCAATAGAGAATCACTATGACCATGGTAACAACCAACAAATTTAACGATGCGGTCGCGACCCGTGTACCCACGAGCTACGCGCAATGCGCTCATGGTCGCTTCTGTACCAGAGTTAACGAGACGAATCATTTCCATAGATGGCATGAAGGCTTGGATTTTCTTAGCCAATTCCGTTTCTAACAGTGTAGGCGCACCATAGCTTGTGCCACGGGGAATGGCCTCTTGCAGGCTAGCTACGACCTCAGGGTTCGCATGGCCCAAAATCATAGGGCCCCAGCTCAATACATAGTCGATGTATTCGTTGTTATCGATATCATAGATACGGCTGCCGCTAGCGGAGCTAATAAATGGAGGGTTTGAGCCTACGCTACGATAGGAGCGAACAGGGCTATTAACGCCACCCGGCATATATCGCTTTGCTTCGTCAAACGCTTTTTCTGATTTACCTAGTTGTAACATAGTCACTCCTTATTGTTTAAGCCAACGTGCCACATCAAGGGCATGGTATGTAATGATAATCTTAGCACCAGCTCGTTTCATGGAGAGCATCGTTTCCATAACAAGGCGTTGTTCATCGATAAGACCAGCGGCTACAGCCGTTTTAACCATTGCATATTCGCCGGATACATTATAGACAGCCAATGGCAATTCATAACGATCACGGGCTTCGCGAACGATATCCAAATAGCATAATGCTGGTTTAATCATGATAATATCCGTACCTTCAGCGATATCGAGTTCGATTTCACGCATTGCTTCTAAGCGATTAGCCGGATCCATTTGATAGGATTTACGATCCCCAAATTGAGGAGCCGAATTAACGGCGCCACGGAATGGACCATAGTAGGCAGATGCATATTTTGCAGCATAGCTCATAATGGATACATTGGTGAAACCAGCTTCATCAAGAGCTTCACGAATAGCACCTACACGGCCATCCATCATATCTGATGGCGCCACCATATGAGCACCTGCTTGTGCTTGGCTAACCGCAACCTTGCACAATAGAGGCAATGTTTCATCATTCAAGATTTCATGGTGATCAATCATGCCACAGTGACCAGTAGAGGTATATTGACATAAGCATACGTCTGCAATGACCAATAGATTTGGCACCGCTTCACGGATGGCTTTAATCGCTTGTTGTACCGGTTGCTCCATATCCCAAGCAGAGGAACCTTGTTCATCCTTATAGGTAGGGATGCCAAAGATTTCTACACCACGAATGCCGAGGTCATAAGCCTCTTGCGCCACCTTTACCGCTTCATCTACGGATAAATGGTATTGTCCTGGCAATGTGTCGATCTCTTTTTTTACCCCTTCACCAGGAACGATGAATAATGGATAAATCAAATCAGTTGTATCTAATGTTGTTTCTCGTACTAAATCACGCATTTCTGGAGAAGTGCGCAAACGGCGAGGACGATAGGTTAAATCGTACATAGTAAATTTCCTTCTTCCGTTTAATAATGACAGTATGTTAGTTAGCGCAGTCTTTCACGATTGTGTCTACAAGACCTTCTGTCGTATATACAGGACTAATGATATCTACCTTTAAACCTGCACTCATAGCCGTAGCGGCCGTAATAGGTCCGATACATGCAATTTTTGTATGTTCTAATAGTGAAAGTGCATCCTCACCCAATAGCTCCAATGTATTGGTAACTGTAGAGGAGCTAGTAAATGTAATATAGTCGACATGACCATGTTGCAATGCATCTACTAATGCCTCTTGTTGAGATGTATCTTGTTGCGTTTCATACAAGCGCAAGATATCTACGTCGATATCTAAGTGACGTAATTCACGAGGAATCACTTCACGAGCCTTCTTAGGTTGAATTAATAGCACTGTATGTCTAGGTTTAACATGCTGTTTCAATGCATCTACAACGGATTCAGCCTTATAATCTACAGGGATAATATCCGGCGTAATGCCATAGTTAGTCAACGCCTTAGCTGTGGCACTGCCGATAGCACATACCTTAGCATAACCTAAGGAACGTGCATCCTTGCCTTCTCCGTACAATGCATCAAAGAAGTAGCGTACCCCTTCAGCGGATGTGAATACGACACAAGAATAGCGATCTACGCCATGTAATAAACGTTTATCTTCATCAAATAATTCTACAGGCTCTGTTTTAATAGCTGCTGCTTGGATTACATTGGCTCCTTGGTTCATGAGCATATCGCGGAATTTGCTAGCTTGAGAGCGAGCACGAGTAACTACAATCGTTTTGCCGAATAACGGCTTGTTATCGAACCATTGCAATTGTTCACGCAAGTTTACCACATCGCCTACGACGATGATGGCTGGCGCTTTTAGTTGTGCCTTTTCCACGTCTTCTACAACATGTTCTAGTGTGGAAACAAGCACCTCTTGAACAGGTTTAGTCCCCCAGCGAACGAGCGCCACTGGTGTATTAGCAGGACGGCCATGAGCCATCAATTTTTCTGCAATCGTAGGTAAATTGCCTACACCCATGACAAAGCAAAGTGTATCCACTGCTGTGGCAAGACCTTCCCAATGGATGCCAGACACCGCTTTTGTTGGGTCTTCATGACCGGTAACAACAGCAAAGGATGTAGCCATAGCACGTTGTGTTACAGGAATACCAGCATAGGCAGGCGCTGCGATAGGCGATGTAACACCAGGTACAAATTCAAAAGAAACACCGGCCTCACGAAGGGCCATGGCTTCTTCCCCACCACGACCAAATACGAGTGGATCACCACCCTTTAAGCGGGCTACGATTTTGCCTTCTTTTCCCTTTTTTACCAATAGTTCGTTGATTTCCCATTGGTGCATGGTGTGGTCTTTGCATTGTTTCCCTGCATAAATCAATTCTGCATCAGGTCTAGCCCATTCTAATAGATGAGCATCTGCTAAATAATCATATACAATAACATCTGCGCGTTCTATACATTCCTTACCTTTTACGGTGATTAATTTAGAATCTCCAGGGCCTGCGCCAATCAAATATACTAAACCTGTCATTTTATGATTCCCTCCTTAACAAGGGCTTCCACAATGTGTTTGCCCCCTTCTTCATATAAGGCTTTCGCAAGGTTTTTGCCTAACATAACCCCTTTCTTAGCAGGTCCAGACAATTCCCCTTCATATACAGTTTTACCATCCAAGGACGCAATGAGCGCTTTCAAATTAAGCTGTCCCTTTTCAACGGTCCCATATACGCCCATTGGCACTTGGCAGCCACCATTGAGTTGGTTCAAGAAACTACGTTCCCCTTCTACGGCAAGGCGTGTTGGTTCGTCGTCGATTTTTGAAAGTATTTCTAACATCTCAGTATCGTCACTGCGACATTCAATAGCCAAAGCACCTTGCCCCACAGCAGGAATCATTTCATCCGCCGTAAAGACTTGTGTGATTCTATCATCTAAACCGAGCCGTTTAAGGCCTGCTTGTGCTAATACGACGCCATCGAGGCCTTCCGTTTCAATCTTGCCAAGACGGGTTTGTACATTGCCTCGGATGACTTCAATTTGTAGGTCTGGACGGCGATGCAATAATTGGGCTTGACGACGTAAACTACTGGTACCAATGCGAGCTCCTTCTGGTAATTGGTCCAATGTTTTATATTTAGGACTGACCAAAGCATCGAATGGTACTTCCCGTTTGGAAATAGCACCTAATGTAAGGCCATCTGGCAATTCTGTAGGCATATCCTTTAAACTATGAACGGCGATATCGATATCACCAGCATGCATAGCAGCCTCTAATTCAGCAGTGAATAAACCTTTGCCACCTACTTCGGCAAGGGGCTTATTCAAAATGCGGTCCCCTTTTGTGTTAAAGTGAACTAATTCTACGGTAACCCCTGGGTACAAGCGTTGCAATTCACTTTTTACATATTCTGACTGCCATAAGGCAAGAGCACTCTTTCGAGTTCCAATTCTAATGTGGTTCCTCATACTACGAGCCTTCTTTCTCGAGATTAAACATATCTTTGAATAAATCCCAATATAAACCTTCTTCTTGTGTACCGGCGATTTCATTGAAATGAATCATCGGTTCTCTTAGCATTTTTCTAACGATCATACGACTCATAGAATCAATGATGCGACGCTCTTTATCGGAAATATCAGGCAATTTAGCCAGCGCTCGATGTAATTCACGGCGACGAATACGGTCAGCCTTATCCGTCAATAATGCCATCATAGGACGTACGGATAAATAACTAAACTTTTCTAACACTTCATCGATGGCTTCGTGAATAATCGGTTCAGCCCGTTTCGCCTCTTCCTCGCGTTGTTGTTTATTCTCTTCTACAACGCTTTCTAGAGCATCGATATTGAATAGGTACACACCTTCGATATCCGCGACGACTGGATCGATATCACGTGGTACCGCAATATCAATCATCACGATGGGACGTCCATGACGCAATGCGGCAATCCGTTTGGCCTCCTTTTCACCAATAATATAATGCGGTGCCCCCGTCGATGTAATGATGATATCCGCATGTTCCGCTTGTTCCACATAGTGATCTAATTTAATGGCTTGCCCATTAAATTTCTTCGCCAAGGCTTCCGCTTTGGTAAAAGTTCGATTTGATACGAATATGGTTTTTACGCCCTTTGCTTGAAGATGTGTAGCTGTTAACTCACTCATGGTACCAGCCCCTAAGATGAGGACTGTTGCTTCTGAAAGTGGTTTATCTAGGCTATCTTCCGCCAAGTTAACCGCCGTGTAACTAACAGACACAGGTGTATTCGCAATGCCTGTATTGGTCCGAACCTTTTTACCAACACCAATAGCGCGTTGGAACAAGATATTAAATACGGTTCCCGTAAAGCCTGCACTATAGGCCGCAATATAGGCACCTTTCAATTGGCTGAGGATTTGACCTTCCCCCAATACTAGGGAGTCAAGGCTAGCAGATACGCGGAATAGATGTTCTATACACGCTTTCTCTTCATAGAAGAAAAATGCGGATTCATCAATTGTATCGGCATGTTTTAAATGCTTTAATACATCGAGCATATACGCTTTAGGAGATTGTACATCTTCTAATACGGCATAAATTTCCGTACGATTGCAAGTCGATAGAATGACACATTCTGAAATTTTTTCGTATTCATAGAGTCGATTTAAGGCGCTTTCTACCTCGTTCTTTTCAAACGAGAAACGTTCACGCACCTCAACGGCAGCACTTCTATGATTTAGTCCTAATACCACTAATTGCATGGTGTAGTTTCTCCTCTATCAAAGGCCATTGTCCCTTAAGAATAGCCTGAAATTCAGATTCGCCTAGGTGAGTGCGCCAAAAACGGCTACGCTCCTCTACGCTAGGGATAAGTAACTTTACCTCTTCCCTCATAATTTTAAGTCTCGGTATGGCAATTTGCAATATATTATAACGATTCATCATATCTTGTTTCACAAGACGATTAATACGTGGTCCCCCATTATTAGCACTAATCGCAACATGCAAATCACCCATATCGATTGTTGATGGTACTGTGAAATCACAAGCTGTAGCATTATCGGCACGATTGACTAGTATGCCATTATTGCGTGCTATAGCTTCCATATAATCATTAACAGCTTTATTATCTGTACAGATAAACAATAATTTACATTGTTTTACAATGTCTATATGGTCATCGCTAAACACTGTATTGTGCCAAATAAATCTGTTATCCTCATGCCAAGCTTTCATCCGATTTGTTATAACAGGGCTAATGACAATGCATTGACAGGGCTCGTCTAAGCATAATGCTAGACGTCGTTCAGCCACGGCGCCACCACCTACAAATAAAATGGTATCACTCGCTGTAGTTTGTAATGTTAGAGATATCATAATGAACCTCGCATAATTGATGATACCGCTTATGTATACCTACATATGAAACTATAGATATACATAAGCGGTATAAAAAATCGGCTTGATGAATCAAGCCGATTGCTTATTTGCTTACATAAATCGTTTAAGGTAAACGCCGATACGTCCCTTACGGGATGTGCCCGTAATAGCCTCTACCTTCATTCGGCCACGACCACGCATAGAGATGATATCCCCTTCTTTGACCTCTTGGGATGGCCCCTTTGCAGGTTGCCAATTTACTTGCAATAAACCGGCATTTACAGCGCTCACCAATTTGGTACGGGATACGCTAAAGCCAGAGCTTGCTACCGCATCCAATCGAAGTGATGCAACGGTAGTACGCACTTCTTTAATCTTTTCTTCTTTTGGTGCTATCTCATCTAACTCCATCGGAGTTACAGATACAGCAACCATAGCAATCTTTGTAAAATTTTGCACTACAAAATCTGCTACAGCACTATCTACGAGAATTTGTGCGCCCCCTTGACCCATGATAATATCGCCAAATTTAGAGCGATCAATGCCAAGTCCCATTAAAGAACCAAGCACATCACGATGATTTAACAATCTAAATCGTGGGTCCCAAGATACCTTCAAGGGAATGATACCCATATCTACTGTACCTTGAAAATGACTATCTACAAAGGCGATACGAATACGTTCTGCCCCTTCATAGCCGCCATAGGATTGAACGAGTAATTCAGGATAAGCCGCCTTAATTGCATCAGCGATAACAAGTCCTGCAGGACTTGTAAAGTCACATACGCGATACGGTTTTCCCTTTACCACTTGTTCTGCTAAATCAAGCATACGGCGCGCTTCTTCACCGCTACCGCTTGCTTCAAAATATCTAATTAATTTACTAGTATCAGCCATTATTTCCCCAATTCATTGGAACGAGCTAAACAAGCAACAACCCCATCTTGTAGGGCACTGCGCAAGCCACCTTTTTCCATAGCTCCAATGCCAGCAATCGTAGTGCCGCCAGGGCTAGTCACTTGATCGCGCAATATAGCAGGATGTGTGCCGGATTCTAATGCCATTTTACCAGCCCCATACATCGTTTGGGCAGCCGCCTTAATTGCCAATTGACGAGGTAATCCAATGCGGACCCCCGCATCAGCCAAGGCATCTAAAATGACAAACATATATCCTGGGCCGGCACCAGACAAAGCGCCTAATCGATCTAGGTCGGCTTCACTGACAACGGCTACTTCACCAACCGCATTAAATAAAGCCTCCACGTGAATTGTATCAGCTCCATTATCCGCAGTCAACGCGGTCATACCACATCCAATAGATGCTGGAGTATTCGGCATGGCACGGTACAATACCGCAGTTGGTAATGCTTTGCGCAAGGTATCTAATGTTACGCCAGCTGCCACGGATATAACCGTAGCACCCGCTTTCACAGACGTTAATTGGCTCAATACAGATGGCAATACCTGTGGTTTAACAGCTAAGATAATCGTGTCAAACTGCGCCATATCAGGTAATTCTACAAAACCTGTAACGCCCAATTCGTCAACTAATTCGTCGCGATGTTCAGGGCGATGCACTACGATTGATACATCATCTCTACGCAATATACCTTGTGAAAGTGCGCCTCGTAAAAGGGCACCACCCATGGCGCCTACGCCTATACATACTGTTTTTCCCAACATAGTATCACCACTTTTTCTATACTGGATTATTTATTTTGCCAGTTAAATTCTTGTTGCTCAGTTGTTCCACTTTCAGATTCATTATTATAATCAATGGATACATTAACAGGTACGCACATGAAAATGTCTTTGCCTACCTTTTCCAATTTGCCATCTAATGCAAATGTTGCACCAGATACAAAGTCAACGATGCGAGCTGCTTCGTGAGGATCTGTATTTTCAAAGTTAATCAATACAGGGCGCATGTCACGCAATTGATGAGTGATGCTTTCAGAATCTTCAAAAACCTTAGGTTCGATAACAACTACTTTCATGGCTGTTGGACGTTGTGTCATAGTGGATGTGCCTCCTACCTTACGTGGATGGAACTCAGATGCAGCTGCTGTTGGTGCTACTGGTGGCACGTCCTCTGCATAGTCCTCATCATCTTCATATTCATACTCATCATCATAATCATAACGGTCATCATTATTAATGCCGATAAAATTTTTGATTTTTTGCCATTGTTCTCCCATAGACATGGTAATCCTCCTAATATACTCACACTGTTATATTCCCAATTAGTTATATACACGTTCCCCAAAGATGGCAGTGCCTACACGCACGATGTTAGCCCCTTCTTGTAAGGCTATTTCAAAGTCATGTGTCATCCCCATCGACAAATATTGTATATCCCCATCAGGGAAATACCCTTTCATATCTTCATACAAAGCATGTGCCACTCTAAAGATAGGTCTTGCATCCTCCGGATTTTCGAAAAACGGAGCCATGCACATCAACCCTTTAACGCGTACATGCGGTAAGGTCTTCGCATAGTCTCGTATGTCAGGAAAATCCTCTACGGACATACCAGACTTACTCGCTTCGCGAGCTACATTGACTTGTAACAATATATCTTGTACTTTATCATGCTTAGCAGCAACCTTTTCGATTTCATCTAATAGTTTCTTACTATCTACAGAATGAATCAAATCAAACATCGGTACCGCTTGGCGAACCTTATTGACTTGTAAATGGCCAATTAAATGCCATACCAATTTAGGTCCTGTATAAAGCATTTGTTTTTCTTTTGCCTCTTGCACGCGATTTTCGCCTACATGAGTGCATCCAAGGCGAGCCACTTCCTCTACAGCCGTTACAGGATGATTCTTTGTAACCGCAACAAGTAACGCCGTATCCGTGCGCCCTACGCTAGCCATTGCATCGGCCATGCGTTGTTGGATTTTATGAAGGGATTCTTCAATCATATGATCCTCCCATATAGTAACGTATAAATAAATATCCTATAGACTTATATTATATAATATTTAACCAATAATGTATATCTTTACCGTTTTTCGAGCATACCAAATAATGCCATACGCCCTGTTTTGCCATATTCACGACGATAGGAAAAACAATTCTCATCGGTCATACTATCGGTACCACCAATACAGATTTGGTCCTTTGGAACACCTCGTTGCAACAAATCTTCTTCGATAAATCGCCACAAATCAACATGTGGTGTCGCTTTCAACGCACCATCTCTAACGATATATCGGACCAATTCATCACTATTGGCATCAGTTATTTTCTTCCACTCGTCTGTGAAAGTATCTGCCAGTTCTTGATTAACCTCAAAGGATTTAGGTCCAATGCTAGGACCTAAATATACATAGCAGTCTTCAAAGCGCGTACCAAAATCTCGTTGCATCGCCTCTATGGTGATAACCGGTAGATGGCCTATAGCACCGCGCCAACCTGCATGAACGGTAGCTACCACATGATGCACAGGATCGTAAATGCCTACTGGTACGCAATCGGCAGTAAATAAGAATAATGGAATATTTGGTATATCCGTATAGCTTGCATCACAATCTGGAATAGCAGTATCAGAACTCATAGAGCCAGCACCAATTAAATCTTCTGTAATGCGTACTGCATTAAGGCCATGCACCTGATTGCCGCAGGTAATGCGGTCTGGCGATACACCTAAATGATCAGCCACAATGCTGCGGTTATCTAATACATCTTGTAATGAATCTCCTATGTGAGTAGCTAAATTTAGAGATTCACATGGCTTCTTAGATACACCGCCATGACGATATGTATCCCCCATAACCAGAGGAAATTGATTGGCCCAGTTAGGCATTTCAAAAGACCATTTACGATCATCATTTGTATTTACATTTACAACAGTAATATCCATACGACTGTTCCTCTACTATTTATTTCTCGAATCACTTACACACGCCACAGCGCTTACACCCTTCCATACAAGGCGGTGTATACGCTTCATCAACGGCCCGTTGCCATTCTTGTTCTAAATAACCATTTCTTAGACCCATATCCAAATGAGACCAAGGCAAATAATCCTCAAACTTGCGTTCCCGATAATTGCAGTCATCCATGTCGAGGCCGGCTTTTTTCATTTCAGATTTAAAGGATTTGCTACCTCTATCTAGAGCACACGCAGCGAGTACCTTGCCTAAACGGCGATCACCCCGAGCGAGTACACCTTGGATATATGCCTCTTTGGGAGACTCAACGAGTACCTCGATGCGACGATTTTTTTGCAATGATTTCTTAATATATTGTAATTTCTTTTCTACGCTCTTTTGATGATCCATAGCCATCCATTGAAATGGCGTAAACGGCTTTGGTATAAACGGATTAATACTAAGTGTTAATCGGCCTTTACAGCCCACCTCAGCCATGTGTGCTTGTGTACGTTCTGCCAGTCCTACGATAGCATCTATATCTTCATCCGTTTCCGTTGGAAGTCCTATCATAATATATAGCCTCATATGTTGAATTCCAGACTTAGCAGATAACTGAGCAGCAGTGCGAAGATTTTCTTCACTAATCCCCTTGTTGATGACACGGCGTAATCGTTCACTACCCGTCTCAGGCGCAATAGTAATTGTCTTTTGTCCACTTTCAGCCAATCCATCGACAACGGCTTGTGTCAAGGAATCGGCGCGCAAGGACGCACAGGAATAGCGCATATCCTTAGAGCGAATATAGGTTACGAGCTCATCAACCTCTGGATAATCGGAAATGGCCGCCCCCATAAGGCCCACCTTTTTCCCTAACTTTTCTGCTCTATCGACGCCTTCTTTCAAAATATCCAGTGGTCGTACACGCGGTACGCGGAAACAGTACCCAGCCATACAGAATCGACAATGGCGGCCACAGCCTCGAGCTACCTCGATGATATACATGGCGCCAAACTCGGTGAAATTTGTAGCAATTACCGTTTCACCACCGCTCGTAAGAGGTTCAAAATGGCGTCGTATAATTTTAGGGGCACCATCTGCTATATCGTAACCAATGAATTGTTCCTTATCGTCATATTGAGGGGTATATAAAACAGGTACATATACACCATCAATTTGAGCTAGTGCAGAAATCGTTTCTTCTCGGCTTTCACCATTCTCACGACCCTTGCGAATTCGTTCTAACACAGCAGTAACAATGCCCTCCCCTTCACCGATGATGAAAGCATCGATAAAATCGGCAAAGGGCTCAGGATTAAATGTCGCACAAGGTCCTCCCGCAATGACGATAGGATCAAAGCCAGTTCGGGCTTCACTCGTAACAGGTACCCGACCATGACGAAGCATAAGAGGAATATGGAAATAATCCATTTCAAAGGTAACATCAAAGGCCACTACATCAAACTGATGCATAGGCCGTTGCGTTTCAACGCTCATAAGCGGTGTTTTCGTCTTATCATAGGCGTCTAGTTCCTTTTTCTCAGGCAAGAATATCCGCTCACATACACTAGATGGATGCAAATTGATTTCCTCATAGATAATGTGAAGGCCTAAATTACTCATGCCCACAAAATAGGTATTCGGATAGACGATGGCAACCTTTTGCTCTGCATGAGGGTTAATAGTTACGCGGCTATCTTCATCTTTATAAAGTTCTTGTAATCGATCAATTAAATCTTTACGGTTCACTAATTTCCTTTCTATATAAGCCCACTATGAATAGTGGGCTCAACAACGCTATATATCATTTATTTTAGATTTTATTGTATCCTTTGTCTGAGTAGTCTTTGTTTTAATTGTTTTTACCAATTGAGGCCGATGTTTTTTCTCATACGGATACAATACGACTTTACCATCTCTGTATTCCGCAATGTAAATATCTTTAATGGAATATCCTTGTGCTTGTACCTCTTGTTCTAACCATTCTCTATCTTTTTCAATTACATCAAGAGTAAATTGATTAATTTGACCATCGTTAATCAAATCAAAACGAATATTTTCTTCACCGAACTGAACAACACTAAGCTGACCATTTTGCTCTAATACGGCACGCTTAACATCTGCTACATATTGAACGCCGGCTGTACGAAGTTTTAGTTTTAACTCAGCCGATTGAATACCATAACGCATACACTCTTCTGTTAAAATATGACCTCGTTCAATGACAATGACAGGATGACCATCTAGAATTGTTTTAAAGAATCTTAGATTGCCTTTTAAGAATTTAAGCGTCATTACGAGAATAGTCCATAAGATGAGAACTAACATAAATTGTAAAATACCAATCGCATCATTATAGATGATGGCACCGATAATACCACCAAGTACATAGTTTTGTAATTGGTCTAAAGCAGAGGTTGGCGCTAAGTTTCCCTTCCCCATTAAGTTAATTTGTAAAATAATCGCCAAGAGACCGATGGCGAGTTTGGCAAAGACCATCCCATAGACGGCCATAGCTTCTGTCATATGTGGTCCTCCTTATGGTAATACATCCGCTTTATCATGAATTTGGTCTGTAGGGCTTACTGTATACACACGAGTGATTGTATAGGTAGTAAATTCAGGATTAAATTGCACCTCATAGTATGCATCGCTAACCTTTAAGATCATACCATTACGTACCTTTAAGGAATTAACAGCTAATTGACCTTCATCAACACCACGGTCTGCACTAAAGGAATGCAAGAATTGAGCCATTCTAGAAGAATCTTCAGAGTAATTCTTCATACGACCATATTCTTGATATTCTAAGCCTAAGAAAAATACAATAATTAAGGATAATATAACAGTTAAATCACGATAACGGCTTGTAAAACCATTACGCAAAACTTGAATGCCTACTCCGAGAAGGGCTAATAAAACAACTACAAAGATAATGAACCCTAATGTATGACTAGATGCAATTTGGCTTTCCACATAGGAAACGGTATAGAAGTCCATAATTATGCTCCTTTCATATATCTTTTTATTATATCACAAATAAATATGATAATAACCAACAACGATTTATAAAAAATAGAGCTACCACAATGATAGCTCTATTAAACAGTTACTATACTAATTTATTTACATTCACGGTACACGATGATATAAGCATGAGTATTCGCTGTAAAACCAGATTCTAATTCTAGTTCAACTTCTAAAACGGCATCGTCAACGTCACCTTTATAATAGGCCTTACGTTGTTCTGCGGAATAGAAATACATAGCCGCATTATATTCATTGCCCGCTTGTACTGGAATTGTGATGGTAACAGGCTGTGTTTCAACATTCTTTGTTTTAGTACCCACATTATCCGTCGTGTAATATACGGATTCAATGGTATGTTCTCCTGGTGTTAATGCCACAATGACTTGACCATATTGACCAGTTTTATGATCAATAGTAGAAAGGTCCTTACCATCAACCTTTACAGATTTACCATAAATATGAAGAATCGCTTTATTAGCATTCTCTTGTACAAATTGTTGTTCACCGGCTTGTCGTTTTTTATTGAACTTCATAAATACGGCAAACAAAATGGCCCAAATGACTGCAACCGCCACGATGATAATAATAGTTGTAGAACTCATAGTATCTCTCCTTATACCAAAATATACTATACTGACTCTATGTTAACTATATCATACGTACTTGTATTACTCAATAAAAAAGCAACCCCAAATGGGGTCGCTTTCAGTAAGCCTATGCTTATCAAGAAATTACTACAATAATCTCTTATTTCAACCAGCTCATCAAGTTGCGAAGTTCCGCACCAACTGGTTCGATTGGATGGTTAGCTGCTGCTTCACGGTGTTCTTTAAGGAATTTTTGACCGTTTTTGGAATCTGCCAAGAATTCGTCAGCAAATTTACCAGATTGAATATCTGCCAAAATTTGTTCCATCGCTTTTTTAGTATCTGCAGTGATTACGCGAGGACCTGCATGGTAGTCGCCGTATTCAGCAGTGTTGGAGATGGAGTGGCGCATTTTTTGGAAGCCACCTTCGTAGATAAGGTCTACAATCAATTTCATTTCATGTAAGCACTCGAAGTAAGCGTTTACAGGTTCATAACCAGCTTCAGTTAATACTTCGAAACCAGTTTTGATCAATTCAGTAACGCCGCCGCACAATACAGCTTGTTCACCGAAGAGGTCAGTTTCAGTTTCGGATTTGAAGTTAGTTTCTAAGATACCGGAACGGCCACCACCAATACCGGATGCCCATGCCAATGCAACTTCTTCAGTGTCGCCAGATGGATCTTTTTCTACAGCGTACAAGCAAGGAACGCCAGAGCCTTCTTGGTATGTACGACGAACTAAATGACCAGGGCCTTTAGGAGCTACCATGAATACGTTTACGTCTTCACGAGGAACGATTTTGCCAAAGTGAATGTTGAAACCATGAGCAAATGCTAAATATGCACCTTCTTTTAAGTTAGGAGCAATATCATTTGCATAAACGTCAGCTTGTAATTCGTCTGGAATCAACACCATAACGATATCAGCGTCTTTAACTGCTTCTGCAGTTTCTTTTACAGTAAGACCAGCTTCTTCAGCAACTTTCCAGCTAGAAGAACCACCGCGAAGACCGATTGTTACGTCCATACCATTTTCTTTCAAGTTCAATGCATGAGCATGACCTTGGGAACCGTAACCTAAAACTGTAATTTTTTTGCCTTCCAATTTGCTCAAATTACAATCTGCATCATAATAAACTGTAGTACCTAAAATTTTACCTGCCATATTAGACAACCTCCAAACATATTCAATAGAATATAGACTATTTATACTGTACACAATCTAACAAAAATTTGCAAGATGTGGCGTACATTAATTTAGTATCAGCAAGCCGAATTCTTGACCTCTGATAAATAAAATTGATAACTATCGCACAATCACCCAAGGGCGATCATCCTTCCATACAACCTGCACGGGAATTCCAAATACATCAGATAGATTCTCATCGGTTAATACTGTATGTTTCGTCCCCGCATGTACCATCTTGCCCTCTCGCAAAATAGCTACATGTGTAATGGCTGGTAGTATCTCTTCAATTTGATGTGACACATAAATAATTGGTGTCTTCTGCTCCTCTACTAGCGTAGATACGGTACGTAAAAACCTTTCACGCGCCGGCAGGTCTAGACCAGAGCAAGGCTCATCTAAGATCAGTAAATCTGGATTCGCCATAATGGATCTCGCCAACAATACACGTCGCTGTTCACCAGCAGACAATGTATAAAAGCGATGACCTTCTAAGTGACCTAGGCCAAACTCATAAAATAATTGCATCCCCCGCTCTCGCACCTCTGGTGATACATCTTGGTATATACCGATACTACTAAAAGCACCGGATATAACAACGTCCTCGACGACTTGTTTATCCAAGGTAGATTGAAATTGCCCAAGAGCAGAGCTGACAAAACCTAATCTCGATTTAATCTTAGGCCATGCGTATTTCCCAAATTCATGACCGAAGACACGCAAGGTGCCTGTCGTTGGAATTTGGTAGGCTGGAATCATGCTGAGAAGCGTCGATTTACCAGCCCCATTAAGCCCTAAAAGAGCCCAGTTTTCACTTTTTTCTATATGCCAATTTACATTATCTAAGATATATCTGCCATCGCGTCGAAAGCAGATATTCTCATAATGGAGCAATTCATTCTCCACACTATCATCTCCTACATTTTTTCTCCACGGCTCATAGCAGTGATACCTGTTTTGGCAATTTCAAGAATACCATAGGTTTCCATAATTTGGATGAAACCGCGTAATTTTTCTACGCTGCCGATAACCTCAATAATCATAGACGTAGGAGAAATGTCTAGTACATTACCGCGATATACGTCGGCAATTTGAACAATTTGAGATCGTGTTGTAGCTGTTGCTTTCACCTTGATAAGCATTAATTCACGGCAGACTACATCATGATCGTCAAAAACTTTAACCTTAACAACATCGATTAGCTTGTAGATTTGTTTTTGCACTTGATCGAGGATGCGGTCATCCGCTTCAACAGTAATGGTAATACGCGCATAACCTGGCTGATTTGTAATACCAGAGGTCATTTTTGTAACATTAAAACCACGGCGGTTAAAGAGTGCCAAAATACGTGTACCAATACCTGGCGCATTTTTTGCAATGATTAAGACTTGATGTTCTTTAGCCATTTATAGCACCCCTTTCTTACCCATCATACCACTTACAGTGCCACCTGCTGGAATCATCGGCAATACATTGTCTTCTCGTTCAACACGACAATCCAAGACGATACTTTCATCAGAGGTAATATAAGATTGGAAATCTTTATTGAAAGCTTCTACCGTATCGAGACGAGCTGCTTTCAAATCAAATGCATCAGCTAATTTCAAGAAGTTTGGACTCAGTTCCAAATCTACATAGGAATAGCGACGATCATTAAAGATTTGTTGCCATTGACGAACCATGCCAAGATAGCCATTATTGATGATCACAATTTTAATTGGTAAATTGTACTGGCGAACCATCATGAGCTCTTCACAAGTCATTTGGAAACCGCCATCACCAACTACGAGGATAACTTGTTTCTCAGGTACCCCTACTTGTGCACCAATAGCCGCTGGCAAGCCATAGCCCATTGTACCAGCGCCACCAGAGGTAACAATAGTATGTGGCTTTTTATGAGTTAAGAATTGAGCTGACCACATTTGATGTTGCCCCACATCAGTTACAATGATGGCATCATCATTAGCGATTTTATTAAGCTCAGATAATACATATTGTGCATGTAACTCACCATTTGTAGACTCAGGAACCACCATAGGATATTCCTTTTGCCACTCGCGGATTTGTTCAATCCACGTCTCATGAGTAACAGGTTCAACTAATGCATTAAGCTCGGTTAATACTCGTTTTAAATCACCTACAATAGGTACGTTGATAGTAACATTCTTATCGATTTCAGCTGGGTCGATATCGATATGAATGATTTTTGCTTTTTTACAGAAGAAATCAGGATGACCTGTAATGCGGTCATGGAATCGAATGCCTGCCGCTATAACAAGGTCGGCCTCCTCTGTACAGTTATTAGCCGCTACAGAACCGTGCATCCCTACCATGCCAAGTGCTAATTCGTGGTCTCCAGGGAAACCACCAAGACCAACCAGCGTATTAGTCACAGGAATTTGAGCCTTTTCAGCTAACTCCTTAAGTTCATCCATAGCGCCTGATTTCAATACGCCAGCACCAGCAATGATAAGTGGGCGCTTTGCATTCTTGATAAGGGTCGCCGCTTTTTTAATTTGCCCTTGATGGCCTTTGTATGTTGGATCATACCCTTCAAGATGAATAGGTACTTCGTATAATTTATTGTATTCCGCCATAGATATTTTTTCTGTTTGAATATCCTTTGGAATATCGATTAATACAGGACCTGGACGACCTGTACCAGCGATGAAGTACGCTTCCTTGATAATGCGAGGCAAATCGTGAATATCTTGAACTAGATAGTTATGCTTAGTAATCGGCATTGTAATACCTTGGATATCCGCCTCTTGGAAGGAATCCTTACCGATAAACGGACGACCTACCTGTCCAGTAATAGCTACCATCGGCACTGAGTCCATATAAGCCGTCATAATGCCTGTTACAAGGTTTGTTGCACCAGGTCCAGACGTAGCAAGGCATACGCCTACACGACCGGATACGCGTGCATAACCATCTGCTGCATGGGCTGCACCTTGTTCATGACGTACGAAATAGTGTTTAATTTCAGGGAAGCTATAAATTTCATCATAAATTGGAATGACTGCGCCACCTGGATAGCCGAACATATCAGTTACACCAAGGCGATGCAATGTTTCTAGGACAATGCGTGCCCCATTGATTGTTTCTGCGCTCATAGGAACCCTTTCAACCAGCTATTCTGATAGAATCTCGCTGGAATTTAAACGTTGAATAATGTAACCATTATTTTTAAAAGTATCAATAATGCTTTGGATGTGCTCTTCCCCATTGGTTTCAACCGTCACTTGTAATTCCACTTCATGGAAACGGTCAAGGTTTTTAAACTGATTATGATCGAGCTTAATTACATTTGCATCCGCCTCAGCAAGCATTTGAGATACCGCAACCAATTGACCTGGTTTATCCGGAAGATTTACAGAGAAGGTGAAGATCCGACCACGGACTACGAGACCTTTATTAATCATAGAGGAAATGGTAAGTACGTCGATATTACCACCGCTGACAATAGCTACCACCTTTTTATCTCGGCAGTTTAGCTTTTTAAGCCCTGCTAATGGTAAGATACCTGAATTTTCTGCTACTAATTTATGTTTTTCAACGAGCAACAAGAATGCTTCCATCAATTCGTAGTCTGAAACTGTAATTATTTCATCTACGTATTTCTTGATATATTCAAGTGTAGTTTCACCAATTTGACGTACCGCCGTACCATCAGCAATGGTAGCCACTTCGTCGAGTGGTACAGGATGATTGGCCTTTAATGCTGCCAAAGCACTGGCTGCCCCTTCTGGTTCTACACCGATAACTTTGATGCGAGGATTTTTTAATTTAGCAGCCGCTGCAATGCCAGATACAATGCCGCCGCCCCCAACAGGTACGAGTAATACATCCGCATCAGGTAGTTCTGCTAATACTTCAAGAGCAATTGTACCTTGCCCTTCGATTACATCTTCATCATCGAAAGGATGAACAAATACATAGCCGTTTTCTTGTTGGAGCTCCATCGCCTTTTGGTAAGCTTCATCATAAATCTCACCATGTAGTACTACCTCAGCCCCATATTGTTTTGTAGCATTAACCTTTATGAGAGGTGTATGTTTTGGCATGACGATTGTGGCTTTAATGCCGAGGCGTTTAGCTGCAAGTGCTACACCTTGTGCGTGGTTTCCTGCAGATGCGGCAATTACACCGCGGGCCTTTTCCTCTTCTGTCAATTTTGCAATTTTATTATAGGCTCCACGAACCTTAAAGGAGCCTGTTATTTGCAAGTTTTCTGGCTTGATATATACATCATTGCCACACTCGTCTGAAAACACATCACTATGAAGCAATTTAGTTTTCACGGTAATCGTGGTTAACCGTTCGCGAGCCTCCATAAAATCATATAACTTACGCATTAATACTCCTTTATTAAAGATTGGTATAAAATATATTGCTATTAAGATTAGTCTTCAAATACTTCAATAGCACCTTGTGCTGCAGAGGATACGTGAAGAGCGTATTTTTTAAGGTAACCAGTTACATTGGATTTAAATGGTTTCAATGCTGCTTTACGGCGAGCAATTTCGTCATCAGATACAGCTAATTCCAATTTACCATTTGGAATATCGATGTTGATAATATCACCATCTTCAACAACGGCGATAGTACCACCTGCTGCCGCTTCTGGAGATACGTGACCAATGGATGCGCCACGTGTAGCGCCAGAGAAACGGCCATCAGTCAACAAGGCAACGTCTTTATCAAGCCCCATACCAGCGATCATGGATGTTGGTGTCAACATTTCGCGCATGCCAGGACCACCTTTAGGACCTTCATAGCGGATAACTACCACATCGCCTTTTACAATTTTACCGCCCGTAATTGCTTCAACGGCTTCTTCTTCGCTATTGAATACCTTTGCTGGGCCAGAGTGAACGAGCATATCTTCATCTACAGCACCAGCTTTTACAACGGAACCGTTTTCAGCAAGGTTGCCTTTAAGAACGGCAATACCACCTGTTTCATGAACAGGATTATTCCATGGATGGATAACATCTTCATCCACAACATGAGCTGCTGTTGCAATTTCACCTTGTGTTTTAAGAGCTACAGTTTTGCAATCTGTATGCAAACGACCATTTTCTGCTAAACGTTTCAACACAGCAGATACGCCGCCTGCAGCATACAAATCTTCGATGAAGTATTTACCAGATGGAGAAAGTTTGGACAATTGAGGTGTGTTTTGTGCAATGCGATCGAAGTCGTCCAAGGACAATGGTACACCTGCTTCGTGAGCGATAGCTGGCAAATGAAGTGCTGTATTAGAGGAACCACCCAAAGCCATATCTAGAGCTACCGCATTTTCAAAAGCTTCACGAGTCATAATATCTTTAGGACGAAGGTTTGCTTTCAATACCTCTACGGCTTGCATACCTGCTAATTTAGCCAAACGCAAACGTTCAGAGTATACAGCAGGGATTGTACCATTGCCAGGAAGTCCCATGCCAAGAGCCTCTGTTAGGCAGTTCATAGTATTTGCTGTGTACATACCAGAGCAAGAACCACATGTTGGACATGCACTATTTTCAATATTTGCTAATTCTTCGTCGCCCATTTCACCTGTTTGATGTTTACCTACTGCTTCAAATACATCAGACAAGCCGATTTTTTTGCCATTATGTACACCTGCAAGCATGGCACCACCAGATACGAACACAGATGGAATGTTAAGACGAGCCGCTGCAATCAACATACCTGGTACTACTTTGTCGCAATTTGGAATGAATACCATCGCATCAAAAGGTGTTGCCATAGCCGTCGCTTCAATAGAATCAGCTATGATATTGCGTGTAACCAAGGAGTATTTCATGCCGATGTGATTCATCGCCAAGCCATCGCAAATACCAATTGTATTAAACTCGATTGGCACACCACCTGCGTTGCGGATGCCGTCTTTTACGGCTTGTACAATATTTTTCAGGCCCACATGACCAGGAATGATTTCGTTGAAAGAATTCGCAATACCAATAACCGGTCTGCCCATTTCTTCGTCAACAAAACCCAGAGCTTTCAATAAAGATCTGTGTGGTGCACGTGCTACGCCTGTTTTTAAATTGTCACTTCTACAACTCATGATATTCTCCTCACTTTTTTGAAAGCATCCACTTGGACAGCTTTCATAACAAATAAAAAAAGACGATTACAAAGAATCGTCTTAAAAGTTTACAAATGATATTCCTTTTGTTTACAGAAACCCAATACATACATAAATAAACCTATGTACCCCATGGAATATATACAAAAACAAGAAACAATATAGTCAAATCTTATTGATTGTATATTAAACCATTCGCGGGAACTTCTAAGACAAAACATGTTAAGTTGTTGTTCATAATTCGAATGTTTTTAATAATCACGACCAGCGCGATAATCAACAAGCTAATGACTAAACCGAACATGTTTCCTCCTAAAATAATCTGTAACGATAAAAATATAATAACATTTTCTATAATCTCATGCAATAAATATTCTATAGATTTATTATAGTTTTTTTGTGAAGTTCACCATACCTAAAAACTATACCCACCTAAAAACAGTCCTTAAAACTTTCATAACAAACTAAAACTCCCTCGCGGTGAAAAACGACCACCAACGAGGGAATTTCATATTATAAGATACCAAAGAGCCACATACCAAGGGCACCGCCCCAGAAATGAATCATAAAGCTTACCACAGAAATAGCAAGACCTACACGCCACCAAGTCCCTTGTGGTACATAGCCTGCACCAAAGAAGATTGGTGTTACACCAGAGCTATAATGCGTTAATGTACAGCCAGGGCTATTCATCAAACCAAAGAGCAAGATGGTAAATGGAATCGGCGCACCCATGGCAACCAAAATGGCTGCAAAGGCGGAGAATAATGCGGTAATACGCGCCGTACCGCTAGCAAAGAAATATTGAGAGTATACAAAGGTTGCAGAGATAATAAAAGATGCCCAGAACCAATCGATACCTACAAGATGTTGACTTACAAAGTTCGCAAATACAGCAACTACACCGAGTTTACCGAGGAGACCGGCCATGCCAACGAGTGTGCCCATCCAGATGAGGATATCCCAGCCAGTGCGTTCGCCTAAAATATCATCCCACGTAAGGGAGCCCGTTATAACGCACGCAAGAACACCCATCATAGCAACTACTGTAGGATGAAGCTTAGTCCAAATGGCAGTCGCCCAAAGCAAGATACATAGAACAAAGATAATAGCAACAGAAATTTCAGCCTTTGTAATAGGTCCAAGTACATTTAATTCCTTTTGAGCCATTTTGGCAGCCTCTGGGGTTTCCTTAATTTCTGGAGGATAAATTTTGTAAATGAACCAAGGCATAAGGATCATACAAATCACACCAGGGATGACACCCGCTTGGAACCATTCCCACCAGGAAATATCATAGCCAAATAATTTAGCCCCTAAGGAGGTGATGAGCAAGTTACCACTACAAGCGGTCAAAAAAATGGTTACAGTAATTGTATTCATCGTATGTGCCGTAGTCATCAAATATGCACCAATACGACGCGCCGTATTACCATAAGGCTCAGAACCAAAGGCGAGGGAAATATTTTGCACAATTGGGAAAATAATACCGCCCCCACGCGCCGTATTAGACGGTGTGGCCGGAGAAATAATTAAGTCCGTACAAGCCAATGCATAGGCGAGCTTTAAGGAACTCGTACCAAAGGCACGGATCAATGTATAAGCAATACGCTTACCTAGGCCGGAATTAATAATACCTCTAGAAAAGAATACAGCCGCCACGATAAGCCAAACATTAGCCTCTGCATACCCACCAAGAGCTTGCACCATGGTAATAGATTTTGTAGCTACTGCTGCAACGATTCCAAAGAGTGCCATAATGCCCGTTGGCCAAGGGCGCAAAATAAAACCTACAATAGTAGCCGTGAAGATAGCCAGTAAATGCCAACCTTCCGGCTTAATTGCCTCTGTATGAGGCAAGAACCAAATCACTAAGCCCACCAAAACGGTAAAAGCCGCTCGTGTAAACGTGCTCATAGAACCTCCCGAACAAATTATACATAGTACCAGTTAAATTGATTAACAACTTTCCAAAAATGCTTTAATTTTAGGGTGATTTCTTAAGGTTTCCATTTCTTCATCAGATAATAGCTTCACCTTATCGCGTTCCTTATTAACAAGACAAAAGAATCCGATATAATCTCCCTTATTAGCTCTAAATTGGTGAATCGTATTGCCAGGGATTTCGATAAAATCCCCTTTTTTAACATCATATATTTCATCACCAAGCAAGAGTTGCCCTTTACCACGTCCAATCATAACCATATGCGTATGCTCATGGTATTCTAATGTGGAATAGCCCCCTGGCAAACATTCAAAATAGCGAAATTGGCATGGAATATCATAAGCACCATCATATAGTACTTGCCGTGTTACATCTTTAAAAGGACTCCCGTCTTGTTTGTATACTAAGGTATCGACGCCATCCCACTTGAAATTTTCCGGATCAAACTTACGTATCATCTCTTCACCTCACGATATAAAAAGGGGCTGTATCAAAACAATGTTTCAATACAGCTCCATGGATTTAATTATTTAAAGAGGTGTTTTATGGTACCTAATAAACCATGACTATGTTTATGTACACCATCTGCCACGGATTCTACATCAAAACCAGTTCGTTCGATGGCTTTTGTAATATCCTCTACATTCACCTTAGATGGATCAAAGGAAATCGTAGCTGATTTTTCTGCCAAATTGACTTCAGAGCTAAGCACACCCTCTAGACCTAATGTAGCCCCTTCCACAGTTTCCTTACAGTTATTGCACATCATACCAGGTACAGTAAATACCTTTGTTACAACGCCATTATCTTCACCACAACCGCAATCTTTACACATAGTAATACCTCCTAATCATTAGCTTCTTTATGTTTTTCATCATTTTTAGCCCCAGCTGTTACATCGATAGTAGTCGCTGATTTAACAGCTTCCTTTGTTTCATCGACAGCTTTTTTTGGGCCTGTAAGAGCATCTTTAAATTCATTGATTCCCTTACCAATCGCTTTACCCACTTCAGGTAATTTACCAGGTCCGAAGATAACTAGAGCAATCACTAAAATAACTATTAATTCAGGTGTTCCTATAGACCCCATATGTATCTCCTTTAAGTTTACTTAATACTACACATTTTAGTGTACATCATTATACGCATCTTTGTCCACATACCAGGTCATCGCCTCTTGTGAAAGCACAGCCCCTGGTAATACACGACCGATACGTTTATCCCAATTTGTGTCTTCATAATCCTCGCGTTGGTACAATACCTTAGTAAGAGCTGTACGCTTACTTTCACCAGTCACAGTGAACCACACAACATCAGTTTTTGCCAAAAACGAGAAGGTCATAGAAATTCGTTCCCACACCTTTCCATCCTCAACAGCCACAACATTGCGATCTGAGACACGCAACGCATGTGATCCAGCAAAAAGACCTGCCGTATGGCCGTCTTCTCCAAGATCGAGAATCGCTAAATCAAGACCAGACTTTTTGCATGCCTTAAGAACATTTCTTACCTCTTTTTCATATTCCTCTGCTGCCTCAACAACGGTTTTAGAATCTGTATTAATCGGCAAAAAATGTGCAGCCCCCTTTGCTTTACAAAGCAAAAACGGTTTAACGCGATTGAAATAATTATCCTCATGAGATTGAGGCAAAAATCGTTCGTCTGTCCATACGAAAAATACACGTTCCCAATTAACACGCTCAATGTATTCAGGAGAATTCAAGGCCTCCAACAAACCATTGACTACTCTGCCGCCTGTGATACCTACAATACATGTTTCAGTACGGCTAATCTCTGCATCTGTAAAAGCAATAAAATCCTCTGCTAATGCAGCAATGATATCACTAGAACCATCATAACATTTAATTATATCTTGAGCCATACAATATGGACCTCCTAAAACTATTTCAATAGTTCTATTATATACGCTTTGTCAATGTATGAAAAGGAAAAACCGATGTAACACCTGTTATGAGCCACATCGGTTCTAATTATATTAATAGTTTCTTATGAACTACGTAATACTAAATGCCATTTCATGCAAAAGATATTACTATTGACCAAATTTAGGACGACGACGCTCTGTAAAAGCGAGTACACCTTCTTTGAAGTCATCAGAAAGACCTAATTCACATTGATTTTCTACTTCAAACTTCTTGTATTCTTCCCAACCAGCTAAGAAGCTATTCCACATCATTTCCTTCATAACACGATAAGATTTTGCAGGACCTTTTGCTAATTTCTCAACAAGACGTCTTGTAGCAGTCTCTAAATCCTCTGGTTCACAAACTTTATATACAAAGCCCCATTCCTTACCTTTTTCAGCAGAAACGGCTTCACCAGTCATAACGATATGCATAGCACGATTCATACCAATGGAGCGAGTTAATAAGAATAAACCACCTGCATCAGGGGCAAGACCTACGCTTACAAAAGCCTGAATAAAGCGTACGTTATTAGCAGCTACAACAAAATCGGCAGCCAACGCCATATTAAATGCTGCACCTGCCGCAGCACCTTGAAGGCTCATGATAACAGGTTTAGGTAAACGTTTCATAGCCATAGAAATCTGAGCTACTAGCTCAACGATTTCAAACAAAGACTCTGTATCGCCTTCGTTTACAGCGCGTTCCATTTCTGTCAAATCGCCACCCGCAGAGAATACCTTTCCTTCAGCATTAATAAGCAACGCACGAACACTTTCATCATGATGCGCTTTATCTAAAACCTCAAGGATTTCTTTGCACATTTCGATATTAAAACCATTGGCCACTTTGGGGCGATTAAATGTCAACGTACCAATGCCGTTGTCCACTACGTATTGAATTGTATTATAAATCATATATTTTCTCCTATATAAGATATTTTATCGATATTATTCGATTCCTATAATTTCATTATAAGAGAATTGTATATAGATGTAAATAAGATTCCACAGATATGAAAAACTATAGAAATACAAAAACTCCTGCAGACAATATCTGCAGGAGTAATATCCGTTGTCCAAATATTAACGTTTGGAGAATTGGCTTGCTTTGCGGGCTTTTTTAAGACCGTATTTTTTACGTTCTTTCATACGTGGGTCACGAGTCAAGAAGCCAGCTTTTTTCAAAGATTGACGAAGTTCGCCATCTACGTCCAATAACGCACGGGAGATACCGTGACGAATTGCACCAGCTTGACCGGAAGGACCGCCACCAGCTACAGTTGCAATAACGTCGTATTGTTCAACTGTGTTAGTCAAATTCAAAGGTTGTTTTACGATCAATTCCAAAGTTTGGCGACCGAAATAATCATTAAGTTCACGTTTGTTAACAGTGATTTTACCTGTGCCCGGTACCAGACGAACTCTAGCAACGGAAGATTTTCTACGACCAGTGCCGTAATATTGTGCTACTGCCATTATATGTTCCTCCCTCTAGATTATCGTACGGAAATTTCTAAAACTTCTGGTTTTTGAGCTGCATGTGGATGCTCAGGACCAGCGTATACGTTTAATTTACGGTATTGTTGTGCACCCAATTTATTTTTTGGAAGCATACCACGAACTGCCATCTCAACAACACGTTCAGGTTGTTTTTCAAGCATCATACCCAATTTAGTGAAACGAGCACCACCTGGATAACCAGAATGACGGAAGTATTCCTTTTGCTCTAATTTTTTACCAGTTACGCGAATTTTTTCTGCGTTTACAACGATCACATGGTCACCAGTGTCTACGTGTGGTGTGAAAGTTGGTTTATTTTTGCCCCGAAGAACTTTTGCAACTTCGGCAGCAAGGCGTCCTAAAGTTTTACCTTCAGCGTCAACAACATACCATTTCCGTTCGATTGTGTTCGGATTGGCCATAAATGTAGTTTTCATGCTGCATATCCTCCTAATAACGTCATAATTCTACCAAAATCAGCTTGTCCTTTGCTTCCGGGGCTAATGGAAACACGACTAAAGCTTACTCAAAATAGTATACAGATTTTATGGGGTTGTGTCAATTAAAAGTTACTATGATTTTTACCTTTGTAGAAGATAGATTTTATATTTACTTTCATTTAATTGAAAAATCTAAATGCTCAAAATTAAGTACCAAACCATGTCCCTGTAACAAGCCGATATAATAAATACAAAACCATTATTAAAAACAACATCCCACTAATAAGCCTAAAAATCAATATCATAATTGAGCTTTCATTGTAACTGTTATCAGGAGAGTATAAGCCCAATAATAAAGGATTATATATGCCGATTCCAGTTACAATGAGACCAAATATACAGACATAAAACTGTGGATCAATATTTCGAAAAAATATAATTAATTCACTCATTTATATACTCAAAACAATCTTTTAGTAATAGTACAAACAACACAATATATACAAAAACCCGCAGTGCATAGCACTGCGGGCAATAGCGCCAAATTATTTGGAGTACAATTCGACGATAAGTGTTTCGTTAACTTCGATAGGAAGTTCTTCACGTTGAGGAAGACGAGTGAATGTAGCTTTGAAGCCTTCCAAGTCTTTTTCAATGTAAGGAAGTTCGAAAGAACGAAGTTCTTGGAAATTAGTTTTGAACATTTCGTTGTCGCGGGAAGCTTCACGAAGTTCAATAACGTCACCTGGTTTGCAGGAGTAGGATGGAATGTCTACACGACGACCATTTACCAAAATGTGGCCATGGTTTACCATTTGACGAGCTTGACGAATGGAGTTACCGAAGCCGATGCGATATACAAGGTTATCAAGACGTTGTTCCAAAAGGATCAACATGTTTTCACCTGTAACACCTTGCATTTTTTTCGCTTTATCATAATAGCGTACGAACTGGCGTTCTAGCAAGTTGTAGTAAGCTTTAACTTTTTGTTTTTCTAATAATTGTGTGCCATACTCAGACATTTTTTTCTGACGTTGGTCTTTTTTGACGCGATTCAAGGCTTTTGCGTGACCGAATACGTTCACACCAAAGCGACGACAAAGTTTGAATCGAGCCTCTCTTCTCGTTGCCATGTGATTATCACCTCATAGTTTAATATAGACTTGTACCACGACATAAAGGTACCCAATAATAATAGCACTTCTTACAGTGCTATGTCAATTAGTTCTGCTTGTGAAAGTTAATCACCATTGAAAACACTTTTACCACGATTAATAATAACTAAAATTACTTACCCATCAAAGATATTCAAACACATTTTATTATATAAGAACCAATCTATATCCAACCTACACAATTCATCGTATATTATAGATTTAGATGAAAAAATACTCATATTATGCTACAATACAATTAATATGGGTAATATGTAGTAATATGAGGTCTTTAAGTTTAATCGGAGTACTGAGATGAAAGAATTACCAACCATGCAGGAACTACAAAGTTTTATTACATATAATAAAACAGGTAGTTTCACATTAGCAGCACAAACGATGAATATCACACAATCTGCTTTCAGTGCGCAAATGAAAAAATTAGAGCGTCTCGTAGGCGTTAAATTAATTTCGCGCTCTACTCGCGGCAGCCGCTTAACACCAGAAGGAGAGTTGTTTTTGCCTGAAGCAGAACTTGTTTTGGATACATTAGAAAGAGCTATACAATCCATCCGTTTAGCTAGCAAGGTAGAACGTCCAATTTTAAATATCGGTGTTCTTCGCAGCCTCGGCGATATTCGCCTCAATGGATATGTATCACATTTCTTTGAAAACCACCCTGAATTTTCTATGTCAATTTTTGATATGGAAGAAGAAGAGTTATTACTCGATTTGCGCGAAAACCGTATCGATATCGCTCTTCTCTATTTACCAAACAATAAGGATATGTCCTTATACGAATCAAAAGCATTGCGCGAAGATGAATTCGTTTACTATGCACCAAAGATAATCGATCAAATGCATGAGGCCACATTAAAAGCGATGCAACAATTTCCGTTATTAATGTATCCTCCTAAATACTTTATGTATCGTACCTTAAAAGCATATGTTGGTAACGGCCAGCAAAACCTACATATTAGAGGTAGCCGTTTATCAAATCCATATACAATGATTGATTATTGTCAGAAAAATGATTCTGGCTGCATCGTAGCACGTCAAATTCTCGATGCCCTCAATATTACTTCAGGCTATTTGCCTCTAGCAAAACCATTTAAATTACAAGTATGCTTCGCCTATAAGAAGAACAACTCAAAAACAGAAACCATGCATACATTCATGGACTACGTCCTCCAAGAATCTCCAGCGAGATTATAATTTAAAAAATCCCTCATTCTTCGATGAATGAGGGATTTTAATTTAGTATCTACTGACATTCCAAAACAATCGTGATACACTAAAATGAGATTTATATTCAATGAGAGGTATTTATGTTATTATCTATATTTTATTTTATCTTAGCTGGCATCGCTGAAATCGGCGGAGGCTATCTCGTTTGGCTCTATATGCGCGACGATAAAAGTCCCTTATATCTATTAGCGGGTGCTATAGTGCTAATTTTATATGGTGTCATTCCCACCTTTCAACCAGAAACAAGCTTTGGCAAGGTCTATGCCGCATATGGAGGCGTATTTATTGCCCTCTCTATTTTATGGGGTTGGCTCGTCGATGGCTTACGCCCAGATATGTACGATATCATAGGAGGCCTTATATGCCTCGTAGGCGTGTATATCATCATGTATGCGCCACGCTAACGAATTACATTGTCCATACTGAAAGCGACACCTAGGTGTCGCTTTTTTGTCACCAACGCGAAAAAAGCAGTTATCCGAAGATAACTGCTTTAGCTTGGTGGACGATGACAGGATCGAACTGCCGACATCCTGCTTGTAAGGCAGGCGCTCTCCCAGCTGAGCTAATCGTCCATGTGGTGACCCGTCCGGGAATCGAACCCGGGATACCGCCGTGAAAGGGCGGTGTCTTAACCGCTTGACCAACGGGCCATGATATGAAATTGGCTCCCCGAGTAGGACTCGAACCTACGACCGATCGGTTAACAGCCGATTGCTCTACCGACTGAGCTATCGAGGAACATTTATGGAGCGGGAAACGAGATTCGAACTCGCGACCCCCGCCTTGGCAAGGCGGTGCTCTACCGCTGAGCTATTCCCGCATTTGGTGGACGATGACAGGATCGAACTGCCGACATCCTGCTTGTAAGGCAGGCGCTCTCCCAGCTGAGCTAATCGTCCATATTGGTGACCCGTCCGGGAATCGAACCCGGGATACCGCCGTGAAAGGGCGGTGTCTTAACCGCTTGACCAACGGGCCAGATTTGGTGACTCACCCGCGACTCGAACGCGGGACACCCTGATTAAAAGTCAGGTGCTCTGCCAACTGAGCTAGTGAGTCATGAATGGCTCCCCGAGTAGGACTCGAACCTACGACCGATCGGTTAACAGCCGATTGCTCTACCGACTGAGCTATCGAGGAATGTATGGAGCGGGAAACGAGATTCGAACTCGCGACCCCCGCCTTGGCAAGGCGGTGCTCTACCGCTGAGCTATTCCCGCATACAGAACCGATAATTAATATAACATAATTATCAATCTGTCGTCAAGAACAAATTGAGAATGTCCTGACCGCCTTATAATAATATCAATTTACAAATATAGTGTCAATGGTTTTTATATGAAATCACTGAGAAATTTATATTTTAAAACCAGGGATACAAAACTTGTACAACACTTTCATAATACATATAAGAGGACTTCGCCAGTCCTCTCTTATGTAATCTATTCTTTATTCTTTTGTCTACCTTTACCAGCCCCATCTTCAGCGACGCTTACTTCGGCTTCGATGAATGTTTTCATGTCATTTAGCATATGCATAGATGCATCGATAATAGATAGGCCCATTGTGGAACCTAAGGCTTCATCGATTTGTAAGTTATAGTACAAACATGGTTTCACACCTAGGAATCGACATTGTTCCTTATGAATTGGTTCCTCATAGGCCGCCGATGGGAATACATAGTCTTTTACTAATGGCTCAATGGTAACAGCCGCCAATACAGCAGCACCTGTTACGGCATTATCAAATACTACAGCCATACGGTGACTTGTGGCACCTAAGATAAAGCCTGTTAAGAATGCAATATCTAAGCCTCCTGCAATATGAAGTAAATGTAATACCGCATCACGGCGATTGCTTTCACTCAATGCAGACCAATCATCCACAGCAATATTGAATCGATCTACAAAGGAATGAATATGAGCAGCCCGTTGTTCTACCGTAGGTCCACATTCGGTATGAACGAGAATATCATCATAGGCACAGCCCGTAATTGTAGCCGTCGTTACGAGGGAGTCAAGGAACACCCTCTCCCCTATATTGCCGATAGCTACCACTTGTAATCCATCAGCATGTAGTTTATCAGCATAGGTAAAGCCAAGCTCTAGAGCTCGCTCAAGTTCATCTTGAGAAATGACAGGTTCTACACCAAAGAAATGAGAGCCTTTACGAATGACTTGTTGATCAATATGTTCTAGATCACTAGTATCTTGCTCAAGACCTACATTTACAACATGTACGTCTGCATTTAACTTAAATGCTGCGCCTTGCGTAGCCGTTCTACCTTCATTGAAACGTTTGATAGCGGCGTAGCTTTCACTACCATGCTGATTATTTTGAGGACCATCTACCAAGTGATCCGCTGCTACAATGAGCACACCATGGCGCAAATGATTTGGCTTAGGATTTGCTAGAATACCTGCGAAACGTTCAGCTATGGTTTCTAATGTTGCAAGGCTATAAATAGGTTTTGTTAAATTATCAATACGTAAACGGCATGCTTCCATGGATGGTACATGCAATGGTTCTATGTTGAAAGTTCTCATGCCTTACCTCCTGTTATGGCCAAATACATATGAACTGCAAGGTCTAGCATCCCCATTTGAACCGAACTACCAGAGGCCTCGCCTAGACAAAGACCTAAATCTACATAAGCTTCAAGACCTAAATTTACCAACGAAGATTTAGCAGCCTTTTCAGCCGACAAATGAGATGCCATCACATAATCCATGACTTCTGGCACTAAGGTTTTAGCTACTAATGCACAAGCAGAAGTATTAAAACCATCGATGATAACCAATCCATTATTAGCAGCGGCACCTAAGATGACGCCAACGATACAAGCAAATTCAAAACCACCTACAGAGGATAAAATACCAATGGCATCGTCCTTTGGTATATCCTTATATTTTTCTAGTACATCATGAACGATGCGTTGCTTTAATTTAAGGCGTTCATCGGAAATATTAGTACCTCGACCTGTCGCTTCTTCTGCAGTGAGGCCCGCAAACTTAGCGGTCATAAGGGCACTAGCTGTAGTATTGGAAATCCCCATTTCACCTACTAAAAATACGTTGAAACCTTCATCGATTTTTTCTTTTACAAGACGGATACCTGTTTCAATGCCTTCAATCGCTTGTTCCCGTGTCATGGCTGGTTCTTCTACGAAGTTTTTTGTTCCCATCCCCAGTTTATGACTGCGTAGGCCCGGTACCCAACTCATATCCGCATCAATACCCATGTCGATGACTTCCATTTGAGCACCACAGTAATTAGCTAAGGAATTAGCACCAGCCCCTTTAGGGATTAGGTAGTTCTGTGTCATCCCAACGGTAGTTTCCTTTGGGTACGCACTAACACCCATATCAGCTACACCATGATCCGCACTAGCAATAATCATACACGGCTTTGGTATTGTCAAAGTCTCTTGATTCGTAGCAGAGCCATATTGGGCCACCACATTTACAAGACGACCATACTGCTCTACAGATGATGCTGCATTCCAGCTATCAATTATATGTTGTTCAATCTCTTGATTGCGACCTGTAATAGCGCCACAAGTTTCTTGTAACAAACTCATACTATCTCCCTTAGTTATCTTTAATTTGTCCCGTTAAATACGGCAATTTACTACGAATGTCACGGCTTCGTTCCAAATAGGATTCTAATGCTTGACCTTCATCTTCTTGTGAAAGTATTTCTTTCACACGTTGAATTTCTTCTTCGATTTGTGTAAGACCATTAATAACATTACGACGATTACCATAAATAATTTCACGCCACATAGATGGTAAGCCCCCTGCTACACGTGTACAGTCGCGGAAACCACCAGCGGATAATTTCATGCGCAATTCGCCTAATTCATCGCCGCCAGATACTTGTGTCACAATAGATGCTAATAAATGAGGCATATGGCTGACCATAGCTAAATATGCATCATGAGCATAAATATCGACAACCTCAATACGAGAGCCTAAAGCACGTCCCATATCCGCCAGTTCTTGAGCAACCTCTTCGTTATACACTTCAGAGGCTTTGTCCTCTAGCACAATCCACCCCATGCCTTTAAATAGATTTTTATGAGATACTTCATATCCACCCTTTTCAGAACCAGCCATAGGATGAACAGATACAAATATAGTCCCCTTAGGAATTGATTCATACACAGCACGGACAAAGTTTTCCTTAGCACTAGATACATCTGTTACCACTTGACCAGGTCTAAACAGATGTGCCATTTCCGTAAAAAGTCGTGCATTTGTATCTGGTGGCAAAGAAAATACAACAATATCTGAGTGTTCAATCAATGGTTCGACTTCTGTCCAAGCAGCACTCACGACTCCATCTTGTAATGCCGCATCACATATTTCTTGTCGCCTAGCATAGCCAACAACCTCATAATCTGTATATGCTTTTAAGGCCTTTGCTAAAGAGCCTCCTAATAGACCTAATCCAATAATACCTACGGTTTTACTCATATAAACCTACTTTCACAAATATCTAGTAATTTACAATCTCCAATGTGATGTTCAATATATTTCTACAAACAAGTAATAATTAATAATAATTAATATTTCAAAACTACGCCTCAATAAGTCGTCTATTTTTCCATTTACCGCTATACCAGCGATACACAAATAATAAACCTCGTAAAATTTCATCTGCCGCCATAGCAATCCAAATACCTACGAGTCCCCAGCCCCAGTAAATACCAAAGAGGTAGGACAATGGTACAGCACATAGCCACATGCCAAAGACACCTACTAGCATCGGCGTCCGAATATCCCCTGCCGCTTGTAAACAGCTAACCATAACAATATTAACGGCGCGTCCTAGTTCAAGGAAAATCTCAACCAATAATACATTATGCGCTAATGATAGGATTTCTGGATCCGTAGTAAATACGGATAGCACAATATCACTGGTAATATAAAAGAACGTAGCCAAGCCTACATTGATAGTAATAGCTAAAAACATAGAATACCATACGCGATTTGTCACCTCATCTTGCCGTTTGGCCCCCATCAAGAAGCCCACAATAACTTGAGATGCATTTGCTAATGCTATGGTATATACATAGCAAAGCATGGCAATAACCGATACATAGACCTTTGTATTAATAACAGCTAGCCCTAGGATGTTGACCATTTTCATAATCGTTGTCTGAGATAACTGATAGCTTAAGGTTTCACCACCAGAGGGAACACTGATATTCAGTAAAGACTTAACCGTATGCCACGGGAATGGTTTTAAAAATTTGAAGTTCACCTCTAACGTAAGCAACTTCTTAAAGGTATAGCCGATAATTACGAGGCCTACCACCTTAGATAACCAGGTAGAAATTGATACCCCTAGTACACCAAGGCTTGGTATGGGACCATGACCAAATATTAATACATAGTTAGTTGTGATATGGATAACATTCATAACTAACGCGATATACATAGTAACACGCGTTAATGAATGGCCTCTAAATACGGCAACCAACGCATAATACATAGCCTGAATCGGTAATCCTGCGGCCACAATGGTCGTATATATCGACGTATCGCTCATCGTTTCTGGCGGAATACCAAGCCATGTAAAAATCCATTCATGACAGGTGATAAAGAATACGGCCGCAACAGATGAAAAGAAAAAGTTCAACACCAAGCTAACCGTACATACCTCTGATAGCTTCGACTGATTCCGAGCGCCTAAGTATTGAGCTATCAAAATCGTCGTAGCTGTGCTCATTACAATGATGAGCATAATAAATATATTTAAAATTTGATTGGCATTAGCCACAGCTGCTACCGCTTGAGGAGAGTAGTGACTCATCATCACTTGGTCTATATTACCTACTAACAGCTGTAGGAACACTTCGATAAATATAGGCCAACTCAAAGTCCAGATAGACAAGCTAATCCCTTTTTCATAAGACTTCATAGTATCCCCTTTATGTTCTAATGCCAAACTTTTTACACACTAGAAGAAAACGCCTTTAGATTTTTCTTTAGTTTCTTGATCAGCAATGAATGGGATTCTTGTAGTTCTGCCTTCTTTAGCCGCTACAATCTTTTTAAATGGGAATTCAAATATTTCTCTATTCCAAGTATTTACCGCATCATTATACAAGGTTCTAGCTGCAGTAATTTCTTTTTGCAAGTAAGAGTTTTGTTGCATTGCATCGCGAATCGTATCTTGGCTTTGTAATTCAGGATAATTTTCTATAGCTACATTAATAGCTCGTGTAGCTTTATTAAGTTGTGAGTTTACATCACTACGAGACTCTTCAGAGAAATTGCCACTTCTATATTTAGCAATATCTACGAGAATATCTTTATCTACTTCAATGGACTTTTCTACAAGCTTAGCTGCATTAGAAAGAATCACAACACGTTGCTCCATATAATTATCGATTTCAGATGCAGCATTTTGGATTCTTTGTTCCATCATATTAAATTCTGAGCTAATTTGTTTTAATCGCCACCAAGGATAAATCAGTACAATTGCGCCAATAATGGATATGGCATACTTGTCTATAACAATTCCTAAAACGATGCCTAGAACACCGATTGCCATAAGAATTGTAGGAATAAGTTTTTCAAAACCACTAGTTTCTACAGGAATCACCTTAGCGATAACATGCACGTCTCTGCCTTCAGACATAATTTCCGGATTCATTTCGTCTAATTGATTAGCCATTATTGCTACCTCCAAATTGTTCATAAATAGTATGTAATAAATCGCTTAGAGATTGATTTTGTCGATATAGTTTACCGACCATAAAGTGGTCATATGCAAACGAACGATCTTTATTATTTTCAGATTGTTGATAGTGGTCCAAGCCTTTAATATGCTTGAAATCATCTCCTGCAGATTTTATTTCCGAAACCTCTATAAATTCATGCTTTGTAACAGGAACATACTCCTCCCAGTGTACTGGCACATAATAAGTCCTACCATTGCCGGCTCTGACTGGCACCTCATCTACATGACCAATCGTTCTATAAGAATACGCATCTACCTTGATCACTTCAGAGTCGCCTTCTTTTTTATGGTGACTAGTCTTAAGGATTGTTTTTACATTATTTCGCTCCGCTGCATCAGGAGGAACAAATAAATTAAGTCCCATTTTATTAGCCAGCATTTCTGTAATGTAATCATTATATCTGAAATCATAAGACTTACCATAAATATAGTCATTAGATGCCATTTGTTGATACACAGGGATTGCTAAAACTGGTAGGAATGAGAAGTACATATGATCAAAATATGCACAGTTAAAATTAATGAACTTCTCTTTGATTTTTTGGAATGAAAAATCATAATACTGAGATGGTGCAGTATTAAAATCCCACTTTTGAGAGTTATCCGTTTTAATCTCATTGATTTTGCATTCTTTATTAAATACAAAGTCATCTCCATATGGAGAGTTTTCAAAAATATCCTTGTAATTATTTTGTGCTAATGGCGTAAACAGTACCCTAAATTCAACCTCATTATTTCGATCCAACGCATTAAATTGTGCATCAAACTCCTCATTAGCTAAGGCTTGGAAGCTTCCACCACCTTCTAATGAGTCCTGACCTTTTTTTCTAATGCTAGCAATCCCTTTAGATAAAAGGCTCTTAGCACCACCCAGATTAAAGAATCCTTTTTCCGGTGGTTTTCTATGGAATATTAGATTAGGGGCCGCATGATTACCATACACTAAGGATACTCTATTTGCATAATATGGACCAGGTTGTCTTATTACGGCACGTAATGTTTCGTTAACATCTCTTGTCTTCAGATTACCATTAGAGTCTACATACTCCTCTGTATAAGTAACATTTAACGTACCCTCATATGTATAGTCATCCATCCAATGAATTATACGTTTAAGAAAAACAAAAGGATTCCCTAGGATATCTCCAGAAGCAATATCTAATGTTGAATGATTTACATCCCCTTTTTCTAAAAATCCATAATCTTTAACTAACTGTTCATACCGTTCAATATTAAAATTAGAATCCATATGAATAAAGGGAATCGCCTTCTTTATGAGCTCTGCAGTCATTTCACTATGAAATAGATTATTTAATGGTGCCAGCATCTCATACCCTTCTTGGCGCATTTGAGCTAAAGTTGATTCTAAATCATTTAGTTTTTCTTCAAGACTCTTACTATTAGGCTTAATCCAATATAGATACAGAACTACAGTTAGCACAAGAACAATACTAGAAACAGCAACCGATATAATATCTATAGGATCTTGTGAAAACTGATAAACACCATAAATAAGGGCACCTATACCGATAACAAAATCAACTTTTTTGATAATACCAAATCGTTTATATGAAGTATTTGATTGATCTCGATTTTCTGATACAGTAGTATACTTATCTATTAACTCTCTATTTTTATCTATATCTACCTTAGATTGATTTACCAAGTCTTGGAAATATTCTTCTGTGACATGCTGAAAGGCATCCTTTAAATCTTCCCGATAATACTTAAGTGGTTCTAGTAATGCTTCATTATATTCATTCGACACGCTACTCATTCCTCTACTCAATGACTCATATTGTAAAACAACAGACCTATACGTTATAAATTTTTATAAAAACCCCTCTTTACTAGACTTCCAGTAAAGAGGGGTACAGATCATAAATGACTCGTTTTAAATAGGATTACTTAAATTGATTGCAAAGACTATCGAATAGAGCTTGATCTGGTTTTACTACATCTTCAGTCAATGGACGAGCATGTGGACCACCATTTGCTGCAGCCATAGCTTTTTCAAAAGAAGGTTTCGTTTTATTTTGATAGATAAGACCAGTAACCAAACCATCTGTTTCACCCAAAGTTTTAAGTGCTGCTGCACGATCTGTTGGGTCATAACCTTCTGGCAATGCAACTAAATGCTCTTTGAACCAGTCATAGCTATTGTGTTTATTATAAGTAACACATGGGCTGAATACGTTAATGAAGGAGAAGCCTTCATGATCCATTGCTTGTTGAATTAAATCAACGAGCTCTGCACGATTAATCATATAACCTTGTGCAACAAATGTAGCTCCTGCAGCAATTGCAGTTTCACAGATGGACAATGGTGTTTCAAATGCCCCACGAGGAGTTGTTTTTGTAACAAAACCAATATCGGAACGAGGGGATGCTTGACCTTTAGTCAAACCATATACATGGTTATCCATTACAACGTATGTCATGTTTACATTACGTTTGAAAGCATGAATTGTATGCCCCATGCCGATAGCGAACGCATCGCCATCACCGGAACATGCAATAACTTCTAAATCTTGGTTAGCAAGTTTAACGCCTTGAGCGTAAGGAAGCGCACGACCATGAGTTGTATGTGCACCATAAGCATAAAAATAACCACCGATACGGCTAGAACAACCGATACCAGAAATAACTGCTAATTTTTCAGGTGGAATATTTTTTGCTACTACTGCATCAGTAATGGCTGCTTGAACCCCATAATGACCACAACCAGGGCACCAGTTAGGGCGAATATCATTTCTGTAATCTTTAGCTGTTGTCATATTATAGGACCTCCTTAATTGCATTTTTCACATACGATTTTGTGAATGGATTACCATCATATTTCAAGCAGCTAGAAATTTTAGATTTCTTATGCATGTTGATTTTGAATAGATTAGTTAATTGACCAGTCGCATTATGTTCTACAATAACAACTTTTTTAGCTGCATCCATGAAAGGTTGCAATTGTTTTGCAGGGAAAGGTTTAATCAAACGAAGTTGTAAGTGGTTAACTTTAACGCCTTCTTGATCAAGTTCAGCTACGGCTTCTTCAATAGCACCACGGCTAGAAGCCATACCTACAACAAGCACATCAGCTTCGTCATATTTAGCATTATTCAAGAATGGTTCATAGTTGTCAGCTACAGTTTCCAATTTACGGAAGCGTTTATCAGTTTGCGCTACGTGCATTGTAGGTGCTTCAGCTGGTTTACCTTCTTCGTTATGTTCTAGACCTGTAGAAAGGAATAGACCATTTTTCATGCCAGGAATTGTACGAGGGGAAAGACCATCTTCGGTCAATTCAAAGCGTTTGAAGTAGTTAGGTTGAACCAATTCAGGAAGATCAGCTTCCTTCATCATTTTACCGCGATTAATAGGTACGCGGTTCAAGTCGAATGTAGGAACCGATTGTTTATTCAAGCCTTGTTGCAAGTCTGGCATGAAGATAACTGGGCATTGATACATTTCTGCCAAGTTGAATGCTTTTTGAATTTCATAGAAGCATTCTTCAATAGATGTTGGAGAAATTACGATACCAGAATAATCACCATGTGCATTGTAGCAAGCCGCATCAATATCGGATTGTTCAACCTTTGTAGCCATACCAGTGGATGGGCCAGAACGTTGTACATCGATAACAACCATAGGAAGTTCAGCCATAGATGCCATGGACAAGGATTCTGCCATCAAGGAAAGGCCAGGCCCGGAAGTACATGTAAAGCCACGAACACCTGCATATACACCACCCATAGCAGTCATACATGCAGCGATTTCGTCCTCTGTTTGAACAACTGTAGCACCCAATTTATCCATGTTTTTAATCATGTATTCCATTACTTCAGATGCTGGAGTAATAGGATAGGATGCCATAAAACGAGAACCTGCTGCAATAGCGCCAAGTGCACATGCTTCATTACCTAACAAGAACATCTGATCTTTTTTGCCAGGAGCTGGTAATGTATCGATTTCCACATCGCCTAATTTTTCCATAACTAGGCCATAACCGTCATCGAATGCAGCCAAGTTTTTATCGATAATTTCTTGAGATTTTTTAGCAAATTTTTCAGCAATAGCATCTTTAAACATCTTAGTATCAAAGCCAAGAAGAGCTACGGACATACCAAGTGCTACGATGTTACGCATCAACATAGAGCCTTGTTTCATTGCTGTTTCAGAGATTGGCAATGATAGACAATTAATTTTGGAACCTTCAAATTTAGAAAAATCTGGTTTTACTTTACTATCACAGATAATATAGCCGCCATCGCGTACTTCTGTACCGTGCATATCAACAGTTTCTTGATCAAGGGAAAGCAAAAAGTCTACGCCTTCACCAATGGACATAATTTGTTCTAATGCAACACGCAATGCGAAGGTAGTATGACCACCTTTAATACGGGATGCAAACAAACGTTGACTGTATAGAGAATAACCTTCTTTTGCAAGGATTGTAGCCATAATTTCGCCACAACTCTCGATACCTTCACCTTGTTGGCCCCCCATTTTCCAGATAAAATCTTTACGTTTTTGCAAGATATTCACCCTCCTTAGGATAAAAATTACTATGCTGACAAGAGTCTACCCTATGTATATAAATTACAGCTAAGTAATAAACCTGTCTTATAGTGCAATTGTAACATGTATAGTAGGCGTTTTACAATGTAACATTTAACATAGAATTCTAAGTATTACAAATTAATATAAATACATATAATAAACAAAAGCAGTAGATAATATTGATATCTACTGCTTTTATGTGCATTTATAAATAATTTTGATGATTTTCAGTCTATTTCGAATCAAAAATCATATAGAATATTTATTCTCCCTTAATACGTTGAATCACTGTATTAAGTCTATCTGGAGTAAAGAAGATTTCCTCTAATACGAGCCCCTGAGCAGGTGCGGTTTTCCCAATTTTCTTTCGATCTTTTGCGGCCAACAGTTCAGGGATTCGGGCCACTGATTTTCGGCCCAATCCTACATCAACTAATAACCCAGCTATATTCCGAACCATATGATATAAAAAACCATCGCCAACGACAGAAATATCGATGTGTCCATTCTTTTCTACAATACCAACAGCATAAATGGTCTTCACCGGGTCTACAGGTGTCGTATTAGCCCCTTTTAATGTAGAAAAATCATGTGTTCCTTCGAGGGCTTTACCCGCGTGCCTCATAGCCTTAATATCTAAGGGCTTCTTTACATGCCAATGATAGCGTTGACCTATAGGATCAGCAATCTCACGATTATAAATAGAATAAATATACTCCTTACCAAATATGTTATTACGCGGTTTCCAATCTAATGGTATCTCAATAGCCTCCGTAACAACGATATCCTTTGGCAAATGAGCAATCGTAGCCCTAGGAATATTTTCCACAGGTATCGATCCTGAGGTTCGAAAGGCACACACTTGAAAACGAGCATGCACACCCGCATCCGTTCTAGAGGCTCCATAGATTTGAATTGGCTCGGCACAAATGATAGATAACGCCTTTTCCAACGCACCTTGAACGGTAATACCTTTATCTGCCGATTGTTTTTGATAGCCAGCTAAATCTGTGCCATCATAGGCTACAATGAGCCGTATATTTCGCATTAGTTTAACCACCATAAAGCTAATAAGATAGCTGTAACCATTAGTACAGCACCAATGCCAACATAATCTACCCAAGTAATACTTAGCTCTTTCATGCGCGTACGATTAACACCGCCACGATAACAACGAGCCTCCATGGCGATAGCTAATTCATCGGCACGACGAAAAGCACTGATAAATAGCGGTACTAAAAGAGGTATCATATTCTTAGCTCGTTGTATAATGCTACCTGTTACAAAATCTGCACCACGAGCCGATTGAGCTTTCATAATACGATCTGTCTCATCTAACAAAGTCGGAATAAAGCGCAATGCAATAGTCATCATCATAGCTAATTCATGCGCTGGTACCCCGATACGACGGAATGGATTTAACAAATGCTCAATACCATCTGTCAGCCGTATAGGTGATGTCGTATAGGTTAGCAAGGAAGAGAATAAGATTAAGAATACCAATCGTGCCGCCATTTGCAAGCCCATAGCCACACCATTATCGGTAATATTAATAATCCCATAGGATATCAAGCTGTTACCAGGGGTTGTAAAAATATGAATCCCCATGGTAAATACAATAATAATCCATAGAGGTTTAATAGCATTCCACATCAAGCGCAATGGCAATCTAGATAGTAGCATAGCACCAATGGTAAAAGCTGCCACAATACCATATGCCAATGGCGTATTCGCTAAGAATATGGCCACTACAAAAATAGTGGTACCTATAATTTTTGCCCTTGGATCCATGTGATGTAATAAAGAATCACCTGGGAAGAATTGGCCAATAGTAATATTATTTAACATGTTGACCTCCTTCCAAGATAGATTTCACTGCATCATCAACGGATAAAACTTTGTTGGATAGATCAAGGCCCCTATTGCGAAGCGATTCAATCAACACCGATACGGGAGGTACATCAACCCCTACCTCTTGTAACACATGGCGTTGATGGTTAAAGATATCTAATGGTTTACCATCCAACACGATTTTACCTTTATCAAGGACGATTAGACGATTTGCCATTCTAGAAATATCCTCCATATTATGAGACACGAGGATAACGGTTATTTTTTTTTCATTGTGTAATTTAATGATTTCCTCAAAAATTTCTTCACGGCCAAACGGATCAAGACCAGCAGACGGTTCGTCAAGAACAAGAAAATCTGGCTCCATTGCCACAACACCAGCTATGGCAACACGACGCATTTGACCACCAGATAGATGGAATGGGGAGCGTTCAGCATAGGTATCATAGTCAAGTCCTACAAAATCCATCGCTTCACGTACACGACGATCTACTTCTTCTTCATCAAGACCTAAATTTTTAGGTCCAAATGCAATATCGGCAGCAATAGTTTCTTCAAACAGTTGATGTTCTGGATATTGGAATACCATACCAACCTTATGACGCATCTTTTTAGCTTCATCAGTTTTCTCGCTTACATCAACACCATTAACAGTTACTGTTCCTGTTGTAGGATGCAATAATCCATTAAGATGTTGCACAAAAGTAGATTTACCAGAACCAGTATGCCCAATAATACCTAAAAATTCTCCATTTTCAATGGTCACAGATATGCCTTTTAAAGCCGTTTTTTCAAAAGGAGTTCCCACACCATAGGTATAGGTAATATTATCTAATACAATAGCCATTAGTGTGCCTCCTTCGCATAATAATTAATTAGTGCATTCCCTAACTCATCATTGGTAATAATATCTTGTGGAATATCAACACCTTGTTGAGTTAATTTAAAGGCCACCTCTGCTGCCACAGGAACATCCAGCCCTAAACCTTTTAAGGTATCAACTTGTGTAAAGATTTCTCGTGGTGACCCCTCCTGTAGTTTTACACCATTTTTCATGACTACCACACGATCAGCTGTAACCGCTTCTTCCATGAAATGAGTAATTAGCACAATGGTTATACCTTCTTCTTTATTCAGTTTGTGAATTGTTTCTAAAACCTCTATTCTCCCTTTAGGGTCAAGCATAGCTGTAGGTTCATCTAAAACGATACAATCTGGTTTCATTGCTAAAACGCCAGCAATAGCAATACGTTGCTTTTGACCACCAGATAATAAATGAGGGCCATGTTCCGCATAATCAGTCATATTTACTGCTGCTAATGCGTCGTCAACACGCTTACGTATTTCAGCACTAGGAACACCTAAATTCTCTGGGCCAAATGCCACATCTTCCTCCACAACGGCTGCAACGATTTGATTGTCAGGGTTTTGGAATACCATCCCTACATGTTGACGAATATCCCAAATATGCTCCCCATCTAATGTATCATAACCACATACATTAACATGACCTTCTGTAGGTTGTAATAGCACATTAAAATGTTTAGCCAACGTACTTTTACCACTACCATTAGTACCGATAATAGCAACAAACTCTCCGCGATGTATACTAAGACTGACATCATCTAGCGCACGCACATCATTACCATTTTCATCAATATATAGATGGCTTAAATGATTGACCTCAATCATAGTTTCTTTTGATTTCATGAATAGCCTCGTATCTTTCTAGTCAATTTCGTTTTTTCTGAAAGTTAACAATTATACTTTCACTTCTACGATAACTGCTACTATATAACGATATTTGTACTAGTCGATTGTACCATAAAATTGACAATAAAAAAACGGTGCTGCAACCGAAGTTACAACACCGTATGAGTTTGATTAAACTAACTCGATAATAGCCAAAGGTGCAGCGTCACCTTTGCGAAGACCAGTTTTGATTACACGAGTGTAACCACCTTGGCGGTCTGCATATTTTGGAGCAATTGTATCAAACAATTTTTTTACTACGCTTTCATCCATGAGGTATGCAAGAACTTGACGACGTGCATGAAGATCACCACGTTTAGCCAAAGTTACCATTTGCTCAGCTAAAGAGCGAAGTTCTTTCGCTTTAGCTTCAGTAGTTTCAATACGCTCATATTGGAAGAAAGATGTTAACATGCTGCGGAACAACGCTTTACGAGCGGAGCTATCGCGGCCTAATTTTCTGTACATTCGTCTTCCTCCTTATTCGCCTTTTTGCTTAAGATTAAATCCACCTGGATGATTGCTGAGTTTGTCAGCGATTTCATCGATAGATTTTTTACCTAAGTTGCGAACTTTTCCTAAGTCATCAATGGTTTTGTCTAGCAAATCTGCAATTGTGTTGATACCAGCACGTTTCAAGCAGTTGTAAGCACGAACAGAGAGTTCCAATTCATCAATGGAAATCTTAGCTGGGCCGTCATCTTCTTGAACATCTTGAGGAGTAGGATCAACTACATCACCTTCAAGATTTTGATCGTCTAATTCAACAACACTTGTAGAGTGCGCTAATTTAGTGAAGTTCCCTAAATAACCAATCATAATGGCAGCAGATTTAGCCACTGCATCAGCAGCGGTAATGGAACCATCAGTCCAAACCTCTAGTGTAAGTTTGTCGAAGTCCATCTCATTACCTACGCGAACATCACTCACTTCGTATTTAGCACGAAGAATTGGGGAGAAGATAGAATCAATTGGAATGCAACCGATAACATCTGTATCCTTTTTATTCTTAGTGGAAGGAACATATCCTTTACCACGTTCGATTACTACGTCCATTACTAAATGAGCTGTTTCATCCATTGTCGCAATCACGAGTTCAGGATTCAATACTTCTACTTCTGGTGGAAGTTGTTCTGCTAAATCAGCAGCTGTTAACACACCATCCTTTTGGAAGTCAAAATGAACTTCCAATGGCCATTCTGCATCTTCTTCAAGTTTAATGCACAATTGCTTTAAGTTAAGGATGATATCCGTTACATCTTCGCGAATACCAGGAATCGTAGAGAATTCATGAAGAACCCCATCAATTTTGATAGAGGTGATAGCTGCCCCATCCAAGGATGAAAGCAAAATTCTGCGTAAGCTATTACCGAGAGTGATACCATAACCACGATCTAATGGTTCACATACAAATTTACCATAGCGACCGCCATCGGCGATGTCCACTTTCTCGATTTTAAGTTTCTTTTCTTCGCTCATCAGGAACATCCTCCTATATAACACACGTTCTTAGTTTAATTATAGCACGGCCGTCAAAACGGCCGTCTATATATTATACACGACGGCGTTTTGGAGGGCGACAACCATTGTGAGGAATTGGAGTTACGTCTTTAATGGAAGTAACTTCAAGACCTGCAGCTTGTAAAGCACGGATTGCAGCTTCACGGCCGGATCCAGGACCTTTTACAAATACTTCAACAGTGCGAAGACCATGTTCCATTGCAGCTTTAGCAGCTTGTTCAGCAGCCATTTGAGCAGCGAATGGAGTGGATTTACGGGAACCACGGAAGCCCAAGCCACCAGCGGAAGCCCAAGACAACGCATTACCGTTTGTATCTGTTAAAGTTACGATAGTGTTATTGAATGTAGAACGAATATGAGCCGCACCGGATTCAATATGTTTCTTTTCTTTTCTTTTTGTTCTAACAACTTTTTTAGCCACGCTTTATCCCTCCTTTATCTTATTTCTTTTTACCAGCAATTGCTTTTCTAGGACCTTTGCGAGTACGTGCATTCGTTTTAGTACGTTGACCACGAAGTGGTAAACCCATACGATGACGTTTGCCTCGATAGGAGTTGATTTCAATTAAGCGTTTAATGTTAAGAGCTTCTTCACGACGAAGGTCACCTTCAACTTTGTAATCAGCATCTAACAATTCACGGATTTTCGCTACTTCATCTTCAGAAAGATCACGAACACGTGTGTCAGGGTTGATACCAGTTTTAGCAATGATTTCAGCTGCTAAAGTTGGACCAATACCATAAATATAAGTTAAACCAATTTCCACTCGTTTATCACGAGGTAAATCTACACCGGCGATACGTGCCATCTAATCATCCACCTCCTATCAGATTATCCTTGTTTTTGTTTATGTTTTGGATTTTCGCAAATAACCATTACGCGGCCTTTGCGTTTAATGATTTTACATTTTTCGCATATCTTTTTAACTGATGGTTGAACCTTCATTAGTACCTCCTTTGTGGACCCTATGCTTATTTGAAGCGATAGGTGATGCGACCACGATTTAAGTCATACGGTGTCAGTTCCATAGTAACTTTATCACCAGGAAGAATACGGATAAAATTCATACGCATTTTACCTGACACATGAGCTAATACCACATGACCATTTTCCAATTCTACTTGGAACATAGCATTAGGTAAAGCTTCTACTACCGTACCTTCCACCTCAATAACGTCTTCTTTTGACATATTTTTTCCTCCGGTTACCTGTTTATTTAATTAACCGCGGTTCATCACGCATGGTTAATATTTCAGGGCCGTTTTCTGTAACAACCACTGTATGTTCGAAATGAGCAGCCGGTTTACCATCAATGGTAACTGCCGTCCAGTCATCACCCAACACACGAACTTTATAAGAACCTAATGTAATCATTGGTTCAATACACAATACCATACCTGGCTTAATTAAAGTGCCATGTTCTGGACTACCATAGTTTGGAATTTGTGGATCTTCGTGCATTTCACGGCCTAAACCATGACCTACGAAGTCGCGAACGACACCGTAACCATGTTTCTCACAATACGTTTGAACAGCGTGTCCGATGGCACCAATACGGTTACCAACTTTCACTTGTTCGATTCCCTTGAACAGACTTTCCTCTGTTACTTTTAACAATTTCATCACATCAGGTTTGACGTGACCGATAGGAATTGTCACAGCCGAATCACCATGGTAACCATCCACAGATGACACAAGGTCAATACTGAGGATGTCACCACTTTTAAGCTTGCGCTTAGCGCTCGGAATACCATGAACAACTTCTTCATTGATAGAAGCACAGATTGTAGCAGGGAACCCATAGTACCCTTTACAACTTGGTATACCACCGTGGCTGCGAATATATTCTTCGGCAATTGTATCTAACTCAAGCGTCGTGATGCCAGGTTTAGCCTTTTCTACTAACAAGGACAACGTGTCTGCTGTAAGCTTGCTTGCCTTGCGGATACATTCAATTTCATGGGGCGATTTTAAAATAATCATTGATTATTTCTCCAACGCCTTAATGATGTCAGCAAATACTGCGTCTACATCTTGTAAACCATTGATTTCTTGATATAAACCGCTATTACGATAGTAATCAATCAAAGGTTTAGTAGATTCTTCGTACACAGCAAGACGTTTCTGTACTGTTTCAGGGTTATCATCAGCACGATTTTCAAGAACTGCTCGTTCACTAATGCGTTTAACAAGTTCCTCAGATGGAACATTTAAGTTAAGCACAGCGTCCAAAGAAATTCCTAATTCTTTAAGAATTGCATCCAAGGATACAGCTTGTGCTGTAGTTCTTGGGAATCCATCAAGAATGAATCCAGATTTGCAGTCATCTTTAACCAAACGATCACGTACGATACCAACAGTTACACTGTCAGGTACCAGTTGACCAGCATCGATATATTTCTTAGCCTCAACTCCAAGTGGTGTTTCGTTCTTAATCGCAGCGCGGAACATATCACCAGTTGAAATTTGGGGAATACCGTATTTTTCAATAAGTCGAGCAGCCTGTGTGCCTTTACCAGCACCAGGAGGTCCCATTAATAAAATATACATTCTGTTTCCCTCCTATTTTACAAAGCCCTTATAGTGGCGTGTTACCATAAGCGACTCAATTTGTTGCATTGTATCAAGTGCTACACCTACAACGATCAAGAGAGCTGTACCACCAAAGTATACGCCTTGCACGCCTGTAATTGTACCGAGGAAGTTCGGTATAATAGCGACGATAGCTAAGAATACAGCACCAGCCAATGTAATCTTGGTCATCACGTTATCCACATAATCAGCAGTAGGTTTACCCGCACGAATACCTGGGATAAAACCACCGTATTTTTTCATATTATCTGCCATATCTGTAATGTTGATAGAGATTGCAGTATAGAAGTATGTAAATATAAAGATCAATATTGCATACAATGCCGTTTGTAACGGCGTTCCCCATGTAAATAGATCCGCAATTTTATGAACAATATCATTGTCGATAAATTGTGCAATCGTTACAGGGAACATCAACACAGATGACGCAAAGATAATTGGAATTACACCTGCCTGATTGACTTTCAACGGCAAGAATGTAGAGTGGCCACCGTACATTTTACGACCTACTACGCGTTTTGCGTATTGAATCGGAATGCGGCGTTGGCCTTGTGTAACAGCTACTACAACAGCAATCATTGCAATAGCAATTACAGCGAATAAGAATGCTTGGAACATATTAATTGTTCCTGTTTGTATATATTGGTAAATGGTTTGAAGACCATCTGGTAATCGAGCTACGATACCAGCAAAGATAATCAAAGAAATACCATTACCAATGCCATATGCTGTGATTTGTTCGCCAATCCACATCAACAAGCATGTGCCTGCTGTTAGGATAATAGCAACAACAAATACACTAAGGATATCATTATTTACGAGAGCGGAATTTGCACGTAGTGCAAAAGCCATGCCAAAGGCTTGAACAAAACCTAAAACAACCGTACCATAACGAGTTACCTTCGCAATTTTTTTACGGCCATCCTCACCATCTTTACTCCACGCTTCAAACTGTGGAACTACAGCTTGAAGTAGTTGCATGATGATGGAAGCATTAATGTAAGGGGTAATACTCATTGCAAAGATAGAGAACTTACTTAGCGCACCACCAGCAAACAAGTCTAAAAGACCGAATAGGTTACCGGATGTGAACAAAGATTCAATAACAGATGCATCTACACCTGGTACAGGGATATGAATGCCGGCTCTAAATACAGCAAACATCATCAATGTGTACAAAATTTTGTTGCGCAACTCGGTAATCTTAAAGATGTTCGAGAGGCTATCTAGCAAACTAGATCACCTCAACTTTTCCGCCTGCTGCTGTGATTTTTTCTTCAGCAGATTTAGTGAAGCCATTGGCAATAACAGTTAGATTTTTAGTTTCCAAAGAACCATTACCTAAGATACGAATGCCATCGCGTACATTTTTCAAAATACCAGCTTCAATAAGAGCTACTGGATCAACAACTGCACCATCTTCAAAACGGTTCAATTGTTCAACGTTAACTTCAGCATATTGTTTAGCAAAAACACTGTTGTTGAAACCGCGTTTTGGTAAACGACGATAAAGAGGCATTTGGCCGCCTTCAAAACCGGAGCGAACGCCACCGCCGGAACGGGAGTTTTGACCTTTTTGACCACGACCAGATGTTTTACCCAAGCCAGAACCTAAACCACGGCCTACACGAGTACGAGTTTTTTTGGAACCAGCAGCTGGTTGTAATTCATGAAGTTTCATTCAGTGCACCTCCTTATCAGTATTAAACTTCTTCAACTTTTACTAAATGTCTAACTTTGTGAAGCATACCTTCGATTTGAGGTGTCACTTCTTTTACAACTTGAGAATTAGTTTTTTTCAAGCCCAAAGCTTTAACTGTCGCGCGTTGATCTTCAGGACGACCGATTAAGCTTCTTGTTAATGTTACTTTAACTTGTGCCATTTCTTGTCTCCTTATTACGCGTTATATATTTCTTCAACGGATTTACCACGAAGTTCAGCAACTTCGCTAGCGCGTTTCAAATCTTTCAAACCTTCGATTGTAGCACGAACCATATTGTTAGGGTTAGAAGAGCCCAAAGATTTAGTCAAGATGTTACGAACACCTACTAATTCCAATACGGCACGAACAGGGCCACCAGCGATAACGCCAGTACCTTCAGCAGCTGGTTTCAAGAATACGCGGCCTGCACCGAATACGCCTGTTACGCTGTGAGGGATTGTACCATTTTTAATTGCTACGTTTACGATATTTTTCTTAGCATCATCGATACCTTTGCGGATAGCTTCAGGTACTTCCGCAGCTTTACCTAAGCCAACGCCTACATAACCGTTGCCATCACCAACAACTACAAGAGCGCTGAAGGAAAAACGACGACCACCTTTAACTACTTTGGCTACGCGGTTGATGAATACTACTCTTTCTTTAAGATCAAGACTGGTGTAGTCAATTCTCGCCATGTCTATAGTTCCTCCTTCTTAGAATTTTAAGCCTGCTTCACGAGCACCTTCTGCAAGGGCTGCTACGCGACCATGATAAATGTAACCACCACGGTCAAACACTACTGTGTCAATACCTTTAGCGATAGCTTTTTTAGCAACTGCTTCACCAACAGCTTTAGCAGCAGCTACGTTACCACCATAGGATAAATTTAAATCTTTATCTAGAGAGCTAGCAGCTACCAATGTAGTACCTGCTACGTCATCAATAACTTGTGCGTAAATATTGCTCAAGCTACGGTATACGTTCAAACGTGGGCAAGTTGCCGTACCAGAAATATGGCGGCGAATACGAAGATGACGTTTTGCTCGAGCGATGTTTCTACTAGATTTACGAGGCAAGATATTCACTCCTTTCATTTATATAGATGATATTACTATTTACCTTTTGCACCAGCTTTACCAGCTTTACGACGAACAACTTCGCCTTCATAGCGGATACCTTTACCTTTGTAAGGTTCTGGTTTTCTCCATTTACGGATATCAGCTGCTACTGCGCCTACAACTTCTTTGTCTGCACCAGACACAACGATTTTGTTAGGAGCTGGAACTTCAATTGTAATACCAGCTGGAGCTTTCATCTCTACTGGGTGAGAGAAGCCAAGTGTAAGAGCTAATTTATCGCCTTGTTTAGCCGCTCTGTAACCAACACCGTTGATTTCAAGAGTTTTTGTAAATCCTTCTGCTACGCCTGTTACCATATTAGCAACAAGAGCGCGAGTCAAACCGTGAAGGGCACGATGAGCTTTATCTTCGGAAGGACGAGCTACTGTAATTGTGTTACCTTCTACAGTGATGATCATATCTGGATGCAAATCGCGAGATAATTCACCTTTAGGACCTTTTACGTTCATATGATGGTTATCATATGTAACAGTAACGCCTGCAGGAATCTCGATAGGCATTCTACCGATACGTGACATTATTTCTACCTCCTATTGCTACTATTACCAAACGTATGCGATTACTTCGCCACCAAGACCTTCTTTACGAGCTTGTTTGTCGCTCATAACGCCTTTGGATGTAGAAATAACTGCGATACCCAAACCACCAAGTACACGAGGAAGTTCTTCCTTCTTCGCGTAAACACGTAAACCAGGTTTGGAAATACGTTTAATTCCTGTAATAACTTTTTCGTTATTGGAACCATATTTCAATGTTACTTTTAAAGTGTTTTCTTCTTTTTCTACGTTCTTTACGAAACCTTCTTGTAAAAGGATGTCAAGAACTGCTGCTTTCATTCTAGATGCAGGAATGTTTACCGTTTCGTGAAGTGCAGCATTTGCATTACGGATGCGCGTAAGCATATCCGCGATAGGATCGGTCATTACCATAATCTAAAAACCTCCTCTCGTCTAATATTACCAGCTGGCTTTTTTAACACCAGGAATTTGTCCTTTGTACGCCAATTCACGGAACGCAATACGGCTGATACCGAATTTACGCATATAGCCGTGAGGACGACCAGTTAAGTTGCAACGATTGTGCAAACGTGTTGGGGACGCATTAGCTGGTAATTTGGACAAGCCTTCATAATCACCTGCCGCTTTTAACGCCGCACGTTTAGCTGCATATTTTTCAACGATTTTAGCGCGTTTCTTTTCGCGTTCAATCATAGATTTTTTAGCCATCTATATGTTCCTCCTATTATTTTTCAAAAGGCATACCGAATTGAGTCAACAATTCACGAGCTTCTTCATCTGTATTAGCACTTGTTACGATAATGATATCCATACCAGTAACGCGTTCTACCTGATCATATTCGATTTCAGGGAAGATGAGCTGTTCTTTAAGACCCAAAGCGTAGTTACCACGGCCATCGAATGCAGTTGCGCTGATACCGCGGAAGTCACGTACACGAGGTAATGCCGCATTGATCAATCTATCAAGGAATTCATACATGCGTTCGCCACGAAGAGTAACTTTTGTACCCAACGCCATACCTTCACGAACTTTGAAGTTCGCAATGGATTTTTTAGCTTTTGTGATTACAGGTTTTTGACCAGCGATGATAGTCAAATCATGTACTGCTGCTTCCAATGCTTTTGCATTGCCTACTGCATCACCAACGCCGATGTTGATAACGATTTTTTCCAATTTTGGAATTTCCATTACGTTGCCGTATTGGAATTTTTCTTGCATACTCTTTTTAATTTCAGAGTTGTATTGTTCAAATAAACGAGACATTTATGTAGCTCCTCCTTTCCTGATTATTTAAGTACTGTACCGGATTTAACAGTTGCACGAACGAATTTACCGTCTTTACCTTCAACTTTTTTGATACGAGTAGCTGTTTTAGTTTCTGGGTCAACGATCATTACGTTAGAAACATGGATGCCAGCTTCTTTAGTAACGATGCCGCCTTGTGGGTTAGCTTGAGAAGGTTTTGTGTGACGTTTTACAGTATTAACGCCTTCAACAAATACGCGTTCTTTTTTAGGTTCAGTTGCGATTACTGTACCTTGCTTACCTTTATCTTTACCGGAGATAACAACAACTGTATCGCCTTTTTTGATTTGTAGTTTAGCCATATGCTGCGTTCCTCCTTCTTATAATACTTCTGGAGCCAAAGAAACAATTTTCATGAAGTCTTTTTCACGAAGTTCTCTAGCTACAGGTCCAAAGATACGAGTACCACGAGGGGTCTTGTCATCTTTAATAACTACTGCTGCGTTTTCGTCGAAACGGATATAGGAACCGTCTTGACGTCGGATACCTTTTTTAGAACGAACAATAACAGCTTTGACTACGTCGCCTTTCTTGACAACGCCACCGGGTGATGCATCTTTTACAGAAGCAACGATTACGTCACCGATATTGCCGAATTTGCGATAAGAACCGCCCATGACTTGGATGCACATAATACGTTTTGCACCAGTGTTGTCGGCAACATTCAAAATTGTTTGTTGCTGGATCATCGTCTATTCCTCCTTACATCACTCTTATTTTTGTCTTTCAAGAATTTCAACAACTCTCCAACATTTATCTTTAGAAATTGGACGAGTTTCTACAATTTTTACTGTATCGCCAATACGGCACTCATTATTTTCATCATGAGCTTTGAAGCGTTTAGTGCTAACCATTGGCTTGTTATATAATGCGTGAGGTACTTTACGTTCTACAGCAACAACAACAGTTTTATTCATTTTGTCGCTAACAACTTTACCTACGCGGACTTTACGTACGTTTCTTTCTTCTGCCACGATTTTAAGCCTCCTTTTCAACCTTTAACAAATCTGTTATTATGCGTTTTCAGATTTAAGTTCAACTTCACGTTGTACAGTTTTAATACGAGCGATTGTCTTCTTAACTTCACGAATGCGCATAGGATTTTCTAATTGACCTGTTGCAAGCTGAAAACGGAGGTTAAATAACTCTTCCTTAAGACCGGAAACCTTTTGTTCCATTTCGGCAGCGCTCATATTGCGAATGTCATTAACCTTCATTTACGTCACCACCCAATTCTTTACCCTTAACAACAAATTTGCATTTGATTGGAAGTTTATGGCTTGCAAGACGCATAGCTTCACGAGCTGTAGCTTCTGGCACACCGTCCATTTCAAACATTACACGACCTGGTTTAACTACTGCTACCCAGTATTCAGGAGAACCTTTACCGGAACCCATACGAGTACCAGCTGGTTTAGCTGTGATCGGTTTGTCAGGGAAAATTTTAATCCATACTTTACCACCACGTTTGATATAACGAGTCATAGCAATACGGGCAGCTTCGATTTGACGGTTTGTGATCCAAGATGGTTCGCATGCTACCAAGCCGAACTCACCATGAGACACTGTATTACCGCGCATAGCACGACCTTTCATACGGCCGCGGAATTGCTTACGATGTTTTACGCGCTTTGGAATAAGCATTACTTGCCACCTTCTTCCTTCTTAGCAGGTTGTTTTGCTTCTGGCAAAACTTCACCTTTGTAAATCCATACTTTAATGCCGATACAACCATATGTTGTATGAGCTTCAGCAGTACCGTAGTCGATATTTGCACGAAGTGTATGCAAAGGAATAGAACCTTCACGGTAGGATTCGCTACGAGCGATTTCAGCGCCGCCAAGACGACCGCTTACCATGATTTTGATACCTTTTGCACCTAAGCGCATTGTACGACCTACAGCTTGTTTCATTGCACGACGGAAACCGATACGGCGTTCCAATTGGCCAGCAATATTTTCTGCAACCAAGATTGCATCCATGTCTGCTTGTTTAATTTCTGCGATGTTAACGTCCACTTGTTTGTCAGTGAAACGAGTCATTGCTTTTTTGATATCTTCGATACCAGCACCACCACGACCGATAACCATACCTGGTTTTGCAGTGTGGATAGTCAATTTAATACGTTTATTTGTACGCTCGATTTCAATGCGGGAAATACCAGCAATGAAAAGGGTTTCTTTCAAGAAGTTACGAATTTGAACGTCTTCATGAAGATTAGCAGCGAAATCTTTTTCTGCATACCACTTTGCGTCCCAATCTTTTACGATACCGACACGCAAACCGTGTGGATTAACTTTTTGACCCACTCTGTTTCCCTCCTTCTTAAGCTCTTTCTTTAACTACTACTGTTACGTGGCTAGTGCGTTTCAAAATTTTGAAAGCTTGTCCACGGGAACGAGGATGAATACGTTTCAATGTAGGACCTTGATCAACGAAGATCTCGGATACATATAAGTTATCCACATTCATATCAAAATTATGTTCAGCATTTGCGATTGCAGAACGCATTACTTTTTCAACTACATCAGCGCCAACTTTCGGAGTGAACTTCAAGATGGCAAATGCTTCGCCGATGTTTTTACCGCGCACTAAATCAGCTACGATACGGATTTTACGAGGCGCGATTCGGATATGTCTAGCGATTGCTTTTGCTTCCATTAATTATTCCTCCTATTTTCTGCCTGTAGATTTTTCGTCCTTACCATGACCTTTATAAGTACGTGTAGGAGCGAACTCACCTAATTTATGACCTACCATATCTTCTGTAATGAATACAGGTACGTGTTTGCGACCATCATGCACAGCAATTGTGTGGCCTACAAAACTTGGGATAATAGTAGAGGCACGGGACCAGGTTTTAACAACTTTCTTTTCGTTAGTTTCGTTTAAAGCTTCAACTTTCTTAAGCAAATGATCTGCTACGAAAGGGCCTTTTTTAATAGATCTGGACACTATTTTATCTCCTTTCCTTTATCCTATTTTGTACGACGTTTAATGATCAAGCTGTTAGAAGCTTTTTTCTTGTCGCGAGTTTTAACACCATGTGCTGGTTTGCCCCAAGGTGTAACAGGATGTTTACGACCAACAGGAGATTTACCTTCACCACCACCATGTGGATGGTCACAAGGGTTCATTACAACACCACGGTTACCAGGACGAACGCCCATCCAACGATGACGACCAGCTTTACCAATTACTTGGTTGCTGTGATCAGTATTGCCTACAACACCTACAGTTGCACGGCATTCTTGACGTACGCGGCGCATTTCGCCAGATGGTAAACGAAGAATAGCATAGCCATTATCTTTACCCATCAATTGAGCGGATGTACCAGCGGAACGAACGATTTGACCGCCTTTACCGATTTTTAATTCGATATTGTGGATTTGAGTACCGTCTGGGATATTAATCAATGGTAAGCAGTTACCAGGTTTAATATCGGATTCAGGACCGGAGAATACTACGTCACCAACTTTTAAGCCGTTTGGAGCTAAAATGTAACGTTTTTCACCATCAGCGTAGTTAAGCAAAGCGATACGAGAGGAACGGTTAGGATCATACTCGATTGTTGCTACTTTAGCTGGAATATTATCTTTAGTACGTTTGAAGTCAATGATACGGTATTGACGTTTATGACCGCCACCTTGGTGACGAACTGTCATTTTACCAGTATTATTACGACCACCTTTTTGGGAAATCTTAGCGAGCAAAGATTTTTCTGGTTTGCTTGCAGTGATTTCGTCGAAGGCGGATACTGTCATAAACCGGCGACCAGCGGAGTACGGTTTAAATGATTTAATTGCCATTAGTGGGCCTCCTTACAACTAGACTCTTAGACACCTTCAATTAATGCAATGGATTCGCCAGCTTTTAAAGTTACGATAGCTTTTTTGTAATCGCTACGTTTACCTTGTGTACGACCCATGCGTTTAGTTTTGCCTAAAACGCGAATAGTAGCTACTTTTTCTACTTTTACATTGAAGATTTTTTCAACAGCTTGACGGATTTGCACTTTGTTTGCAGTCAAAGGCACACGGAAAGTGTATTTGCCTTCTTCCATAAGCTTAGTGGATTTTTCGGTAATAACCGGACGGATTAGTACATCATGTAATTGCATTATCCAAGTACCTCCTCGATTTTTGCGACAGCGCCTTTAGTAATGAAGAGCTTATCGTAATGAAGAAGATCGAAAATGTTCATACCTTCGCAAGCCAAAGCTTTAACACCTTGAATATTGCGAGCGGAACGTTCAACATTTACATCACCTTCAGTGATGAACAATACTTTTGCATCACCAACATTGAAGCTATTGATAATATTCAACACTTCTTTAGTTTTAGGAGCTGCTAATGTGATTTCTTCCAAAACGTATAATTCGCTATTATTTACCTTATCGCTAAGAGCAGATTTAACTGCCAAACGTCTAGCCTTACGAGGCATAGCTTTGTAATAGCTGCGAGGTTGTGGACCAAATGTAGTACCGCCACCAATCCAGATTGGGGAACGGCTGGAACCGGAACGTGCACGACCAGTACCTTTTTGTTTCCAAGGTTTGCGGCCACCGCCACGAACCATACCTCTAGTTTTTGTTGCATGTGTGCCGAGACGTTCGTTAGATAATTGACGAACTACGGCTTGATGCATTACGGCTTCGTTTACTTCAACGCCGAATACTGCATCGTTTAACTGTATTTCACCGACTTTAACGCCGGATTGATTATATGTTGCTACTGTAGGCATTACATAATCCTCCTTTCGACAAATGATTATTTAACAGGTTTAACCGTGTTGCGAACCATAACCAAGCTACCTTTAGCGCCTGGGATACCACCTTTAACCAATAAAAGGTTACGTTCAGCATCAACTTTCACAACGGATAAGCGTTGTACGGTAACTCTGTAACCACCCATTTGTCCAGGGAGTTTTTTACCTTTGTATACCTTACCGCCGCCACCGGAGATCATAGGACCGATGGAACCAGGTTCACGGTGAGATTTGGAGCCATGAGTTTCAGGACCACGGGAGAAATTATGGCGTTTAATTGTGCCAGCAAAACCCTTACCTTTACCTGTACCTACTACGTCCACCAATTCACCTTCTGCGAAGATATCAGCTGCCAGAGTTTGGCCTACTGTGTAGTCAGCTGCATTGTCAACGCGAACTTCGCGAAGATATTTCACTGGAGCTACGCCAGCTTTGTCGAACTGACCTTTTACAGGTTTTGTTAAATGTTTTTCTTTAATGGAACCGTAACCAATTTGTACTGCTTCATAACCGTCTGTTTCAACAGTCTTAACGCGCACTACAACGCTTGGGGTAGTTTCCACTACTGTTACAGGAACTAATTGGCCTTCAGCTGTGAAGACTTGTGTCATTCCTAATTTTTTACCCAAAATAGCTTTAGACATTATCGCACCTCCTTATAGTTTTATTTCAATAGATACACCAGCTGGTAAATCTAAACGAGTGATAGCATCTACTGTTTTCGAATTTGGTTCAAGAATATCAATCAAGCGTTTATGTGTACGCATTTCGAATTGTTCACGAGAATCTTTGTTAACGTGTACGGAACGAAGAATCGTGAAGATATTCTTTTCTGTTGGCAATGGAATCGGACCAGATACCATAGCGCCATTTCTTTTTGCAGTGTCTACGATCTTAGCAGCGCTTTGATCGAGAGCTTTGTGGTCGTATGCCTTAAGGCGAATACGGATTTTTTGCTGTTTAGCCATTATTAATAATTCCTCCTGTCGTCCATTTCGTGAATGAACTGCTCCATAGAAATTCTCCTCCGCAGAGGCAACCTTCTACTTCATAGTTTGAAAACACAACACGAGAGCGGCAAAACATACCGCTCTTACATGTCGTGGGTATTGTGCTCAACGTATCACTACGATGAGCATAAAAGGTTAAATTAACCTTCGATTGCTGTTACTACGCCAGCGCCTACAGTGTGGCCACCTTCGCGAATCGCGAAGCGAAGACCTTCTTCGATAGCGATTGGAGT
>NZ_BBXI01000019.1 GCF_001078375.1 Veillonella tobetsuensis
TATCACGAACTGGAGTTGGGATGTAGGAGTCTACAGCATCCATCAATTCGTCGATTTTAGCTACATATTGAGCATCGCCTTCCAAAGCTTTCAAAGCGGAACCTACAACGATAGGTACTTCGTCGCCAGGGAATTCGTAAGAAGAAAGAAGTTCACGAACTTCCATTTCTACCAATTCGATCAATTCTTCGTCGTCAACCATGTCAGCTTTGTTCAAGAATACTACGATTGCAGGAACACCAACTTGGCGAGCCAACAAGATGTGTTCGCGAGTTTGTGGCATAGGGCCGTCAGCTGCGGAACATACCAAGATAGCGCCGTCCATTTGAGCCGCACCAGTGATCATGTTTTTAACATAGTCAGCATGGCCTGGGCAGTCAACGTGTGCATAGTGACGGTTAGCAGTTTCGTACTCAACGTGTGCAGTGTTGATTGTGATACCGCGTTCACGTTCTTCTGGAGCTTTATCGATCATGCTGTAATCTTGGAAGTCAGCTTGGCCTTTTTCAGCCAATACTTTTGTGATTGCAGCAGTCAAAGTAGTTTTACCATGGTCAACGTGACCGATTGTACCGATGTTAACATGCGGTTTCGTACGTTCAAATTTTTCTTTAGCCATTTTAAATTATCCTCCGAGGAAAATAGTAATTCTATTAATCTAATGTAAGATTAACCATTTTTCTTTGCTTGAATTTCTTCAGCAATTTTCTTAGGAACTTCTTCGTAATGATCGAATGTCATGGAGTAGTTACCACGACCTTGAGTTTTGGAACGAAGGTCAGTTGCGTAACCGAACATTTCGCTCAATGGAACATATGCTTTGATATGTTGGGAACCATTACGAGCTTCCATGCCGTCCATGCGACCACGACGAGAGTTCAAGTCACCGATAACGTCGCCCATGTATTCTTCAGGAACGTCTACTTCAACGGACATGTATGGTTCAAGCAATGCAGGATCTGCTTTGCGAGCACCTTCTTTAAAGCCCATGGAACCAGCGATTTTGAAGGCCATTTCGTTGGAGTCAACGTCATGGTAGGAGCCGTCAAATACGATAACTTTGATGTCAACCATTGGATAACCAGCGATAACACCGGATTCCATAGCTTCTTTTACACCGTTTTCAACAGGGCCGATGTATTCGCGAGGAATCGCACCACCTACGACCTTGTTTTCGAATTCGAAGCCAGCACCTGGTTCTTGTGGAATCAATTCCAACCAGCAGTGACCATATTGACCACGACCACCAGATTGACGTACGAATTTACCTTCAGCTTTAACAGCTTTACGGATAGTTTCGCGATATGCTACTTGAGGTTTACCTACGTTACAATCTACTTTGAACTCACGGTTCATACGGTCAACGATGATATCCAAGTGAAGTTCGCCCATACCGGAGATAATAGTTTGACCTGTTTCTTCATCAGTACGAACTTTGAAAGTAGGATCTTCTTCTGCCAAACGAGCAAGAGCTGTACCCATTTTTTCTTGGTCAGCTTTTGTTTTAGGTTCAACAGCAACGGAGATAACTGGTTCAGGGAATTCCATGGATTCAAGGATTACAGGAGATTTTTCATCACATAATGTATCGCCTGTAGTAGTATCCTTCAAGCCAACCGCCGCAGCGATGTCACCAGAGTATACGCGTTCGATTTCTTTACGGGAGTTAGCGTGCATTTGAAGAATACGGCCGATACGTTCTTTTTTACCTTTAGTGGAGTTGAAAACGTAAGAACCGGATTCCAATGTACCGGAGTACACACGGAAGAACGCTAATTTACCAACATAAGGGTCAGCCATGATTTTGAATGCCAATGCGGAGAATGGCTCTTCATCGGAAGAAGGACGAGTTGTTTCTTCTTCAGAACCAGGAATTACACCTTTAATAGCTGGGATGTCGATTGGAGCTGGCATGTAATCGATTACAGCGTCCAATAACATTTGTACACCTTTGTTTTTGTAGGAAGAACCACAAAGAACCGGGAACAATTGGTTAGCAATAACTGCTTTACGCAATGCTGCTTTCAACTCTTCAACAGAAATTTCTTCGCCTTCCAAGTATTTCATCATGATATCGTCATCTGTTTCAGCAATAGCATCAATCATCATTTCACGACGAGCTTCTGCTACTTCTTGATATTCAGCAGGGATATCAGTGACTTCAAATTCTTTACCGTCATCGGATAAGTAAATTTCCGCCTTCATTGTCATCAAGTCGATGATACCTTTGAAAGTATCTTCAGAACCGATTGGAACTTGAATAGCTACGGAATTTGCACCTAGACGAGCTTTCATCATGTCAACTACGTTAAAGAAGTCAGCACCTACAGTATCCATCTTATTTACATAAGCGATACGAGGCACACCGTAGTTAGAAGCTTGACGCCATACTGTTTCGGATTGTGGTTCAACGCCGCCTTTAGCACTGAATACCGCAACAGAACCGTCAAGTACACGTAAAGAACGTTCTACTTCTACAGTAAAGTCAACGTGACCAGGAGTATCGATGATGTTGATACGATGTTCTTTCCATTGACAAGTTGTCGCAGCAGAAGTGATTGTGATACCACGTTCTTGTTCTTGCTCCATCCAGTCCATCGTAGCAGCGCCTTCATGTACTTCGCCGATCTTGTGAACGATACCTGTATAGTAGAGGATACGTTCTGTAGTTGTTGTCTTACCAGCATCGATGTGGGCCATGATACCGATATTACGAGTTTTTGCTAAGGAAAACTCTCTTGCCACAGTTGTCACCTCTTATTACCAACGATAATGAGCAAATGCTTTATTAGCTTCTGCCATTTTATGAGTATCTTCTTTTTTCTTGATTGCAGCGCCTGCATTGTTGAAAGCGTCCATCAATTCGCCTGCTAAGCGTTCTTTCATAGTGCGTTCACCACGAAGACGAGCATAGTTTACAACCCAGCGAATGCCGAGTGTTTGACGGCGATCAGCACGAACTTCAACTGGCACTTGGTAGTTCGCACCACCGATACGGCGAGCACGTACTTCAAGTACAGGCATAACATTTTTCAATGCTTGATCAAAAACTTCCATTGGGTCTTGACCCATTTTGGAACGAATAATTTCGAATGCATCATATACGATAGTTTCAGCAATGCCTTTTTTGCCATCGTACATAACTTTGTTAATGAAACGTGTTACTAATTTGCTGTTGTACACCGGATCTGGAAGTACATCACGTTTCGGAACAGGGCCTTTTCTTGGCATGTTCAATTCCTCCTTTATAATGATGTGTGTTAATTGTTTCGTTTAATGGCTAAAATTATTTTTTAGCTTTTTTCGCGCCGTATTTGGAACGACTTTGCATACGGTTTTGTACGCCAGCTGTATCCAATGCACCACGAACGATGTGATAACGCACACCTGGAAGGTCTTTTACACGACCGCCTCTGATAAGTACAACACTGTGTTCTTGTAAATTGTGACCAATGCCTGGGATGTAAGCAGTTACTTCAATAGCGTTTGTCAAACGTACACGGGCAACTTTACGAAGCGCGGAGTTTGGTTTCTTTGGAGTAGCTGTGTACACACGAGTACATACACCACGTTTTTGTGGAGATTCTTGAAGTGCTGGAGCTGTAGATTTTTTAGTCAAGCTCATGCGACCTTTGCGTACTAGCTGATTAATTGTTGGCATTTGGGCACCTCCTTTCCAAATTTGAGATTTATAATTGATCCGTCATAACAAAGTGTTACATCGGATATTACCAAGATTAACGTAGGATACCTACCGCTGTGGTCCGCACCTTAATGCGACACGCACGACCAAGGTCATCCATCGTATGCTTTTCGTCGAACGGTATATTATGTTCCACGCAAGCCATCCGTACAGGATCTACTACGTAGTTATCACTATCGCAGCCGAGAAACACAAACTTAACAGAGTCTTTTGCAATCGCTTTTATTGTTTGCTTAGCCCCTATTGTCTTGTTCGCCGATGCTAAATGGGCAATGTCCATAGTTACATCTTCTCCTTACGAAACTATGCTCAGGGCGCACTTGCCCTCTAAGCACTATGTAAGTATATCAATTACTAAAACGCATGTCAAAGGTTTTTTCACACTCAAAACCGCTATTTCACTGTATTTAATATGTACACTTATCCGTGTGTATCATTTCAATGAATTACATGTAGTCTATACGTTTTTTTATGCAATTATCGATTAATTCACTTATTTTTATACGTTTTATACATATCCAATTCAATCAACGCAGTTTTATTATGCGAAATTGATATAATAGAAAAAGAGATATTCCTAGATCAAATAATGACCTAAGAATATCTCTTTTGAGTTAACTATACATTGCTAAGCAATATATAAGCTTATTCTCCTATGATTTCACCATCATCAGTTAATTCTAAAATTTCAGGAGCCTTCTTAACTACTTCAATTTTGCGGTAACGGCTCATACCGGTACCAGCAGGAATCAACTTACCAATGATAACATTTTCCTTAAGACCCAATAATGGATCGATTTTGCCTTTAATAGCAGCATCAGTAAGAACACGTGTAGTTTCTTGGAAAGATGCAGCAGACAAGAAGGAATCTGTAGCCAAAGCAGCTTTGGTAATACCCAACAATGTGCGCTTACCTGTAGCATTTTCTTTGCCATTTAATGTGAGACGACGGTTTTCTTCATCAAATGTATTGATGTCAATCATATCACCTGGAAGCATATCAGCATCGCCAGCTGTTTCAATTTTTACTTTATGAAGCATTTGACGAACGATAACCTCGATGTGTTTATCGTTAATTTCTACACCTTGAGATTTATATACTTTTTGTACTTCGTATACAAGGTAACGTTGTGTAGCTTGTGTACCCATTACACGCATGATGTCATGAGGGTTAATAGAGCCTTCTGTTAAACGTGCACCCAAGGATACTACATCACCGTCTTTAACGATAATGCGGGAACCATAAGGGATGAGGTAGTCGAGTTCAATACCGTCTTCACCAGTGATAAAGATAGTGTTTGTACCTTTTTTACCTTCGTTAGGTACAACGCGAACCACACCTTCATTTTCCGCGATGATAGCATTACGTTTTGGTTTCCGAGCTTCGAACAATTCTTCGACACGAGGCAAACCTTGAGTAATATCATCACCTGCGACACCACCTGTATGGAATGTACGCATTGTTAACTGTGTACCAGGTTCACCGATGGATTGAGCTGCAATGATACCAACAGCTTCACCAACTTGGACTTGGTTGCCTGTACCAAGATCACGACCATAACACTTACGGCATACGCCATAAGGGCTGCGACATGTCAATACGGAACGAATCTTAACAATATCGTAATGTTTTACAACTTCGTCAGCAAGGTCTTCTGTGATTTCACCATTCAATGGAACGATAACTTCACCAGTTTCCTTGTTAACTAATTCTTCAGCTGCAATACGACCTACGATACGATCTTTTAATGGCTCGATAATACCAGTACCTTCAACAATAGCTTCAACTTCGATACCGTTGATTTCATTATTGCGTACTTGTACTTCTTTTACATCAGAGTTAAGAATAGCTTCTATTCCCTCTTCTGTAAGGCGTGTGTCAGCAGGGTAGATTTCTACACCATGGCTATCCACAATAGCATGTACAGTATCCTTATTTAACATATTTTGAACCATAGTTTCTTTCAATGTTGCACGGATGCTGTCATCACTTTCACCAAGAAGAATTTTTTGAACCAAATTAGTATGGTTAATATCGCTATCGGAGCCTAAATGTGCACCGCGCAAGGAAATTGCAGTTACACCAGCATCTGCGATATCAGACAAGCTTTGTTCATCAAGAATAGTTTCTGCAGGAACCGCTAATTCACCAGTTTCAGCATTCACTACATCTTTGTCGAGAACGCGACCAATTAATTTGTCTTTCAACATTTCAAGAGCTTGACGAGGAGAAGTCGCCAAACGAGCACGTTCACGAACCAAGTCGATACCAACTACGTCACAATCGTCCTCACGAACGATAACATCTTGAGATACATCAACGAGGCGACGAGTCAAGTAACCGGAGTCAGCTGTACGAAGTGCTGTATCGGCCAAACCTTTACGAGCACCATGGGAAGACGTAAAGTAATCCAATACAGTCAAACCTTCTTTAAAGTTAGCTTTAATCGGCAAGTCGATGATACGACCAGATGGATCGGCCATCAAACCACGCATACCAGCTAGCTGACGAATCTGTTGTTTATTACCACGGGCACCAGAGATAGCCATCATATAAACTGGGTTGAAGCCATCTTTATCGCGCGCCATATTATCCATCATAGCCTCAGTAACATCTTCTGTTGCTTTTGTCCATAATTGGATGGTTTTGCGGTAGCGTTCTTCTTCCGTAATCAAACCACGGCGGTACATACGGGATACTTTTTCTACCTCTTGTTCTGCTGTATCAAGTAATTCAAATTTAACTTCTGGTACTTTAATATCAGCAATCGCTACGGTCATACCCGCACGACGTGCAAAGGAATAACCAAGAGATTTAATTCTATCTAAAAGTTCAGCTGTCTTTTCATTGCCAAATAATTGGAAACATTGATCAACTAATTTACCAACTGTTTTCTTATCCATAACCTTACCCAAGGAGTAAGTGCCATCTTCTTTTTGTGCATATTGCCACAATTCTGGGAATAGTGCATTGTTGAAAATCAGACGACCTGCAGTAGTTTCTACGCGGCCATATTCAGGCATACGGATATAAAGAATATCTTGCAAGCCGATGATACCTGCTTCATAGGCAAGCATAACTTCGTCATAAGTAGCAAATGTTTTTGCCTTTTCGCGAGTATCTTCACGTACAACTGTTAAGTAGTATGTACCCAAAATCATATCTTGAGAAGGTACCGCTACTGGTTTACCGTCTTTTGTAGACAAAATATTATGGCTGGAAAGCATCAATGTACGAGCTTCTGCTTGAGCCTCTACGGACAATGGTAAGTGACACGCCATTTGGTCACCATCAAAGTCGGCGTTGAAGGCTGTACATACTAATGGATGCAATTTGATAGCACGGCCTTCCCAAAGGATTGGTTCGAAGGCTTGGATACCAAGTCTGTGCAATGTAGGGGCACGGTTCAAGAGAACTGGATGTTCTTTGATTACCTCTTCCAAAGATTCCCATACGCCAGGGCCAATTCTCTCAACTTGGCGTTTAGCAGCCTTGATGTTGGACGCTTGACCGCGTTCTACCAAACGTTTCATAACGAATGGCTTGAACAATTCCAATGCCATTTCTTTTGGCAAACCACATTGGTGCATTTTAAGTTCAGGACCTACTACGATAACGGAACGACCGGAGTAGTCAACACGTTTACCGAGCAAGTTTTGACGGAACCGACCTTGTTTACCTTTTAGCATATCGGATAAGGATTTCAATGGACGGTTACCAGGACCTGTTACAGGGCGACCACGACGACCGTTATCGATCAATGCGTCAACAGCTTCTTGAAGCATACGTTTTTCATTGCGCACGATGATATCAGGTGCACCTAAGTCTAACAAACGTTTCAAACGATTGTTACGGTTGATAACACGACGGTATAAATCATTAAGATCGGATGTAGCGAAACGACCACCATCTAATTGAACCATTGGGCGCAATTCAGGTGGGATAACAGGAACGATGTCCATAATCATCCATTCTGGACGGTTGCCAGATTGACGGAATGCTTCTACTACTTCTAAGCGACGAACCGCACGAATTTTACGTTGACCACTAGCAGTGTTCAACTCTTCGCGTAATTCAGCATTTAATTGTTCCAAATCAAGTTCAGCCAATAATGCTTTTACCGCTTCTGCACCCATGTCGATACATACGAATAAGATTTCTTCTGTAGCACCTAATTCGTAACGTTCTTCACGAGTTAACTCTTCATATTCTTTATCTGCTTCTGGAATTGTAGCATCTTCACGAAGTGCTGCGTTATAACGTTCTTTACGTTGTGCTTCACGAACGATAGCCAAACGTTCATTACGTTGTGCCACAGTTTCAATAACTACAGATTTACCACCAATGGAATATCCATCTTCATTGAATTGAGCTTCGTATTCACGGTATTCTTGTTCAGATAACAATTGACGTTTTGCCAATGGGCTACCTGCAGGATCAACTACGATGTAGGAAGCAAAATACAATACACGTTCCAAGGAACGTGGGGATACATCAAGGATGAGACCCATACGAGATGGGATACCCTTGAAATACCAGATATGGGATACAGGTGTAGCCAATTCAATATGGCCCATACGTTCACGACGTACTTTTGCACGAGTTACTTCTACGCCACATTTATCACAGACTACGCCTTTATGGCGAATGCGTTTATATTTACCGCAGTGACATTCCCAGTCCTTTGTTGGTCCAAAAATGCGTTCGCAAAATAGACCATCACGTTCTGGCTTTAACGTACGGTAGTTAATTGTTTCAGGTTTTTTAACTTCCCCATGAGACCATTCTAAGATTTGCTCTGGAGAGGCTAAACCGATTCGCATGGAATCAAATTCATTTACGTCTAGCACTACTATCGCTCCCTTCCTTATATTCAGTGTCAGTCTTCATTATGAGAGGGTTCACTAATTGGGAATGCTAATTGGCTAAGAATATCATCATCTCCACCGTTAGAAACCTCGATTTCTTCCTCTGCTTCTGGGTCTACTACTGTTACTTCATCTGTTTCAACAGCACTGCCGTCCATAACATCTTCAATACCAGTTTCTACCACTTCATCTTCGTCATCAAGTTCTTTCATAACAACTTCTTCTTGATCTTCGTTCAAGATTTTTACATCAAGACCGATACTTTGAAGTTCTTTGAGCAATACTTTAAAGGACTCAGGTACACCTGGTTCAGGGATATTTTCGCCTTTAACGATTTTTTCGTAAGCTTTCACACGACCAACAACGTCGTCAGATTTAACAGTTAACAGCTCTTGAAGAGTATAAGCTGCACCATATGCTTCGAGAGCCCACACTTCCATTTCCCCGAAACGTTGACCACCGAACTGAGCTTTACCGCCCAATGGTTGTTGTGTAACAAGGGAGTACGGACCAGTGGAACGAGCATGGATTTTATCATCAACCAAATGGTGAAGTTTCAACATATAAACGTAACCAACAGTTACACGGTTATCCATTGGTTCACCAGTACGACCATCGTACAATACCGTTTTGCCGTCATCGGAACGACCAGCAATTGCCAATGTTTCGAAAACGTCTTTTTCGTGCGCGCCGTCAAATACAGGTGTAGCGATATGAATACCTGCTACATCAGGTTTTGGCATGCCATATGTATCGTAATCGTAACCGAGTTTTTCTAAATCTGCACGGATTTCAACACGTTTAGCACGAGCTTCTTCAATATGGTTTAATGTAGCTTTTACCTTATTAATACCTTCTAATTCTTCTACTAATACAGGATCCATTTCAGGTATTTCGTCTTCAGTACCGAAATATTCCATATGAAGATCATGGTATTTAGTTTCAATAGCTTTTAATTCCGCATAGCGTTCTTCGCCACCTAGAGCAGCAAATTTCTTCTTCGCCGCTTCTTCTACATGTTCAAGAATTTGAGTTTTCAAGCTGATGATTTTTTCATCAATTTCGAAATGAGATGTAGTCACATCTTCAGCAATTTTTGCTTCTAACTCTTGAATTTCTGCATATAGATTGCGAATTGAATCAATTTCATCCCAATAAGATGCATCTGTACGAGCCTCTTTCAACACGTTTTGAATATGAAGGTCTGTAGCTTTGATTTTCATACCCAAGCCTTGAACAGCCCAACCTAAGTGAGTTTCAAGAACCTGACCGATATTCATACGAGAAGGTACGCCCAATGGGTTCAATACGATTTGTACTGGAGTACCATCAGGAAGGAATGGCATATCTTCTTTTCTCATAACGCGAGAAACGACACCTTTGTTACCATGACGCCCCGCCATTTTATCGCCTTCGTGAATTTTACGTTTTTGAGCGATATATACACGAACAAGTTTATTTACACCTGGTTGTAAATCATCGCCGTTTTCACGAGTAAACACCTTAACGTCAACAACCTTACCACATTCGCCATGAGGTACACGCAAGGATGTATCGCGAACTTCGCGTTCTTTATCACCAAAGATAGCACGTAATAAACGTTCTTCAGGAGTAAGTTCAGTTTCACCTTTTGGTGTTGCTTTACCAACTAAAATATCGCCAGGATGTACTTCTGCACCGATGCAGATGATACCTTCTTCATCCAAGTTTTTAAGTGTGTCATCACCAGTATTAGGCAATTCACGAGTAATTTCTTCAGCACCTAATTTAGTGTCTCGCGCATCACATTCGTATTCTTCAATATGAATGGATGTATAGATATCTTCTTTGCAAAGTTCTTCACTAAGTAAGATTGCATCCTCGTAGTTGTAACCTTCCCACGGCATGAACGCTACAAGAACGTTGTAACCTAGTGCCAATTCGCCGCCATCAGTAGCTGGACCATCAGCCAAAACTTGACCTTTTACAACATGATCGCCACGATTAACGATTGGTTTTTGGTTAAAGCATGTGGATTGGTTAGAGCGAAGGAATTTGTTTAAACGGTATGTATCAACACGACCATCGCTATCGCGAAGAACGTGAATTTCATTACCCCAGCAACGTACAACTTTACCTGCTTCACGCGCTAACACGCAAACGCCGGAGTCAGTAGCTGCTGTATATTCCATACCTGTACCAACAAGTGGAGCTTGCGCGCGCAAGAGTGGTACCGCCTGACGTTGCATGTTCGCACCCATCAAGGCACGGTTAGCATCGTCATTTTCAAGGAATGGAATCATAGCTGTACCGATAGATACAACTTCTTTTGGACTAACGTCCATATAGTCAACCTTGTCAGGTGTAACTTCTAATACGTCATGACCACGACGACAAGCTACATGCTCAGTAGCAAAACAGCCCTCTGCATCGAGTGGGGAGTTCGCTTGGGCAATAGTCATGCCTTCTTCTTCATCGGCAGTCATGTAAGCAACGCTTTCAGATACGCGCACTTTAACAACTTTATCTGCATCTGCACCTTCGCCATAGATTTTTTCAACCTTACGATATGGAGCTTCGATAAAGCCAAACTCATTTACCTTCGCATAGTTAGATAAGGAGTTAATCAAACCGATGTTAGGACCTTCTGGTGTTTCGATTGGACACATACGGCCATAGTGAGAGTGATGCACGTCACGAACTTCGAAGCCTGCACGCTCACGAGACAAACCGCCAGGACCAAGGGCAGATAGACGACGTTTGTGAGTCAATTCTGCTAATGGATTTGTTTGGTCCATGAACTGGGACAACTGGGAAGAACCAAAGAATTCTTTGATGGCTGCCACTACTGGACGAATATTAATCAACGCTTGTGGCGTGATAGATTCAATTTCTTGAATCGTCATACGTTCACGAACAACGCGTTCCATACGAGTTAAGCCAATACGGAATTGGTTTTGTAACAATTCGCCTACACAACGGAGACGACGGTTACCCAAATGGTCGATATCATCTGTATGACCAGCACCATCCATCAAGTTCAAGAGATAAGAGATGTTTGCGATCATATCTTCTCTTGTAACTGTACGATGATTAAAGTCTAAATTGCAGTTGTTGCAAATGATTTTAGACACAACGCCATCAGAGTTAGTAATATAGAATTCAGCAAAACCTTCACCACTGAATACACCACTGTTAGCAACGATATCAAGTTGTTCTTCCCCAACTTGTACACCTGCATCAAGGATGATTTCCCCAGTTTCAGTATCAATAATTGGTTGTGCCAATGTTTGACCCAACATACGTTGGCGCCAACCCAATTTTTTATTTAATTTATAACGACCTACGCGAGCCAAATCATAGCGACGAGCGTCGAAGAATAAATTATCGAATAAATTACGAGCAGATTCTACAGTAGGTGGTTCGCCTGGACGTAATTTTTTATAGATTTCTACCAATGCTTCATCAGCAGATTGAGTAGTATCCTTTTCTAATGTGCGAACGATACGTTCATCATATACTGGTAAACCATCTTCGTCAGTTTGACCGTTCCAGAACAAATCGAGGATACTTTCATTAGTATTCCAACCTAATGCACGAACAAGTACAGTAGCTGGTAATTTACGGTTGCGGTCAATACGAACAGCAACGATTTCGCTGGCATCCGTTTCTAATTCGATCCAAGCACCACGATTTGGGATAACTGTGGATTCATATAAACGGTTACCCATTGTATCGATTTCTTTACCATAGTACACGCCAGGGGAACGTACCAATTGAGATACGATAACACGTTCTGCACCATTGATAATGAAAGTACCTGTATCCGTCATCAATGGGAAATCACCCATGAATACTTCTTGTTCTTTAATGTCCATATTTTCAGGATCATTATTAACTAAACGGATATTTACACGAAGTGGTGCTGCGTATGTAGCATCACGATTTTTACACTCATTAATATCATACTTAGGTTCACCTAAGCTGAAACCTTCAAAAGAAAGTACTAAATTACCTGAATTGTCTTTAATCGGAGAAATATCGTTGAAAATATTTTGTAAACCGCTCTCCAAGAACCATTCGTACGATTTACGTTGAATGTCCAACAAATGCGGCATCTTAATAACTTCGTTAATTTTTGCATATGTATAACGAGTCCGTTTGCCTACCTGTTCAGGTTTGAACATATTTGCTTTCCCTCCTTCAAATACACTGGTCCACCATATTTCTATAACGGCATAGAAAAGACATCTTACAGGTCTCAGTTTTCCTGCTTTAATAACGCCAAATAAGCAAGGCCCTTTTTAGATTAAAAAATAACCTTGCTCCGTTCATTATCCAAGCACAACCTTGGAAGAAAACCCTTAATACGTAAGTTATAGCTTCTACATGGAAAAGTAGAAAATGCTACTTTTGCAATTTATAATTTTATCATCATATAAAAAAGCTGTCAACAAAAGGGTTGACAGCTTCTATATTTTCATAATTTATTCATGACGCATTATAAAATAATGAATCAGATTAATTGCCTTTATTTTTTAACAACTTTGCCCCTGCGATACCAGGGCGAGTCATTTCCTTAGGAGAAAGAATATGATTGATTTCATCTTCAGTCAATAAACCTTGATCCAAGATAATATCGCGAATAGCACGACCAGATGTATAAGCATCTTTAGCCAATGCAGATGCAGTTTCATAGCCAAGATGTGGTAATAATGCTGTTACGATACCAACAGAACGATTCAACCAGTATTCACATTGTTCACGATCTACTTCAAGATCAACCAACAATTTATCAACAAATGTATTTACACCATTTTTGAGGTAGCAAAGATTATTGAACAAATTGTACGCCAATACAGGTTCCATTACGTTCAGTTCAAACTGACCATTTTCTACAGCCAATGTAATAGTAAGATCATTACCGATAACTTGGTAACATACTTGGTTTAATACTTCGGCAATAACTGGATTTACTTTACCAGGCATGATGGAGGATCCAGGTTGACGAGCAGGCAATTTTAATTCCCCAATACCACAACGAGGACCAGACGCCATCAAGCGGAAATCATTGGCCATTTTAATTAATACAAGAGCCGTTACTTTCAATCCGCTAGAAATATCAGCAAATACGTCTGTATTGTTAGTAGCATCGATTAGGTTTTCAGCAGTGTAGAATGGTTCACCTACTACTTCGCTAAGTTCATACGCAACATCTTGAATATAATTAGGTTCAGCATTGATACCTGTACCAACTGCAGTAGCCCCCATGTTAATTACATGCGCACCTTCAACGGCAGATTTAATACGTTTAATACCACGACGGATACCAGATGCATAAGCACCCATTTCTTGCCCCAATGTGATTGGCACCGCATCTTGTAAGTGCGTACGACCCATTTTCAAAATTTCACTGTATTCATCAGCCTTTTTTTCAAGCTCATCAACGAGGCGTTGCAATGCAGCAAGTAATGGTTTAGATTTTAAAATTGCACAAACCTTGATAGCTGTTGGGAACGCATCATTTGTAGATTGCGCCATATTACAATGGTTGTTAGGACTTACGATATCATAGCTTCCCTTTGGATGGCCCAAAATTTCACAAGCCCGATTAGCCAATACTTCGTTCATATTCATGTTTACAGAAGTACCAGCACCACCTTGGATTGGATCTACTGGGAATTGATCAGCAAATTGGCCTGCAATCACTTCATCAGCAGCTTGAACAATGGCCTTACCAACAGATACATTGAGTCGACCTGTTTTCATATTAGCCAATGCAGAGGCTTTTTTCACCATTGCCAATGCGATGATAAAGTCATGGTCTAAATGTTTACCTGTAATGTGAAAGTTTTCTAATGCACGAATTGTTTGCACACCATAATATAGCTCATCAGCAACTTCTAATTCGCCTAGGAAATCATGTTCTTTTCTCATAACAATCCTTCTTTCATTTATTCTTTAATAGACAAAATACATTGTATAAAATGGTCTCTTATTGACTTCATTATATCATGTATTTTGTATACACAAAAGTCATTTAAGGTATTCCATAAAAACAATATTCTATATAATTTCTCTCATGACATATCTGAACATTGCAAAGTATAGTAAAATATAAGCATATACTATTAACATAAAGGAGTGTTTAAAATTAACATAAGTCATCGAACACGAATCATAGCACTGTTTTTAATTACAGTCATAAGCTATGGTTTTTATAATGCCTATATACCGATTACCGATCCAGTAGAATCTAACTATGTATTAAGTGCCATAACCATGTTAACTCACAATTCATGGATTTCACCTATGATTTACGACCATGTATGGTATGATAAACCACCATTAACATATTGGGCACTTATGATCTGCTATAAATTGTTCGGTATATCAGATTTTGTATCACGCATCCCTAATACATTAATTGCAGGGGCCAGTGTATCACTCATGTATCACATGGTATACCGTATCAAACAGTCCATCCCAGTCGCAATAACCAGTGCCATCCTCTTGATGAGCACCTTACAATTTTGGTATATATCACATGCGGTTATAACAGATGGCTTTTTATTTTTCTTTAGTCTTGCCATATTTGGTTATGCTTACCTAGCTTTTACAAACAATGATAAGACGTCGATGATGAAAGCCTATATTGCAGCTGCCTTTGCAGTCTTAACAAAAGGACCCATCGGATTATTACTACCCGGTCTTATCTTATTAGTATTCATTGGTTTACGAAAAATTCTAGCCTCGAAGAATGAAGAAACAGGCCTGTTAAAAAATCTAAAGCTAACCTTTAATCCATTAGGCATCATACTATTTTTCCTAATCGCCAGTCCTTGGTATATTGCAATGTACTCCATTCACGGTCAAGATTTTATTAGTGGATTTCTTGGTCTACAAAATGTAGGTCGTGCCCTCGTATCCGAACACCCTAAATTCGACGTGTGGTACTACTATCTAATAATTACGCCGCTTGCTTTATTGCCATGGACACCAGTGGTTATATATCAATTGCGGAAACTGAACTGGAAGGAATCATTCAACCTACTTGGCGGTATATGGTTTGTTATTATATTGCTATTTTATTCTATTGTAGCAACCAAGTATTTAACCTATACACTACCCGCAATTATTCCATGTATCATATGGGGTAGTGAGGCAATTATCAATTTACTGTTTAACCCTAATCTATCTAAATATTGTACTTTTTTAGTAACACTACCATTTTGCATATATACATGCATTCTAGGTATTGGCGTAGCGGTCAGTGCTAGCGACTATATCTTAGAATATATGATTATAGTTAGCATAGGCGCTCTGATTTTTAAACTAGCTAGACATTACATACGAACATATTCACAACTCACATTGCTATTTTTACTTCCAATACTAGCCCTATATTCGGCCACTACCATTTCTGTGACGCCCATATTAACGAGTCAATCTGGTATTCAATTTACATCTTATATAGAAAATACAAATCAACCTGTTTTCGTATACGGTGGATATTATACTTCAGTCGTGTATTATACAAAACATATACCAACACAAGTATATTTAAATAAGACTGATGACGAACGCTGGGCTAAGGCCAGAAATATTATGCCTACCATTACCAAAGATGAGTTTTTAGATCAACTTCCAAACGAATCAAATGCTATTGTTATCGTACCTAATCGGAATATAAAAGACTTTGAAAGTTCACCTGCAGCTGTCATTACAAAACCATTGGGCAAAACTAATGGAGCTACAATATATAAAGTACAAAATAATATTTCATTTTAATAGAGCGTGTCCTTTGATATGTACCCATTTTCCTGGACACATATTATTTACTAGCCTAAACACATGGATGCTTCCCTGTATTTTACAGGAGGCATCCATTTTGTTTTT
>NZ_BBXI01000020.1 GCF_001078375.1 Veillonella tobetsuensis
ATTAAATAATTCAATTGCTTTCTTTTTAAATTCATAACTATATCTCATGAAAATACCCCCTTTACTGGTTGTCCAGTAAAGGGGGTACATATCACTTCGGGGCACGCTTTTTAATATCAAGTTTATACAGAGTCGTTTCACAGTAATCAGAACGCAAAAAAGGCGTACCCTTAGGTACGCCTTTAATATGGCTAGAATTATTTCAATTCTACAGTTGCGCCAGCTTCTTCCAATTGAGCTTTCAAAGCTTCAGCTGCTTCAGTAGCTACGCCTTCTTTTACAGGTGCAGGAGCGCCGTCAACGATAGCTTTAGCTTCTTTCAAGCCAAGACCAGTTGCTTCACGAACAACTTTGATTACGTTGATTTTGGATGCGCCAGCATCTTTCAAGATTACGTCGAAAGAATCTTTAGCTGCGCCAGCACCAGCGTCGCCAGCTGCTGCTACTGCTACAGGAGCTGCTGCAGTTACGCCAAATTCTTCTTCAATTGCTTTTACAAGATCATTAAGTTCAAGAATAGTTGCTTCTTTCAATTCAGCAACGATGTTTTCAATGTTCAATGCCATTTTAGATTTCCTCCATAAAATAGTTTATTGTATCAGTCCTAAGCGACCAATGGATAATTCGCAGATATTATTCTGCAGCTTCTGCTGGTTGAGCTTCTGCAACAGCTTTAACAGCGTATGCAACGTTGCGAACAGGAGCTTGCAATACGGAAAGCAACATGGAAAGCATACCTTCGCGGTTTGGAAGATTTGCAATTGCTTTGATGCCAGCTGCGTCCATAACTTCGCCTTCAACGATACCAGCTTTTACAGTTACAACTTCTTTGTCTGTAGCTTTGATGAATTGTTCGATTACACGAGCAGGTGCAACAGCATCTTCTTTAGAAGTAGCCAACGCAGTTGGACCTTCTAAATGCTCAGAGAAACCTTCAAGATTCAATTCGTTTGCAGCGATACGAGTCAAAGTATTTTTGATTACTTTGTATTCAACACCTTCAGCCAACATTTTGCGACGAAGATCAGTTGCTTGCGCAACAGTCAAACCAGAGTAACCAATCAATACAGCACCTTTTGCTTCAGAAAGAGTTTCTTTCATTTGAGCAACGATTGCTTTTTTTGATTCAGTGACAGCCATTAGATTACCTCCTTATAGATTTTGTGGTGCTCTATGTACTATCTTAGCGTAAAAAACGACCCCATCGCACGCGATGAGGTCGAACTAGTCCTAGGTTGTTCTAGTGTCAGCCTCAGCGGGCGGATTTTCATCCATTATACATACCAGCCGTCTACAGCTAAGAGACATATGTGATTATTGCTCTTTTGTAACGTTGCTCAATTTGAACACGTTCAAAGGCACACCAGGGCCCATTGTAGCGGACAAGGTTACAGATTTAATGTATTGACCTTTAGCTGCTACAGGTTTAGCCTTGATAATAGTATCAACGATTGTACGGTAATTGTCAAGTAATTTTTCATCATCGAAAGACGCTTTACCGATGGAGCAAGAAATGATACCTGCTTTATCAGTACGGTATTCGATTTTACCAGCTTTGATTTCGTTTACTGCACGAGCAACATCTGGAGTTACTGTACCAACTTTAGGGTTTGGCATCAAGCCTTTAGGACCCAAGATTTTACCAAGACGGCCAACTTGACCCATCATGTCTGGTGTAGCAACTACTACGTCAAAGTCGCTCCAACCACCTTGGATTTTAGCTACTAACTCTTCAGAACCTACGAAATCTGCGCCAGCTTCTTCAGCTGCTTTAATATTGTCGCCTTTTGCGAATACAAGAACGCGTTTAGTTTTGCCAGTACCATGAGGCAATACTACTGCACCACGAACTTGTTGATCAGCGTATTTAGGGTCGACATTCAAGTTGAAAGCGATTTCAACTGTTTCATCGAAATTTGCAGTTGCAGTTTTCTTAACTAACTCAATTGCTTCTACTGGTTCATAGAACTTACCAGCTTCAATAAGTTTTACTGCTTCAGCGTATTTCTTACCTACTTTTGCCATTATAATATCCTCCTTATGTGGTCAAACGGGAATTCCCTCCCACCGATTTGCGCCTTATGCGCAAGTCGTACGCTTATTAGTCAACGATTTCAATGCCCATGCTGCGAGCAGTACCTTCTACCATGCGCATACCTTGTTCTACGGTGTTAGCATTCAAGTCAGGCATTTTCAATTCAGCAATTTCACGAACTTTATCGCGACCTACTTTTGCTACTTTATCACGGTTAGGTACACCAGATCCTTTTGGAATACCTGCAGCTTTTTTCAATAATACTGCAGCTGGTGGAGTCTTAGTGATGAAGTCGAAGCTACGATCTTCATATACATTAATAACTACTGGAATAATCAAGCCAGCTTGTTTAGCAGTACGTTCGTTGAATTCTTTTGTGAAAGCAACGATATTAACGCCTGCTTGACCTAGTGCAGGACCAACTGGTGGTGCTGGAGTAGCTTTAGCGGCTTCAATTTGTAGTTTTACTTGTTTAACTAATTTCTTAGCCATGGGTAATTAAACCTCCTATGCTTATACTGTGGTGGTAACGGATAAACATCCTCCCACTGGCAACCAAAATCGATTGCTCTTTTAGAGTTATATTTATATATTAAAGAGCTTTTTCAACTTGAGAAAACTCTACCTCTACCTCTGTATCTCGATTGAACATTTCTACATTAAGTTTCAATGTTCCTTTTTCAGGGTTAATTTCGGTAATAACACCTAGTCTATCTTCAAAGGCACCGGATGTAATGCGAACCGTTTCACCAACCTCTACATCGACATTGATTGTTGGTTTCTTATCCAAGCCCTGAGACTTAAGTATATGTTCTACTTCGGAATCAGAAAGTGGAACTGGTTTTGTAGCGGAACCAACGAAACCCGTTACACCTGGTGTGTTGCGCACAACATACCAAGAGCGGTCGTTAACTTCCATCTCAACCAATACGTACCCAGGAAAAATTTTACGTTTTACTACTTTTTTAACCCCATCTTTTTCATCTATTTCATCTTCAAGAGGTACTAGTATTCTACTAATTACATCCTGCAAACCCATAGATTGAACCTTAAGTTCTAGAGTGGTTTTAACTTTATTTTCGTAGCCTGAATAGGTATGAATTACATACCACTTCTTATCTGCTTCCATGTAATGGCCCCCTATCCAACAATCCGCAACAACATATTAATTAGTTGAGCAAAAATCGCATCAAACACATAGATGAGTAAGGCAATAAAGATTGTTACCAAAAATACTACAATTGTGTAATTGATGAGCTCTTTTCTTGTTGGCCAGACTACTTTTTTCAGTTCAGCCTTAACACCGCGGAAGAATTTACCAAAACCACCACGTTGTTGAACTGCTGAGTTAGACTTTGCCATTTTTTCACATCCTCAAATCAACAGGTAATGAATGATAAGATTATTTTGTTTCACGGTGTAATGTATGTTTACCGCAGAATTTGCAATATTTCATCATTTCAATACGATCAGGATTGTTTTTCTTATTCTTGTTCGTTTGGTAGTTACGTTGTTTGCAATCTGTGCAAGCTAAAGTAATGGCATTACGCATCCGGACACACCTCGCTTTATATTTACTAACTTGTCTCTTGTACTCGAAAACACTCGACTACATACTAAAAAACTATATCATACGTAGCAAGCGATGTCAAGATTTTAAGCAACTCAAAAAAGCCAGGCACATCTGCCTGACATGGATAGTATAACAAAGAATGATATTTTTTGTCTAGAAAGAAGTCCATGCCTTTTCTTCATTTTTATTATGCATAAAAAGGGACCCCGCAGGGTCCCTTTTAAGAATCTATGATTCAATTATGAAGATTAACCTTCGATTGCTGTTACTACGCCAGCGCCTACAGTGTGGCCACCTTCGCGAATCGCGAAGCGAAGACCTTCTTCGATAGCGATTGGAGT
>NZ_BBXI01000021.1 GCF_001078375.1 Veillonella tobetsuensis
ATAATTTAATTATACCAACGAAAAGGGTCCCTCGGGACCCTTTTTGCTTAGAAATATAAAAAAGTTAAGGGGCTGTTTTGTTACAGCCCCTTTTATATTCTCTATGTTTTATATGTATTTGTAAAAATCCATATTTGCAATTACAATGTAATTACAATTAGAATTCAAGAAGCTTAAACACCTTTTTCTATAAGAGCAATAAAATAACCAAAGTATTACAGTCACAACTTAAAGAATCATAGGAGAGATATTATGAAAACCGTAAACCTACAAGTCCGCATCAACGAAGATCTAAAACAAGAGGTATCTAGCATATTGAAAGCCCAAGGCCTATCCTATACCTCCATGCTTGACGCACTATTTCGTCAAATCATCAAAGAACGTCGTATTCCATTTGCTATTGCTTTACCAACGATAACTTCAGATGATACACCTACACCAAGCACACTCAATAAGAATGGCATATATGAACAACCAAAAGCCTCATTAAAGGCCTCAGATACTATAAATACATACGGAACTACAACAACTAAAGATGATGTAGTAATCTCTTTTGATAAAATCGATAAAACGGGTATTCTTAATATCCGCATTGATCCTAAAGTTAAGACCCTAACAACAGCTATCTTAAAAGAGATGGGATTAACTATATCTCAAATCGTCACAATTGTATCTAAACAAATACAATTTACTAATGATATTCCTTCCACTATCCATCGCCCAGAATGGATTGATGCTATAAATAATAATTTATGGACGAATGAAGATTTAAACACAAGAATAAAGATAGGACTTAATCAAGCCAAAAAAGGAATTGGCGATTCTGCAGAAAAAGTCTTTAATGATCTCCTTAAAGATTTATAGGTTCGGAGGTTAAAATGAGATATACAATAATTTTGACCCCTACAGCTAAATCTGACATAGTAAATCTCAAGCTTTCATTAGAGCAACGCTTTGTAGACATTGCGTTTATCAAAAGAGAATTGTCGCAAATTTATGAAAAAATATGTTCATTATCAGTTTTTCCTGAACGATATCCTATTATAAACAGTAAGACAAAGTACAAAAAATTATCACACAAAAAGTATCTCATTCTATATACAGTTATAGGTAATCAAGTCTATATTTTCTATATTCGGCCTTCAAAAATGAATACAATACAAGAGCTCCAAAACACATAAAAAAGTCGGCTTTCGCCGACTTTTTTAATGTACTTTTTCTCGTCTATGTTGTTGTTCATCAAATACACCATCTACGTCGATGGTATCAAGAATTCGTTTTAGTTCATGCACATCGATTTGACCTGGTGCTGATGCTTTGCCCGCTGAAGCAAAGGTCATAGCATTGCCAAATAAAGCTCCTGAAGCACGTGTAATAGCCCCCAATGGCCCCATGGCCATCGTAATGATTGGGTCTGATGGGTATAAAGCTTTCACTTCAGCGGTCGCCTCTAGTAGCGTAAGAACATCGCCTGTTGTATGAGGCATAACGGCTATCTTTGGTACATCCGCTAAAAATCCTTTCATTTGAATAAGTCGATTTACAATAACATCTCTACTTGGTGTACCATTAAAATCATGATTGCTCATGACGATTGTTACACCATGAACCTTTGCAAATTCAATGGTCTTAAGCATGCGTTCTTGATCAAAAAGCAATTCGATATCAATAGCATCTACGAGCCCTGTTGGAATCAATCGTTCTAGCATAATAAAATAATCATCTGAAGAAATGGACCGCTCTCCGCCTTCCCCCTTTGTACGCCACGTAAATAATAATCCACGGCCTTTTAATTTAGGTTTAATCAACATAAGGAGCTCAAGAATAGCGTCCACAGAATGTGCTCGTTCAAAATAATCAATTCGCAATTCAACTACATCACATTCTGAATTACATGCCACTGTAGTAGCATCTAGAATTTCTTTTTCAGTGATACCTACAATGGGAACACAAATCTTTGTTCCCTGCTCACCAAGTATGATTTGACCAATTCGAACCATAAAGAGCTCCTTTTTATCCCACTAGTTGACACAAGCCCCTTATCGTTACATAACAATAAAGGGCCGTAAAATATATTATATAACTATGATACTATGTATTAATCGTGCTGAACAGATAATCGTCTCGCTTGGAATCCTAGATATAATAGCAACGCCCCTGTAATACTAAATACATAAGATATGCCTATATAAGTAGATACAAGACTGGCAAATACTGGTCCTACCATAGATCCAAATTGCTGGGCCGTCGTCGTCATACCAAACATGCGCCCTCTAAAACCTGGTTCCGTATTTAGTGTTACGGCTGCACTCAAGGATGGATTAATTCCCACAATGCAGGACCCTATCAACACTTGTAATACACCAAACCACCATATACCTACAGGTAGACTTTGAAGTAATAGTACAATACCACTACCAATCATACAGTAGGATATGGTTTGAAAATAACCACGTCGTTCTCCAATGCGTACCCATAAATTTGTAGTTAACGCACCTGCAAGACCACCAATACTCAAAATCGTTCCAGAAATGATGGCTGCCCCTTCCATAGTGCCTTGCATATCACCTACATAAAGAGCCAAAATAGGTTGTAACATCATTATAGCGCATTGCATAAAGAAGAAAATCCATAAAAGACGCACTAAAACAGGTTTTTCACTAACAGCTTTAAAATCCTCTCGCAATGATGTTTTCTGCTTAGTCGCAGTTGTATCCTCTACTTTTTTGCTTGCTATTCGTGGTTCTTTTACAAAGAATAACACCGCCAGAGTGGCAATAAATACAGCTATACCAGATACGTAAAAAACGGGGCGCATACCAACGACGCTTTCAACAGCACCACCTAAAAATGGCCCGATGACATTACCCAAAATGAGTCCCATCTGGAATATCCCTAGGGCACGTCCCACCCTTTTTTCATCAACACTAAGAGATACCATGGTCATAGCAGCTGGATAAAATCCATTGGCAAAGCCTACGAATGCCCGTCCTAACAATAATTGATACTGATCTGTTACGAGTCCAATTAAAAAGTAAGATACAGCTATGGCAAAACCGGCTCGAAGAGCCATTCTTTTTTTCCCCTTATTATCTGCAATCTTACCCCAAATAGGGGCCATAATCCCAGCAATAAGAAAGGTTATGCCAAAAACCAAACCAGACCAAAGCGCCACATCATCTTTAGAAACACCTAATTCCAAAAGATATATCGGTAAAAAGGGAATAATCATTGTATAACATACTGCTAGTATCGTCATACTAATGGTAATAATCCATACATTTCTCATGCCACCACGATGGGCATCATCTACATGATTATTCATAATTTTGATCCATTACATCTTGTAAGGATACACGCTCCATAACATGGCGAAACTCTGCTTGTAAATGTTGCCACAATGGTGCGGTTAAGCAATCGTTGAACATAGGACAAGGTTCAAGATGATCCTCCAAGCAAGAAACGAGGGCAATGGAGTCCTCAGCAGCATATAAGATTTCATATACATTATATTCAGACGGATCTTTAACTAAGCGATAACCGCCATATTTGCCACGACCACTCTTAACGAGTCCCGCTGCGGATAAACGAGATACAATGCCTTCTAAATATTTATCTGAAAAGCCTTGGCGTTCTGCAATTTCACGAATCGGCACATTCTTCTCCGTTCCGTGTTCTGCAATATCCGCAAGGATTCGCAAGGCGTAACGACCTTTTGTTGATATTTTCATAAGTTAACCTCTACATCATTAAAATATACTCTTAGTATATCATAAATTCATACAAAAATTGTTGGGAAATATGGTACACTATACTTATATCCGAATATCTTTATTACGGTATTATTTATAATTTCATATGGGGAGGATTTATCTAATGTTAGATAAACTTTTTAAGCTCAACGAACGGGGAACCACAGTTAAAACTGAGATTTTAGCAGGTCTTACTACGTTCATCACGATGGCGTACATCCTATTCTTGGCGCCAAATATCTTGAGTCTTGCTGGTATGGACAAGGATGCAGTCCTCATTGCGACAGCCCTCGGTGGCGGTCTCGTAACGATTGCTATGGGCGTATTAGTTAACTATCCAATTGCCTTGGCTCCTGGGGTTGGCCTGTTAGCCTTTTATTCCTTCACCGTCGTTCTAGGTATGGGGATTCAATGGCAAACAGCACTTGGTGCCGTTTTCATTTCCGGCCTTGTATTCCTTGCATTGACGTTGACCTCGATTCGTCAAATGATTGTGAAAGGTATCCCAGCATCGATGAAGATAGCCATCACTGTTGGTATTGGCCTCTTCATCGCTATCATTGGTTTGAAACTATCTGGCTTAATGGCTATTTCTATCAGCCTATCTCCTAACTCGTTAGGGCAAGTAGTTCAAACACATGGCAATCTAGTGCCACCACCATCCGAAGCATTGCTCACCATGGGTAATTTACATGATGGCAATACATTGTTAGCCTTATTCAGCCTTATCTTTACATCTTTATTGATGGCTCGTAATATCCAAGGCTCCTTACTTATCGGTGTTCTCGTAACTACTGTTATTTCTTATGCTACAGGATTATCTACAATGCCTGAACATTTCCAAGTGTTAGCAATTCCTGATTTTTCCAAAGCAGCATTTTTCCAATTAGACATTCCTGGTGCCATTCATATGGGGTTGATTACCATCATCTTCTCCTTCACCTTTGTGGAATTGTTCGACTCTATGGGCACATTAATCGGTACAGCTACTAAGGCAAAAATTGCAGATCCTAAGACAGGTTCTTTCCCTGGTCTAGGCAAAGCGATGACCGTTGATGCCGTAGGCGTTAGTGCTGGTGCCTTACTAGGTACTTCTACAATTACAGCCTTTGTTGAAAGTGCTTCTGGCGTTGGTGCTGGTGGTCGCACAGGTTTAACAGCGGTTACAACAGGCGTATTGTTCTTAATTTGCCTATTTGTTGCGCCTCTTGTATTACTCGTACCAAACGCAGCTACATCTCCAATCCTTATTCTCGTAGGTGCCTTGATGATTGGCGCCATTCGAGATATCGACTTTGACGATTGGACCGAAGGCTTCCCTGCATTCCTAGTTATTACCTTGATGCCGTTCACATACAGCATTGCTAATGGTATCTCCGCAGGACTTATCGCATACCCAATCTTGAAACTCGTAGCAGGTCGCGCTAAAGAGGTTAACTGGATTATGTATGTATTGGCAGTACTCGTTATCATTCGATACGTATTCTACTAGTTTTGAAAGTATACCTAAATACACATAAAAGAACCTATCTCCTAAGATATTTTGTAGTGAACCCAAAAAGTTAGACTTTTGGGGTTCACTACATTGCTAGATATCTGCGAGATAGGTTCTTTTTGTAGTATGTGCTATTACATTATAGTCATTTACTAATGCCTTATTATATTCAAAGTTATATTACTGTACTGTGTTATCTAAGTGTTTTAACTCCAATTAAGTCTGTACGACTTGGATCGATATCTTTTAATGGTACTACATGATTTCTATAAAACTCTGCTTCAGATGCTTTTACAGGCACTTGGAAGAACAAGAAATACGCCATATTATCCTTGTACCACGTAACACTGCGTACTAAGCCCTTATCTACATCCCCTGTATAGTGAACCTCCCCTATTGGAGTAGAGTCGCTCCAATGTACGTCATGATACTCCATTGGGATATATTCTTCAGGCCGTACAGTATCCATAGAGTAGCTCATGCGGAAGACCATCGTATGAGTTACCCAACGGCCACTGCGTTCTTGATACTCTTTACCTTGCTTCCAATATACAGTTTCTAATACATCATTGTCATAAAAATGTGTAGCATAGTATGTATAACCAAGGGGTAAATAACTTGGTACAGATACGTCATAGGACACCTTATGAGATGCATCGATTACACCGCTAGGTAGACCGATGGTTTTGCTGGTAAGTATAGGCCACACAGAATTCGTATGTGTACGCAATGGCAACCCAATCGTTTCATAAGGAGGCCAATCTATTTCAACCTTTTGTTTAACAGGTTCTTCAATATGTTGCTCATCATTGCGGTCACCACGTAGTCGATTATCATCAATGGCTACGTTACTCACAGGACCTACAGAGTCTACAATTTTGCTTACAAAGTTTTGATTTCTTAAAGAAGCAAAGTAGAGCATATAAACTTTATTATCTTTTTCCCAGTAAGCAATTTTAATAGAGTCTTTACTAGGACTTAACGTATGTACAGTGGTCCCATTAGGGGTAATAAAGCTAACTGCATCCTTAGCGTTGTAATTTGTCTTTTCTAATATAGGCGTTACCACTGTATCGATAGCCCAACCCATACGATATACAATGTCTGTATTAGAGAAGGTTAGCTTCGGACCAAATTCTCCATCACGGCCCGTTTCTGTATAAACGATTTCTAATACGTCATGGTCCTTGGCTTTTACATCACGTACTGCATAATCTTTAGGCATATAAGACGGAACTTGTATAGGATAGCCAAATTCCTGCGCGGTACTCTCAATATTAGTTTTAACTAAATCATAATCATCAACTTGATCATACCAACGATAACGATTAGCGAGTTTTTTATTATCATCGATGAGCTCTTTATTATCTACATCTCGTTCAACAGGAACGGTATTACCATTTTTATCAATTAATGGGTATGTAGCACTAACTGGCTGTACGCCAAAGGTGCTTACTGTAGTAGCCATCGCGGCACATAAAACAGCAGATGTTATTAGTTTCTTCATATTCTCTCCTCTTCGAGCGGTTACAGATTTCGCCGCTATTACACAATATATTGTTCTAGATACGGTTTGTATATCATCCAGCTAATCTGCTAAGGAATCATTCGTTCTTTATTATATTCATCAATTGTTTTGTTTGAAATCTTCGTAACCGGATAGTTTCCCAATAATTCATAACGTGAGCTATCTATATTTTTTACAGGTACCACATGTTCCTTATAGAATTCAGCATCAACTGCTTTCACAGGTTCTAAGAAGAATAAGGAGAACGCCATGCCACCTTCCGTCCACGTAATGCTACGGATTAATTGTGCTGCTGGATCACCGGTATAAAAGACTTCGCCAGATTCACCTTGTTCAGACCATTCAAAGTCCTTATACTCTGCAGGAATATACGCTGTATCTCTTACGGTATCCACGGAATAGCCCATTCGATAGGCCATAACATTAGTAATAAACTTTTTCCCATCCTGATAGATAGGTGCACCTTTTTTGTAATATACAACCTCTAGTACATCATTTCGATCAAGACGTGCTGTATACAGCTGAAATCCATAAGGTATATAACTAGGTGCCTCAGCCTCATACGGCAATTTCTGAATAGCCTCTACTATCCCCTTAAAGTTACGAGCACTGTCTTGAGTCATTAAAGGCCAGCCTACTAATTGCGTTCTTGGTATTTGTATAATTGCAGAAGCATTATTCATGTTTGGCGTAACATTGTTAGACTTAGATGCGGCCTCAGAATTATTAATAGATACAGACTGATCAACAGTATCTGCGGATACATAGCTTATAGATACTAACCCAACAGCTATAGCAGCTAAAATTGATTTACCTATAGTTTTCTTCATATTCTCTCCTATTACAAAAATTTATAATATGCTCCACACATATAATGATATATTTTCTTATTTATATCAAAATCAAGCTACCGTTTCTGTAGCTCTAGCTACTTCATAAAACTTTTATCTTTCCTTTTGTGAAAGCATCGTCACAATCAAATAATGTATCTAATGCTTAGGTTCGATATAAAAAAATCCTACTGAACGCTATATCATAATAGAGTTCAATGGGATTGTTGTATTATTATTTAGTTAATGGCGGCATAATAGCATCTTGTTCAAGTTGTCTTCGTCTTTTGGCCGTATAGTCAACAATTTTAATTTGAACTACGCCCACAGAGTTTACCATGGCTTCCGTAAAAGTAAATTCACGCCCTGTCTGGTGTTTCATCAATACTTGTAAGCCATGAGACTTTTCATCAATAGACTCTAAATAGGTAGCCTCTCCACGACCCATCACACTAGAGTATACCGAGCTATATTTACATGGTATATCTCCACCTGAAACGAGGGCTTCATCGCTACCATCAATTTCAATAAATACATGTGGATTCGCTTGAATCAAACTAAACTTTTTCCCCTCATAATGGCCATGTACATAGATATAAAGTACCTCATCTATAAATTCATATCCAAAATGTAGGGGTACTACGTAAGGGTAATCACCATCTATCAGACCTAGGTGAATGATACGAGTGCTATTTAAAATGCCCTTAATTTCATGTATATCTGTAACCTTGCGGTCTTGTCGTCTCATATAGCCTCCACGAATTGATGTATAAGATAATCTATATATTATTATAGCAAATTTTCGATATCATATATGAAAAAGTATTATTTTGAAGGTATAAACAACTACTCTTTATTTATAAATAATACTATTTCTAATATATGTCTACTGTATAAATACATTTGACTTTTTACAATAGATACTGTATTATAAGAAAATAGTTTTATAGATTCTATAGATTATAAAAGCTATGGTCATCCATGGCTTTTTATATTTGTAGATAGTTTGTAGAAAAGAGGTCTTTACTATGTCTGATACGCATCAGTTAAAACGGGGCCTTAAGAACCGACACGTACAGTTGCTCGCCATCGGCGGTGCCATCGGTACAGGCTTGTTCTTAGGCTCCGGCCGTGCCATTCACTTGGCAGGTCCATCCATCATTTTTGCCTACCTTATTACAGGTATTATATGCTTCTTTATCATGAGAGCATTAGGCGAATTATTATTGTCTAACTTGAACCACCACTCATTTATCGATTTCGTAGAAGAGTATTTAGGTGATCGAGCAGCATTTATCACAGGATGGACATACTGGTTCTGTTGGCTTTCATTAGCCATGGCCGATTTAACAGCCGTAGGCCTCTATATGCAGTTCTGGATACCGTGGTTGCCTCAATGGATACCCGCCCTTGTCGTCTTAGTGGCATTGCTATTAATGAACTTAACAGCCGTAAAGTACTTCGGTGAAATGGAGTTCTGGTTTGCCTTGATTAAGGTAATTGCCATCATCTCCCTCATTATCATCGGTATCATCATGATTGTCACAGGTTTTACTACAGATGCAGGCGTTGCCGCCTTTAGTAATATGTGGAATTATGGAGGCTGGTTCCCGAACGGAACGATGGGCTTTATCTTATCATTCCAAATGGTTGTTTTCGCTTTCACAGGTATCGAGCTCGTAGGTTTAACAGCTGGTGAAACAGAGGATCCTGAAAAGGTTATCCCTATGGCGATTAACAACATTCCATTACGTATTATTTTGTTCTATGTGGGCTCTTCGGCTATCATCATGAGCATTTATCCTTGGACAGCCGTCAACCCATCTGCTAGCCCATTTGTGGCCGTATTTACAGCAGTTGGTATTGCAGCCGCTGCAGGCATCGTAAACTTTGTAGTTCTTACATCTGCTGCATCTGCAACAAACTCTGGTATCTTTAGTACAGGCCGTATGATTTACGCCCTTGCTAAACGCGGTCATGCGCCAAGCTCTATGCGCCGCTTAACACACAGCAGTGTACCATACCAAGCAACAATCTTCTCTGCTGCTGTACTATTGATTACGGTTGTACTCAACTATGTAATGCCAGAAGCAGTATTCGTTATGATTACTTCTATCTCTACATTCTGCTTCATCTTCATTTGGGCGATGATGGTTATTTGTCACCTCAAATACCGCAAGAAAACCCCTGAATTAGCGGCACAATCTAAATTCAAAATGCCTCTATTCCCAGTGATGAATTACATCATCCTTGCGTTCTTTGTTTTCATTCTAGGTATTCTCGCCTTAAACGAAGATACTCGAATTGCCCTCTTGTTTACACCAATTTGGTTCGTTATTCTCTGGGCCTTCTACTCCATGCTTAATACAGATGATGAAGACGCTCTCAGTGAGGAACTTATCGAGATGGCTGGTGTAAAAGAAATTTACAAAAAACCTAAAAAAGAAGATTCTGACGATTACATAATCTAACACAAAAACCCGTGCTATGCACGGGCTTTTCTCTTATTTCATAGTAGGGAAATTTTGTTGTTCATACTGTTGTTGATAAGCAGGTAGATTACTTGTATCTTCGCCATAATTAAAGATCGTCTTAGTACGGTATCCGCCTTGGGTAATGATAAGATCAATGGAGGATGGTACCTCTTGACCATTTTGTTGTAAATGATTTACTAATTCTTGTAGCGCTTCAACTTGTCGTAACGAACCAGTCATATATTTACCTTTGGATAGGCCTGTATTTCTAATGACTTGGCCATTATATACTTGGCCATTTTTATCTGTGTAATAGAAACGTACAGCTGATTTATCTCCTGTAGGTACAGCTTTAATATAGATGGTTTTCCAATTTTTCTTAACCATCACTCTTGTCACATCTGCTAACTTGTTAGATAAACGTTGTGTTTCTTTATTTGCAGATTTAGATACACCATTGACTTGCTGAATTTCATCATTCATAGGCATATTAATAAGTGCCATACTAGGATCTTGTTGTACCTTTTTCGCATCTGCAGGCTGAACCGCCAACACACCAACGACCGCTATTACAGCTAACGTTGTAAGAGCAAATTTCTTCATCATATCTCTCCTCAGATAGGATTCTCTAAACAAATTATATTTTATACAATATATTATACGCATTAGGCTATTTATTATCAAGCCTATCTTATTTTTCAGGACCATTATTCTTAATTATTTGATTCCAATGTTCAAATCTTGCGATATTATAACCCATATCCATATATTTAATATTAAAAGATGTAATAGATTTAAGATCGTTATAAAACTCCATCTCATCAGTATTAGTATTCCAGAATACCATCATATTTTCATATACAGGTATACCATAATACTGTTCAGCTTTTAGAAATTCAAATGGTAAATTCATGTTAGGTTTCGCGTAGTTAAGAGGACTAACAGTAAGCAAATAGGTATCTCCTACCTTACCATTCATGTATAAATCTCTAGGAATTAAAGAGTCTGATATTACTTTATCTTTTCGAATACCATGTTTACTAACATTCTTATTTTGAACAGAAATCGAGTCTGTATTCACTATTTTGCTAGCAGATAAATCGGGGCTTAAGATATATTTCGCGTTCCCATTAGAAGCCATAATTTTACCATCTATATAGTCTAGTGAAGCGGAGAATTTATCGAATTCATACCCGATAACATTAGAGCTTAAAGATGTATCATTAATCTTAAAAATTAAAAGTTGATATAACTTCATATCAGAAATAGCATCATTAGAACGTGCAAGAAGATATAATTCATTATTAACGATAAGAGCGTCAAAAATATAACAGTTATATGCTTTCATGATAGGCAATACATCAACTACATAAGATTCAGAGTAATTACTTGCATTTATAACTGTCACGGTTGCATTAGGATTAGGATTACGATTACTATCAACTTTAATATCTTTCTCTAAAATTATCCCTTGTTTTGGTAAAATACGTGTCTCATTTCTCGTACCACTAAGGTGTAAAGAACACAAAACAAGAATAAGGAAAATAATAAAACTTACAATATAATGTTTCTTTATCCATCGCAACATAGTACCACCTCGCTCTTAGCTATAGTATAGCGAAATCTCTAAACTAATAAAAGAAAAGGCTTTAACCATTTCTTGGCGAAATTTATTTCGTCGATTATCGGTTAAAGCCTTTTTATTCTATTAGTTACTAAAGTCTGTATCTACAATAGCAAATTGTGTATATTCAGGGCAGCGTTTTTGCATTTCTGCTTTAATTTTTTCTAATGTACCATGCGGATCTTCTTCATCAAAATCAAAGATAATATCGTAGTAGATAACCTTCTTTTCTTCTTGTACGTAGAACGCATGTACTTGTACTACATTTGTATATAAACTTACAACTTGGTCGAGAGCTTGTCTTATTTCAAGTACTTCTACACTTGGTTGGTTTTCAGCATATACGCCAACGGTCATAGCAATACCAAATTTTTTATAGATATGAACGGCGATGCCTTTTGTTAGTGGATGAATATCAGCCATAGTCATCGTATCTGGCACTGTAATATGAACGGATCCAATTGTTTCACCAGGACCGTAGCTATTTAATACTAAATCATATACACCACCCACATTTGGATGTTGAGCGATAGTTTCTTTAATTTCACGAACTAAGTTATCATCTGCACGAACGCCAAGCAAGTGATTATACATTTCTTTTAAAATGTCATAAGCAGCCTTCAAAATTAAAACAGAGATAGCCGCACCTACATAACCTTGAATATCAAAGTCAAAGAAGAATACTAACGCTGCAGATACTAATGTAGCAAAGGTGATCACCGCATCAAAGAGCGCATCTATACCAGATGCTACAAGGGCATCAGATTTGTATTTCTCACCTTGTGCCTTAATATAACGGCCCATCACTACTTTCACCACAATAGCAACGGCGATAATCGCCAAGCTTGGAATATCAAAGGTAGATACCTCAGGGTGAAGAATTTTTTCAATAGATTCCTTGAGGGATCCAATGCCTGCACCAAGAATGATGAAAGCAATGGCCATCGTAGTCATATACTCTATACGACCGTGACCAAATGGATGCTCCTTATCGGCACCCTTAGCTGCTAATTTTGTACCAACGATGGTCAATACAGAGGACAAAACATCTGTTAAGTTGTTTACCGCATCAAGGATGATGGCGATAGAGTTAGACGCAAGGCCTACAATCATTTTAAAAATAACGAGAACGACGTTACCTATAATACCTTTTATACTAGCAAGCGTAATCCCCCGATTACGTGCTGCACTATTTTCTTGTAAAATCATACTACACCTCTTACATATTATATACATTACTAACTACTTGTACATGTTTACTTTTATATGTATTATAGCTTATGGATTATCATTTGTCACTATAATTTTTAATATATTTTCACGAAATCCATTGATTTTACTGAACTTATCAGTCATTCTCATTTCTCAATTAGAAGGTATTTTTATATTCTTATTACTTAAAAGAAACAATAAAATATATTTCACAACATCTCTTTGGCTTCAACCGTCACCCGTTTACCAGAACGCATATGTGTAAAAATAACTTTCATAGCCCGTAAGGCAAATGGTTTCCCTGTACGTTTAGCACCATATAAGGTATCTCCCACTAAAGGATGTCCCATATGGCTAAAAGCTACTCGAATTTGATGAGTTTTACCAGTATATAAGCGAACTGCCACCTCTGTACAAGGTCGATTTTCCAAGTTATACACAGAATTATCCACAGTTCTAGTCTGTTTATCCACACTTCCCAGGTTTATATCCACACTTTTTATACTTCTATCCACAGTATCATATGAGTTATGCACAAAGTTATCCACAACCTCCATTGGATAACGATGCAAAACGGTAAAATCTGTCCGTGTTTCTTTCCCTTGTGGATTTACTTCATAATGAACTCCATCTATACTCTTAGCCATAGGTAAAACTAAAGAGTTCTCATCGGTGTCGATAATTCCTTCAACAACAGCCATATACCATTTTTCAAAGGTATTATCATCCATCTGTTGTTGATACAAGCTTTGAGCCAAGCCGCTTTTAGCAATGACGATACAACCTGTCGTATCTCGATCAAGGCGATTTAAGAAACGAATCTTTCTCTTAATACCATTTTCCTTAAAATAATGAGCAACACCATTAGCCAGAGATACTTGGCCCTTTGAATTTACCGTAAGGCCTGCAGGCTTATCGAGAATTAATAAATCCTCGTCTTCATAGAGAATATGTAAATCCATTGCAATTGGTTCATGATCAATCTTTTCCTTAGCCATAGCAATCCAAATTTCATCACCTACGGTAACCTCTACATGAGGAGTTGCTTTATGGTCATTTACATGGACTAACTTTTCATCAAATAGCTTTACCATAGCTTTTCTAGGATACTTAGTATCTAACAAGGGCCCTAGTGTCACAATATCTTTTGATATACTTTGTTCTGTTTCTATATCACTAGTAGAAATCGTCCAAAGAATATCATCTGGTCTATGCCTTTTTCGTGCCATTACATACTCCTTTCTACAAGTTTTGAATCTCTCGGCATATAATCTAGAAATGCACTTGGCGCTGTCCCCTGCCCTCGTTGTGATTCATTGGTATAGGTAATAACCAATTCCTGTTTTGGACGGGTTATCGCCACGTAGAACAAGCGTTTTTCTTCGTCCTCATTTCCCTCTCGTAGGGACATAAAACTAGGGAAAACACCTTGATTCATACCAGCCAAGAACACATAATCAAATTCACTTCCCTTTGCTTGATGAACTGTAATAATTGGGATTTTAGACTGTTTAGTCATTTGCTGCGGTTCACCAGCCGTCAAGGCAGCTAATTGCAAAATATGATTAAGACGAGCCAAGCCTGTCGTACCCTTATATTCTTTATCCAAAGATTCCATAATGCGGTATAGCTCGCGTATGTGCTCAACCTTTGCCATTTCACCATGGCTCTTATAATACGCTAGCACGCCCATTTGGTTCATAATATAGGCCAATAAATCCGTAGGATTATCAGTGTGCATCTTTCTCCGCAATGTGGCCATTTGAGATGCTATCGTTGTAAAAGCAGACTTATATTGATTGATGGCCACCATGCGATTTGTCGTAGTAGGCACTATATTTTCATGGACTGCGTAAATCAATAACTGACCTGTAGCTATGATGTCATCCATCGCATTATGCGTTGGTGTATGATTAATCGGAAAATGACTCGATAAAAATCCTAACTTATGATTTTCTAGCGTAGGATAGAATCGTCTAAAAATATCTAACGTATCATATACAGCCTTAAAATGCGGTTCACCCAAGTTATAACGAGCTAATTCATGGCTCAAGATACTAATATCATAGTTTACATTATGACCAACGATAATACGATTCTTAGAGAATTCTTTGAAAGCCTCTAAAACAATTTCAGGGCTTTCACCATATTCGGCCAAATATTCATCTGTAAAACCATGCACTAATTGAGATGTACCTACTGATTTTCCTGGATTGATAAACCGTTCAAATCGCTCTATTTCTTGCCCATTTTTATCGATGCGCATAGCTGCGATTTGTATAATCCGGTCCTGTGTCGTATCGGTACCCGTACTTTCCACATCGTATACTACAACCTCGCCCGCCTCAAGCCCAGCTACTAATTTGGCATATGGCTCAGCTTCAAAGATGGGCATATCCATGAAATCCGTCAATTTTAGCCCTACACTGCGATTTTTGGGGCTTTCAATATCGCGAATACGCGCGTCGCCAATGCCCGATACATAGCGTTTAATAATGCGTTTCGCACTAACCGCATCATTAGGATTCATCAAGAGCTTAAAGTACGCCATGATATCCTTGATTTCCTGACGGCGGAAGAATTTATATTCATCAATAATCATAAACGGACGACGTTCAGATTCTGGCTTATCTTGATTATATCGTTCAAACTGTTCACTTAAACGCTGTGCCTTGCGATTATCTCGAACCAACACCCCTACAGATGCATCCCTTGAAAGGGCACAGATACGGTCATAAATAAATTTTGATTCCGTATATTCATTGCGACAACCTTTCACAAGGATAGGTGCCCCATCACTAGCACTGTTGGCCTCTGGCATTTCATCATATACATCGCCTACCAATTGAGGAAACATCGTTTGCAATGTTTTGAAAGCCATTGTAAATAAAGTTCTATTAGAGCGATAGTTTTTATAGAATATGATTTTTAGAGGATTAAAATCATGGGTAAATTCCTCCAATAAGCGGAATGGGTCTGAGCCACGCCATTCGTAGATTGTTTGGAAATAGTCCCCACATAAAAGAACGTGATTGCCTTCCCATAGCATTTCCATAACCTTATATTCTAATGAGCCCGTATCTTGCATTTCATCAACGGAAATATATTGATAACGACTACGCCACCGTTCTCGAATATCTGGATTTTGAAATAGTCGATGCACACCACAGATTAAATCAGTAAAATCAACGCCGTGAACGGATTGTAAACTTTCATCATAACGAGCAATCCATTCATGACCACGAGTCCAAAACTCTAACAATTCATCACTAGCAAGCGTATTGTAATTGTAGAATAATTTCTCTATTTGCTTAGACTGCTCACACTGCAACCGCTGAATAGTCTGTTTATAATCCTCTATCATAGAATCAGAATAGAAGCCATATACGGAGCGATATTCTTTCACTACACTAATAAGACTAGCAAAGTTCATATCTCTCATATTTCGTGGTTTAAAGGGCAAGTAAAGCTCTTTGCAATCTTCCTCATCAAATATGGTCACATCTGAATACAGGGATTCATCTCGTTTGCCCTCTTGTTGAAGAACGTAAAAACAAAAGCTGTGGAACGTACTAATCTCCACAGCCTTTGCAGCTTGGCCAACGAGGGTTTCAATGCGCGCCTTCATCTCCTGTGCAGCCTTATTGGTAAAGGTCATGCACAAAATCTGATGCGCTTCACAACGGCCACTTTCAATAATATGGGCCACCCGATAAGCCAAAGTATTCGTTTTTCCCGTCCCAGCGGACGCCAACAAGAGGATATTTCTATCTAGTTCATCGATGACGCGTTGTTGTTCGCTATTGATAACCATGATACCCTCTCCTTATATTATAAGCCGTGATATAGCGCAGCTAATGCCATTGGTATTGGACCAAATAATACGGTCAAAGCCCAAATGCCAATGCCAATATCCATTGGTATATTTAACACATGAATGCAAACCATATATGTCGCAAGGCCTAGTACTACATTTACGATTACCTTCTTTATCGTATAAAAAGCAAGCTTAAATGTAATAACAACAACTAGTATAGCTATAGCTGTCGAAGCAATAGGTGACGCGAGTAATGACGCAAGTGATACTTCCATATTATCCTTTCATTTCTTGGCGGTTTACAACGGCACCACCCAAGGTTAATTCATCAGCATATTCGATGTCACCACCTACAGGAACACCACGAGCAATACGCGTTACCTTAATGCCACTTGGAGCTAGTAGACGAGCTAAGTAGAGAGCTGTTGCTTCCCCTTCTACATCAGGATCTGTTGCAAGGATAACCTCCTGTACAACACCATCACGCAAGCGTGCGATAAGCTCTTTAACGCGAATGTCTTCGGCGCCAATGCCCTCCAACGGAGATAAAGCGCCTTCTAATACATGGTATAAACCCTTGTAATCACCACTGCGTTCAAGGGCAATGACATCACGGGATGTCTCTACCACCATAATCGTAGTTTGATCGCGATTCGGATTAGAGCAAAACTCACAAGGGTCCTGAGCGGATAAATTAAAACAGATAGAACAATGACGGGTTGCCCCTTTTGCTTCAACAATGGTATTTACCAAGCTATCCACCTCTTCTTGAGGCATTTCAACGAGATGGTATGCCAAGCGACGGGCTGATTTAGAGCCGATACCAGGCAATCTGCGCAACTGTTCTACGAGCCGTTCTAATGCATTTGTCATTTAGAATAAACCTGTTGGCAAGTTAAGACCACCTGTTACTTTGCCCATTTCTTGAGCTAACAAGTCGTCAATTTTTTTACTTGCTTCATTAACAGCAGCAGTTACCAAATCTTCAAGCATTTCTACATCTTCAGGATCAACTGCAGATGGGTTCAATTTTAAAGATTCAATCATTTTTTCGCCATTCATGACTACGGTAACTGCACCGCCACCTACAGACGCCTCTACAGTGCGAGTTTTTAACTCTTCTTGCATTTTTTGCATGTCAGCTTGCATTTTTTGAACCTTTTTCATCATGCCTGCCATATTGCCCATACCTTTACCGAACATTGTATTTCCTCCTTATAGGACTGTGAAAGTCCGTATTAACAATAAAATAATGTATCTATATTCACGATGATGTGAAAATAATCTAATATTACTCTTCAATAACCTCTACATAAATATCATGGTCTTCTGAAAGTTTTTCTAATGTTTTAGCTAACAGTGGGTTTTGTTGTTCCTCAACGCCCATATTAGATGGGTCCCACTGGTATTCACGCTTTGGGACAGCTTCTACCTCCACGGTTGCACCACTATCCATAGGGCGGTTGATCACTTCACCATCTTCAGTCATAACCTGTGTGCCATCAAGACTCATAACAGGAATTCCCCCATCATCATGAGAAGTTGGTTTAGCTATAGATGCATCAGTATCCACCTTGTTACTAGATGGCATAATCCCTTTTGCTGCTAGAGCCGCCAAAGCTGCCTGTTTAGCATCATTTCTTGCTTCAGAGCTCATAGGTTCTTTAGGCTTTATATCACTGGCAGGCGATTCTGTTCTAGTCACACTAGGTTTAGCAGTTTTGCTTGTATCACCTAGTAACTGAGCTTCTACCGGTGCTGGCGTTGACGGTGCAACAGTTACAGACTGAGTCCGTTTGGGTGGTACGGCCTTATTGGAGCCAACACCACTCGCCGTCTTATACTCTATAAATACCTCAGTTGCAGAATCAACCACTTCTACAGACACAACATAGCCTAAAGCATATTGGAAGGCCACAGCGATTTCTTTGCGATTAGCCTCATTAGCAGCCAAATTAAGATAAAGCCCTTTTTCAAAAGCTAATACGGCCTTTTCTCTGTCTACATAAATAAGTTGTCCCTGCCCAGCAATATTTGAAGCGAAACCTCTATCACTGTCCTTTAGATATTTTATCACAGTACCATGAATGGTTCCATATTCTACTGCAGTCACCATTGTTTCTCCAATGACTGCCGTTTGGCTAATACCAGTGCTTTTTCTCTGTTGCATTGGCTTATGCGCCGTCGTTCTGCTTGGCGATGTCTTTCCTGTCATAGGTGGTGGTGTATTCCCCACCCCCGCTATAGGTGGCGGCACCATTCCTTTCATAGGTGGCGGTGTCATGCCAGTCATAGAGTTTTTTGCACCCCCACTAGGCATCGACTCGGCCACACTAGGACTCGGTGTATAATTTGTTGGCACCTCATGAATCGTAACAGATTCATACTCCTCCATAGGTGGTGGGATAAAGTCATCATCTGCCAATGTTGACCGCGAAGCACTAGGCGTTGCAACAAAATTAATCGGTGCTGCTATCGTAGGGCCTTGCTGTTCCAATTTAGCCAGCCGATTCAAAACACCTTCACGAGCATCTCGCTCTGAAAGTTCCAATGCAGATAAACGTGTCTCCACATCGTCATGAACCTTAGATATACCAGCACATAGTACCAATAAACCCATTTCAATAACTGTTCGTGGATTATCTACTTGTTTCGCATCATTCATGATGGATTGTAACTGTTTAATATATTGATTAATCGTACCAAACTCAATGATTTGCGCTTGATCTAAAAACTCGTCCCAGAACGAATCATAAACCTTTAGTTCTTCTGCATCTGGTGCTACCTTGACAATTAATAAAGCCCTCAAATGCTGCGTAAGGGCCTCCATGATTTGAGCACTATCACGACCTTCACCAAGTGCTTCTTGAATATATTTCAACACAGCTGGACCATCCCCATTGTGTAGTGCTGTTAGGAAACGAATAATCCAATCTTTACTAACAAGACCAATTAATTCCTCTACTACAGCAGGCGTAATCTCATCACTTGCCATGCCCACACATTGGTCTAAAATACTCAACGCATCACGCAAGCCACCATCTGCATGAACTGCGATAAGCCGCGCCGCATTTGCATCTAACGCAAAGCCTTCTTTTTCTGCTACATATTGTAAACGCTGTGCAATATCATCAGACGTAATACGTCTAAAGGTATAACGTTGACAGCGAGATACGATTGTTACTGGTAACTTTTCAATCTCTGTAGTAGCAAAGATAAACATCACGTGATCCGGTGGTTCCTCTATGGTTTTCAATAAAGCATTCCAGGCCTCATTGGTAAGCATATGTGCTTCGTCGATGATGAATACCTTTTTACGCCCTTCTACAGGCATAAATTTGACGCTTTCACGAAGAGCGCGAATCTCATCAATACCACGATTTGATGCGGCGTCAATTTCAAGGACGTCCATAGATTGACCACTCAAAATTGATTTGCATACGCTGCATTCATTACAAGGATGATCTGTAGGGCCCTGTTCACAGTTAATGGCACGAGCAAAAATCTTGGCCATACTCGTTTTACCAGTCCCACGAGGACCTGCAAACAAATACGCATGGGCCACCTTATCCTCGCGGATAGCCCGCATCAATGTATCACTAACCTGATGTTGCCCAACTACATCGGTAAACGTCTGCGGACGATACTTGCGATATAATGCCATATATGCCATTGGAACACCCCCTTTTTCCTGTAAATTTTCTGAAAATAACAATACTTTATTATACCATATCCATGAAAATCTGACTCATTTTATAGAGTTCTATCAATAATTTGTAATAGTAGTTTTGTCCATCAATTAGACATAAAAAAAGCGACCCCTTAGGCCGCCTTGCAATATTCGATCACGACAGCCCCCGGGTTCCCCGTGGCACATGAAGGTTACCGCTTAGTGCTGCTACCTCTCAGTCCTGACACGATTCACAGGCCCCCATTGCACAGGCCCGAGAACTGCCATGATCCAATATTGCAATATAAATATTATACATGAAAATGCCTCTATAGTCAAAGCTATAGAGGCATTTCATATATCTTATCTAAAGAATATTCAGTTAGATTAGAAATTATTTTGCATATTTTTCTTTGAATGCAGCTAATTGTGCTTCTTCCAAAGATAAGCCTTGTTCTTTATAGCGTTCAATAGCAGCGTGCATTTCTTCATATGCTACAGGTACAACTTTTGTAAATCTGTTTACAAAGTTATTCCAGTTTTCCAGGATGTGACGACCTTTAGCGGAGTTAGTATGTAATACGTGTTGTTCTACTAATTCTTTAATGCGTTTAAGATCATCATTATTAGCAGGACGTAATTCTACGAGGCCTGTGTTTACATAACGTTCATCGCAATCGAGGATGTACGCATAGCCACCGGACATACCTGCTGCGAAGTTACGACCGATTTTACCAAGTACAAGTACTTCGCCACCAGTCATGTATTCACAACCATGGTCGCCTACGCCTTCAACAACAGCAGTGATACCGCTGTTACGAACCGCGAAACGTTCACCAGCTACACCATTGATGTAGGATGTACCAGATGTTGCACCATAGAAGGCAACGTTACCGATAAGGATATTTTCGTCCGCTTCGAAGATGGATTTCTTAGGTGGATATACAGTAATTGTACCACCAGATAAACCTTTACCGAGGTAATCGTTCGCATCACCTTCAAGCTCCAATGTCATGCCTTTAGGGATGAAAGCACCGAAGGATTGACCAGCAGAACCTTCAAAGTTCAACTTGATTGTGTTATCTGGTAAGCCACTTTCACCATAACGACGTGTTACCTCAGAACCAACCAAGGTACCTACAACACGGTTAATGTTGTTGATAGCCAATTTAGCGCGAATTGGTTTTTGATCTTCAATAGCTGGACGGCACATACGCAAGAGCTTAGACATATCCAAGGTACGTTCCAATTCATGATCTTGGTCAGTCATGTGCATGTGACCTACAGAAGCATCAATGTACGGACGGAACAAGATACGTTTAAGGTCAACACGAGACAATTTGAAGTTATCGTCTTGAGATTTTTGACGAACAAGATCGATACGACCAACCAACTCAGCTACGGAACGAATGCCTAAGCGAGCCATAATCTCACGCAATTCACGAGCAATGAAGATCATCAAGTTTTCTACATACTCAGGTTTACCTGTGAAGCGAGCACGCAATTTTTCATCTTGTGTAGCTACGCCGTAAGGACATGTGTTGAGATTACATACACGAGCCATTTTACAGCCTACGGCAACGAGTGGCAATGTACCAAAGCCGAATAACTCAGCACCGAGCATAGCCGCTACTGCTACGTCGAAACCTGTCATCAACTTGGAGTCTACCTCTAATTGAACGCGGTCACGCAATCTATTGAGCATCAATGTTTGATACGTTTCTGACAAGCCTAATTCCCAAGGCACACCAGCATGTTTCACAGATGTACGGCCAGCCGCACCTGTACCACCATCGTAACCAGAAATCAAGATATTATCTGCTTTTGCTTTCGCTACACCAGCAGCGATAGTACCAACGCCCGCTTCGGATGTTAATTTAACGGAAATACGCGCATCTTTGTTGACGCATTTCAAGTCGTAAATCAACTCAGCTAAGTCTTCGATGGAGTAAATATCATGATGTGGTGGTGGAGATACGAGCTCTACGCCTGGCGTGGAGTGACGAGCTTTTGCAATTTCAGGGTATACTTTTTTGCCTGGTAATTGACCACCTTCACCCGGTTTTGCACCTTGCGCACATTTAATTTGTAACTCTTTAGCGTGAATGAGGTAGTTCGCAGTTACACCGAAACGACCAGAGGCGATCTGTTTTACTTCGGAGTTTAGGCTGTCGCCGTTTGGCAATGGTTTGAAGCGAGCTACGTCTTCGCCACCTTCACCAGAGTTAGATGTGGAACCAAGACGGTTCATAGCGATAGCAATCGTTTCATGAGCCTCTTTACTGATAGCACCATAACTCATAGCACCCGCTTTAAAGCGTTTTACGATGGATTCTTCAGGTTCAACCTCTTCGATAGGAATACCGCCGCCTACTGGGTAGTTTAATTCCATCAAAGAACGCAATGTTACATGGTAATCGTTGCGAATCGCTTTAGAATATTCTTTATATTTAGCATAATCGCCGTTGATAAGGGATTCTTGTAAAAGGTCAATTGTTTTAGGATTGAATAAATGTTCTTCCCCATCTTTTACAGGACCGTACCAACCGCCTGGTTCGAGTACAGTTTCGTCGGATTTGAAAGCACGTTCATAACGAGCCAAGGCTTCGTTTGCCACACCGCCAAGGCCTATGCCACCGATACGTGTTGGCGTATTCACGAAGAATTTGTTAATGAAGTTAGTATTCAAGCCCAAAGCTTCAAAGATTTGAGCGCCATGGTAGGAGCGAACTGTGGAAATACCCATTTTGGACATAACCTTCATGATGCCACCTACAGCAGCTTTAATATAGTTCTTTTCAGCTTGTTCTGGCGTAATATCGCCAAGGCGTTTACGAGCTTGTAAATCGCGTACAGTTTCAAGAGCCAAGTAAGGGTTGATAGCTGTTACGCCATAACCGATCAATGTACAGAAGTGATGTACTTCACGAGGTTCACCAGATTCAAGGATAAGACCGATTTCTGTACGCAATACTTTTCTGATCAAGTGATTGTGAACAGCTGCTACAGCCAATAATGCTGGAATTGGAGCATGATTTTCATCAACACCACGGTCAGATAAAATCAATACGTTTTGATCTGTACGAGCTGCTTCTTCTGCTTTAGCGCATAATTCATCTAATGCATCGCGCAAGCCTTCAGCACCCTTAGTTGGGTCAAAGAGGATTGGCAATGTAACAGATTTCATGCGACGGCAGTCTAGAGCCTTAATAGAAGCCAATTCTTGGTTTGTAAGGATTGGTGTACGCATAGACAACGCATAAGTACCAGCCTTATTAGGCTCTGTTAAGTTACCAGAGTTACCAAGCATAACCCGTGTAGATGTGACCATTTCCTCACGAATAGAGTCGATTGGAGGATTTGTTACTTGCGCGAACATTTGCTTGAAGTAGCTGTATAACAATTGTGGTTTATCGGACAAGATAGCAAGTGGCGCATCGGCACCCATTGCACCTACAGGGTCTTTACCATCTTTTGCCATAGGCACGATCATACGCACAAGGTCTTCTTGAGTATAACCAAAGGCTTGTTGATTTTTGAACAAGTCTTCAACTTTTGGAATGTCGCTTTCATCAGCCTGTGTAATTTCAGACAAGTGAATAACGTGTTCTTTTACCCATTCATCATATGGTAATTCAGTAGCAACACGATGTTTGATTTCTTCGTCGGAAATGATACGTTGTTCCGCTGTATCGATGAGAAGCATTTTGCCTGGTTCCAAACGACCTTTAGCGCGGATATTTTCAGCGTTTTCATTTACTACGCCTACCTCAGAGGCCATGATTACTCGGTCATCTGTTGTTACATAGTAACGAGCAGGACGCAAACCATTACGGTCAAGTACGCCACCGATAACAGTACCATCAGTAAAGCCCATAGCCGCAGGACCATCCCATGGTTCCATCATGAAGCTATTGAACTCATAGAAGTCATGTTTTTCTTGGCTCATGAGATTGTTGCGTTCCCAAGGCTCAGGAATCATCATCATGATGGCATGAGGTAAGGAACGACCTGTCATGTGCAAGAATTCCAATGTGTTGTCGAACATAGCGGAGTCAGAACCGCTGTCATCTACTACAGGGAATACCTTTTTAATATCTGGGAATAATGGAGATTCTGCTTTACCTTCACGAGCATTAATCCAGTTTACGTTACCACGGATTGTGTTGATTTCACCATTATGCACTAAGAAGCGGTTAGGATGCGCCCGAGCCCAGCTTGGAAATGTATTCGTACTGAAACGAGAGTGAACCATAGCCAACGCAGATGTGAAATCAAGGTCGCTCAAATCGAGATAGAAATCACGCAATTGACCTGGTGTTAACATACCTTTATATACGATTGTTTTTGAGGACAAGGATGCGATATAGAAATCGCTAGATAATTCCTTGCTCAACGGGATAATACGTTTTTCCGCTAATTTACGGATAATGTATAATTTGCGTTCAAACTCTTTATTATTTGTTACATCTGGACCTTTATCGATGAGGATTTGAATCATCCAAGGGCGAATGGCAGCAGCTTCGTGACCAACCTTTGTACCATCAACTGGTACTTCACGCCAACCGAGAACAACTTGACCTTCTTCGCGTACTACCTCTTCAAAAATGCGTTTTTGCTCGTTACGGAGGCTTTCATATTTATGGGCGAAGACCATACCTACGCCGTACTCACCAGCTGCAGGCAAGTTGATACCAAGCACTTCGCATTCGCGTTTAAAGAACTCATGTGGAATTTGTACCAAAATACCGGCACCATCCCCTGTGTCCTTATCGGCACCTGCTCCACCGCGGTGCTCAAGGCGCTCTAAAATACGCAAGCCATCATCGATGATACTATGGGATTTTTTGCCTTTAATATTTACGACAAAACCCATGCCACACGCATCTTTCTCAAATTGGCTACTATACATGCCATTGGCTTCGAGTCTAGCCTGATCTAGACGTCGCTGCTCTATTGTGCTCTGATTCATATCCATAACGTGCACTCCTTCATATCACTTGATCAATCCAAGCACTGCGGCATCGTTCCGTTCGGTCTTGGTGAAAGTATAAATTACAAACTATCTCTAGAAAATTCTTTCTATAGCTATATTAGACTGCATATATCTCATCTAAAATTTATATTCTATAGAATTTAATGTCTATACACAGTATACCAAAGTCCACTGTAAATTGATAATATAAAAACCGCAACCTAAGTTGCAGTAAAATCATAGCCGTATGCGTATTTTGTATACATAATGCAAAAATGACGACCTATTTAACTATGATAAATAGATCGTCATTTCCTATTAAAAATATGTTAGGGATGCACTAGTTTAATCTATTGAAAGATTTCTTCAAAACGAGCATCATCTATAATCGTCCCTACATAGAAATCGCTAAAGATACCATATCTAGCACTGGCCTCTTCAAAACGCATATCGTAAACGATTTTTTTGAATTGGATGTCATCATCGCTAAGGATTGTAACGCCCCATTCCCAATCATCTAAACCAACGCCACCTGTAGTGAACTCAGATAAGATCTCAAGATATGGTCTACCAGTGATGCCATGTTCACGCATCATACGGCCACGTTCTTCTTGAGGCAACATAAACCAGTTATCATTGCCTTCACGTTTTTTCGTCATATTGTAAAAGCAAATATATTTATCCTTTGGTACACATGGATATAATTTAGCATCCACCTCTGGTACATCAAGCTTTGCTTTTACATAAGCACTTACCTCTGTTACAGATGTATAAGAATATGTTTGTACAAGTACAGACGCAATAGTAAGCCGACGGAATTTGCGTTCCCATTTAGCTAACTCATCAAGAGATGGTGCCAAGATCCACAACAACAAATCCCCTTTATAACCATTTACATCATAAAAAGCATAACTGCCTTCCTTAGCTTGATGCATGGACTCCAATTCATCCAAAAAAGCCTTTAACTCAGCACGAGCCTTCTCTTTTTCAGCCGCTTCAAAACAATTCCAGGCACTAAAATCCATAGAAAATACCATATGTTGACTATGCCAACCCTCAACAGTAGGAATTGCCTTACCCATACAATCACTCCTTTTCACACAAAATATATAAAAATAACATTTACAAATCAAAACACTTTAACAAATCAAGGCCCTAGGCCGAAGACCGTTTTCCTCTAACCTAGGCTAAAGGATCTTGTACTAGCTGGAGACTAAAATCCGCTACAGTAGGCAATGGATAAGCCTTCTGAAGCGACTTTAGTAAGTCGAGGCCCTAGGCCGAAGACCGTTCCCCTCTACACTAGCCTAAAGGAACCTTGTGCTACGGTTGTTTAAAGAAATCTACAGTAGGTGAGGTATGGGTGTCAATAGGCGACTTTAGTAGGTCGAGGCCCTAGGCCGAAGACCGTTAAGCTAGCTGGAGCCTATTGGCGCCCATACCGAACCGGCTACGTAGAATTATCTAGACAACCGTTGCACAAGTTCCTTAGCCTGCTTTACCCCATCCGGTATTCCAATTCCATCAAATGGTGTCCCAATGAGATACAAATTAGGGTAATGCTCTTTTACATGGTCTCTAACAGCTGTGATAGCAGCACGATGCCCTACATTATATTGCGGCATGCAATGAATAAGGCGATTAATCTTAATCCATTCTGGATTAGCCTCGAAATTCATAATACGTTGAATTTCATTGAGAGCCACTTCCGAAAGTTCGTCATCACTACATCGTTCTACTACATCATTACCAGGTTTACCAATAAAAACACGAAGAACAATTTTATCATCTGGTGTTGTTTGTGGCCATTTTTGATTTAGTATAGTGCAAGCTGTTAATGGAGTATCTGTTTTACGAGTAATCAACAAACCAGAACCTTTGAGCTCACCATCAAATGTAGATTTATCAAAGGCCATAATAGCAATGGCGCAACTCGATTGCTCCATGTTCCGAACTCCATCAAAGCCAGCATCATCAGTAAACCACACTTTATATGTTGCTGGTGGCGTTGATAAAACGAGCATATCCGTTGTTACTTGTTGTCCATTTACATCAAATCGATACACAGAATCTTTATAAGATATATTAGACACGGGGGCCTCTGTTGTTAAAGTAACATTCGACGGCATTTGCTCTACAATAGCATTAATAACACTTTCAAGACCGCCCATCAATTGACGGAACATACCAGACTGTGATGCAGTACCCTTAGCAGCTTTCATAGCCCCGCTAGTCTGTGTAGATATAGACTGAGCAGCTTGCTTATTTGCAAACTGAGCATCTGTCATCGTATCTTTACCAGCACGCGGCACATCACCTACATTAGCAGCCCCTTGTGCTCCTTTAGAAACCCCCGCCTTTTGATGGCTCATCTTTGCATTAATCATGCCTTTAACCATATTCCCATATTTCTGTTCTACTTGAATAAAATGTGGGAATGTCGATAACAGACTAATCTTATAGATATCACCACCATAGATGCCTGCCAATAAAGGTTCAATTAATTTATCCATCATTTCTTGCCCTAAATGATAACGGAAAAAGTGTCCAATAGATACATCCCCATTTTCATCTAAAGAATATGGACTTTTAAAATAATCGAGCCCTGCTCGAAGTTTACCAACCCAAGAGATTAATGTAGCTTTCACAAAGGGCATCATCTCTGTAGGAATCCCCATGATAGAGCCCCCTGGAATAGGATGCATTGAGCCACGATCATATACATAGGCCTGCCCAGTTTCATTAGATACAAGAGTCTCAGCCAAGCCAAGGTCAGTAACAAGATCTGTCATTTCTGTTTTACGACTCAAATAAGAGTCCGGCCCTAACTCTACAACAAAATCATCCACCCGTTGCGTTTGAATTTTACCACCAAAGCGCGAAGCCTGTTCATAAAGTTGTATCTGCCAATCTGGCTTAGCATGTCCTAAATAATAGGCGACGGTAAGGCCTGTAAGGCCACCGCCAACAATCGTTACCTTCACTTGTTAATCCTTTCTTTAATAGCCTCGGCCATCCCCGCCATAAATAGAGCATTACCATTTGGCATCGGCACACGTTCATATACTGCACCGGTCGCCTCAACGATTCTACGACATAGGATATCATTATCATATAATATTTCCACATGATCGCTAACAAACCCAAAGGGAACACATATAATCCGTTTTGCTCCCTCTAAAAGAGCCTGTTCAATCACAGTTTCGATGGTAGGTCCTAACCACTCCCCATAAGGAGGAGCACTTTGCCACGCAGTACACCAGTGATTTAAATTTACTCGTTCCGCGATTTTCTCTGCAGCCGATGTAATGTGGAATACATAATCACCAACTGTTGTAACAGGCACACTGTGTGCCGAAAAAATACATATTGTATCAGCCTGCGTTGGATTAAGATTAGCTAATCGAGAAGACCAATATTCTATAAATTGAGGTCTATCCCACCAAGACTGAATATTATCCAAAGATATATGGCTGTACTCTTGTAATATGGCTTGTAGTTTACGTTCATAAGCGCCTGTCCCCACCACAGAATAAAAAGGGGATGTAACTATACTCAAAATAGATGTATAACCTGCATCAACTATCGCCTTTATAGCTTGTTCCATGCTATGAGGCTTATGAAGATATGCCAAATATATATCTTCTACCCCCAAAAGAGTTTCAAGGGATTTCTTCTGTTGCTCTCCCATTGTTTGTAAGTTTACATTATCCCATTGTCCAATGGCATCATACCGAGCGGCTAATACCTCTAATTCCCCCTCACTCGGAGCTTTCCCATGACGAATGCTCGTCATATATGGTACTAAATCCGATTTTTCACAAGGAGTTCCAAAGGACAATAGTAATATAGCCTGTTTCATATCAACGGCTTTCACGAGCCCATAATTCACGGCTCTTTTCATGGACATAGTCAGTTAACCAGTGTAATTTTGCAGGATCCGCCTCGGGAAATACGCCATGCCCTAAGTTAAATACATGTTTACCATGACGAACACCATCTAGCAAAATTTCATCTACCGCTTTAGCAATCGTTTTCGTATCAGCATACAAATAGGCTGGGTCAAGATTACCCTGTACAGTTTGTGTAACACCTCTATCCTTAGCTTCCCCAATAGAACTGCGCCAGTCTAGAGCAATAATATCAAGGGGTAATTTAGCCCATATAGGCACGAGATGATCTGTGCCTACGCCATTCATGGCGAGTGGCAAATTAGGGAATCGGGTTTTTATTGTTGAAATAATGCGTTTCATGTGAGGGAAAATAGCTTGTTCATATTCAGCGCTATTTACGGCGCCCACCCAGGAATCAAAAATCTGTAATGCATTAGCGCCTGCATTAGCTTGCATCGACAAATAGTCAATGGACATATCCGCTAATTTTTCCATCAAACCATTCCAAATATCCGGCTCGCTAATTAACATGCCACGTGTCTTGTTATAGCTTTTTGTTGGGCCTCCTTCGATAAGGTAGGATGCAATGGTGAAAGGGGCACCGCAAAACCCGATAAGAGGTACATCAAGGACCTCTTTCGTCAATAGTTCAATGGTTTTTGCAATGTAGTCCACCTTCGTTGGATCAAATCGATGCAACCGTTCGATATCTTCTATGCGACGAATCGGCGTATCAAAAACAGGTCCTACGCCTGGTTTAATATCAACATTTACACCAATAGCCACCATAGGACTCATAATATCCTTATAAAGAATCGCCGCATCAACGCCATATTCTTTTACTGGTAACTCCGTAACTTGTGCACATAGTTCTGGTTGTTTCGTAATTTCGAACAATGTGTACTTTTCTTTAATCTTACGGTAGGCAGCTTGACTGCGCCCAGCTTGGCGCATATACCACACTGGTGTTACACCAGGATTATTTCCCTGAATCATATCTAAATAAGCAGTATTCAAACCTCCACCCCTTTCTATAAAACATGTACATACATCGATTTAAGATATTTCTCTATTAAAGTGTACTCTAAAAGTAATGAATATGCAAAGCCACTTATTGTCTATATCTTTCGCAATAGGAATTTATGCACGTTGCAATATATGAGTATCTATACCAAATATAGCTTGTCCCATATAATACACTTGTTGTTGGCAAGTAAATAACCAAATTTGTTGCTGTTGTCCAAGCTCAGCCAATAATTCAAGTGCACTCTTTTGACGATCTTCATCAAAACGAACGAGAATATCATCCAAAATAATAGGCAATGCATCCACTTGGTAGGAAAACACTTTTGCTAGTGCTAAGCGCAAGGCTAAATACACTTGGTCTGCCAAGCCACTGGACCAGTGGCTAATCGGCAAGCGGTCTCCACGCTCATTCAATAGGGCTAAACCATCTTGTAATCCCCACATATCTAATGTATAAGTGCCGTTTGTTAATCGGTTAATATATTGGGAGGCCAACTCTAACATTTTCGGTTGCGATTCTTCCTCATAGGACTGTTGTGCCCGTTCCATACAGTGTCCAATGACAACTTGTGTGGCCCAATCTTCTAGAGCCGATTCCAATTCAGATTCTAGTTCTTTCCGTTGCTGTATAGCTTCACGCTGTTCTTGATCTGACCCAAGAGCACGCATAGCCTCCACAATTTGGCCTCGTTTTTCATACAAATTCGCCATTGCATCTTTACGAGCACCTAACTCTTGATCTGCATGTACCAATTCATCATTCCAATTATCCTTATTACCCTCACGCAAGCGGCGATAGAACAAATCCTTATTTTCTCCTTCCGGAGTTAACAACTCAAGCTGAACTTGGCTTTGTTTGTAAATCGTTGCCCATTGCTTATATTGGTCTTCATCGATGAGTTTCTGGCGATATTCATTAGCACCGGACAAACCACTCTTTTCAAGCAAAGCTTTTTGCTCTAACAAAAGTTCTTTTTCCTTTCGGTGCCAATTATCATACTCCATTCGATAGCTTTTACGCTGTGATTCTTTTTGCTCCCATCGAATCATTTGTTGCTGAAAGTTTTTGTATTGATTGTAAATGCGTTTTAGCTCTGTTGGTGATACAGGTGCTTCAATGCCAAGGTTATACCATAAAGTAACCGCTTGATCTTCAATAACACGTAATGATTCCTTGTGTTCCTCTAATCGCTTTTCGTAACCTTCAATGGTACGTAATTGCTCATAATATTGATCATACTCATGCTTCATGCTAAAGAAATCATCTTCATTAAGACTCTTTGCGGCCCCCTCTGGAATCCAGGCCTGCCACTCTGCTAACGCCTTATCATAGTTGGCCTGTAATTGCTTACCTTCCTCATTATAGCGTTGCTCTATAGCAGCTGTTTCCAAATTTGGCACATTTGATGATTCCTTTGGCAAAGGTATATCTAATTGCATCTCTAAATAAGCTTTACGTTGTTGCAAACGGTCCAATTCTCGCATCCATCGCGATAAATCTGCATTATCTATATGACGAAGACGCCATCCATACCAGAATAATCCTAGCCCCAGTATTAATAAGACAATACCACCTACACTATATAATGCAGATTCTAACGCGATAAGTCCTGCCAAAGACAACAACACACCCACTACGGCCCCAATGCCACCTATACGCTGTAACCAAACAGGTAAGGCTACCTTACGTGTAGAGCCTTTCTCCCCGATTTGAGCCTCTAAATCAGCTATATCTGCAATTACCGCTTCTAATTCTTGATGCGCCCAATTATTAACGACTCCTGTTTTGTCACTCTCTACAGAAGAATCCTTAACCACCGCCTCAGACTCACTAGACTTTGCTTCTACTTGTAAAGCTGGATCTTGACCTTGCCAATAGAGTAGTTGGTCTTTTGCGGTACGTAAGCGTTTAGATAAGCGTTCTCCTTCAAACCAATTTACATCTGTCGGAACGGATTCATCCTTGCGCCAAGCTGATTGTAAGCCTCTAGAAAAGTCGAGCTGTTCCTTAACCTTAGCAATATAGGCATCGCCTTCTTCACATTCTCGACGCAATTGTTCCCATTGAGCACCTTGCTGAATCAAGTCCTCTATATCTTGACCATACATAGTAAACGGACTATTAGGATCAAAGTTTTCCGGTTTTAAAGCCTCTTCCTTATCTAGCCACATTTGCATGCTCTGACGAGCTTCACGAAGACCTTCATCAATACCTAAGAACGCATCTCGATTCAAAGTTTCAGGTGGCGTAAACCTTTGCATATGCTGACGTGCCTCTTCACTACGTCGGTATGTATCCCAAGCACGCAGCACCATTTCAACACCTTCACGGTAATCCTGCCATTCCTTAATCTGATTTTGAATCTCTGCCTCCGTATCCTCCGAAGCACGCAATGCTTGTTGAAGCTCTACATATTGTTCTTCATGCACACTAAGAGCAGATAGACGAGCCTTATTCTCTTGTAATTGCTCTATCAATACATTGATACGACGCTTACCTGATGCAGATGCAACAAGTAAATCATTAGCACTCATTTCAATGGTTTTAACAACATTACCTAGTTGCTCGCCTCCTTCAGCCCCAAAGAAACGTGCCCGCACATCTACTTCATTGAGTACATCTACACCTTGTAAATCATCTAAGGTTAAACCAAATATGCGATTATATGTTTTTTTATCAAGACCATGCCACCATAGTTGATTAGGTTCGTCCTTTAAGTTCGGCCCACCAGGGGAATAAAAATCTAAATTTTTATTCTGACGACCTAAATGATATGAAATTCCATCTTTATCTAATTCAAGAGAACCATTCACATAGCCATACTTCTTATGCTTTCCACCAAATAAAAGAGCTCGCATCCCCTCCAACAATGATGTTTTACCACTTTCATTGGCACCATATACAAGCTGCACCCCATTAGGGCCTGATTGAAACATCCAGTTTTCATACGGTCCAAATGAGTCGAGTCGAATCTGTTTAATGTTCATCATTAGCCCCCATTAATACCGTAACCCCTTCCATTTCACTGCGTTCCATGACGCGCTTCAATACATCGTCAGATAACAAATCTAAATAGCCGCCAAGACGTTTAGATTCTGGACGATTTACTAAAATTTGACGCACTGCATCAACATCCGTCACCGTATCATCATAGGCACGTAGATAATCACCTACCATATCAGATAATAGGCGTCGCTCTGCCAGATTAACAGCAGGGCGAGTCTTATTGGTCATGCGATATGGCATGATAAAGGTAGATTTACTCTTTTCTTCAGCTTGTGTTTCTCGAAGCCATAATTTTCGAACCGCTTCATCTGCACATAAACGATACATTGGTCCCGTACCAATTAGATTCACAGATACGAGAGTATTCTTGTTATGCCGCTTACGTAAGGATTGTTTCTTATTGCTCAATAATTCCAACAACTCAGATTCAGTTCGTATACCAGCAATATCCAGCTTAATTTCTTCAAAACGAATTTCACTAGTTTCAATAAATTCTAATTCACAATGTCCATTATGCGCTACGCGTACCATATAACATCCCTTAGGTCCAGACTCCTTACGATGCAGGCCCTGTGGATTGCCTGCATAGACTACCATAGGGTCTTCTGAAAGCACCTGCGCTTTGTGGATATGACCTAATGCCCAATAGTCCATGGCACCTTGCATGATATCCGATAAATTACATGGCCCTGTTATGTTATGGTCTTCACTGCCTAAACTAGCACCAACGGTACCATGCATAACTGCGAGGGAAAACTCATCTCGTTCAAAGGCTTTGTATTGAGATGCAAAATTAGTCTGTTCGTTACCATGACCACAACTAATGCCGTATACGCCCCCCACTTCAATATTGTTAACCATAAGAGGAAAGCGTTGTACTTGAGTGTCTGAGAATACATGAACATTATCAGGCATAGCCAAGCCAGCGCGCCAGCTTTCAGCAGGATCATGATTACCTTGCACCATATATACGGGAATATGGGCCTCCCACAATTGATACATAGCACGTACAAAACGCACCTGCGCCTCTAAATTATGGTCTTCACTATTATATATATCACCACTTATCACAACAGCATTAACCCGTTCCCTAACGGCTAATTCAATGATATTGTTGAAAGCGTCATATGTTGCTTCAGCTACGGCACGGTCCACAGAACGACTCATGCCCCTAGCGTATTGAAAAGGAGCCCCTAAATGAAGGTCCCCACAATGTATAAAACGAAAAGGCTGCATATTGTCTCCTTTCGTAACAGATAAAATACTAACATCTAATTATACTATATAATTATAATTCTATATAATATGTATAAGAACAGGATTGTAAACTGAGTTATTTATGTAGTTGACAATATGCGGTGAAGAATAATACAATTACATTGTAAATAAATTTGCGTTTTATAAGTTTACAATACTAAGGAGGCTATAATGGCACTTCCAACAGAGCAACAAACCCATGTGGGTTCCTATCATAAAATCTTATCCATTACCGATCGAATTCTAAATGGTGGAGAAATCACAAAAGAAGAAGCAGTTGAACTGATTCACACACCCGACGAAGACACCATGATTCTCTTAGCAATGGCAGATAAAATAAAACAACATTTTAACGATAATTCCGTCGATATTTGCGCTATTGTAAATGCTCGTTCTGGTAAATGCCCTGAGAACTGTAAGTTCTGTGCTCAATCGGCACATCACAATACAGGTGTTCAAGAATATCCATTCATGGATGATGATTCATTATTAGAAGCGGCCAAAAAGGCAAAAGAGGCGGGCGCTATTCGATTCTCTATCGTTACAAGTGGTCGCAATACATCTAATCCAAATGAGTTTAACCAAATCTTACGCGTATTAAAACAAATTCGCGAAGAAGTAGGCTTAGAAATTTGTTGTTCCTTAGGTTTGTTAACCTATGAACAAGCGCTTCAATTAAAAGAAGTAGGCGTCACAAGGTACCATTCCAATATTGAAACGGCACCAAGTCATTTTCCTGACATCTGCACTACTCACTCCTATGAGGACAAGATGTTTACTATCGACAATGCTAAAAAAGCAGGCATCCGTGTTTGCTCTGGTGGCATTTTAGGTCTCAATGAAACATTGGAGCAACGCGTAGAAATGGCCTTTGAATTAAAGAGACTCAACATTGATTCCATACCATTAAATATATTAAATCCGATTAAGGGTACTCCATTTGAAGATAACAAGGCCTTAAAACCTATGGAAATCTTACGTACCTTTGCAGTATTCCGCTTTATTTTACCAAAAGCATTGATTCGCACCGCTGGTGGTCGTGAAGTAAATCTTCGTGATTTACAATCCTACGCACTCAAAGGTGGTCTTAATGGTATTATGGTAGGCGGTTACTTAACAACAGGTGGTAGATCCCCTCAAGACGATTTACAAATGATTGATGATTTGGAATTAACTCGTACAGCCGTTCAACTATAAGCCAACGGTTATACAAATACGCAGTGGATTTTCTCCAAATTCCACTACTTACGAAAACTGTAGCACCTCGTGTGTTTACGACATGTTTACACATAAAAAATCCCTAGCTAGTTGCTGTCTAGCTAGGGATTTTTCTTATTCAACATATACCTTTAATTCCATAGCAAGTTATAAATTGCTTGCCCATTTGTATTACCTTCAATTGGTTCAGGATCTTTATCATAATCAACATTATCATATTGTGTACCATTTGGCATATACGCATCAACCTCTAGAATTTCCATGGTCCGATTATATCGACTAATATACACCTTATAACGAAGTTCATCGCCACCTGGTTCATTAACCTTCAACCAAAGAACTGCATCATAATCACTTTTTTGAACACTGTCATTATCTATAAATAACTGATTCCCTTTGTCATCAGGGCTTACATAATACCAATCTGTTGCTTGAGCTGTATGTGAAAACGTCATGAGACAAAAACAGACCATCAACGCTATAAGCAACTTCATAATGGCCCCCTTTCTCTCAACCCATATAATTAAAGTTCTATAATAAACATCGATTTTTTTAAATATTTTTAAAAAAAATAAAGAGAAGATACTTTTCTCCTCTATTATCATATCAAGAAGTACGCTATTTATCAATATTTAATAAACGAAATTTACAATTCATCTAAATTTCATAAAATATTTTATAGATATTCATTTTTACTTCATTTTCCATGCTTATAATTACGCTATCAAATGATAACCATAAGTAAATATTCCCTGATTACTTACATGTATTTATCTCCCGACAAGTAATACTAACCCCAAACCTACTACTTGTTTAAATACATAGGTCATTTGATGTTAATACTAACACTCCCCTTACATGAAAAAGGACTCCATTCGGAGTCCTTTTTTCGTTGCAAAATTAAAAGCTGCCCTAATTATATGCCCCTCCTTTACTGGACAACTAGTAAAGGAGGAACATATCATAGGGCAGCTTTTTATGTATGTATTTCTAATCCTAGATCAGATGGAACTGGTGCCACAACTGTAATCGCCTCTGTTTGACCATACGGTACAAAGGTTAAGGAATATGCATGTAGTGCTTGTCTTGTGTATGGTTTATTTCGTGTACCATACATAGCATCACCGATGATAGGATGATGGATATGAGCCATATGAACCCGAATTTGATGTGTACGACCTGTTAATAATTTAAATTCTAACAAAGACTTTGTATCATCATGCTCAATTACGCGATATTCTGTAATTGCTTCTTGGCCAAAATCATCAATACAACGACGATTATCAAATACAGGATCAACACCTATAGGCGCATTAACTACACCATCAGAATTAATATCTCCTTCTACGAGACCACGATAGATTCGATGGATACACCCTTCTTGCAGCTGATTCGTATAATATTGTTCGGCTTCACGAGTTTTACCAAACATAATCACACCCGTAGTATCACGATCCAAGCGATGAACAGGACGAATTTTATGAACTTCGCCACGTTTTGCGTAATAACCTGCCACAAGATTACTCAATGTATGGTTTCTCGTTTGCCCTGTAGGATGAACGAGCATAAACGGAGGCTTATAGACTACAAGAGTATGGGAATCCTCATAGAGCACATGTAAAGGCCCGTTTTCGACCTCTACACCATAGTCCTTATCTTGTGGCAACTCAATCGTTATAACATCACCTTTTTTCAACATTCGTTTTGAATGAGCAATACGGCTATTTACTTTGACGCGTTTCTTGCGAAATATCATCTGTAAATTACGGGAAGATAAGGAAAATCGCTCTTTTACATAAGCAGATACGGTTATATCTACATCCTCTTTAACTGTATATGTTTTCCAGCTCATATTACCACCACTCGTTGATATACGTATTTTGTTTAGGATATACCATATCTAAATAATCAATCCAATGAGATTCGCCGTCTAATTTGCCCTCAAAAACAAGGTCTTTAGCGGAAACAGCGCCCATTAAAAGAACTGCCAAACCGCCCACATCAATAATAAGATCGATATCTTCTTTAGCTACATCGGAAACGCGTTTGACCTTAGGCATAACGCTTTCACCCAAGGTGAGTTCAAATACACCATCATTCCAGGTACAAAGCGAATCTGTAATTTTAATTGTTAAGGTGATTGGCATCATAACCGCTTCTGGATTAACCGGTACAGTAGTCAGAGCGGTTTCTACATCAACGATGCGCGCCATCATATAAGGCATCGTGATATGCCCCGTTTTTCCATCGGGAACGAATCGATAGCCAGTGTCGTGCAACCCCTCATTCCAGCGAATGCTTTCACCTTGAGAGCGATGATTGTAAAAATAGTTCAACAATCCACGTTGAGCACGACGCGTTGTATAAACAAATTCAGTTACAGGTATTTCAGGTGAACCTAAACGATATACTGCATAGCCTTCAATCTCGTTAGTATCATTTTTTACAACCGCAATGTTAACACCTTCTGCAAAGAAGCTACCCAAGAGACGTTTCCATTCCTTTTCGCCGCGTTCAGCATAGCCACACAAATTTTTAGTGTAGGCTTTATAAACAGGATCGAGCAATGTCCATTGTTCAATATCATTTAGCAGACCAAAGGACAATGCCTTATCAGTCAAAGGACGTAGATTCTCAAGAGGCATGGTCTGTACCCATTGATGAGCATATAGATCCCAGCCATATTGCTGATAAAATCCAGCCTTAGAAGGCATTAAAATGGTAATGCCTTGACCACGGCGGCGCAATTCCTCCAAAGAATAGGTTAACAAAGCGCCCCCAATGCCGCCTCGACGTGCAGCCGGATGCGTAGCTACGCCAACCATATAGCTCGTTGGCAATACGGCACCACGCACATTAATATTGTATTGACGCAAATGAACGGTGGACAACAACTGCCCTTCTTGAATACCTACAACTGTATTTTCAGGTTCATAACAATTAGAAAAATAATATTGAAAGAACGGATCTTCTTTTGGTTCAAAGCAATACGCCCATAAAGCCTCAACTTGTGGCGTATCTTGCGCTGTAGCAATTCTAAAATCCATACTACTTCCTTTCTATGATTACAGTAGTAACTGCAACTATTGTATTGAATAACTATATCTATTGCACTGACAAAAAAATATATACTCTCTACCCTTTATTATAACGGAAAAGAGTGGCACCATATAGTACCACTCTCACAATCCGTATTAGATTAAACTAATTATTTACCGCCTGTGGCATTATCTGCCTCATTAGCATATACAGCATCATATTTTTCTGCGAAATGATCCGGATTATAGGATTCTTTCGCTTGGCGAAGACCTGGTAAGCCCATATCTTCTTCACGGTTGATGAATTCTACACCACTAAATTCGTGACGGATGAACTCGTTATTAATTGCTTGATATAAACCACGAATATCTGGATTTGCCTTTTCAATATGAATCAAAGCAATTTTATCATTTAGCATTTCACCAATACTAAAAGCTTCTACACGACCGAACAACTTAATAGCTCCACCTTTTAGGCCTAAGGCATCCCAATTATCAAAGAGCAAATTGATGGCTACCAATTCATCCTCGATGCCCTCTTCATGATGAGTTTCAACCCAAGATGCAGCTGTTTCACGGCACAAAGGTATAATATCTTCCGTAATTGGTACATATTCATAGTTAGAATATTGCATACGGAATTGATTCAAATGATTTTTCTTTTGTCGGAACTTCTTACCGGACAAATTAATAAGATCTTCTGATTTATAAATATATTCGTAGTTGTCGCGGTCAGGTGTAAACTCATAACGGCCTGGACATAAATCCTCCATGCGTTCCTTTACAACCTTACTAACACCTTTAAAGCGGAATGGTAATTTGTTTTCTACAAACCATTCTTTAGCACGCAACAAACCGTCGAGGAATTTTGCATCTTTACCTGCAAATGGAGGCAAAAGGAATGGGGCACGCTTGCCACCACCTTGGATGTATAATACGCCATTTTCCTCAGCCCAACGAATACCATACGGTTCTTGCCACATAAATAATGTGGTAAAGCAATTATCCGACGCTTCATAATGATGCTGTTCAAAATATTTATCAATTAAGGGCTTATCTCTTAATTCAAAACGCTTAAATTCTAAAATAATAATCTCCTCCTATCAAATCCTAGGTTGGATATAATGTAACTACACTCAATATATATAGAACTCTATTGAACCTTTACCTTCTCACCTAATTCAAAGGTCCCTTTAGTTGTAATAACTTGTTCACCTTCGTTTAGGCCTGTCATTATAGATACATAACCATCCTGTTCATCGCCCACTTCAACAACACGCACATCCACCGTATTATTAGCGGTCAAGACGTATACATATTTACCATCTTGATTTTCACGTACTGCCGTAGAAGGTACCACGAGCATTTTCGCTTGCGCACTAGATTCTATCGTCAAGCTATAAAATTCACCAGCTTTAATGGTTCCCTTTTCATTATTGAAAGTAGCCTTGACTAGCACACTTGGCACATTCTCGGGTTGATTAGTATCCAGATAGGTTAATTCACCAGGAATATCTGTATCTCCTACATGTAAAAATACATTTATTGTTGATTTCGCCTCTGGTCGAGCTAACTTCATAGCCGCATCACGAGGGATACTCAAAGCAGCTACCATCGGTGTTTCTTGTTGAATCAACATAAACGGACGATCTGCTATCGCCATTTGGCGATCCTCATTATAGATAGCAGTGACCACCCCAGCAATAGGAGCCGTAATATTAGCGGCTGCAATTTGTGTAGATACCTGCGCAATTTGTGCTTCAATGGCCGCTACATTAGCACCACTACCACCACCCGTTGTGGTTGTCACCGTTTGAGGTCGAGATCTTTCAAGAATACGATTGTATTCTTTTTCTGTAATGTTACCAGCTTCGCGCATCTGCCGCGCACTTTCAAGCTGAGCAGTACTGATGGTAGGAGCCGTTGTTGCAGTTGTAACAGACGGCGTATACGCTTGCGCTGTACTAAGTTGACCTTGTAAAGACATCAATTGTTGCTGTAAAGCAGACGTATCAATGGTTGCCACCACTTGACCTTGCGTCACCTTATCGCCTACCTTCACAGTATACGTAGCAGCACCAGAAACGGTCGGCGTTATGGTCGCCTTATTAAGGGCCGTCACATTCGCTTCATTATGAATCTGTAATGGCATATCCTTATAAGCGACATCAGCTACAGATACCGTAGATGTACCGCAACCAGCAAGCACACTCACAACAATTGTCAACATGGCCAAAACAGCACCAAGTCGTAATTTGTTCATACTTTCACCTTATCTCTATTCATTGTATTGATTTATATCAATACCTTAGTATATCACAAAACCGATAAGAATTGTATGAAAGCTAATTCCCTACTTCATCAGATATAATCGTATATCTGTTATAATATTTATAGACAACGGTATATGTCGGCCTAGTATAATAAATATATCATATATTGTGAACCATATATAAATTCAAAATATTAGATATATCAATATAATAACACACGGAGGGATTTCATGGAAGAACGTATGGATTTTAGAATTTTAAATAATGGTAGTTTTGTGCCATCTATTGGCTTTGGTACATATAAAACGGGAACTCTCGATGAAACCGAGCAAGCCGTAACAAACGCTTTAAATGCAGGATATCGCCTATTTGATACAGCAGCTTACTACGATAATGAAGAAGCCGTAGGGAATGGAATCAAAGCATCTGGCATTAATCGTTCAGATATCATCATTACCACCAAGATTTGGCATACTGATGCCGGTTATGATGCTACGATGCGTGCCGTTGAGAATTCCCTAAAAAAACTCGATACCAATTATATTGACATCATGTTAATTCACCAACCAATTGGTGATTACTATGGTTCTTGGCGCGCTATGGAGGAATTATATGATCAAAATATACTGCGCGGACTAGGGGTATCAAACTTCTACGAAGATAGATTAATTGATCTTATCTATCATGCCAACGTAAGACCTGTAGTCAACCAAATCGAATGTCACCCATTCAACCAACGTCAATCCCTGTGGGAAATAATGAGAAAACATCAAATCGTTGGCATGGCTTGGTCCCCTTTCACACGTGACCGCCAACCTATATTCGACCACCCAATTATCAAAAGCTTAGCTGAAAAATACGGTAAAACAAAGCACCAAATCATCTTGCGCTGGCACATCCAACGCGGCATGATTCCATTGCCAAAATCAAATTCTTTGGAGCATATGAAATCCAACTGTGACGTATTCGATTTCAAACTATCTATTACGGATATGGATCTCATGGAGCTATTAGATCAAAGAGCATTTTTGGAAAATCATCATACTGCTGCTGGGCTTGAGCGAATTTTACAACTAAAATAGTTATAGTGTATGAATCCGCGCATTCTTATCTCTACCAACATACACAAATGGAATATCCCCTCCGTCAAGTCCAGCAATCAGGCTGTTCCTTTTCTCAAAACGCTCTTTGATTTTGGGGATATATTAAATATTTTGTACGATAAGCATATATGTGATGGTTCCTGCTGCAATTGAGATTAGCATCTTTCGCTTCCAAAGGTGCAGTAAAGCGGTCACCAAAAAGGCCACTATTTCCGGAATGCCATACGGATAGGAAAGTACCACTGTATCTTTAAATGTATATACCATCAGCATGCCCATAACAGATGCCGGTAAGGCCTTACCAATAAATAGAATAAATGGCGGTGCCTGTTTACCAGGTGGAAATATGAGAAACGAAATAATTCGTGTAAAAATCGTGGTTAAAGCGACTATAGCAACGGTAATTACCATTTGCAACTCAGTCAATTCTCACACCTCCCCACTTATATGCCACGTAACACATAGCCAGCATAGATATCATAGAGATGAGCATAAATGCTTGTTTACCAAACAAGATAAGCATCACTAAAGCAAGAACCATTCCAGAAATACCAAAGATACGTATTTTCTTATTTTTTGCATTTAATAGCATTTCTATAAAAATAACAATAAACAACCCTGGCAATACAAATCCCACACCACGCAAGTCAAAATCTGATAATAGATTACCAAAAAGACCACCAGCAAAGGTACTAACAGTCCAAAACAGTCCATTGAGCCAGGATATATGAAAGTAAAACCATTTTTCATCAACATTATCTGGCAATTTTGTAGTTGCATTGATAGCAAAACTCTCATCACACATCCAGAATACGGTAGGGAACCATTTCCAACCCATGTTTACATATTTCGTCAACATAGATAAACCGTAAAATATGTGTCGACCATTAACAAATAGAGTGAGCATTAACGCTGTAAGAGGATCAAATCCCCCCATCAGTAAACCAATGGTAACAAATTCCATCGAACCTGCAAATATTACTATACCTAATACAGGTGGTACCCACCAGGGAAAACCTTGGCTCGTGGCATAAAGACCAAAACCAAGACCGATAAAGAAAAAACTAATCCCCATAGGAATCATAATTGGAAGGGCATAACTAAACGCATGTCGCCCTTTATGTGGTTGTTCCATTAGTAATGCCCTACCTTTCTAAATATCTATGAACTACGAAAATATCTATTGTAAGATGTTATAATATTGTTTAATATCACAAATACAACCAGTAATATTGACACAAAGAAAAGACACCTACTAGGTGTCTTTTCTAATATACATACTATTATACCGATTATAATGCACGTGTCAAAATTTCGCGAGTCACTTCAAGTGTGATATCGCGTTTTTCTCCTAGTTTTACCATACCGTGATTTTCAAGTTGTTTTACAATTTTATCAATTGCTTCAGTACCTAGACCATAATCTTTCAAGTGAGTAGATACACCAAGGGACTCGAAGAACTCACGAGTTTTAGCAATCGCTTTATCCGCCTTTTCTTCTGGAGTACCTTCTGTAATGTGCCATACGCGCGTAGCATATTGTGCCAATTTTTCAAGCTTGTCTGCTTTTTTCACCTCTAACAATGCAGGCAACACAATAGCTAATGTTATACCATGGTCAAGATGGTATGCAGCTGTCAACTCATGACCGATAAGATGTGTTGCCCAGTCTTGAGGCACGCCTGCACCAATCAAGCCATTTAATGCTAAAGTAGAGGCCCACACGTGGTTAGCACGGATATCGTAATTTTCTGGATTTTCTACCGTTTCTTTACCGATTTCAATCATAGTTTTCAAAATGCCTTCACTGAAACGATCTTGAATACGGCCTTCTACAGGATATGTTAAATATTGTTCTGTCGTATGTACAAAGGTGTCAATAACACCATTCTTAACTTGTTTTTCAGGCAATGTGAAAGTCAATGTTGGATCAAGCATAGAGAACTTAGGGAACACTAAGCTACTAAACACAGGAAACTTACCATCACCATACGTAATGACAGCACCATTGTTCATTTCGGAACCCGTAGCAGGTAATGTCATAACTGTACCAAACGGCAATGGATTTGGTACCATTTCAACGGGAACCTCTGGCACACCAGCTTTCATAACCTCAATCACAGGACCATCATAGGTAGCACCCATAACGATGAGTTTTGTAGCATCCACTACAGAACCACCACCTACAGCAAGGACAAAATCTACACCGTTTTCTTTGATAAAAGCTACAGCTCGTTCACACGTTTCAAGAGATGGATTCGGCTCAATACCGCCAAATTGTTCTACCTTACGGTTACCAAGCGCAGTCGTAACACGGTCGATGAGACCACTTCGAACTGCACTGCCACCGCCATAAGTAATCAAGACCTTAGCTTCTTTTGGTACAAGTGTATCCAATTCTGCTAAACGGTCCTTACCGAATACGATATGAGTAGGGTTATAAAAATCGAAGTTAAACATAAAGCCTCCTCCTTTATAAATTGTACGCAACTTTTCTTTATAGTATACCATATTCCATTGAGCTAAGCATGATATAACTAGTTATAAATACATCGTAGCAAAATGTATAGCTAACTTCATACCATATAACTTCAATCTATGGCAAGCCATGTATTTTTAATTCTATGCATCATCCTAGTCCTGTGATAGGATATAAAACATATTCAATATAATCTATATATTACACCATTATAAAAGCTTGATTCGATACAAACACTTAGATACTAGCTTTCACAATGAACGAAAGGGAGATAATATGAAACTAAAAAGATTAATCACTCCATTATTAGTGGGCGTTTTAGCATTTGCCATTGCCGGTTGTGGTAACAGTACACAAACTAGCGAGACACCGAAAGAGATTAAAATTGGTGCTACCGCAGGTCCTCATGCACAAGTAGCAGAGGCTGTAGCAAAAGAGGCTCAAAAGCAAGGTATTAACCTTAAAGTTGTAGAATTTTCTGACTATGTAACTCCAGATAAGGCGTTAGCAGATGGAGATATCCAATTAAATGCATACCAACATGTACCATTCATGGAAAACTTCAATAAGCAAAACAATTCAAACCTTGTAGCCATCGGCAAAACAATCTTGATGCCTATGGGGTTATATAGCAACTCCATTCACAGTGCGCAAGATGTACCAAATGGTGCTATCGTAGCTGTGCCTAACGACCCAACAAACGGCGGGCGCGGCCTTGCATTACTCGCAAAAGCAGGCCTTATTACATTGAAAGATGGCGTAGGCTTTAAAGCAACTGTAGCAGATATTACATCTAACCCTAAAAACCTTCAAATCCAAGAATTAGAAGCCGCTCAATTACCTCGTAGTCTCGACGACGTAGACGTAGCCGCTATCCCTATGAACTATGTTCAAAGTGCGGGCCTCAACGTAGAGAAACAAGGCTTCTTCTTAGAGCCAAAGGATGAACCTTTAGCTGTTATGATTCTCGCTGTACGCGGTCAAGATAAAGACAACGAAACATACAAAAAAATTGCAGAAATTTACAAATCAGAAGCCATCAAACAATTCATTAAAGATACATTCAAAGGCACCATTACATCTGCCAATTAATATAGAAAATCTCCATTCTTCTTAGGATGGAGATTTTTTGTTATAGGGTAAAATGTAACACAAAAATAACGCCCTACAAAGGTAGAGCGTTATAGTATATTATTCTTCTGTATCAAAGGTAACATCCAATGGTTGTCGTTCCACAATATTGCGATAACGAACCTTTGGATAGCCCATCAAGATGCCACCAGCAATGATTTTATCCTCGGGTACACCTAATAGTTTCAACAATGGTTCATATTCTGCTTCCCCAGCATGTTCAAAGAAGCCTGCCCAGCAGGTACCAAGACCTACTGTTGGCGCATACAATTCTGCATAAGATAGACAGGAATGCCCAGAATCATGCGTGCGATGCACATCTTTTTTAGATCCAATAGCCACTATTAAAGCTGGCGCATCACGTAAAATATATTCTTTGCCCTTATCCACTTCTGCTTGTGCAGCGCGCGCATATAGGCGCATAATAGGCACAGTTTTCGCCGCCAAATGCATCCACTCAAGAACGAGATCAGCAATACGGCGCAACTTTTGTTTATCTCGGATTACGATATATGAAATACCTTGTGTATTAGTTGCTGTTGGAGCCATTCTCGCAACATTTAATACCTTGCGAATAAGCTCAGCAGGAACTGGTTTATTTTGATAGTTACGAATAGAACGACGACTACGTAAAAATAGTTCGGCCTGTTCTGGCGTAATTTTAGTTTCTTTTGTAATATCCACTTGTTCAGCACGCGGTGTAAGGTCGCTATCTAAAGCAAGCGTAGGACATACTGCAACGCAATGACCACAGGATATACACCCTCCCCGACCTGTTACAGGACCATCATCGGTCATAACAAGTAGGCCTGTGGGACAATCGGCAACGCATAGACCACAACGAGTACAGACTTCTGTATTCACGGTAAATAACATAGTAATGAAACCTCCAAACACATACTATAAAGTCTATTATATCATATAAAATCAATTCTTAGGATAGCAAAAAATATAACACATATGTTTATGAGATAATTTTTACTCATAAACATATGTGTTATGTGGTCATATCTACTGCTTTCACAGTCAATATGATGATTTGAATATTATGCCTCACCCTGTGTAGGATTATCATAAGCCGCTTTATCAATAGTGCCCATGATTTTATCTACTACGAGAGCATTTGTTAAGGAACCGGATACGTTCAAGCATGTACGGCCCATATCGATCAATGGATCGATAGCAAGGATTGGGCTGATAGATGTGAAGTACGCACCAAGGCCTGTACCACTAAGAGATACGGATGCAGCCATTGTAGCAGTACCAGGAACACCTGCGATACCAACGGAACCGATTGCGATTACGATAACACTCATAATGTACATAGTCATATCGAAAGGAATATTCGCTACATTAGAAATGTACACTACAACGAGTGCTGGGAATACACCGGCACAACCTTGCATGCCTGCTGTAGTACCAAAGGATGCTACTGTATTAGCAGTTGTTGCATTTACACCAAGACGTTTTGTCAATGTTTCAACAGTCAATGGCAATACGCCCATAGAGGAGCGGGATGTAAAAGCCAACAATAATGGAGCTTTCGCTTTCTTGAAGTATGTAATCGGGTTGTAACCGAAGCTAGCAATCAAGATAGCTTGAACAACGAACATAATCAAGATACCAACGTATAGTAATACTACGAATAAGCCCATATCAAGGATAGCTTGTAGGCCACGAGTTGCCAATGTAGATGCTAACAATGCAACTACGCCGTATGGCATAAGGCCGATAATAAAGTCTGCTACCCAAGAGATCAATTGGTGAAGCTCATCAAACAGTTTAGTGAAAATCTCCATGGAGTTTGTGCCAGTTTGTTTTAATAGACGAGCTACGCTACCTAAGATTATGGCAAATACTACAATACCGATAACATTTGTTTCAGCAGCTGCTTGAATTGGGTTGCTTGGAATCAAAGCACGGAATGTATCAACCATCGGTTTAATTTCACGAATCTTTTTACCGGATTCAACGATATCAAAGCCTTGCCCTAAACCAAAGGCGTTACCTAAGATAAGGCCAACTACAGCAGCAACTGCAACCATGCCGAGGTTTGTAGAAACCATTGCCACTACTAACTTCTTAAGATTAGCACCGGCTTCCATGTGCAAGATAACGTGTACAATAGAGATAAAAACGATAGGAATAACAAGCATGCGGATTAAGTCAATGAAGCCACCACCCACTAGGGAGAACCACTTCGTACTTTCCTTGATATAAACAACTTTAGTTGGATCATCAGGGAATCCTGCAATAACTTGAACTGCTATACCAAGTACGGCACCAACAATGGTACCAATAATAACGAGATTACCAAAAGATGTACCTCTGCGTTGCAACACATAAATACTGATTAACGCTAGCACAAACACAGCGATAATACCAATACTCAAGGGATTGCTTAACATGAGGTAATCTGTAAAGAATGGAATATTCATAATACACCTCTTTTAATTCATATCGTAATAATAGGTTATGAACTTAGTATAGCATATATCGAAAAAAATACAAGTGTTATATTTATTTTCAAAGCAATGCTATTTTATACTTCATATAAAGAAACGCAAAAAGGCGACCTTCCTCAGAAGATCGCCTTTAGAGTATCTATTTATACTATTATCTATTAACTAAGATATATGTAACACGGATAGGACCATGAGCACCATCTACAGTTACCAACTCGATATCAGCCGTACGGGACGGACCGGAAATCAAGCAAACGTTTGTAGGGAATTTGGATGGATCGTTATGGTAACGTTCAGCCAAATGTTCCATAGTTTGTGTCATACGTGGGTTGATTGTATCAGTATATAATACGGCAACATGAGTTTCTGGCAACAAGCTGATTGCACGACCAGATTCTTCAAAAGATGCTTGTACTACAGTAGCTGTTTCAGCAATACCGCAGAATGGGAATGTAATACCGATATCAGCATTAGCTGTGTTAGAAATATTTTCTTCACGACCTTTAGCTGGATCCCATTGGAAGTACGTACGAACACCACCATTAGAAGCTGCGTCTTTTTCGAATAATTCTTTTAATTTATATTCTTCAACCTCAGAAGTGCTTGGGAAGATTACCTTACCATTACCACGTTCTTCGATAACAGCCATAATAGTTTCACCCAATTTATCAGGTGTTGTATCTACGAATTTTGTACCTACTCGTTCACATTGCTCTTTGAACATAGTGACAATTTGTTCACGAGATAATTCTTTGAACATATCTTCTTGAGGACCATGGCTATAATCAAAAGCCGGTACAGATGTAGGCACTTGATCACGGCCTAATGCACGAGATAAACGTGCAACAAATTGATTACGTTTAACTTCATCCATTATTTTTTCTCCTTTTTCTTGTTCTTTTCATGTTCAGCATATAAATCACGGAATTTCTTGAATTTCAATGTACCCAATTCTTTAGACTTAGTCCATCCGTTCATAACTGGAACAGCTTGAGTCCATGCAGGCATGTTGCCTTCTTTATTACTAATCAAGTTCATGCCGATAGCACCAGCTTTTGTACCAAGGTCGAACAATGTAGCATTGCCGAACATCTTAGCAGCTGCTGTGAAGATAGCTTCTTCTGCTTTTGGACGAGTTTTTTCAATATCAGCCATAACATGACGATGTTCCATCAATAATTCATGTAATGGAATAGCTACTGGACAGTTTTCTGTACATGCGCCACACAATGTGGAAGCGTATGGAAGATCACCAGCTACTTCATAACCTTTGAACAACGGAGTCAATACAGCACCCATTGGACCTGGGTATACAGAGCCATAACCGTGACCAGAAACGTGACGGTATACTGGACAGATATTCATACATGCACCACAACGGATACAACGAAGCATTTCTTGGAATGTACCACCCAAGATACCGGAACGACCGTTGTCAATGATGATGATATGAGTTTCTTCAGGACCATCAGCTTCACCAGCGCGAGCAGGACCAGTCATCATGGAGAAGTAGTTGGAAATTTTGGCACCTACTGCAGAGCGGTTCAACATTTCCATCATAACGTCAAGAGCTTTGAAGTCAGGAACGATACGTTCTGCACCTAAGAAAATCAATTGAGTCTTAGGAATAGAGCTAGCCATACGACCGTTACCTTCGTTGGAAACGATTGTGCAAGTACCGGATTCAGCAACCGCAAAGTTACAACCGTTAACGCCTACGTCAGCTTTCAAGAAACGCTCACGTACATAGCCACGTACGAAGTGAGTCATTTCTGTAGGGTTTTCAGTACCTGTATAACCTAATTTTTCAGCGAAGATTTCGCGGATTTTGTTACGTTCAAAGTGAAGGCCTGGTACTACGATGTGAGATGGTGGGCTTACTGCAGTTTGCAAAATAAATTCCGCCAAGTCAGTTTCGTTTACTTCAATACCAGCTTCTTCAAGAACTTCGTTCAAACCAATTTCTTCTGTTAAGATAGTTTTGGATTTAACGATCATTTTAGCTTCCCGTTGACGAAGGATGTCTAACGCGATTTGAGTTGCTTCTTTGTCATCAAATGCAAAGTGAACTTTAGAACCAGCTTTTTCAGCATTTTCAGCGAATTGGTTTACATAGTAATCCAAATGATTAAGCACATGGTCGCGAATTTCAGCAGCTTCAGCACGGAAATCTAACCATTCAGGAACATCCGCAACTACTGTATTACGTTTATCATAAAACACGTCTTGTGCTTTTTTAATAGCTGCAACTTTGAAATCATCAGCCAAACATTCTTTTATACGTGTTTTATAGGGGCGATTGTCATATATAAGTGCCATGTCGTCTCCTCCTTAACGGCAGTTTAAGATTTCAGCAATATGCATTACTTTGATACGGCGATCGATTTCGCCTTCTTTGTGAAGACGGTCAAGCATACCAGCGATGTTCATCAAGCACGCTTGGTCAGAACCAGAAATAACGTTAGCACCTGTGCTAGCGATTTCCAATGCTTTTTCGCGTGTCATAACTTCACTGATTTCAGGGTTTTTAACGGAGAAAGTACCGCCGAAACCGCAACAACGATCTGCGCGTGGTAATTCAATCAATTGAATGTCTTTTACATTACTAAGGAGTTTGAAAGGTGGTTCTTTTACCCCCATCAAGCGAGTTACGTGACAAGAAGTATGGTATGTAACAGTGTCGTTAAAGCGTGCGCCAACGTCCTCTACACCCAATACATCAGTAATGAATTCTGTGAATTCGTAAATTTTGCCGCTCAATTTTTCTGCACGCTTTTGCCATTCAGGTTGACCTTCCAAGAAGTGTTGGTATTCATCGCGAATAGCAAATGCACAGGAGCCAGACATACTAACTACATAGTCAGCATTCTCGAAGCATTCAATTGTGTTCTTAATAGCATCCATTGCAGCTTCGTTATAGCCAGAGTTAGTGAACATTTGTCCACAACATACTTGTTTCTTAGGAACTACGAGTTCGCAGCCTAATCTTTCAAGTACCTCTACACCAGCCATACCTACATGGGGGTAGAACATATCAATCAAACACTGTTGGAAAAGATGAATTTTCATGTTTTTGTCCTCGTCTTTTCTAGTACTTAACTCAAAAAAAAATTTGATATGTATTCGTTTAGGACGACAATATTTTAGCTAATTATCGGCCTTAAAATAAATTTGACGATCTTTAAAGGGTTATATTTAAAGAACATTTCTATATAATTATAAATAAGGGTAATACAAATGTCCAAACAATTGCTATATTCGTATTTAGACTTGTATAAATCATATCGTTATGACTAAAAGTAATAATCAAAATTGATTTACATCACACATCGACCAAAATTTATCACTTTTTTCTATAAATCCCTTACTTTCGCTACTTGCGAACGTTTATCAACTTCTTGTTTTTCGTACTAAATTTTCCTCATTCTCAATTGTTATACTAAAAGTAGCACTTTAATTATTATTCATCTAATTTTTATCCTTATATATTACATTTTCTTATAGTAGTGGTTATTTCATAAAAGTGCTATAATTTATGTATATAAACGTAATTCGAAAGGAGCTTTCACATGAAACTCAATAAATTGTCCCTATCTCTAGCAATTACATTGGCGCTAGGATCTACATTTGGCATGGCTCATGCACAAACTACGGCAACAGCTACGAAAGCACCTGTTGCAACAAGCACAAAAGCATCTACACAAGCACCGACTCAAAAGGCTGAAGCCCCTGTAAAAGCAAAAGAGGTTTTACCTGCTGGCGTATATCCAGACACAAAAGACAACTGGGCTCGCGACGCTATTCAAGCAATGACAGAGGCTGGTTACTTATCCGGTTATGCAGATAATACATTTCGCCCTGGTAAAAGCATCACACGCGAACAAGCCGCTACTATTTACAGCAAAGTATTGCAACACAATATGAACGAGCAAGAGCTTGCTGACCTAGTAACAAAAGAAAATGGTATTTCTTATACTGATATCGAAAACGACCGTTGGTCTAATACAGCTATTAAATTAGTAGGCGCAGCTGGTGTTATGGAAGGTACTACCAAAACTACTTTTACCCCATCTAAAGCTATGGACCGCGAAGAATTCGTTGCCTCTGCAGCTAATTTAGTTAAGAAAATCAAACCTGATACACCTGTAAAATTTGAAAAGGTTACATTTAAAGACGGTGCAAGCATTTCTAAAGCTTATGTAGCCGATATTGAATACATGGCACAACGCGGCTATGTAGCATCCGGTGCAACTACAGATTTTAATCCTAATCAACCTGTCACACGTGCACAAGCAGCGACTATCTTAAATCGCATTTTAAATGGCGAAACTGCTCCAGTTCCTAGCAAGACAACTGCTATAAAAGACGATGTAAAGCAAGATGCTAAAAAAGTGGAAAACAAAGCTAAAGCTGTAGAAAAAGACGTTGAAAAAGACATTAAAGCAGACGCAAAAAAGGCAAAAGCGGATGCAAAAAAAGCAGAAGCAGCTGCAAAAGCAGATGCGAAAAAGGTAGAAAAAGAATCTAAAGCTAATAAGGCTGATAAGATTTCCGAATCTAAAGTTGAACAAACACCTCGCATCGTTCGCCCTGTACGTCGCAGCACATTAAAACCACTCGATCAAAAACAACAAGATGCATTGGAAAACAGTGTTTTCACACAATTAAACAAAACATATAGAACACCAGAAGCATTCCAAGACTATGGTGTTATGTACTGGCGTGATAATCAATTGCATGTAGCATTAAAATCCAGTGCAGATATGGATACGGTAAAGGCTAATTTAGCAAGCCAAGGTAATTCTACAATCAACAACTACGTTGTCGTAGAACCATCACAATACAGCCAAACAGAATACGATGTAATCGAATCTAACTTCCGCAATTATTACAGCAAAAACGAAAAAGGCGGCAATGTGATTGCCATCTTCCCAGATGTGGAAAACAATCAATTATATGCTGTGGTTAGTACTGCAAGCAGAGAAACACAACAAGGTATTTCCAAGGTATTCGGTTCCAAAGTAAAAATGACTGTAAAACGCTAATTACAATTACGCGCAAACTCAACTCATGTATTACCAATACCCCCTAAAAACAGCGTTTTTTAACGCTGTTTTTGGTATATCTACAAGTATGATTAGGAAGGATATGTATGCAACAAAGATCTAAATACACATTACGGGCCCTCATCCTGTCCGCTTTAATTACTACATCTGGAATGGCACTTGCCGCCACAACTGAAACAGCGGCGCCTAATACAACGCAACCAACAGTAACGGCTACAGCAGATACATCGGCTGTAGCAATTGGGTCTGCCAATACTACCGTTGTAAATCAACAATTACGTTCTGGCGTTGTTACATCGCCAAAAGATATTCAAGATGTACGGCCATATATCTTTTCCGATGTACCAAGTGATTTTTGGGCCGCAAAATCAATTAGTGCAGTAGCAAAAGCTAAATTGATGAAAGGCTATTCTGATGGTACATTCCGACCTAATCAACCGATGACTCGTGAAGAAGTAGCCTCTCTATTCAACAATATCACCGATGATGGTGAAGCAGCATTCATTTCTAGTCACTTTAAAGATATTACCTCTGACCGTTGGTCTGCTCTGGCTATAGAATCTGTGGCTAGAAAGAATATCATCTCTGGCTATGGCGATGAAACATATAAACCTGAAAAATTCATGTCTCGCCAAGAGTTTGCTGTCGTAGCAGATAATTATCTACACTATTTAGGCTATACTACAGATGATCCTACTGTACTTGATCAGGTGGCTTATGGAGACCAAAAATTCGTAGCTCCTTGGGCTCAAGATGCAGTTCGTGAAATGGCATACTTAGGATTTACTAACTACGCACCTGGAACAATGTTTAATCCAGAAAAATACGTTACTCGTGCAGAGGCCGCAGAAATCTCTTATCGCATGACACAAACACCACAAGCATTAGCATTCCATAACGCATTATATCGTCAACAAGTAGAAACTAAAACAGCGTCTATCATTAGCCAAGCCCTTCATTATGGACAAGACTTTACACAATTTAGAAATGATGGGGCCCTCTTCTGGAAAGACGGTAAATTGCACACTACCGTAGTAGAGAAAAAACAATTTGATATTGTTAGTACAGCACTAAAAAATGCCCAAGATCCACAGCTTGATATGGCTCTTATCTTGAGCCAAGGCAAATTGACACAAGCCCAATTAGAGGACTTCCAATCTGATGCATTAGCAATCTATGAAGCAAAAGAGCCTCAAGGCAAAATCATCAGCATTCTACCTAATGATGATGCATCTGTATTGGTCATCACTGCTGATTCTGTACAAGCGGGTACAACAAAAGCATTTAAAAAGAAATTTGGCAAAAAGGTAATGCTTCAAACGCCACCTACGGAAACGCCGGCTACAACCATTCAATTCCCATTACCATTAAAACCAACTAAATAATCTATTAGGCAGCCCTTTGGGGCTGTCTTTTTTCAGCAAATTTTCATCGCACAAAAAAATTCCCTCCGCCTCTAGGCGGAGGGAGTTTCTCGTAAGTATTAAATTGTTTGCCACATAAAACAGTCTGTTTACCCTTTTGGTGCCATGCACCTTGCATTGTTTTCAATACAGACACATATAGTTAGTTTTGTTATTTGGTCACATCATTTTGACGGTCACGCAAATTGCCAACTGGCACATACACAGTACCAGCACTATGGATTGTATCCACATCTTGTTGAAGAATCATTACTACTGAATAATCTTCTGTTGTGTAGAATTCAGTTGGCATCTTGTCGAATGAAACATCCGCACCAACTGCATCTTTCACTTGTTGATTATTGTTAATAGCATTAACGAGTTCTTTCTTATTCAATCCACCAAGATCATACAAGGATAATTGACGACCTGTTGTAGTATTGAACGTAAAGCCTTTTACATAATTTACACCATTTGCATCACCATCACGCATAGTATAGGTGTGAATTAAAACACTAAAGATACCGTTTTTATCCGTTTTTACATCATAGTACATGATGACATTCGTCTTATTAGCATCTTTTTCGTTTAATTTTTGAGTATCATTTTGAACCTTGGAAACGTATTTCTTAATCGTTGTATTGATGGCCTTTTCAACGATAGGGCTAACAGATTTAACCGTTGGGAATACGAGTTTCAAATGATCTGTAGTCGCATCTACGGGAGATACGCCTACCTCTTTACGATCCATATAGCGATCTGCATTTGGTGCTACTACTTCGATAGTGCCACGATCAGTTTTGTTAGCTACGGAACGTAGTTTTTTGTTTTGCTCAGGTGTAGCTGTGCTAGAAACACGATACGTTACATCGTAACGATCGTTTTGAGTTTCTATAACCGCACCATTATCCTTTGTTACAGGAATCGCTTCGCTAGCGGCTGCCAAAGATGTGAGTGGCAATGCGGCAGCCATCATGATGAGAACAGTCTGTTTTAATTTCATGGTTAACCTCTTACTTTGCTTGTTCTTGCTCTGCTTTCATAGCAAGAGCTTCTTCTTTATCGAATTTGTGAGTTACAACACGACGAACAAGGTAGAGACCAGCGAAAATGAAAGCAAGTAGACCTAACCAACCAGCTGTGCTTTCAAATTCAGGACCTACTAATTGAAGTGGAGATTCTCCACCACCAGTTGTAACTGACAATACAATAATAACAGCTATGATTACACCAATCAAGCTTTCACCAACAATCAAACCGGACGCAAATAGAACGCCACGACGATTGGATTGTTCCACATCGTATTCAGCCAATTCGCCAGCACGCATTTTAGCGCGAGCAATGAGATAACGGCCTACGAAATAGCTCATGAAAGAACCAACAATTAGAGGTACTTCCAATGTTGGAGGTAAATAGATACCCATACCAACAGCCAATGGAGGTAATGTTAAGGAAGCAGTTGTGCTCTTAAGAATTACGTTAACAATGATAGCTACGATACCAACAACAACACCAATCAAGATGTAATTCCAATCCATGCTAGAGTTGAAGATACCTTGTGCGATTGTAGTCATCAAAGTTGCTTGAGGAGCAGACAATGCAGCATTTGGATCCATTTCAGCACGAGGTAAAGCGCCTGTGAAGCCATATGCTTGGTATAACAAGTTAAGAACTGGAGCAATTGCAACTGCACCGGCTACGGAACCAAGTAACAACGCAATTTGTTGACGCCAAGGTGTAGCACCAACGAGTTGACCAGTTTTCAAGTCTTGCAAGTTATCGTTAGAGATAGATGCAATGGCGATAACTACGGATGTCATAAAGATAGCCATAGCTGTAGCAAATTGAACACCAGCCTCTGTAGCGAACAAGTTATTTTCAGAAGCGATGAAGTACACCACTAGAGAAGAAATAATAGTCGCCAAGATACCAATACCAGAGATTGGAGATGCAGATGTACCAATAAGACCTGCCATGTAACCACAAGCTGCTGCTACGAAGAAGCCGATTAATAAAGCTACTACAACGCCAACAACAACAAGAGTCCACATTAAACCTGCACTAATAGGTACAGCGGATACGAAATCCCAGAATGTAATAACTAAGCCTACAAGAATAACGGCAAATGTTAACATTACAGATTTCGTACTCATATCTGTATCCATGCGATGCAATTCACGTTCTGCAGTACTGCCACTCATGGATTGTAAGGAGATTTTCATACCTTCGATGATAGGTTTAATCAAAGTAATCAAAGTCCAAATCGCTGCGATACCGATAGCACCAGCACCGATGAAACGAACTTTTTCTTTCCAAACGCCCATAGCGAATTTAGCAGTTACGCCACCATCTGGAGCAAGTGCATTTGTCAAATAAGGTACAAAGCCAGCCCAAGCGATGAGAACACCAACTAGGATAGCGATACCAGATGCGATACCGATAAGGTAACCAGCACCTAACAATGCGGTGGAGAAGCCCAATGGAATTTGAGTAATACCTTTACCAACAGGGAGCCAGAAGCTCATGCTGTCGCCAAGTACTTTAAAACCATTTGCACAAAGACTGATGATACCAGCTACAGCACCACCAGATACGATGTCTGTCATACCGGAACCAGATTTGCTAGTTTCACCACTGTGAGAGCCTACTTTCAAAATTTCAGCTGCTGCACGGCCTTCTGGATATGGTAGGTCACTGTTCACTACCATAGCACGACGCAATGGAATGGTGAATAATACACCGAGAGAACCACCGCATGCGCAGATCAAGAATGTTTGCCAGAACGGAAAACCTTGCCAATAGCCAAGCATTAATAAACCTGGCAAAATAAAAATAATTGCAGATAAGGTACCAGCCGCAGATGCTTGCGTTTGTACCATGTTATTTTCAAGAACGTTAGAATCCTTGAAAAAACGTAAAATCGCCATTGAAATAATGGCTGCCGGGATGGATGACGAGAATGTCAACCCGACCTTCAAACCTAAGTATACGTTAGATGCTGTAAAAATTAGGGTAATCAGTGCCCCTAGTAACATCCCACGAAACGTAAGTTCCGGCAAATGAAGGTCATGGCTCATAAAATCGTGTTTCATAAGTACTTACCTCCGCTAAAAAAAATAACTATAAGCTATCTCCATTTTAACGTGTTAAAGCGATGTTGACAATAAAAATCCCTATATTCTGATTATGTATACACGGTAGAAAATAATATGTACCAAAAAACTCCCACTACGCCGCCCCATCCATCGTCCTGTCATTATAAAATTTTGAGAACCTTTAACCTTTCACCTGTATAAGAATACTATGTATAAAGGTAATTATATCCCCTTAATTATATCTAATTGGTATTTATTATCATTTTCTATTATATTTTTTCTTTTTATAGCATATAATAAAAAAGAACCGACAATATGGTCGGCATGTCTTTTAAGGAGGTTGTAAACATTATGGAAACAAGAATTGAATATGATTCAATGGGACCAGTCGAAGTCGACGCTAGACGAATTTACGGACCTCAAACGCAACGCTCGTTCAATAATTTTAAAATCGGTGATCACCGCATTCCTATTGAACAAATCAAAGCGCTTGCGCTTGTAAAAAAAGCATGTGCTTTAACTAATGCTAAGTGTGGCGCAGTAACTGAGGAAAAAGCAAAGCTCATCGCTCAAGTAGTAGATGAGATTGTAGACGGCAAATGGGATGATGAGTTCCCGTTAACGGTATTCCAAACAGGTTCTGGCACACAAACTAATATGAATGTGAACGAGGTAATCGCTCACCGGGCTAAACAGTTAGATGAAAGCAACCCGCTCCATCCTAACGACGATGTAAACCGCGGTCAAAGCACAAACGATACATTCCCTACGGCAATGCATATCTGCGCGTACTTTGAAATTACAAAACGCGTAATCCCTGCATTAGACGGACTTATCGCATCCTTCGAGAAATTGCAAGAAAAAGGTAAAGGCTTGCAAAAAGTTGGTCGTACACATCTACAAGATGCAACTTTCATCATGGTGGACCAAGAAATCAGCGCCTTTGTGGACGGCTTAAAAACTGCTAAAACTATGCTCGTTCAAAACGCTGACAACCTACTCGACGTAGCCCTTGGCGGCACTGCGGTCGGCACAGGTGTAAACACGCCTAAAGGCTATCTAGACGTTATGGAAACTGTATTGCCAGAGGTAACAGGCGCTCCATTCCGCGTGAAGAATAACAAATTCCAAGGACTCGCTCTTAAAGATGCGTTCATGATGGCTCACGGTGCACTTAACACATTGGCTACAACACTATTCAAAATCGCTAACGACGTTCGCTTCTTAGGCTCTGGCCCTCGTTGCGGCTATGGCGAATGGCATCTACCTGAAAACGAACCGGGCTCCTCCATCATGCCAGGCAAGGTAAATCCTACACAATGTGAAGCTTTGACCATGGTATGCGCCCAAGTATTTGGCCATAATACAACTATAACGCTCTGTGCAGGCAGCGGTGCGTTCCAATTGAACGTGTACATGCCTATCATGATTTATGACTTTGTTGAAAGCTGTCGCCTCCTTGCAGATGCGATGAAATCTTTCACAACACACTGCATCGACGGCGTAGAATTCGTACCTGAAAAACTCAACTTCTTCGTAGAACAATCCCTTATGATTGCTACATCCCTAACACCATACATCGGCTACGATAAGAGTGCTAAGGTCGTAAAAGAAGCATACAAACGCGGTTGCTCTATTAAAGAAATCATCTTGGAAGAAAAACTCATGACCGAAGACGAATTTGCTGAAGCAGTTCGCATGAAATAAACCTCTCACATCTCTTTGACATATCTATAACATCCTCTCATACCTCAAATGAACGGAAAATAAAAGGACGCAATAGTCTTGAAATCTTCAGTAAAACTTATTACTGAAGGATAGACTATTGCGTCTTTTTGGGTTTTATATGTCTTATAGCAACATTACATATAGATTAACGAAATTCTACAATAATGCACCTTTAAAAGCATCATTTTAAACATAAAATACATTCCAATCAAAGAACTACCTTATGCTATCCACATTCATTATAATGATTCAAATATAATTCTATCTGCTTCACTAATTTGATTTAGATCATCTTTTATAGATATAGAATTACCATAAACACGTTTTAAGTGATTAATGCTATCAATATCCTCTATTATATTATCAGTATCATAAAATGAGTAATTGGGTATCTTTAAAATATCTATGCCTATTGGTGTTAATAAAACCCTAGTATAACCCGAATCTCCTTTTACATATAAATATGGAAATACAACCTTATGAGAAATTTTAGAAAATTCCAATCTAGTTTTATATGTGCTATCCTCTAGCATTCCACCAAACACAATTCGATAGCGACCTAAACTATAAGAATCTACTAGTTCGGTATGTGTTCCATAAAAATTTAAATAAATTATACTAAGTCCCACTAAAAAACATATGGCTAATATTTTATATATTGGAATCCTTATGTTATTCATGATATCTTACCTCATCTATCTTTTTATATTTTCCATATTTCTTATTTTATAATTCTACTGTAGGTCTTCCCAGTTCATTAGGCTCAATTATGACTTCATTACATATTTAATAATAAGAAATCCTAAAACATAAAATATTCCTACACCAAGATATACATATGGTAATGAGCTTAATAATCCATTAATTGGAATACCATTTAAAAGACGATATAAAATCAAAATTATAGGAAATATAATAGCTACGATTATAATACTATAAAAGAAAAACTTAAAAATACTTTTCACTTTACTGTCTCCATCAAACAAAAGAACTCTATATAAATACTCTTCTATACTCCACTTTTTACGTTTCTATTACCTCATAAGTTTTATAGCTATTACTACCGTAAAAAATACGATTAGAAAAACATATTCATATTGAATAGATTATTAATCTCTTTAAATCCATTTCGTTTAAATACTTGTATTAATAACTTTACTTGTTTATGACTTAACAGATATAAAAGTATGTGGAATACTATCACCGCTAGTATTGTTGCTTTTAGATTTCCTTCGTATCCACCAGTGATCATTGAGTAGATAAAGGCTATATCCATAAGAATAAGCGGAATAGTACATATAATAACCTTGTAGATAAAAAATTTACTATACATTAATCTACACCTATAAAATAGCCCTGCAATAACAAATGCTTCAATCTAGTCAATCATTCAATTAAATATCATCCACAATAATATGGCTGTCATGAAATATAAATAATACCGAAAAACCTTTGCATTAGAATAGCTTTTTGAGGATTTAAGTTTGAATGTTGAAATAATTTCAACAATAAATAAAATACCTACATTTACATAGAGTAAACTAAGGTAATCAACTAAATCAGGAATAAAAAATGTTTGCACTATGAGAAAAAGACTTGCCGGAATCCCTAAGCCTAAAAAAAGAGTATATAGAGTTGGGAATTTCAACTCCATATTACTTTTTAAAATATAAATTCTGAACAACCTAAATATATAATAAGTAAATAAACCTACAGGAACTCCAATTTTATAAATAGACAACGGAATCATCTGTTAACACACTCGCTTCTGCACTCAACATTATTAAAAGTTCATTTCTAATATATCACAACTCTTATATAACTTCATATAATAAAACGAGGTATCGTATTCCAAATACAATACCTCGTTTTATTATGAACTTTAATCATCTAAAATTGCTTAAATATTATAGCTATTAATATAGCAAAGCCACTACCTAAGCTACTCCGTCAAAGAACGTAATAACCGTAATTTCTCTCGGACAGTTAATACGAATAGGGAACCAGTGTCCAGATCCGTTATTGACGTAGCATACGCTATTTTTCTCTGTATAGCGACCTTTTACATATGGTGTACCAATCGGTACCCAAGGCATACCAAAGAGGATAATTTGTCCACCATGAGTATGGCCTGACAAGGTTAATGGCACATTGCGTTCGATGGCTTCATCAAAGAATTCTGGATGGTGAGCCAACAGAATAACAAAGGCATTATTAGGGATACCGGACAATGCCTTATCAATCATGGCTTCACGGTTTTCTTTACGCCGTTCATTGTCATAGGATACGCCAGCAATATAGACCGGTTGTTTACCACCCATGATTTGGATGTTATCATTAATCAATACGTTTAATGGCGTTTTTGTTTTAATATCATCAACGATTTTATTGACATCGTGATGGAATTCATGATTGCCAAGGATATAGTCTACGCCATCAGGAATTTGTTTTGCAAATACCTTTAAGCGATCACAAACTTCAGGTAGCCATTGTATCTTGTCGATAAGGTCACCGGTGATGACAACGCGGTTTGGGTGTTCTAATAGTGCTAATCGCAAGATTTCGTCAAAGTCATCTAGGTCGATGCTTGGCCCAATATGGATATCACTGAGTTGTACAATCTTATAGTCTGCAAGTCCTGACGGTAGATTGGTATAACCAAAGCTTTCATGGGTTACAACGATTTCTCGTTGTCCTTCATAGGCAGCATAACCAGCACCACCCATGGCAGCCAAAGGTAAAAGGGTACCTACGGTTCTAAAGAAAGCTCGGCGCCCAGTCCGTTCTTCGACGGGAACCTTATGGGAGATGCGGTTTACCAGTGCATAGATCAAGGCCAATACAATGAAAACTGGTATACACAAGAATATGGCGAATACTACGCCATAGCTTTCCGTTCTAAACAAGTTAAGCCATTCATACCATGGTGTGCCGTATAGATCAACTTGGTATAAGAAATAGTATCGCACCGCGCAGAACCAACCAGCGACTACCAAAATATAGGCCAGCCATGCAGGCCATAGTTTTTTCGGTTTCCATAAATAGAGGTACAATCCCCAAAAGCCTAGAAAGGCTATGGCTAGCACCACGAGAAACACAGTATTTATAATTAATTGCATATACGCTCCTAACTGTATATCAAGTAATGGCTAATACATTGAGATAAAATCAGTGTTCGTCTCATAAATTTATTCTACAATAGGACATAATTCTGTCAATTTACCATGAGGTCCCGCCCAAGCATAATCGGCGAATTCCTCCCGTTTGATAAGCATCCAATCCTTCGGTAATTGCTTTTGTATCGTTTCAATTGATGTATGGTCTCCAGTATACTGCAAATCGCCTCGAAAGGCCTTCATAAACCATTTGCGATGAGAAAATACATGAGTTAATTCTTTCACAATAACCGGTTGCAAGGATAGTTCAAATCCCAACATTCCTACAAGTTCTGTTACCCCAGATTCTGCCGCATCATAGGAATCCGCATTTTCTACAGATGGAAATTCCCACATGGAACGCAACAGGCCTCGATTAGGGCGTTTATGTAGTAAATAATAGTCACCATAGCTGAGGATGCCTACAAAAACAGGCACATCTACAACCTTTGTTTTCTTGATACGCACAGGCAATTGATCGGTTACATTATGTTGGTACGCATGACATATATTGACGATAGGGCACTCACCGCAGCGTGGCGTCTTAGGGATACATACGGCTGAACCAAAGTCCATCAAGGCTTGGTTAAAATCGCCTGGTCTATCATGAGGTAACGTATCCTCTACAATAGCAGTTATGGCCTTCTTGCCCTTTGTACCCAAAATATCATCGAATATGCCGTACAAACGAGCATAGATACGTAACACATTGCCATCAACAGCTACCTCTGGTTCGCCATAGGCCATGGATAGCACAGCACCTGCCGTATAGGAGCCTACGCCTTTTAGAGATTCCATTTCCTTCCGATTATGAGGCACAACACCACCATAATTATTCACCACATCTTGTACGCCTAGGCGTAGATTCCGAGCACGGCTATAATAACCAAGGCCTTGCCAAGCGTGGACCACTTCATCTTCGGATGCCTTTGCCAACTCTTCTAATGTAGGAAACAAACGCATCCAGTTGTCATAATAGGGCTTCATCGCCTCAATGCGGGTCTGTTGGCTCATCACCTCAGACACCCATACCTTATAAGGGTCGCCGCAGTCACGCCACGGCAAATCCCGCTTATTCACATCATACCACGCCAACAACTGTGGCACCCACTTGGGGTTATTCATCTCTTTCATAGTTCCTCAATATAGGTGTATGTGAAAGCACTACCTATACTTTCACTACACTCTATTCATTAATATATACATCAATACGGGCCAACAGTTCACTTTCCATGACTGTGTCGACCTCTGTTAAACGCATGTCCTCAACATGACTGTTATCTGGACCAAAACGGATAGGCCCTTTCAACAACTTGCCCTCTAATAGCATAGGAAGCCACGTACGGTCCCCTTCCCACATATGCTCATAAGGGACATCGGCCAATGTAAACCAATGCGGCTCCATCTCGTCTGATTCAATGGGGTTTACATCGGTAACACGCACAAAATATACATAGCCCACATGGGTTAAACTTTCATCATAAGGAAACTGAAAGTCAAAAAGGGCGACGCATTCTAGATTAGACGCATCAACGCGTATGCCTGATTCCTCATATAATTCGCGCACAGCGCATTGGCGAAAGCTTTCACCAGCATTGATTTTACCGCCAAATCCATTATATTTATCAGCGCCAAAGCCGCGTTTCTTTCGGCCCAGCAAAATTCTATGTTGTTCGTCTATGGGAAATACCAAGGTTGTAGGTTTCATATGACCTCCTATAATTTGGTAAAGATTATAAATATATTATACCATTATTTCATGTGTAGTACTGTCATTTATGGTATGATTAAAGATATGAGATGAAAGGAGGCGCACCATGAACGAACCACTTATATTTGACATTGCACTAGGGCGTACAAAGCCTGTAAATATGCGTGACGCAAGTGTGCGCTGTCCATTCTGCGACCGGTCAAATTTAACAGATATTCTGGCTCAAGATGGTCATATCATATGGCTCATGAATAAATACCCAGTTCTCAAGGATACATGGCCTACGGTTATTATCGAAACAGAAGGCGATCAAGGGGAATTATCTACCCTCTCTCTCGACGAAGCAACACGTATTATTCAATTTGGCATGGATAAATGGCATGAAACAATTAGCACCAAAGAATTTGAATCCGTTCTATTCTTTAAAAATCACGGCCCCATGTCTGGCGGTTCTATACGCCACCCACATAGCCAGATTATAGGCCTACGCACCTATGATTATCACGAGGATATTACCGTTGAAAACATGAACGGCTGGTTGTTACACGAAGATCAGGATATTCGCATTACCTTATCCAAACACCCTATTATAGGATTCTTTGAATATAATTTACGTTTTAAACCAGATACACCTGCTAAATCTATTACCATGCGTTTACAACAAACTGTGCGCTACGTACTAGATAGCTTAGCAAAATATTCCCAGTCTTATAACTATTTCTTCTACCAACTAGAGGACGGTTACGAATATATCAAGGTAATTCCTCGCTATATTACAACGCCGCTCTACGTGGGCTATAAAATTCCACAAACATGCAACGATGAACGAGCTGCTAAGATTTTGCGGAATATTACCCCCTATTTTGAATTAAAATAAGAGTTCTCTACTACGAGTTCCGTAGGTTAGAGGACTCTAGTAAGGATATATATGAACATTTACGCCATTGGAGACCTTCATCTATCAGGTAATCCACCTACTAAGCCGATGAACATATTCGGTCCCCACTGGGACAATCATTGGCAACGTATAAAAGAACATTGGCTCACCACCGTCACCGATGAGGACATTATCTTTCTTGTTGGTGATATGAGCTGGGCTTTGCGCCTCGATGAAGCGCTTTATGACCTCAAGGAAATCGCTAGCCTTCCGGGCCAAAAATTTATGATTCGTGGCAACCACGATTATTGGTGGTCCTCTGTCAACAAAATGAAAAATGCCATGGGCGATGCTATAACCTTTTTACAAGGCCACGGTACTGCCCGTATCATCAATCTCACCACTCAGGTTAATGCTTTAACTGGTGAAAGCCAGTCTACCGAACATCAATGTATCTTAGCCTTTGGTGGCACCCGCGGATATATTTGTCCTGATGATGCTAGCTTTGAACCGGATACAGATCAATCTATCTATGACAGAGAAGTTATGCGTACCGAAGCGGCATTGCAGGAAATGGAACACGCTATCCAAGCGTTGCAAAAGGAACACGGTGAAACAGAGAATACAGATGAGCCACTACCTGTAACACGTATTTTACTGTTACATTATCCACCATTCAACGAAAACAACGCCCCATCAGGCTTTACAGACCTCATGGAGCGCTATCATGTAGATATATGTATATTTGGCCATTTACACGACCAAATTTCATTCAAACGAATCCCAACTACATACGGAAATACTAAATTAGAACTCGTTTCTGCAGACTATGCAGAATTTAAAATACAAAAAATACTGTAATCAAGATTCTTATGTTACATCATATGTGAAACATTGAGATTTATAAATACAATACGATATAAGGAGCATTATGAGTCGCATTCATAAAGAGCATTTACAAGCAGGCTATATCTTCGGCGATACAATCAATCAAGAATATATCTATTTGCCATCCGGCGAGGTAGGCACAGACCATCCATTGGCGGTCCTCGAAACGCCTACAAAACGAGAGGACCTTACATTGGATGAAGCGGTTCATATGATTGATACGCTAACATTAAAACGTTGTAGCCACCCTACATTAGGTAAAAAATCATTTTAATAACAAAAGGGAATTACAAATAGATGTTGGGTTGAGGTGATGCCATTTCTTGGGATGATTTGCATAACTATGACAAATTATCTTTTAATATTTGGGATTAAAGTACCAACACGTTTTGTCCTATAACCCGAGAAAACCTCCATCCTAGCTCATCGACTTATAATGAAATTAGCCTGACTATTAATTACATCTTGAAAATGACTTAATAGTTGTTCATCATAATCCGTATTTATATATTTGATATTCAGATAGCCCTTTCTTTTCTCTTTTAGACTTAATTCTACAAACTTTACTTGTTTTAAATCTAAATAAAAGATTGAAAATGTAGAGGCATTAACACCGTACTTTAAACTATCTAAAAAACCAGATGTACTAATTAGTTCAGGATTAGATGTATTCGGTAAAACTTGAACTATAGCAATATTATCTACAATGCCTTTAATCCCTAAACGTCTAGAAAATAAATTATGAATTTCAACGTTCAAATAATCTACATAAAATCTATCATTAGAAAATAAGTTTTGAGCCGGCCAGCTATTATACACTAAATATTCATTAGTTATAATACTACTATAATCAGCCGCTAAATCTAATCTTATTAGATCTGCAGTTTCTAAATTCAATTGATAAAATCCATTAGATGTATTAAAAACTATAGTATTTTTATCATTCCATACTTGATAAATGCTATAGTTTTTGCCAGTATATATATGATATTTTTGAATTTTATCACTAGAAGTATTTATTAAATACCAATCTACATGTATACCATTGCGTACTTTTTGAATAAAAAACAAGTTACTTTTAGACCAGAATACATCAGTTATTATATTATCTGCATTTGATTTTATTGGTGAGATATCGAAAATATATTGTCTATTTATATTTTGTGAATCATAAAATACCACATTTTTATCAATAACCACTATAGATCCTTTATATTGATTCTCATGTTTATCACAAAATATATTACTTACTACTAAAAATAGTATCAAAATCAGTAAACCTATTAAAACTAAAACCCCACCCAAGCGTAAGCATTTATATATCATTTATTCTACCTTGTTCCATACGAAGCCATTGTCACACCTACATCAAATGACTTCCCAATTATACTATTAATAGTTCGATAAAAACATTAGTCTCATAATCATGTCCAACAATACGATTCTTGCTTATTTCATTCCAGTCTATATTTTGTTTTGAAAGTATCCCTTTAACATCGTCAATTGTAAGAGAGTCATACGTAATTTCAAGACTATTATTTTGAGCTGCTCTACCAGATGCATAATACTTTTCATTTACTTTTTTCAAGGATATAGTTTCTAATTTTTGCTCATACAATTGAAGACTTTGCATTTGCTCTGGCCTTTTAATATACGAATAAAGCTGAATGTTCTCCATTTATACTATAGGAAAACCCAAATCCAGATGGTCGTTTGTCGCCAATTCTAATGACCTCTATTGCTACAGACACGACATTCTTTCTTTTTTATAGTAGGCCCTCTAGTTAAAAGTAATCTACTAAATAAAGGGTATATTAATCAAAACCAATTTAATTATAAATGCAATAGTTCTAACCAATTATTACGTGCTAACACTACAATATATCCATCATTTAATGGATCCTTTGTTACATATACTCTATATAATTCATTTTCATATACATAACGATTCTTAGTTTGGTCAACTAACGTCCAATTCCCACTTATAGGTTTTATTGATTTTATATCTTTATGTAATGAATCTTTCCTTATTTTAATTGCTAAGCCTTTTGATAAAAGAGTTCTTCTGTTCGCCTCATATACTTCACTAGTAATCATGTATTGTTCTCGAGGAAAATATGCATTTAAAGCTTGCGTCAGTTCTACTCTAGACTGCTCAACTTTATCATTATAAAAAAAATTGTAGCTTAATCCACAAATTAGCCATATAAAAGAGCAGCCTAAAAATAAGTACCAAAAAACAGAGTAAATTGTTTTTAACTTCATCACTAAAAGTCCTTTATATTGCATACTGTTACATACTGTTTTTAATAATAATAAATAATCATAAATTCATTTGTAAATATCCATTTTTCTATAAGCATTTCATTGATCATTGTAACTTCTTATCCTAAGAACCCACCATGCCCCATACAGATACAATCTTCTTTTGTAATTTTATCGTCTGCGATGAGCCGTGGCACGATTTCATCAAAGGCCGTTGGTTTGCTAAACAATACACCGCCTGGTACGCCTAAAATTGGTGTGCCATCAGCACAGTATGCAATGCACACCATAGAGCCTGGCAGTACAGGTAATCCGTATGTCACTACGCGATCTGCGTAGCGTTTAATGGCGCCTGGTGTTAAATCATCAGGATCTACGCTCATACCGCCGGTACAGAATATAATGTCTACACCCGCTGCTTTCACCTTATCGATGGCTGCCACAATGTCGTCCGTGTTATCTGTTACGATTTCATGGGCGATTTTTTTCACCCCAAATTCTGCACAACGTTCTTCGATAATAGGTGTAAACGCATCTTTAATGTGTCCTTCAAATACTTCAGAACCTGTTGTAACGATGCCCATTGTTTTGCGCACGAATGGCTTAATAGTTAAGATAGGTCCACCTATTTTTTGAGCCTCTGTTATTTGTTGTTCTTCTAGCAATAATGGAATACAACGCATACCGGCGATTTTATCGCCTGCTTTTACGGGCGTATTATTCAATTTTGTAACGATGGTCAATTCGCCGATGCTATTGATAGCGTATAGTTTATCTACATCGACCTTGAGTAGACCATCTACATCGGCGATGGCCTCAATTTTACCTTGTGCCATAGGACCATCGTGCATATGGTCACCCTTTGCGATAGTATACAAGGCACGGGCCACGTCTTCTTCGTGGAGGAAACCTTCATCTTCTGGTTCCATCACATAAATATGTTCTTTACCAAGATCGAGTAATTTTGGCACATCTGCTTCTGTAATCACATGGCCGCGGCGAAATGGCGTATCCTTCACCTCGCCGATAACAATGCGTACAATATCGTGTACCAAAGCATGCCCCACAGCATCTTGTACGTTTATTTCTTTCATAGTTTAACCTTTCAACATAGATTCTATTTTATGCATAGCAAACGTAATATATGGTAATACATTTACTATATCATATGGATGATAGCGGCTAATATGCATTTACGCACATACGAGTTTGGCAAACCACATACCGATGGCACAGAGTACTAAACCTCCTAAAATTTGTACAGCACCATAGAATAGTACATCCCCAAAGTCACCAGCCGTCAATAATTGCAATAGTTCAAAGGCAAATGTGGAAAACGTCGTAAAAGCCCCAAGTCCACCAACGACCAAGAAAAACCGAACCCATTGAGGCCAATCAGGTCTACACAGATAGGCACCTAAGATGATGCCTATAATCAAACAACCGATTAAATTAACTACAATCGTGCCAAATGGATACGGTCCTAACCGTGCCATTACCCATTCGCCTACCATCGATCGCGCTAGTGCTCCTAAGGCACCACCGCAGGCGATAGCCATATATTTTTCCATAATAGTACTCCATCACTTTAACGATTCGTGTAATTATCATATATACATAATAATTATCATATATTACGTATTAGTCAACAATGTATTTGCTAAGTATACTAAAAGCACAAGGTAGGAATCGGAAAGGAGGTCGTATGAAAGATCCTACACTTACAATGCCTGCCTACCGACGAAATCATTATCAGGACCCAAAATTTCAGCAGCAGTATATGTGCTTGGGCCATAAAATATCTACGCTGCGCACGTCGATGGGCATTTCACAACGACAATTGGCCGATGTCGTGGGCATTAGCCGCAGCTATTTGAGCAAGTTAGAATGTGGACACGGTATTTCAGGTGTGTCCATCGAGGTGGTTTTTAAAATCGCCTATTGCCTCAACATTTCTATTAGTCAATTGCTACGTCTTCGTACGCAAGACTACAAATCCTGTAATAGACATCTTTCAAAGCATTATGAAAGAGTCGAATTTTTCCGATTAGCACATCAGCGCTTTTTGGAACTTAAGAAAGAACTCTAGAACGTAGTTAGCACATATATACTAGAGATATAATTGAATCATACTTACTTTCAATTTTGATATTTGCATCATAAAAATAACCTCATTTTATAAAAATCATTAGAAAACAAGATAATTCCTACTAACATGTACTACATATATAAAATATACTAACCCCTTACGTATCTTATATATGACTTTGCAAAATAAAGGACCCTAACTAGGGTCCTTTTTAATATATCTATTTAATTACTAAACTTCATTTAATTTTTTATCTTGTATTTCCGCATTAGCCCGCTTAAAGATAAACGCATTATTGATGTGCTGACGCATCGCATTTTCTGCAGCCACTTCGTCATGGCGTTCAATAGCGTCTACGATATGATCATGTTCGTCATCGCAGTCATGAGTGCGCACTGCATTGAAGGAGCTCAAGTACATATCGCGATTTACACGTTCACGGAAATCTAATAAGTAATCCACAACGCGCTCATTGCCTGAAAATTGCGCAATCATGCTATGGAATCGGCTGTTAACCTCTACCCGTGCAGTTGCATCCTCAATAGCATGCATTTCGCGGCACAATTCCTTAAGTTCTTCTACTTGCTCTGGTGTGGCGTGACGGGCACACAAACGAGCCCCCAAACCTTCCATAACCTCGCGACATTGGTATAGCGCCACGATTTCTTCTGGTGTATCCGCTTTAACCGTAACACCCTTCCATGGCACGATAACAACAAGATTATCTTTTGCTAATTTTCTGAAAGCTTCGCGAACTGGCGTTGCACTTACCTTAAGCTGTTCTGCGATTTTAACTTCATTTAGTTTTTCGTGCGGTAATAGCTCCCCTGTTAAAATAGCCTGTTTCAAAGTTACATAAACTTGTTCACTTAACGGCAATCGTTCAATTGAATCTACAGCGGAAAAATGATACATCTCTTTTGGTTCTTTTGTACCTTTCACGTCTTTTGTCATATTTCTAGCCTAGGTCCCCTCTAACGTTTATTTGCTTTCATACTTTCAATGAACGCCTAAAATTAGTATAATAAAATGTAAGCATTTTTATATACAAACACATGCATATATAATAGTTACATACACTCTAATTATAAATCTCGCGCATATGACTGTCAATTTCTAGATGGTCATAGTTTAAAAGTAAGGAAGTTACCAATATGAGTCGTTGTCTGGTTATCATTAACCCTGTATCTGGTGGCGGTGCAGCACGCCGATATGCCCTTGATTTACAGTGGAAATTGAGTACCCTCTTTGACACAATTGAAATAAAATTCACAACGGGTGCTAATGATGCAACTCGTTTTGCCAAGGCGGCCTGTGATGATGATTTTGATGCCGTATTCTGCATGGGCGGTGATGGAACTGTAAATGAAACGGTTAACGGCATCGCACAAGGGGGATTCAAAGCAACCTTTGGCTTTATCCCTGTGGGGACCGTTAACGATATGTCTCGTGCTCTTGGCATTCCACAACGGCCATTAGAGGCAATTCGCCGCCTCGATATCAACCAAGTTCGCTCCATCGATATTGGTCGTTGCAATGATAAATACTTCTGCAATAATATTGCAGCCGGTGTCATTCCAAAGGTTATCGAAGAGGTAACGCCAAAGGAAAAGCGCATCTTAGGTCCTCTGGCTTACTTTTTGCGTGCTGGTCAAGCTCTATTCACCACAAAGGATTATACATACCGTGTCAAAACAGAGACGGATGATTTTATTTGTAAATCACCACTAGTGCTAGCACTACTCACCAATGTGGTATCTAGCTTTGAACGCTTTATGCCGGAGGCCTCTGTCGATGATGGTTATATGCGTCTCGTTATCTTTAAAGAATACTTTATTCTAGATATTTTCAAGGTCTTACCGCTCATTCTAAGTGGAGCCATCTATAATTCAAGTAATACGACTACGCTAACAGTACAAAAAGCTCATATTGAATTATTAAGTAATATAGGTGATTTACCAACCAACATGGATGGTGATGCAGGTCCATCTATGCCAGTAGACCTTGAGGTTTTACCTCAAGTCCTCAAGGTATTTGCACCTACCAAACATCAAAAGAAAAAGTCGCTTATCTAAGCGATTGAACCCCCTTTACTGGTTGTCCAGCAAAGGGGGTTCTTATCATTTTAAATGGCTTTTTTCCTATATGCGTTATAACAAAACGGCTTCGTGTAAACGGAAACTATAAATATAACTTGCTTTAACAGGCATGCCTGTTAAGGTCTCAAGGGCCTCTTTATAGAGGTCCATTTGTATTTTATAGCGATGAACTAGTTCATCCCCACTTTTAACACGATCCGTCTTATAGTCTACAAGAATCCATTGATCATCTTCAACAAAGGCAGTATCGATAATACCTTGTAAAAACAATCGTTCCCCCTCTTCTACATCAGGATACACGCGATTTCCATCAAAGAGCATGCTAAAAGGCAATTCCCGTTCTACCCGTTTTGATGCAATAAGACGCTTACCAAGATCAGAGTTAAAGAACCCATATAGGCTACGATCACTTAACAGACTACGCTCATCATCGCTAAACTTGCCTTCTGCTTGCAGAGAATCGAGCATATCAGTCATAGACTTTTGTGTATACTTTTGCACTGGTAGCCACTGCATAGCCTCATGCATTAAGGTACCCCATTGCGCACCCGTTACAATTTCCTCAGCGTCAGCAATGGCCATCGGCTTGCGTCCAAATACGGAATCAGCGAGTTCTATTTCACTAATAGCAGGAATACTTGTATCTAATACCGTAGCCGATACTGCCTCCGCATCACGTTCGGCAAATCGTCGTTTCAATTCGCTCACAGAAATCTTAGCTGTTGTCTTAGAGGCTACAAGATTAGGATAGGTAAAAGCAAATCGCTGTACAATTTCCTCTGGCAATTCTACATCATTCACCTTTCCTAAAGCGCGAACTGTATTGATAGTTGTTTCATCCACATCAGCCTTATAGTCTAGGTCACCATACAGAGAACCATCATGGATTTCTACCTTCACCTTACATTGACGGTCCAGTAAATCAAAATTTATAGCTCCTTCTAGCTCGATACTATTGCGTAATGGACCGCCCCCATCTAAATGACGAGCGAAGGCTATGAGCAGCCAATGTAAATAGGAGTTGCCAGCTTTAATTAGATCTACACCTAATGCTTGGGTCTGGGTCAATGCCGCATTTTTTATATGAGCACCAATCCCCTTTTCCTTTTTAATTTCCTTGTTGATATACCCCGTTAGGAATAGCTTATCCCGTGCCCGAGTCAATGCCACGTAGAGAATACGCTGTTCTTCGGCTTTCATAGCATCCGATTTAACAGATTTACAATAGAGCCACGGCATAGATGGATAGGATACACGAATATCTGGGTAATAGCCCTTCAATCCGATACCAGCATTTTTATCGACCAACAGTGGGGAGTTAAAGTCCATGGTATTGAATTTCTTTTGTACCCCTGAAAGAAATACAACCGGGAATTCAAGGCCCTTACTCTTATGGATGGTCATGAGACGCACTACATCATCCGCTTCGGTAACCACATTGGCAACGGCCATATCCTGATTGCTATCGCGTAAGCTTTCAACAAAACGAAGGAATCTAAAGAGGCCGCGGAACCCAGACGATTCAAAACCCTTAGCCCTTTCATAGAGGGCCATCACATTTGCGCGGCGCACAAGGCCATTCGGCATGGCCCCCACATAGTTCACGTAGTCCAAGGTTTCGTATATATCCCATAACAAATCAGCTACGCCATGACGGCGTGACAATGTACGCCAATGCTCAATATGCTCGAGGAATTGTACTAACCGTTCATCCTGGGCCTGTTCGGCATAAATAGGCATAAGGGACCATAAAGAGCCTTCTCCAGTAAGTCGCAATGCACCGAGTTCATTGGCATCGAGACCTACCAGCCCAGAATGCAATACGGCAGCCATCGGCAAATCCTGCTCTGGATTATCGATAATCTGTAACAATGACAAGAGCAATTGAATCTCTTGTGCTTCAAAGTAGCCATCGCGCTCATTAACAACAGCTGGGATGCCCGCTTGACGCATGGCAGCTACAGCTCGTGTTCCCCATCCTGCAAGGGACCGACGTAACACGGCAAAGTCGCGCCATTGAATTTGACGGAATGAGCCATCTGGATTTTGCACTTGTTTTTTAGATGCGTGCAATTCCTTGATTTTCTGAATGATAAAATCTAGTTCCCGTTCATTATTCTCTGGCTCATCACCGATAGATTCCGTATCGTTTACATTCGCTCCAATATCGCTTTCATCAGAACTGTTCGTATCACTAGTATCCAAAAGATGCAATTCTACGGCGCCGCCCACCCAATTAGCAGGTGCATCCTCGACGATGCGGCCTGGTATGAGCGATTCTTTTTCACCATAATCAAGTTCTGCTGCCTCTTGGGTCATAATTTGGTAAAAAATAAAATTCGTAGTGGTCAAAATATTTTCATGGGACCGGAAATTCTTTGCCAAATCGATGCGACGCTCTACAGCGTCATTCTCGAGTCCGTACGTATTGTACTTATGCATAAACAGAGAACTATCCGCCATACGGAAACTATAAATAGCTTGCTTCACATCGCCTACGTAGAATCGGTTATCTATATGAGAAATAAGATTAATAATGGTTTCTTGTACACCATTCGTATCTTGGTATTCGTCCACCATGATTTCTTTGAAAGTATCCTGCAACTCAAGGGCCACTTCGGATGGTTGAGGGTCATCTTCGGTACCAGGTTCCACAAGGAGTGCCAAACAGAGGTGTTCCAAGTCGCTAAAGTCCATGATGCCTTGTTCTTTTTTAGCCTCATTATAAGCCCTATGAAAGGCAATGGTTAACTCTACCAGATTATGAATGAGCGGATACTGGTCTACAAATTGCTGTTGCAGCACAGCTTCATCAATATGAAATAGACCGTTTTTCATTCCTTTTAAGCTATCCTTATTTTGGGAACCAAGTGATTTAAATTCATCTGCTAACGCACCATCTACTTCTCCCTTTTCTAAGGCTTTGCCAAGGCTTGTAAAACTTGCTTTTGTAAAGGTATCTAGGTTATGGCATACATCGACCATATCGGACCAGGTCTGCGCCCCTTTTAATTGGGCTAATGCGGCTAATTGTTCTTGGTACACCTTGTCCCATTTCTTAGGGCCTACAGGGCTTTCAAGTAAAGGTTGCATCTGTTCGATGCGGTCTGCAATACGATCGATTTCGGCCTGTTGCTCATCCCACATGGCACTGCCCCATAAGGTATATCGTAAATCTTGATTTTGAGCCTCCTTATAAGGCTCCACGGCGCGACGCATCCACCCATCTGGGTTCGATTGAGACATGGCAAATTCATAGAGGCTTAGTACCTTATCTTGCAAGCCCGCATCAGACTTATCATCGCTAAAGAAGTCAGATAAATCAAAAATACCATACTCATTATGTTCATATGCCTCTTGCAATAGGTTTTCCAACACCTCTTGTTTTAAGAGGGCCATTTCCGCTTCATTACCGATACGAGCCGTAGGCGGAATATCAAGTTTATAGAAATACGAGCGGATTACCCACTGGCAAAAGGAATGTAATGTAGAAATATGTGCCGATGGCAATAGGTTCAATTGCCGCTCTAAGCGCGCTTGTAATACCTTGTCATCGGTTGCTTCCATAGCCTTCGCCAAAGCAACGCCAATACGAGCGCTCATTTCAGCAGCAGCGGCCTTTGTAAAAGTAACGACCATCAATTCTTGTACAGATAAGGGATTATCCATATCTTTCAAGCGTGTTATGATACGTTCTACGAGAACCGCCGTTTTACCAGATCCAGCAGCAGCGGCAACGAGCAATGTTTGGGCCCCTAAATTACTGTCCTTTGGGGACATGATGGCAGACTCCTGCTCTGGTGTCCATTTAACGCCCATTGTCGTCACCTCCTGTCATAGAACTATCCTTATTAACACTTTCACCTAGTAACTTAGCAGCACTCGACACCATATGTTCAGAAGTAACACCGGATGCTACATTTCCAGAGGTGCCATTTAGAGCTTCATGCATTTTCTCTAGGGCATTTGCCTCATTTAGAGACGTTAAATAATTGTACTGATTACGTTCATTATCGAATCGGCATACGGTCTTGTAATCACAATAGGAACAAGGAATAGCCTTATTCAACTGATATGGGGCAATAGGAAATTTACCTTTGCCGATGGCAGAGCCGGTGTCTGCCATAATCGATTCGGTATAACGGCACATGATATCAAAATCACCGGAGGATTTAACGATTTTCATATCTCCTGAATGAATAGTCCCTTTACCAGTAATACGAACAGGCACATAAGGCCCCTTACCCTTATAGGTGAGCAATTTTTCATCCATTTTTTCCAGCATATCGATATCATCTGTAAAATATCCTTTATTGTTAAGGGCCCCATTCGTATCAGCCAAAGCTTTAGCTTCTTCATAGGACACAGGTTCACTAGCTGGAGTTCGTGGATTTTTCACATATGTATATACAACGGCAGTTGGTGTCATCGGTTGATCGTGATGTTTTTCATAAGCCGATTCTAGTGCCAAGAGATAGGTCATCAATTGTAATTTTAGACCATAGTATATTTCCTGTGCATTCACCGATGTACTACCCGATTTGTAGTCGATAACCATGCCGTACGTATGACCATCGCGTTTATATTCATCGATACGATCAATTTGACCAACCAGTCGCAAATAACGATCATCACCAAGAGGTACCTTAATAGATTCCCAGCCATTAGGACGTCCAAAGTCTTGTTCTAAATACATCGTATCGAAGGAGGACCGACTAGACCAATCTACAAGGCGTGATACTGTTTTCTGCAATGTTCTAACAACGCGCTCTTCAATAGCCTTATCATAGGCCGTCTTCTCATCCTCATCATAGCGATTCTCTTCTAATATATCTGCTGCTACGCGAGCACATAATTCCTGCTGTGCCGTTTCATCTAAATCACGCCATTGCTTATGCTCAGACAATAGTTGTGTTCCTAACCGTTCTAAATTGGCATGTAAAAAGGTACCAATTTCTGGGGCCCCAAAGGAACGTACCTTACGGGGTTCCAATTGTAAGCCATATTGGGCATAGAATTTAAATGGACACTGACGATATTTTTCAAGGCGCGTTACGGACCCAGACATATAGCCCCGTTTAAGGAATAGGCCATTCACTAATTCTGGTGCAATAATAGGTACATCATTATTGTCGCGAATACCACGGCTCACGTCCTCTAAGCGCGGTCTGTAGGCCGCAACATTGCGAGCCCAATTATAGAGTCCCCACCACAATGGCGACACAGGTACGCCACTAAACAAAGCGCCCCAACGCTCAGATAAGAGGGATAAACTTTGGTATGGACGCCATAAATAATTATCTTCAGTACCATCTTGAATGGTGAAAGGAACCTCTACAGGCGACGTACAGAAACCAAGGGATTGTAACCGTTTAATAACGAGAGAACTTTCAAGACCTTCTCCTTCATCATTAGAGCCAGCATAGGATATAGTTAAATGCTGTTCTGCCCGCGTCATGGCTAAATAGAGAAGAAAGTTTTCATTGAACGCCTTCGGTAAAGCACCTTCTGCAAGAACGATGCCCGCTTCAGCAAGGGCCTCCCGCTCTCTATCCTTGATTAAGCCTTCATCCCCCATATTTTGAGGAAATACACCTTGGTTAAGGCCCATCACATAGACCCTTGGCCATGATTGACTATATGCCCGTTCAATAGTTGTAATTGCCACATGATCTAGAGATGGTGGAATCATCGAATAGTGAACATTATCAAGGGCCTCTTCTAAGAGGGCTATCATCTCGTCCAGTGTCAATGTTTCCATATCGGTTAAGACCATCATTTCATCGAGGAATCCGATGACCGCATTATACATTTGCTCATGACTAGCCTTAGATTCTAAATCACCGTCTCGCTCAGCATCTAACGACCATTCATAGAGACGCTGTGGCACTTGTAATTCTTCGAGAACCGCATAGATGTGCTTACACCACTCGGCCCCCGTATGGGCTTCGCAAGACGTTGCAAAATCAAACCATGGTATCAAGATGTCCATAATGGTCTGTCTCGATGCGTTTACCCGCTCATGTCTTGGTGCGTCTGGTTGTTCCTCTTCTGAAAGTCCCGATACACGACGCATATAGGACCAAGTATCTCGTTCCCACTGTAAATGATTGATGCCAAATTCTAGCACATAGTTTTCCAGTTCATCTACCGCCTCACGAGTTAGAGGCGTTAAATCCGTTTTTAATAAACGGAACATAATATCACGACTGTAGCTATGCTTAACAATACCGAGCAAATCCGTCATCAATTCCCCTAGAGGGTGATTATTCATAGGCCGTTGACGGTCTCCAAAGTGAGGAATCCCATATCGGGTAAATACCTTTTCTAATGTATCCCCATAGGTCTCCGATTCACGGAGCATGATACACACATCCCGATAGCGTGCAGTAGGACTACTTTCAATATACGCAAGGATATCACGAGCCACCCAATCGGCCTCGCGCTCACGATTATAGGCGCTCACTAGAGGTACATGTTCATCTGTTGTATTTCGTTTACTGTGAAAGAAATTTTCCTCCAAAACTTGCAATACAGGCGTCCCTCTATGCCCCTTAAAGGCCTGAAAGGATAGTTTTGAGCCATATTCGTTATATAGATTTTCTAAGATTTCAACAGAGCGATTGAAGATGCCATGATGCCCTTTATTGGCTAAAATCCGTTTAGGGTCAGCCGGTAGATCAACGGTAATTACCGATTCTACAGCAAGGTCAAAGAGCATGTACAACAGCTCAAAATGAACCGGTGTAAACCAGTGGAATCCGTCTACAAAGATATGACAGTTTTCCATCAATGGAGACTGTGGTAGTGCATGAACGAGATCCATAATAGGATCTCCATCAATTTGGCCATGAAGCTGCAATTCCTCTTCATAGGCTGACATACATAATGCTAGTTCACGTAATTTTTTCTGCAATACCTTATTCGATACGCGCTGTGCACCTGCTTCTAATTCATCAGGCCCTATGCGAAAGGAGCGAAACTCGGAAAATAAGCCTTGCAAGACCGACGAAAACTCAGGCCGTTTGGCAGCTTGTGATAATAGGCCTAGTTCAGCACCTTTTCGCTTCATTACAAGACTCAAGAGCATAGAGCGTCCCAATTGAGATATGCTCTGCTGATGGGCTTTCACATTGCCTATCGATTGATACACCTGATAGGCTAAGCGGCCAAACCCTACAACGCGCACCGTCGTAAAGCCACCTTGGGGCATAAATTCTGCTAATTCCCGCTCTACCCGATATGTTGCTGGCTCTGGAACCAATAATATAATAGGATCACCTGGACACTCGGTTATAACCTGCCGAATACGTTCATATACGGCACGGGTCTTGCCAGATCCAGCGCGACCATAATACATGGTAATACTCATACTACCTCCCACTACTAATAATTCATTCCGTCATCCCTAAAAACAGATATCAGTAGTAACTTATATGACATATAAATATATATACTATTGTACACCATTAAATACCTAAATTGATATTTGACAAAATTTGATTTATACATTATTCTGTTTACGAAAATAAAAAAATTAAATTTGTTTATATTTTATTTACACATTTAACACCGTGGTGTATAATGAATGTAAAATGAAATATTATTTAAGGTTATAATTTTTTGTATTAATAACAATTTAGGAGTTAATCACAATGAATACAAAACGTATTGCTACGGCTTTTGCCGTATTGGCAGCAACAACAATCTCTTTCTCAGCTTTTGCAGCAAATATGGATGCTAATGCACGCGCCTATGAACGTGCTGCAGCAGAACAGTCCCAATACCAATATATGCCAGCAAATACTGTACCAGTAGCTCAAGCAGGTTATGTGGCAACACCTCCACGTCCTAACTACTCTCCATTACCAGTTGTACCTTACACCGCTGGTGATATGAGCCAACAAATGCCTGTATCTAAAGAATTGGGCGATCCAATCTTTGTGGCACCACAAACAACTGCTGTAGGTATGCAAATTATGGATCCAATTCCAAATCCTAATGCACCGTTACAACAACCGGTAGATGCACCAGCAACACTTTCTTTCAGCAGAAGTGGCAATGGTTATGTATCCACATATAGAAGCAATCAATTAAATGCTTTTGATGTATTGTTAAACGGTCGTTCTTACACATTTGATTTACCAGCCTATACAAATGGTTACCAAGTAAAAACTGCAAGTTCTTACAACCGCGCTGGTAACGGTATTGCCAACGTATTCACAACAAATGTAATCACGGAAGCAATCGTAAACAACACATCTTTACGCATCACTGTTAACATGACACAACCAACTTCTGTAGCAGCAACTAAATTGCGGTCCATGCAACAAACTGGTCATGTATCCGTAGGTGAAGTGTCCACATTATTTGCTTATAATGAAAGCTATGATGGTGTGAAACAAGCTGCTAACTATGATGTATATAACAACAATGGTCGTTTCATCGTCGTAAAATCCGGTGCTGTAACAGTACCTAATGGTGCTCAACATCCATATGCAACAGCTATGTTTGCCATTACTGAAGATACAGTAGCAGCAGTTACCGTTTCCGGCAACAGTGGCGAATCTTATGAACTAGTAAAAGGTACAGCGTATTCCATCGCTGCCTCTGCAAAAGCAGCTAACGAAAAAAGTGTAAAACAAGGTAGATAATAGACCTCTAATGTAGAGATACTACCAGCTATCTCTAACAACATCTAAATATAATGAAAAGGGACTGTAAAAAGTGCGGTATAACCGACTTCTATTTACAGTCCTTTTTGTCATTATAAATATGCAACATGGATCACTATCAGGCCCATATATGCCTGCTATACTATTTATATTATAAACGGGTAAAAGTTTCTAATGCTTTATAGGCCATTAATCGATAACCACGTTCATTTGGATGTACCTCACCAGCGAATACGATTTGTCCTATTTGATCTGCTTCGTGGAGCACTCTGTAAAAATCAATTGTTTTCATATTGTTTTCTGCTGCGTATGAAAGCAGTCGTTTGTTCACATCGACCACCACATGATTAAGCCCATCCATTTCACTATCAATTTGAGGCTCTAGGCCAATGATGACCTGTCCTTTTTGACTAGCTATAGTTATAACTTTAATCAGTTTATTATATACATAATCGCTATCGCGATTTTGTAAAATATCATTAGTTCCACACATAATGCATAGATAACGATTATCTTTATAATCCTTATCTATGCCCCAAGCTTCTATATAGTTTAGTAAGCCTTGCACAGACAAACCATCTATACCATGATTTTCTATATGATATGTAGGTAAGGCGGCACTACATAATTCAACCCAGCCAAGACCTGCTTTCACATCATATCCACGAGTAATACTATCACCAAAACATATTATATTCATCAATTCCTCCACTATACATTCGGTCATCTACATTGTAAAATATATATGTATAAAGTACAATATGTTACTCATTTTCATGAAATCTTAAGTACAGTATGGTACACTTTTTTCGCATGGAGAGGGGGAATAACAATGAAATATCTACTAGCTCTCGTGGGAACCCTATTGTGTACCTCGCAATCAGGATTTGCCATATCTCAGTATGAAATCGAGCAAAAACCAAATCAATACCAACTTGCTTATTCTAGCGATACAGAACGTATGTATATCGATCTCAGCTCTATTCATACTAAGCAGACCGCTGCGAATTATAAGACTGTACAAGCAAGGCTATTAAGTCTATATACAAGAAATAATGTAATCGCAGACTTTGATACAAACTTTACATTTTACAAACAACAACCTAATGCACAAATTACGATGACAGCGTGGAAGGTATCAAAACCGATATACTATGCACAAAACGGTTATCCTATTGATACATTACCACAACAACGCTTGGCCAAGGATTACGGTCAACATGTGGCTGCACAAAATAGTCCATCCCAACGTATTGGAGAATTTGTATACAATACCTCTGTAGAAATGGAAAAAATTTCGTATACTTACGATAATCCATATATTCCACCGAGGGTATTCCCTCCGGTGGTGAATCACAGTGTGCATACGCCTCTATTTGGACTTATGCCACCTACAGATTTGGTTATCTCGACTCCGATGGACCGAGTAATACCAGCACCACCAGCACCACCGACGAAGATACAACCAAGTTTGCAACCTGGTCATGTAGGCGGTCCTGGCGTTGGGGGCTTTAATAATCGCGGAGGCTTCTCCCCTAATTTTGCTGCTATGCAACAAGCTAAGCCCCAAAATCCAAATCGTAATATGTCTCATCCTGAAATGCAAGCCCCTCCTTCACAGAAAGGACCTGCGGATAACAAAGTTCGAGATGGCAAAGCTCGCAACGATACTGGTCGAAACAATACAGGTCGCGATAAGGGATCACCAAATAATGACGGTCGTAACGGCGGCAATTCTGGAAATGGCAGCCGTGGCGGCGGAGGTCAAGGACCTCATTAATTCAAAATTTCAACATAAACAAACCCTCATCTACAACAATTATGGATGAGGGTTTATTTTATGACTTTCTCAAGCCCAAAATTAAATGTTAGGGCAAATTATTTATTAAGGCGCACAAAGAACAATGCAGTAGCACCGATGACTGGAGCGATACCTAGGGTCATTAACGCAGATTGATAGCTACCTGTGGCAGTTAACATGCTACCTAAGACCATAGGCGCCAACATAACACCGATTTGATTAAATAGGTTTACGAAACCAGCTGTAGTGCCGCGCAAATGAGGTGCTGCAGATTGTACAACGAGAGCATTTGTTAGCGCACTATGCATAAATGCCCCTACACCGAGGATTGGACCAGTAACAAATAGCATATCCGGATTTGTTGTGCTCGCAAACAGCAATAATGCTGGCGCAAAGAGGAACATAACAAGAGCCGCTAAATGATTTTTCTTAATCGGTAAAATATCGGATAAAATACCAATTGTAGGTTTTGCAATAAGTGCAGCTAAGCCGAAGATAGACATAACATGACCAGCATAGATAGCATTTACGCCCAATTGTTTAACCATATAGAGATTTGACCATTGAGCTACGGCCCAGGTAGCACCGGTCGCAAAGAACCCAGCAAATGCGAGGCAACGAATATTGCGATTTTTCAAAACATGAAGTAAGTTTTCTTTTAAAGAAGTTTCTTCGCCTACATGGGCAGAACCTGCACTCGCCTCGGCTTCACGTTGTGCCAAAATATCAGCACTTGGCTTGCGAACCGTAAAATAGCTGAGTATAAAAACAAGAATTGGCAATACAGCAGTTAAAAGGAAGGCATTTTGCCAACCATAAGTAGTTGCTACATATGGCGCATATAAATTTACAGTAGCCAAACCTAAAGATGTACAGGACATGAAAATACCAACTGCTGCCCCCCGTTGATTAGGACCAAAGTAATCACCAATAGCACTCAAGCAAGATGCTTGTACAGGTCCAGATACTAGGCCTAATAAGAAACGTAATACCCAGCCATAGGTATAATTATCGATAGTGCTCATCAACGCCGTAATTGCCGCCATAGCAAGCAAGCTTACTAATATGGTATGACGATAACCAATTTTATCTGCTAAGATACCGCCTGGTAACACCATAATAGCATAGCCCATATAAAAGGCGGATAAATAAGAAGTCCCCATTTGAGGTGTAAAGCTCAATGCTTCATTAACAATAGGCATCAAAGACGCCCAAGATAGACGCATTACAAAGCTAATCAAAAACGTTAGCCATACGCTAACAAGAATTAAAATCTGAGTTCGTGAGAAACCAAATCTACTCATACGAGTTCCTTTCTATAGTAAAATAACATATAAAGCTATCATACTATAAATAGAAAGAGTTTTTCAAACTCTTTCTATTTATCATCACACAACAGAGTAATATATATGATAAAGTATGGAGAATTACCTCTTACTACACTTCTTGACAAATAAATTTATATCACTTATCTTAAAATCATAAGTACGATTATTGGACTGACTACCTGTACCTTTATGTACAGCAGCAGCAAGCAATAATCCTACTTAAATTATCTATACACTAATATTTGGGTTATAGGACAAAAAAGCAGAAAGAATAACTGTATATTGTACATCGTCAAAATTGTACATTCTTATAATAACTTCCGTTTTTACTTCCACTAAGTATATATTATCGGAAGTAATTATTTCACTATGACTGAAAAGCATCGACTATCAATGAGAATGAGTGAGTATCTAACACTTTACAAAATTAAGTATCTGATGTACTATAATAATTGACTAAGGAAATGAATAACTAACATTGCTTAACGCAAAAGAAAAAAGACGGTACTGCGAATACCGTCTTTTTTATATGTGCTAGTTACTTGCTGAAGTATCTATCTAGCCACTTGCAAATGTAGTGACAAGTTACACCTGCTATGATAGATACAATTAAGGATATGAATAACTCTAACACAGCCTAACCCCCTTTCTGTTACCAGTCTAGGGAAGTAACACTCATAGTATAACACAGAAACAAACCCACCATTCTAAAAAATGGGGGCTTTTTATATATTAGATGCTTTCAATAACTCAACATTTCAGATACCCTAAAAACTAATAAACCGAATATCCTAAAAAAGGACTAAAGAAAACTAAGGTTTACTATTAATAGAATGTAATAGCGTTACAAACCTGTTACATCAATGTTACATTACTGTTACATTACTGTTACATCAAAACATACCGTATTAAGCAGTTAAGAAAAGTTAAGGCTATCTATTAATAAAGCATACAAAAAAGCAGTACTACTAGTCCCCCAACGCAGAGTGGCAATAGCCAAGCGGTCGGTCAAATGACTAGTAATACTGCTTTTGATACTATAAGTATAAAAGATATATCAAACATCGTCAATAATTGAACCTATATCTAATTTCATACAAAGCTATTAAACATATATTGACATTTGTTAACATACTCTAATATATAATAAGAACCCTCTACCGATTAGATAAAGGGTTCTCTATAGTACTATACAAGGCACGGGCTCCAATTGCCTTACCAAGTATAGTAATATATAAAATTGAATGGCGGAGAGGGTGGGATTCGAACCCACGGCCCCTTGCGGAGTCACTGGTTTTCAAGACCAGCTCCTTAAACCACTCGGACACCTCTCCATAATGGTATATTATAGCAGATTTTTATGATAATGTGCAACAACTGAATGTAATGAGCTTAGAACATTATACGCTTCTTTCTAGGGACCAAAAAGGCTGGCCTTGCGCCAGCCTTTTTCATGTATCTTAGCTTTTCATTATATCCTTTAGAAAAGATCTTTTTTCCACATACCGAAGATAGCAATTAAGGAGCAGACTACGGATATTGCTACTACCTTATAAAATCCATTTGGATCCTCTTGAAACGGCAAGTTTACATTGGTACCCCACAAGCTGAATATGATAGTTGGCACCGCCATTGTAATGGTAAGAGTTGCCAACATTTTCATAACCATGTTGAGGTTATTAGAAATGATAGATGTGAAGGCGTTCATCATGTTCATCAAGATATTGGAGTACATTTCAACCATCTCCATGGCCTGTTTATTCTCGATAATAACGTCCTCTAGTAAATCCTCATCCTCTTCATATATTTTGAGAAGATGTTTGTAGGAACTGTGCCCACGTAAACGCAATAGTCTTTCCATAACGGTACCATTAGTACGCAAAGCGGATGTAAAGTACGTCATGGATTTCTGTAATTCCAACAATTGGAAAAAATCTTTGTTCTTTGTGGTATGACGCAATTGGATTTCAATATCATCTGTACGGCGATTGATTTGTTGCAAGTAACGCAAGAACATCGTTGCTGTACGATACAAAATTTGAAACAAGAACCGTGTTTTTTTAAATGTATAGAACGTAGAAATCTGATTGGAAATAAATGGATATAATACTTCAGATTCTTCAAGACAGACCGTAATAAAGAAATCCGGGGTCAAGAAGATACCAAGTGGCACCGTATCGTACATATCATTACCGCGAACAACAGGAATGTTGATAACTACAAAAATATAGTTGTCCTCTAACTCCACGTGAGAACGTTCTTCCATATCGAGAGCGGTCTTTAAAACGTCTGTTGGGATTTCTGTCAAAATATTAATAAGGGATAACTCATCGGGGTCTGGGTTCACCAAATTTACCCATGAACCTTTTGTGGCATCTGATACCGTGTAATCGGCTACTAATTCTTCTTCTATGTGCTTGTACACCGTAATCATGTTATCCCTCCTTTCGAGCAGAAAAACTGTATCTTATCTTTAAAATTATATACTATTTGAGTGTACTATTCAATTCTCTTGTGAAAGTTTTACTTTCAAAATCGTCTTACTACTCTCTCAATTTGCCTCTTATTATGTATGATTCCCCCTATGTATTACATAGCTAAATAGTCACTGCAAAGCAAAAAGATTCCCCTATCAGCCAGTAGTAGTCATTTGAGGCTATCGGCCAATAGAGGAATCTTTTTAGTGTGTATCTATATGTATAAGTTGTATGAGAGAGTTATATATGTATGTTATATATACGTTATATACGTTATATATGTTTGTGTATGAGTTAGTTCTATGAAAAGTAATTTCTTATTATTGACGACGCAAGATACGAATAGAGTTCAAGATACAAAGGATGGATACGCCTGTATCACCAAATACTGCCCACCACATGGATGCATAGCCCATGAGGCCAAGCGCCATGATAAGGATTTTTACAGCAATAGCGAATACTACGTTTTGCCACGCTACACGCAATGTCGCTTTGGACAAGTCAAGAACGTGTGCAATAGCAGTCAAAGATGGACGCATGAACACAACATCTGCTGCCTCGATAGCCGCATCAGCACCGCTACCCATCGCACCACCAACATCAGCACCTGCAAGTACTGGAGCATCGTTGATGCCGTCGCCTACGAACATAGTTGGACCATATTCAGAGCGAATATCTTGTACTACGGACAATTTATCTTGAGGCAACAATTGAGCGCGAACAGCACTTACACCAGTTTCTTTAGCGATGTAATTTGCACTTGCTTCAGCATCACCTGTAAGCATAACAGTTTTAATATCTTGACCATTAAGATCAGCAATCGCTTCAGCAGAATCAGGACGAGCTTCATCGGCGATGATAATACGACCTAAGTATGTATTACCTTCTGCAACAAGAACTTCTGTGCCATATTCAGTAGCTTCTGTTGGATAGCCTTGAACCGCATAGCGTTCCATAAGACGACGGTTACCAACAAGAACTTGTTGACCATCAGTCATGCCTACCATACCTTCACCTGCCAACTCTTGAACGAAGTCGGAAGCCTCTACAGTAATGCCTTGTTCTTTTGCTTCAGACACGATGCTTGTTGCGATTGGATGCGTAGAAACGGCTTCAATAGCTGCCGCCATGGACAACAATTGAGTATTGCTCACATGAGAGCCTACAGTTTCTACGCTGTGAACTTTAAACTCACCAGATGTGATGGTACCAGTTTTATCAAGAGCTACTGCTTTCACATTAGCCAACGCCTCGATAACGCGACCACCTTTAAGCAAGATACCATGTTTAGACGCATTGCCGATACCGGAGAAGAATGCAAGTGGCACGCTAAGCACCAATGCACATGGGCAAGAAATAACGAGGAATGTTAAGGCTGTGTAGATCCATTTATGCCATTCACCAGTAATAAGGGACGGGATGATAGCAACAGCCAATGCAAGAGCTACAACGATTGGTGTGTATACGCGAGCGAAACGCGTGATAAAACGGTCGATTTTAGGTTTAGAAGATGCTGCATTTTCAACGGCATCAAGGATTTTTGTAACCATGGATTCTTCAAGAACCTTATCAACGCGCATCGTAATGCGACCAGATTCGTTGATGCAACCAGACATGAGTTGTGTACCAGGTACAGCGCGAACCGGTACAGGTTCACCTGTTACAGGAGCTGTGTTAACGCGAGTTTCACCTTCAAGCACTGTACCGTCTAAAGGAATTAAATCGCCAGGGCGAACTTCGATAGTACTGCCTACCTCAACCTTTTCAGGAGCCATAACTACGATTTCACCGCCACAGCATGTATCAACAACACGCACCTCTTGTGGACGCATATCAACAGCGTTCATGATTTCTGTACGGCTACGATCTGTTGCTTTTTCTTCGAAGAACTCACCGATACGGTAGAACAAGATAACACCTACGGCCTCAGGCAATGCATCGATAGCAATAGCGCCCAATGTAGCGATAGACATCAAGAAGTTTTCATCGAACACTTGGCCTTTTAAGATATTGCGACCTGCGATACGCAATACAGGGAACGCAAGAAGAATATAGGCAATATAGTAAATTGGAGTTTCGATAGACTCTGGCAAGCCGATGGACGGCACAACTGTAGTCAACCCTTCGTAGGCCATGAATAACAAGCCTGCTACGATAACTGCAATTGTTACTGCATCACTGCCGTGATCGTGATCATGACCGTGGTCATCCATAGCCGCTTTAGATTTACGCTCGTAATCGGCTACTGTTACACCCTCTTCAATGGCATCACAAATGTCTTGAATGTCACGTTTAAGAGCTTCGCGGTCTTCCCAAGAGCCGGTTAATTTTAATTGATGTGTAGCAATTGTGAAATTTGCAGTCTCTACAACATCCATTTTACGGATGCGATCTTCAATTTTTGCTGCGCAGTTCGCACAGTTTAAATCCTTCAGCAATAATGTTTCTTCCATGATATCTCCTTTGATAATAGTGAAAGCTTCTTTCCTGTATTATAAGTTAATTTATTGTCTATTTCTAATACTTATTAGACATATCTTGGCCCATATCTTGTTAGATATGTTCCTAAACATTTTTCATCAGATATTTTTACTTATATGAATATCTGTTCATATGTTTATTTTAATCGAATTCATAAGGTCTGTCAAGAAGAATTACCAAGATAAATTATGACAATAAATGATAGAAAAATAGCCTGTACTCATAATACTCGAGAACAGGCTATTTCAACATATTTATCTAGTATTTAATTTTTATACTTCTAGCATCCACTATACTTCAGTCATAGAGATTGATTTCTTTTATATCTTTATACGCAATAGCTACCCCCTCAACAGATAGGCTATGTGCAGGTTTACCTATCGCCTCGATAGTCCCTACTAATTCCGTATAGCAATGACCTGTATAATAAAGCACTCGTACAAAATCTCCTTCCACCAAGGATTGTATAGTACGATTTAGCTCCTCTAATTGATCCTCTGACAACTCCACACGCGCCTCCTTAGGCCTTGCAACAGCTGATAATAAAGTCTCAAATCCCTTCAATGCGGCAAAGGGCATAAATTGTTTCGCCCGTTGTAAGCGGGACATTTTTCCTTTCATAGTAAATAACCCCATTAAACTAAATACTATATAGTTACATTATTCTCCATTATGACCGCCAACCAAGGTATTTCTAAACTGCATGGTTCCTTCCTCTTGCAGACTAGACGCACGCAGTATGGCATTTTTGCCAAATCGCCCTTTAATGTTGAGCATTGCTCGCTGTATATGTTCTTCCTTTTCTTCGGTCTCATCTAAAGCATCACTAAATAAATCCATTTCTGTAGGTACTGCTGATTTATTCACGAGCTCTTCAAAGCTAACAGCGATACGCCGAATCAGCTCATGGGGCCTTTTATATTTATCAAATAAGGATAGTACAGCAGGACATAGCTCTTGAAACGAATCCGTATAATGTGCTAAGGTGCGTGAACCGCCAGTCGATTTTAAATCCTCTGCCGCATACCCAATATGGACATGAATACATTTCGTAACAGCCTTAACTTGCAATAGTTCAAGGACTAAGGATTCTACCATCTCTCGCATCGGCAATCGTGCCTCATCCGCTGTATAGTTGCGTAAAAGAATTTGACTTTGTGAAAGTGAATGCTTAGACGGCCTATAGGCATGAATATCTGAAATAGTACAGCTTTCACGCCCCCAGGCATGATCGATTAACAGCTCTGCATTCACACCGAACTCCTTATACAGTTTATATTCTGGCACCTGCGTGATGCCATGCAAATCAAAGGCGCCAAACTTGCGCAATCGATTTGCAATACCGCTGCCAATCTGCCAAATATCTGTAATCGGTTGATGGTGCCAAATATGCTCTTTAAAGAGATTTTCATCAAGGTACCCAATAAAATCAGATGCATGCTTAGCTAATATATCGAGGGCAATTTTAGCAAGAAATAGATTCGTTCCAATCCCAACAGTAGCATAAATATGAGTCGCCTCTAGCACTGCATCAAGCAGCATCTGTGCTAACTGACGAGGCGTTTTCTTGTAGAGCTTGGTGTATGATGTAATATCAATAAAGTATTCATCGATGGAATATACATGGATATCTTCAGGCGATATATACTCTAGTAAAGTCCCATAAATCTGTGCCGACACCTGCATATAACGCTTCATATGTGGTTTAACGGTGATGTACTCGATGTGCGGAGGAATTTGAAATAAGCGCGACCGATTCTTAACCCCCAATTTCTTAAGGGCCGGAGAAATAGCTAGCGTAATCGCACCCTTACCACGAGAGTTATCGGACACCACCAAAGGTGTTGTAAAGGGATCTACACCCAAATCGGCACATTCTACAGATGCATAAAAGCTCTTTAAATCAATGCACATATACATCCGACTCATATCAGCAACCCCCATATAAACACCTCCTTAAAACACTAAATAACTGACCGATACTTAAATTCCAAAAAGAATACTTTCTATAATTAGTATATCAAAAACATTATATATTTTCAAACATATGTTTGCTTTGTAATTCTATTTTTGAAGGGCACATACAAAAAGCAGCTAACATTAGATATAGTATCTAATATTAGCTGCTTGTATGTTAACTACCTATATATTATTGTTCCGGCCCCATATCTTTTTTAACGGTATCGCGGAAACGTGTTAACTCACCCATAAATAGGAGTCGTACTGTACCAACGGCACCATTACGATGCTTACGAATAAGGACTTCCGCCTCATTGCCAGCCTCTGATTCCGGATTATAGTAAATATCACGATATAAGAACATAACGATATCCGCATCCTGTTCAAGAGAACCAGATTCACGAAGGTCAGATAATACAGGACGCTTATCTGGTCGGCTTTCAACACTACGAGATAACTGAGATAACGCAATAACCGGCACATTAAACTCACGAGCAATGAGCTTTAAATTACGCGAAATTTCAGAAATCTCTTGTTGACGATTTTCGCTACCTTTACTAGAGCTACGGCCCTGCATGAGCTGAATATAGTCAACAACAACAAGATCGAGGCCATGTTCAACCTTAAGGCGTCGCAATTTAGCACGCATATCTTGTACTGTAAGGGCTGCTGTATCATCAATAAACAGCGGAGCTTTACTCATCGCCTCAGCCGCAGTCAACACTTTTCCCCAATCATTTGTATCCATATCGCCTTTGCGCAATTTATCGGATTCAATGCCGGCTACAGAGGACAAAATACGACCAACCAATTGTTCCTTGGACATTTCCAGAGAGAAAAAGGCTACACTACCATGCACCCCCATCGCTACATTTTGCGCGATATTTAAGGTAAAAGCTGTTTTCCCCATAGCAGGACGAGCCGCTACTAGGATAAGATCTGATTTTTGCAAACCATTTAATGTAAAATCTAAGTCTTTAAAGCCTGTTGGCACACCTGTAAGGGCTCCTTTTTGCTGTTGCAGTTTATTAAGTCTCTCAAGATTTGTAATTACCACATCACCAATGGGTGAGAAGCTTGATTCAGACTGAGTTTGACCACCTACATCGAGAACGAGTTGTTCTGCCTTATTCATAATAATAGATGGTTCTTCTTCACCCGCATAGGTCATGCCCACAATCTTATTACCCGCATCAATAAGGCGGCGCATTTGCGCCTTTTCTGCGATAATCCGTGCATGTTCTTCGATATTATAGCCCGTTGCTTCATTAGCAAGGGATGTAATATAAGCAATACCACCAACGGTATCTAGCTTTTTACGGCGCTCTAATTCTTCACTCAAGGTGATAAAATCAATGGTCTTATTACTTTTTACGAGGCTTAAAATAGCATCATAAATAATACGATGTGTATCCCGATAAAAATCATCCCGATCTACGATACTTGTTACCATATCCACAGATTCACCTGATGACGAGCCATCCGTCAACAGCGCACCTAATACGGCCTTTTCCGCATCTTCATTATGCGGAGGAATACGTACGTCCATGTTATTCTCCCCTAAACCCATCAAGACTATCCTCCCAAACCAAGGAGTTATATATCACTTATCGCATATAAAAGAATCACCACACTCTGTGAGCATGGTGATTCGAAGATTATTCAGCGACTACGTTGACCTTAATAGTGCTCGTAATTTCTGGATGTACACGAACCACAACATCATGAACACCTAATGTTTTCAACGGTTCTTTAATTTCAATTTTCTTTTTATCGATTTCTACCTTGTATTGAGCTTTAGCCGCATCGGAAATGTCCTTCGCAGTAACAGATCCGAACACACGGCCTTCTTCGCCCATGCGAACCTTTACAGTTACTTCAACCTTTGTAAGTTGTGCCGCCAAGATTTTAGCTTCATCATTCGCTACTACTTTATGATGAGCAATAGACTCTTGTTTTTGTTTCGCATTGTTTACATTTGTTGTTGTACCTTCAAGGCCAAGACCTTTTTTAATCAACACATTACGACCATATGCGTCGCTTACTTCAACGATTTCGCCTTTTTTACCAACTTTTTTAACATCTTCTAACAATACTACTTTCATGGTTGTTCCTCCTCTTGTTCAGCGGAATGAAGTGCTTCTAGTGCCTTATCTAAGATAGCGGTCTTCGCTTCCTCTATTGTCATACCTTGTAGTTGAGCACCAGCCACAGTTCTGTGACCACCACCACCCAAGGCTTCCATTACAACTTGTACATTTACCTTGCCCTTAGATCGAGCACTGACGCCGATACCGCCATCATTAAGTGAGTAAAGTACAAATGCTGCTTCAATATCTTCATTGCTGATGAGCATATCCGCACTTTGTGCGGCCAATGCCATCATATCCTTCATACCTGCTGGTGCCACAGAAATAGCAATACCTTCAGTACGATTGGCTTCAAATACCATTTTAGCACGCAATTGGATAGAATCGAAGGTTTCAATAAATAATTCTTTTACCCGTTCAATATCCGCCCCTGCACGACGTAAGAATGCAGCCGCTTCGAAGGTACGAGCCCCAGTTTGTTGATTAAAGTTTTTCGTATCTAATACGATGCCCGCATAGATACCTGTGGCTTCCGCTTTTGAAAGTTTCACAGGAACTCCTGCATATTGTACAAGTTCTGTTATGAGCTCACTCGTAGATGATGCAGCTGGTTCCAAATACGTAAGCAATGGATTTTCAATAAAATCTGCTGCTCGACGATGATGATCGATGACAATGCGTCGCTCAGATACTTCAAGAGCCTCTGGCGCTGCTACCATCGGTGTTCTATGCGTGTCACAAACGATGACCAATGTATTCGCATCAGCCCACAATTTTGCTTCTGCAGGCGTTATGATATGAGATTTCCAAAATTCGTCTTCCACAAGAACATGTACCATTTTATCAATAGCATTTGTTTCTTTTGAAAGTACTAATCGCACCTCTTTACCAAGAGTACGTGCAATTGATACGACGCCAATAGCACCACCTAATGCATCATAGTCCTCACGTTGATGACCCATAACAAGGATTTTGTCAGAATCATTCATCAATTCATGAATGGCTTGACTAACCACACGAGCACGAACGCGCGTATTTTTTTCAACACCTGCTGTATTGCCTCCGAAGAAGCGGGTGCTTTCACCATCCATAATGCAAACCTGATCACCACCGCGCCCTAAGGCAATATCAAGGGCTGCACGAGCACGTTCGGACACATCCTTAACAGAGCCTGCTTTTTCGCCAATCCCGATACTAATCGTAGCAGGCACTTGACGAGGAGAAGGCAATTTACGGATACGTTCAAGCACACTAAAGCCGTTGTTTTCCATGTCTTGCAAAGCGCCCCGAGAAATGGCAAATGTGTACATATCATCTTGGAAGTTCCGAATGAAACCTTCATGTTTATCGATTTCATCCACCACGATATTATTGATATCAGCCCACAAGTTCGTGTATTCTCTATCACTAAGGCCCTTTGTCAATTCTTCGATATTATCGATTTGAATCATGCCCCATACAGGCTGTTCTTCTTCCGCCTTAATACGTGCTCGTTCAATATCTGTAATATCCTTAAAATACAAGGCCATGACTGCGTGTTCCGTCAATTCATCATTTGGATCCGCATTAGGGCGCGTATCACGAGGATCGATAAATTTGTAAACCACTTGGAAATATTTATCTCCATAGTGTTCTTTTAAAAATCCAGATTTGCCCCAGATTTTATCAATTCTAAAGCCCGGAATCAAAGCAGATACTTTCTGCATTTTATTCCAATCTACTGTAACCCAGTCAGCAAACACGCTATTGTTCCACACTAAGGTGCCTTGTTTATTAACAAGGGCGATTGCAGTAGGGAGGTTTTGCAATGCAAAGTTTGATGCTTGAGTCACATTTTTTGTCATCGCACTAAATTGTTCTCTAGCGAGGCGACGTCTGTTATGAATGGTGTTATAGTTAATCAAATACACTGCGACCACGATAATAGCGGCCAATATTGCCAGCAGCCAATTTAAATAGGCTATGATTAATAATAGTAGCGTAATGACAGCAATGATGGTGATTTCTAAAACTTCCCATCTACGTTGAAAGGATTTCATAATAACCTCCTTTCTATTAATAACCTCGTTGGTTAAAACGAGACCTTAAATCTAAAAACATATCTATAATACCGAGTATAACTAATGCTTGAGAGAATATCAAAGTATAAGCAAAAAGCAATATCCACTTTGCTTTATTACTCACTCGATAGCTAGTCATAATATCTGCTAATGCAGCAAAACCATGAATAGAGCAAATAAAATTACCAAGTAATAGTAAATTTTTACTAATAGCAATAACCAAAGGATTATCTAAATGCACATAGGAGGCTCCATGGAAACCTATAATACCAAGAGCAAAGATACCGGCCCCCCATATAGGCATTCTCCATTGCTCAACTGCTAAAAAAGCAGGTATTGAAAGTCTTAATCTATGGCCAAGCCAAAGTGATATTTGGATTGTAACATAAGTATATACGGTAGCCGCTATTGCGATAGCCATAAAGAACATATCACCTAAAGTGTCGACATTCTTTTGTACACTTTCAACAAATTCATCAGCTTGTGCTTGTGTAATACTAGGATTTACTTCCATAGCCTCATTTGCAAGCGATTGTGCTTGTTCTACCAACGTAGGTCCTACAGACGATAACTCAACACCTGTCACAGTATAAGATGCCACAATTGTAAAGAGTACTGCAAAAAACATCATTATACTTGGCACTAATAAACGTTTAAGCGTATTCCAGGAAAGTCTATGTCCGGCCCCTACGCCAACACCTACCAAGGCAAACAATCCAACCGTAAGCGAATTAAATATGCCAAATAACATTGTAGATAAAAGAAAAATAACAATAGTTCCTACAACGCTATATTTAAAGCCCCATTTTGTACCAATTATGCCAATAGCTGCGGGGGTAACAAAAAAAGATAAAAACCCAAATACAGGTAAATATACACTAATAGCCGTGAGTATGATGCCTATAGCGCTAACAAACGCCGTTTCCACCATAGCTCTTGTATTTGTTTGATTCATAATACTCCATCCAACAATAAAAGGATACCAGTTATCCTTTTATTATAGCAGTTTAAAAGGGTAACTTCAAATACCCTATATAGTAGGGAACGGTAGCAAATACGCTACTTATAGTAAGATGTAACAAATATATCCCTCTCAAGACATTTGTTCCATTTATATCGTGGCACCTATGCTTGAGAGGGATATATTATTTAGTGTACGTCTTGAATGATTGGCAAAATCATAGGTCTACGACGTGTTTTATCATAGAAGAATTTGCCCAATGCATCGCGAACATTTTGTTTAATTGTAGTCCAATCTTTAATGCGTTGCGCTTCGCAATCATCTAATACTTGATGAACGCGACGCTCTGCTTCGAGCATAAGCTCTTCTGCATCACGAACGTATACGAAGCCACGAGATACGAGATCAGGACCGGCAATGATAGTGCCAGACGCAGTATCCATTGCCATAACAACGATAACCATACCTTCTTGTGCCAATTGTTGACGGTCGCGGATAACGATATTACCTACATCACCAACACCGAGGCCATCAACGAAAATAGCGCCGGCTTGTACACGGCCACCTTTACGGCCACCATCTTTATCAAATTCAAAGATTTGACCATTGTCACCGATAAGGATTTTCTTAGGATCTACGCCCATAGCTACCCCAAGTTCACCATGACGACGCAACATGCGATACTCACCATGAACTGGGATAAAGTATTCTGGTCGCACAAGGTTAAGCATTGTTTTAAGCTCTTCTTGGCTCGCATGGCCAGATACGTGAATGCCACGATCTTTACCATACACAACGTGACAACCTAAGCGAAGCAAGTTATCGATAGTTTTACCAACAGCACCTTCATTTCCTGGAATTGGTGTAGCAGAGATGATAACAGTATCATTTGGTGCCAATTCTACGGTGCGGTGATTACTTGTAGCCATACGGGACAAGCCTGCCATTGGTTCACCTTGAGAACCAGTTGTTAAGATCATGATTTGATCATCTGTGTAGTTGTGCATTACATCTACATCGATAATCGTATTTGGCGGAATGTCTAAGTAGCCGCGTTCTTGTGCGATTTCTGTAACATTGACCATACTGCGACCCATAACAACAACCTTACGATTATACATAACCGCCGCATCAATTGCTTGTTGGATACGAGATACGTTAGACGCAAATGTTGCTAATACAACGCGACCTTTCGCTTCACCAACAGCTTGCTTAATAGCAGGACCTACGGAGCTTTCAGAACCAGTAGTACCTGGTTTTTCAACATTTGTAGAGTCGGACATCAACGCTAATACGCCTTTGTTACCAAGTTCTGCAAATTTGTGCATATCCATCAAACGGCCATCAACTGGTGTTTGGTCAATTTTAAAGTCCCCTGTATGAAGAATCGTACCAATTGGGGTGTCGAAGTATACGGCACAAGAGTCAGGAATAGAATGGTTTGTTTGAATAAAACCAACTGTTACTTGTCCAATTTGAACTTCATCACCAGCAGCAATCATGCGAAGGCATTTAGGAGACACTTTGTGTTCTTTGAATTTACCTTCAATCAAGCCACACACAAGATTTGTAGCGTATACAGGGCAGTCAATCTCTTTCATAAGATATGCCAAAGAACCGATATGGTCCTCGTGACCGTGAGTGATAACAACGGCTTTCACACGGTCCTTATTCTCGATGATATAGCTCATATCCGGAATAACAATATCCACACCTAACATATCTTCGCTAGGGAACGCAAGACCTGAGTCAAGAACGATGATTTCGTCTTCATATTGGAAAATGGTCATGTTCTTACCAATTTCCCCAAGGCCACCTAGAGGGATAATTTGGAATTTCCCTTTATTAGAGCCATCCGGTTGACGACCAATCAAATCCAAATGCGCCTCTTGGTTGCGAGCCATAGGCCGATTATTAGTACGAGTACGACGGTTATTAGCGTTTTCATTACGGTTTCCATCAGTCGTATTACGTGTGCGTGTATTACGTGTATTACTTGCACCACGTGTATTACGTGTATTTTCACTATTTCTATCTGTACGGCGAATTTGTTCACCACTACGAGGTGCGCGAGTTTGACGAATTCTACGTTCCGTACCTTGTTGCTCGCCTTGCTCACCTATAGGTCGTTGACGACGTGTATTCGTTCTAGTATTTGTGGTACGACGTTGACGACCTTCGCCACTTTGATTAGATTCACTCGTATAACGGCGTTCACCGCTACGACGGTCTGTATTACGACTATCGCCAGCTGGTCGACGTGTGTTAGTACGACGGCGCATTGTTTTTTGCTCACCTCGAGCAGACGGAGCCGTCTCTACTGCAGTCACTTGTGCAGTATGTTGATTATCTGTTGTATTCACAGTTCCTCCTAAAATTTTGTTCATTAATTTATTTAACATATAATTTCACCTATCATTAAAATTTGATCTTTACAGGGGAACGGACAAACGAAAAAGGCGCTATCCAGCAGCGTCTTTCAAATGGGCGCAAAAATAGCGCAACTCAATTGTTACCGTTCAAGTCCTTTTGTCCATTCGCCTCGTGCAAATGAGTATAGTGTACCATTAAACGCGTCAGCCGCGACGTTACGTTCTCTTCGTTACCGTTTAATGTTCATTATAATCCGATCGTTCTGATGAAAGCCTCGCTTTCATACGTTATTATTATTGTAACACAAAAATAGCGTTAACAAAAGAGTACCTCTTATGCTAACGCTATTACACTATTTATCAGAAACTCTACCAAAGACCTATTAGTAGTCGCACAGTATCTACAACGAGGCAAAACCACAACTCTCAATCACATTAGCAAATCCTTGTCTATATAGATTAGCACCACCATTTGCAGGATGGCGCAAACCAATGGCAGGCAAACCAAATTTACCCATTGTATCAGCAGACTTTTGTCCTACTGCTAGCATAAGAGGCTCTTCTCCTCTCAACTCAAGATGTAGCTCTAATAGGCGTTTTGTATACTCCCAACCGAGTTCTTGCTCAGCCTCCGTAGGTGTGCGATTCGTCAGTGGATTTCCTTCCTTATGTGGGTGGAATGGGAATATATTCCACAACAATGTATCATAGGGATCGATACCCTTTTCAACAATAGCACTCCACACCACAGTATCAGTAGGCTCGTTAAAGCCGTCCTTTTGCTGTGTTCCTTTTAACAAAGGGCTAGTAGGAGAACTCGTTCGTTCTAAGCGAATAGGTGTTATATCCTTCGCACGAATAGTTTTGTGCTTATCTAATAGCATTCTTTCACAAGTAATAGCAATGCCACTAAAACGTCCGCCTTGATATCCTACTGCCTCAGCCACAACAAAGACCTTAGCTCGACCTAAGCGCGGCAATAAATAAGCCACCAAATTATCTCGACGCACTTGAGCCGCATCAAAATCATCTGCGACAATCTCTAAATCAGGATTTACCTCACCCCAAGGATTATGAACAAGACTACCAGAATACTGGGAGAGCCAATCCACAAAACCGCGCACCTTCGCCACACGCTCCGCATCAAAGGTTGCTATATATTCATCAAAAGACAAGGTCTTCTCTAACTCAAATAAAGACATACAGCCTCCAATTTAAATTTCATATGTTATTACCGATATATATCTACTATACATCATAATTACACGAATTGCATAAGAAATATATATACATTATTTTAGAATTTTGTCCATTATAAAACACCCAAGAGTATAAACTTTTGGGTGTTTCTTTTGAGGTGTATATAACTAAATATAGAACTCGATTTTGTCTTCTTTTGCTAGTTGGAATTGTTCGAAGATGTGGTTCCGTATATTAACAAAGGCTGCCGATGTACGGTCTGTTCTGTCGATGATGTTTACAGGGATGATAGTTTGTACTCGACCTGGATTTGCAGATAGTACTACAACGCGGTCTGCAAGGACTACGGCTTCTTCAATGTCGTGGGTAACGAATACAACAGTTTTACCTTCTTCGCGGCAGATGCGAGAGATTTCGTCTTGCAAGTTGATACGTGTCAACGCATCAAGAGCGCCTAGTGGTTCGTCCATAAAGATAATATCTGGATCCACCGCTAGTGCACGGGCAATGGATACACGTTGTTGCATGCCCCCAGATAGTTCTGCAGGATAGCGATTGCGAGCATGATCGAGGCCTACCATTTTAACGTATTTATCGATGATAGCGGGACGCTCTTCTTTAGGCACCTTTTTACTTTCAAGGCCTAGCTCAATATTGCTTTCCACCGTACGCCACGGCAACAAGCCATAGTTTTGGAATACCGTTACATATCTGAGTTGAGGGGCTTTTACCTCTTCACCATCGATAGTAATGGAACCAGATGTAACGAGCTCAAAGCCCGCCATAGCGTTTAATAGCGTACTTTTACCGGAACCAGAAGGGCCTAAGAGGCAAATAAACTCGCCCTTTTCAATGTCTAAGTTGATATCTTCAAGAATGGTGAGTGGTTCCCCATCTTTCATAAATTCCTTGTGTGCATTGCGCACTGAAATGTAACCCATGAGGCCACCTCCTATTTCTCAATACCCCAACGTTTGTAAATCCATTTTTCGATGAGGGACACGCCCCAATCGAGTAAAAGCCCAACGAAACCGATGGTTAAAATAGCTACCATTAAAAGATCGTTACGCAAGTTATTTCTCATATCGATAATGAGGAAGCCAAGACCCGTTTGAGAGCCTACCATTTCCCCTGTTACAAGGAAAATCCACGCTGTACCAAGGGCGATGTGAAGGCCCGATGCAATACCAGGGAATACGGCAGGTAATACAATTTTAAATAATAGTTCTGGCTGTTTAATACCAAAGTTGCGCGCTACCTTGATATATACAGGATCGATATTTTGGATGGCAGACACCGTGGATAACAGCACTGGGAAGAACGCTGCGATAAAGATGATAACGATGGCCGGTGCTTGGCCGATACCGAAGAAGAGAACGATAAACGGCAACCACGCCACAGGAGAAATTGGTCGAATGACTTGAACGATTGGATTGATGTAGTTCCAAATCCCCTTGTACCAACCCAAGATAAGACCGAAGAATACGCCAGCCACAACAGAAATGATGTAACCGATGAAGAACCGTACTAAACTATCTGCAATATCCTTAAAGAGGACACCGTCTCCAATGAGTTCACCAAAGCCGGCCAACACCTTATACGGCGTTGGCAATAGCGCTTCGTTAAAACCGCCCAGACGAACGATTAACTCCCAAATCAGCCACGCTACGATAAATGAACCCGGCACATATGTATATTTCTTCATGGTCCTCCTCCTATGGTAACAATGATGTATCTACAAACTCTGAATAACTCGGCACCTTTTTAATCAAATCAATATGCGTCATATGATGCACAAGCGCATTATAACGGTCCTCTGTAAGGGCTAAATCTCCAAACCCAATCACTTGTAAGGAACGTTCAATAATAGGATCCTTAAACTTTAAATATTTTAAGGCAATTTCTTTTTGTGACTTTGGATGCTCATCTAGGTATTTACCTGCATCGAGATAGGCCTTGGTGAAAGCTTTCGCCAAGTCATGATGTTCATCGATGAATTGACCATTAAATACGAGGGCACAGCAAATATTGTCATGCCATAAGTGGTCAGGATCTTCGAAGACCTTCCCAGTTCCCATTTCAAGGGCTAGAGAGCCAAATGGTTCGGCTACACTATACCCAGCAATTTGTCCTACCGATAGAGCAGATGGCATTTCAGGAGGACTCATTTCAACGATTTGCACATCTTTTTCGGTAAGACCAGCTTTCTCTAGCATAAGATCTGCGAGAATTTTTTGGGTAGATTGTTTATGAGGGATGGCAAAGGATTTGCCTTTCAAGTCTTGTACAGAGTTAATATCCTTATTTACGATGATAATATTGCCCTCTGTATGACCAAGTGCAGCAGCACGAACATCAATGCCTTGTTCACGAGCCTTTACACCTAGCTCAACGAGTACCGATGCAGCATCTACCTTACCGGTATTTAATGCATCCATGAGCTCTGGCCAAGATCCATACTTAACAAGCTCTACATGAACAGGACCATCCGCTGTTTCTAGTTCTTTTATGGCAAATACTGGCAATGCATGGGTAATTGGTAAATACGCTACCCGTACTGTCTTTAGTTCCTGTGCCGTCTTTGGTTTATTGTACTCATGATAGCCATACGTGATACCACCGATAACCAAGAGAACAGCCGCAATGATTAGATACCAAGTTTTCTTCATAACTTCCCCTCTTTCTATCTCATAACAAGGGGCGTCACATGCCGTTTTTCGCACTTTTCTAAACCTTAGATGAAATATGGCTTTAGAGCACCTCGTCCTAAAAAATTATATTACCTACTATATCAATATGTTTTTACTCTGTCAACAAAACATATTAATATTATAGGTTTTATTTTTGTAGTAAAAACTTGTAAACTTTTAGGATACAAAAAGCACCAACTGCATCTAGCAGTTGGTGCTACTTTCACAAGCAAAGATATTATTTATAACAAAAACATTTTACTCTGCAATATAAGATTGTCGCTTATTTAAAATATAAATCTCAGCAGTATCAGTTTCACTATACTCACCCACATATGGTGCAATAGCGGATTGTCTAAAGTGTTTTCTTTCACCTTTTGGAACAACAAGCATGAGTTGCTTGCCCTCCGCTACGCATTTAACGAAGTCTTCTTCAGACACTTGTTCCATAAGATATTTCTTATCCCATTCAGCACTGCGTTGTTTCAATTTATCCTTGTCGTCCCAGCGACTGCTATCACCCTTAATCCGGATAACCTTATGACCGGTATAATACACAACAGAGGTACTATAACCATTATAGTAATACACATTCCCATTATATTTTTCCACAACAGGAAGTATATTAACCGAACTACGTTGTTTTATAAGCGGTACCAGCCCTTCTACAACAACGACAGAAGAAATTAACATAGTACCGATAACAACAACGCTTATGAGGCGATAACGCTGTTTGCTCCACCAGAACCATAACAATCCCAACACAGATACACCGGCAAACACATATAACAAGCCATAGTACCCCCATGGAGCAAAGAAAGATGCAACCACATACGCCACCCACAATAAAAGTGTAGGACCTATGATGATCCAAGGCACATAGCGTGAACGCCCCGGACGTAACGCTTTCAAAACCCCCAATGTACCGAGTGCACTAAATGGCACAAGACTTATAAATGTATAAAGAGGATATTTTGTGGCCATCAAAGAGTAGAACAAAACCGTTCCAATCCCCCAGCACAAGCTATATACATAGCCCTTATGACGCAACTTAAATCCAGCTATAATGCCATAAATAACTGCGCCCGTCCATGGTAAGGACGCCCCCAGAAATATAGCGATGTAATACCACCATACATTATCCTCGGGATGCTCAGACTGAGTAGCACGCGTTACATTATGAAGCCCTAAAAATCCATTTACAAAATCTTGACCATGGGTACTATACATATAGAGATACCATGGTAATGCAACGATTAAAAATGCGAGAATACCTTTCCAATCAAAGAGGCGCAGCAACATTTGTTTAGAGCGATACAGCGCTACATAAACGAGAAGAATAAGCCCTGGCAATACAAGTGCCACTGGTCCCTTTGTAAGAACGCCTAACGCAGAGAACACATAGGCTACAATCATAGATTTACTAGAGTTATTGTTTAACCCATCATAGGCAAATACCATCACCATCAAGGACGTATACAGCAATACCATGTCGGTAATAACGCCATGTGCAACGGCCCAGAACATAAGTGATGTACCAAGAATTGATGACCCTACTAAACCTACGAGCCAACGGCCACTTAGGGACCGCATAGCTTGGAACATTGTAGCCACTGATAAAGCTCCGAATATGGCACTTGGTAAACGTACAACCCAGTCAGCAAATCCAAACACTTTAAATGCCAAAGCGATAAGCCAATAAATCATAATTGGCTTATCATACCAATAGGTCCCATAAATTTGCGGCGATAACCAATCTCCAGACAACACCATCTCTTTAGCGGTTAATGCATAATTCGATTCTACTGGATCAGTTACAGGTAGCACATTATTAGCGACCATAAAAAACGCCAACCAGAAAACAAACAACACAAATGTTAAGCGAGATATTTTCATTACAATCTCCTTATGATTTACGTCGATTTTTGTAATATTTATAGCCAATTACAGCCGCAATAATTGCAAATACAGCAACCATAATAATTAAGAACTCATGATTATATTCAATAAGATCTTTCCAGTTTTCACCGAGAACTTTACCTAAATACACCAATAAAATCGTCCAAGGAACCGTACCTAATACAGTCCAAACCACAAAATGTGACATCGGATAACGAGCCATACCAGCTGGGAAGGAAATGAATGTACGAACACCTGGCAATAAACGACCAAAGAACACGGCGGCACCACCGTATTTATTAAACATTTTCTCAGCTAGTTCAAATTTATGCTCATTAAAGAATATATATTTGCCGTATTTCAACAACAAAGGACGTCCACCATATTCGCCCATCCAATATGATAGGATGGATCCTACAATCCCTGCTAGCGTACCTACAACCATAGTTGTATGCAATTCAAATACGCCTTGAGCAATCAAATACCCTGCAAAACCAAGAACAATTTCACTAGGAATCGGTATATTCGCATTTTCTAGAACCATCGCAATAAACATAGCTGCATAGCCATACGTTTCCATAAACGAAATAATATATTCCACTTGTTATACCTCGTCATAACTCCCCTACACCGGATTTATGATTTTTTAATGCTAACTAATGCTGGTAACAATATCACCATGTATACAATCTATTTTACCATAATAAAATGACCCTCACCATACGGGAGGGCCATTTGCGGCATCCTTAGTATTCTGTTTTTGCAAGAATCAACTAGTCATACACAGTTATTCAGTTTTTAGTCCTTGTATAAAATCAAATGATTTTACGGCTGCTTCTGTGTCTACAAAATGGAACGGTTCCAACAGGCGACAGAATTTAAATAGATAGTCACGCTTGTGTAACACTTCTTTCACATGAAGTACGGTTTCTTGTGCACATCTAGCAGTGCTATAGCCATTCATAGCTGCATAGAGATAGGACTGTGGCAAATCGCCTTCACGAATAAAACTGTGAATAAAAATCAACAGATCCCATCCTGCAGGCGTAAATTCATACCAACGTCGTGCATTCTCCCAATCTAATAGCATAACGTCATCTGTATCCGGATTATACACGATATCTCTTAGCGCTGGACGGCCATGAGCCATACCATAATCATGGAGCATACCAAGAGCTTTACCAAAGGCGTAAAACACATGGATAGCCAGATCCTCTAGAGAAGAGTCTTCAGGATGCTCCTGTGGCAAATGCCCATAATACGTTAAGTTTTTCCCATAATTAGGCGTAACAAAATAATGTTCTCTAAAACCTATGATTTCAGGTGCTAAAGGCAATTGAGTACGAACAAAGTTCATCATATAAAATTCGTGATCAAAAGCCGCACGAGGTGATGGCTTTACCCATGATGACCGATAATTACTAATATCACGTTTCACAAAATACTCTTTTCCCTGAAAAGTAATTGGAAATACACGGCCCATATCTTCTTGATTCAACTTATGATCAATATAATCTAATAAGGCTTCTTTCATGAGACCCCCTTATGTCTTCAATATTTATTTATCTATTATATAATAAAAGCTGTGAATCATCAAATAAAGACCCCCTAGCCAAGGCCAGGGGGTCTTTACGGTAATTATGATAATAGGTTTGGATTTAGATCTTCATTGAGCCAACTTAGGCTATGTCTAAATCAAACGAATTAACCTACGAATTTTGTCACTGCTGCAGTATCAGTTAAGTGACGTTTAGGCATGCCCATTTCTTCAGGGGAGATGCCAAGAGCAAGACCCACTAATTGAGACATATGTAAGATTGGCATATCTTTGCCACCGCCAACAACTTCTTTAGCTTCTTTTTGGAACATATCAAGTTGCATTTGGCAAAGTGGGCAAGGAGTTACTACGCAATCTGCGCCTTCTGTAGCTGCATCTTTGTTGATGGAGCCAGTCATTTGCATTACGGAATCATGTGCAGGGTATACAGCATGGAAACCGCAGCAATCTAATTTACGGGAGAAGTCGATTGGTGTAGCACCGATAGCGGAAATCAATTCTGCTAAGGATGTAGGCATTTGATAGTCTTCGAAACCCATTTCAGTTTGAGGACGAAGAATATGGCAGCCATAGTATTCAGCTACACGTAAACCAGTTAAAGGTTTAACAACTTTAGCTTTCAATTTGTCCAAACCGTAATCGCGAATCAATACCCATAAGAAATGAGTGATATCAGTTGTGCCGCGGTATTGTTTACCAATTTGAGCTAATTTTTTATTAACTTCGTTCTTTTCTTTTTCGTTAGCATCAAGTTCATTTTTTGCTTCACGAAGCATCAAAGTACAAGTGTTACATACAGTTAAAAGGTTCAAACCTTTTTCTTCTGCTAATGCAATGTTACGAGCATTAGTAGCCAATGTAATTTCTGGAGCGATGTCTTGAACATGAGACGCGCCGCAGCAAGTCCAACCGTCAAGTTCTTCCAACTCGATGCCTAATTTTTTAGCTACAGCAACTGTTGCTAAGTAGTCTTCTTTGGCAGCGCTTTCAAGAACGCAACCTGGGAAAAATGCGTATTTCATTATTTGCTTACCTCCTCAGCTGCTTTCATAAGTCTGCGAACACCATCAATACCATTTACAGGTTTTTGAGGTACTACAAGTTCGAATGGATTGATTTTGCTGTGTTTCCACAAACGTAAAGCATAGAATGCTTGTTTAGCGGAATCAACAACACCATCAGATTTCAAGCTCATAGAAACTTCTTTCAAGCGACCAGTTTTGTAGAGATCGTCTTTGAAAGCAACTGCATGGCGAACGCCTTTGCTGTTAGTAAGACCAGCTTTTGTAGCTTCTTTACGCAAGTTGGAAATATCTTGAGCAGGTTTTAAGTGTTTAGGACAACGGGAGATACAGTTCATGCAGTGAACGCATTTCCAAAGACCATTGTCGAATGCAGGATGAATGTGAGCCATAGGTGCATCATCACGGCTATCCAATACGAAACGGTTAGCTTTTGTGAATACATATGGTTCTAAGAAGTCATCTTGACGTGCAGTCAATTTGTTACATTCAGATGCGCAGCAACCACAAAGGATACATTCTGTACCAGCAACGAATTTTTTGAAGTCAGCTGGAGTTTGGCGAACGATTTTGTCACCTTCGTTGAATTCTGCTTTAAGGAAAATCCAAGGAGCAACTGTTTTCAAACGATCAACTTTTGCTTCCCAGTCAACAACTAAGTCGCGGATAACGCGGAAGTTGCCAATTGGTGCAATTGTCAATTCATCAGTACCATAACGTTCTGTTAATTCGTCGATTTTAGCTTCGCAACCAAGCATTGCTTCGCCATTTACGCGAATGGAGCAAGCGCCGCAAACTGCGGAACGGCAAGCTGCCAAGAATGTTAAAGTTGGATCTTGAGTATCTTTAATTTTTTGAAGGCCCCAAAGAATTGTACGGTCAGCTTCATAATCAAATTTGAAAGTCTGTACAAACGCGCGACCTTGTTGGTAACGGTGAATATGGTAGGTGATTTGTCTCATCTTAGTACTTCCTTTCTTGTGGTTCGTATTTAGTGAACACTACGTCGCGTTCAGTCAATTCGTACTCGCCGTTAGCACCCAATTTGATCAAAGAGTGTTTTAAGTATCTTTCATCATTACGTTTTGGATGGTCTTCACGGATATGAGCACCACGAGATTCACGACGGTGTAAAGCGCCCATAGCAATAGCTTTAGCTACTGTTAACATGGAACCGATTTCACAATAGTTAACGAATGCCATGTTGTAAGTACGTTCAGGGTCACCTACATAACAAGTTTTGTAATCTTCGATTAATTGATCGATTTCTTTTAATGCTTCAGTAATGCCATCTTCGTTACGGAAGATACCTACTTTATTCCACATTGCATCAGCCAATGCATCGCGGATTTCTACAACTGGGCGACCGCCTTCACGAGTTGTTACTTCAGTGAATTTAGCTTCCCAAGCTTTAGCAGCTGCAGCCAATTCTGCATCTACGTTTGGTTGTTCATGTGTTTCAGCATAGTCAGCTGCACCAGCACCAGATACTTTACCGAATACTACGCCGTCAGCCAAGGAGTTACCACCTAAGCGGTTAGCACCATGGATGGAGATACAAGAAGCTTCGCCGGAGGAGAACAAACCAGGCAATTCACATGCACAAGTTTTGTAGTCCACTACGTCGATACCGCCCATTGTATAGTGACAAGTAGGACGGATAGGTACTGGTTGTACTAATGGATCACAATGTTCGAAACACATAGCCAAGTCACGGATACCATGAAGTTTTTCAATGATAACTTCAGGACCTAAGTGACGAAGGTCAGCTACTACGTATGCGTTAAGACCAGAACCGAAACCACGACCTGCAGCGATTTCATCTTCGATTGCTTTCGCTACAACGTCACGGGATGCCAATTCCATTTTGTTAGGCGCATATTTTTTCATGAAACGTTCGCCTTCAGCGTTAAGAAGGTAACCACCTTCACCACGAACCGCTTCGGACATCAAGATACCAGTACGACCAAGACCAGTTGGATGGAATTGGATCATTTCCATATCTTTCAAACCATTACCAGCGCGGAATGCTGCTGCCATGCCATCGCCTGTGGAAAGGAATGGGTTAGTAGTACGAGTCCAGAAAATACGACCTGCACCACCAGTGGACAAGATAATAGCTTTCGCTTTAATTTGTTCTACTTTACCTTCTTTCATGTTCCACACAACTGCGCCACCAACGTGACCGTTTGCGTCTTTAACAAGATCTAAAAGGTACCATTCTTGCAAGAAGTGTACGCCTTCTTTCAAGCATTGTTCGTAAGTAGTGTGCAAAATAACGTGACCAGTTTTATCCGCAGAGTAGCAAGTACGTGGATAGGATTGACCACCGAAGTTACGTTGCGCAATTTTGTTTTGTTCTGTACGGGAGAATGGAGCACCCATGTGGTCCATTTCAAGTACGCCTTCTGGACAACGAGAGCAGAAGAATTCGATCGCATCTTGGTCGCCAAGATAGTCAGAACCTTTTACTGTGTCGAAAGTATGTGTTTCTACAGTATCTTCAGCTGCTACGTTATTCAAACAAGCATTTACACCGCCTTGCGCCATTGCTGTTGCAGAGCGAGTTGGGAAAATTTTAGTAATAAGTGCTACAGTTAAGCCTTTACGACGACCTACTTCAAGAGCCGCGCGTTGACCAGCGCCACCGCTACCTACTACTAGAACATCAAACTGTTCCATAATGACCTCCTCATAACTACCTATAAAAAGAAAATTTCTTAGACTATCTAGATTCAAAAACCTTATAAAAATTTTTGATAACCTAATCATTTTTCCTTAAAGAGAAAACCTCACACATGTGCGATTTCTCTTATAGCTTTACATATAATTATAGAGAGCATTTCACCGTATGTCTAAACCTTATTATGCATAATTAATTTCAATGAATCTAATTGATATTCTATATCAATTCATATTTTTAGTGAAATATTGTGAACAATCTGATTATCTAGGAATGTAATTCTATTTACTTTTATGTATATCATTTATATCAATTCGGTTCCGAATTTTTTCCTATATAAGCACCTCAAATACACCAACTAAACACAATGTTTTGCTACGTATATCAATCCAATAAGTCCATTTTATAACATCAAAATTTTTAAATTCCTACTAAAACCACATAGGATTCAAAACGCTTATACATATCAAAACATCTCGATTCTAGTATAGTTTTTTCTTTTGATAATTATTATCATAAGTTTTTATTGTGATTTTCTTTACACCTTTCAAATTTCGTAAAATCTGCCTCAACTATGCACAAACGGCAATCTTCGATATACTTCCCATCGTAGAACACTACAAAAGCTAGATAAAATATGGATAAATTCACCTCAACGCTGAATAAACCTATAAAATACTACTTATTACATTCATTTTTCACTCATTCCACTTGTATAAGGTATGATAATAGATAAAATAGTTATATAATATAACTTATATATGTTAATATTATTTTAATCACTAACGTGTTGTAGCTTTCACATAACGGAAACTGATTAGTGATTAGATAGTATTAAGAGAGAGTTATATAATTTAATCATACATAAGGAGAACAAACATATGAAGATTTTACTTGTAGAAGACGAAGAAATGCTAAATGGTATTACGGCCAAATATTTACGTGCAGAAAATATGACTGTTGATACATGTTTCAACGGTCAACAAGCTATCGATTATGTAAATACATCTAGCTATGACGTAATTGTTATGGATATCATGATGCCTGTATTAGATGGTATCAGTGCACTGGCACAAATTCGTAACGAAGGCAATACAACACCGGTTTTATTGTTAACTGCGAAAGATTCCTTGCAAGATAAGGTGACAGGCCTAAATACTGGTGCTGATGATTATCTAGTAAAACCTTTCGACCTTGAAGAGTTAACAGCTCGTATTTATGCGTTGGCACGTCGTAATGCTCGCCATGCACAAAATGATATTAAGGTTGGTCCTTTAACTATCAATGTACCTCAACGTACAGTAAAACGCGACGGCGAAGCTATTACATTAACAGCTAAAGAATTTGATTTATTGTATTATTTAGCAAGTAATGAAAACATCGTATTATCCCGTCAACAAATTCTTGATCATGTTTGGGAATACGATTATGAAAGCTACTCTAATCTAATTGATGTATATATTAAGGATCTACGTAAAAAGATTGACACGGATGAAAATGTGAAATTAATTCAAACCGTTCGTGGAGTAGGATATGTCCTCAAAACTGAAAACTAAGGACCAAGGTCACGACCTTAATTCTATGTCAGGTGCTTTTAAGCACCTATGGAATCGTATGCCTTTGACTTTGAAAATTATGCTATGGTACACATTATTATTGAGTATCCTCTTAATTTTCATGTCCATTTTTTACTACAACTATATAGGTACAGCACATAATACGGAAATCCGAGAACGTCTACAACAACAAACGCTTATGATGTCAACGGATATCCGCAAGTTCAAGCCCTACGAAGACGGAACATTTTATCTTGTTTACACGCAGGACGGCTTGATTACGAAAGGGTATCTGCCAGATGGATTCCCAAATCAGTCTAATTTATCCCTTGGACAGGTCGGCGAAATTCAAGCCAATGGCATGACCTTCTACTATTACGATGTACCAATTAATGCACCAAATTATCGGGGATTTTTGCGTGCCATTACGAGCCAAAAAATCACCGATCAAAATGGTAGCACGATTTACACTTTATTATTGCTTATTATCGTCGCTTTACTCATATCTTCAATCGGCGGTTATATATTCATCAAAAAAGGCCTCAAACCTTTGCGTAAATTAACACATACGGCAAAGGTTATCGGTAAAAATAACGACCTTAGTCGTCGTATTGAATTACCGGATATCGCAAGAGATGAGGTCTATGAATTAACCACCACATTTAACCGTATGTTATCAGGTCTCGAGGATTCATCCAATCGGGAAAAGCAATTTAGTTCGGACGTATCCCACGAATTACGTACTCCTATTGCAGTCATTCAAGCTGAAAGCGAATATGCCATTAAATACGCGCGAACACCGGAAGAAATGAAGGAAGGTCTTGTTCATATTTTAGAGCAAGCTAAATTCATGTCCTCTCTTGTGTCGCAATTATTAGATGTGGCGCGATTAGAAAATAACTATGAAATGAATGTGGCCCCTGTAGACGTAAGTACTATGTTAAATAACCTAGTCCACGATTACACCCGTTTATGTGCAGAGAAAAACATTGTCATTAACTCCTCTATCGATAACGATTTAGTTGTTACAGGACACGAAGTATCACTGCGTCGCGCTATAACAAATCTCATCGATAACGCCATTAAATTTACAAAATCCACTATAGATATAACCGCCAAACGCAACGAGTTATACTTGGTCATCGAAGTAACCGACAATGGCATTGGTATCGAAGCAGACAATCTGTCTCAGATATTTAATCGGATGTACCAAACAGAGCAGTCACGCAATAAAAAATCTAATCACGGTATTGGCCTCGGCCTTTATTTCGTAGATAAGGTTGTGCATTTGCATCATGGTACAATCACGGCTAAAAGTGAGTTAGGTGTATTTACTACATTTATCATCACACTACCACTATCCGATACAGAAGATATGGAATAATAATTTAACATAACAAAAATATAACACCCTTCTAGATAAGGTTATCCCTCATACGCGAGAGTAACTTGTTATTTAGAAGGGTGTTTTTACGTAATATGTTATGGGCTTCGAAACACTACGAAATGCTAATGTGTATTAAATGAAAGCCCCTATAAATGGCGTATACACATATTCCAAGAAAATCCAGGTAACAAGACCTGCTACAGCGCCCACGATAGCACCATTAATACGAATCCAACTCAGATCATCCTCCACCTTAGACTCGATAAAGTAAATAAATTTATCTGTACTAAGGCCACCTAACACTTGGCGTATGATAGTTTCAATAAGGTCATAGCCTTGTTCTAATACGTATCGTGCAATATCGTGTAATGTGACTTCAATACGGTTTCGAAGGTCTTCTGATTGTCCATACACAGCCCAGAGTTCAAGGGCAATATTGACGAGGACTTGAGCTGGCGTTTCACCATTTTCATCCCCTACGAGTAGCAATTCCTCTACATAAGGGCATAAATGGTTTTCAATGATAGATTCCCAATCCTGTTCTCGAATCCATCGTTCCCAAGCCTCATCGAGAGCTCCACAAACTTCATGATTCTCCTCAATATGGCGAATAGGATCGACCCATTGGCGAAGCCACGCAGTCCGTTCCGGACTATTAGGACGCTTCCAATTTTCAAGCATAGCGTAGGACTCTTGAACAATGGCCTCTGCCATTTCATGGTAATTAACAACATCTGTAGCTTCGGACATAGAAATAAGAAAATCCGACCAAAAGCCTTTTCTTTTTTTCTTGTGCGCTTCTTCGGCTACAACAGCAGTCAACCAAGTAACCATAGCTGGATGATTAATCCGTTCTTGAATTACATTCAATACCTGTACAACCATACCTTCGTAGCGATTATGCTCACATAAATCGAGCAACACATGTTTTAACACAGGTACCAACGAATGTTTTTCAAGTAATGCTCGTATACGTTTCGCTCCCCATTGAGCCCATTCCTCATTACTTTGAGATTTCCACAACAAATGCAAACCTTGATGAATGACGAGGCGTGCTGCCCGTTGCCCTTCTGGAGATAGTAAGAACTTTTCAAATAAAGGTACAAATTCCACCTTATTCAAAAGCACTTGGCAACGCTCTTTAGTAAGCATCTTCGTTTCTACAAGCTTAATAACACCATTAATAAGGCGGTCTTTATTGCGTGGAATCAGCGCCGTATGATAGGGAAATCCTAGAGGCTTACGAAACAGTGCAGTCACAGCGAACCAGTCCGCTACACTGCCGATGAGTGCAGATTGCACCGCCCAATATAACGGTTGGTACCAGCTTTCACTATCAAAGAAAAACTGACCGATAAAGACGAAGCAATAGAGCACCGCCATCAGGCCTAAAATACCATTAGCTCGTTGTTTCAAGGTAAGTGATTTAAAGTAGCGAATCATCCGATCACCCCCTTAACAAGGGTCGTAAGGCCATAGAATAGACCGCCCAAAACGGCCCCTACAAGGGATCCATTAATACGGACCATTTGTAAATCATAATACATTTTCCCACGTACAATTTGGGTAATCTCATCCGGCGAATAACGAGACAATTCTTGTCCCACCACACTGTCGATAAGAGGATTCAATTTTTGTAACCACGGAATGCTGCGCAACAAGAAGAATCGTTCAAATGGCGCCTGCTTATCAGGATTTAGAAGAATTTCATTGCCAAGAACATTAAAACGGTCAATCAAAATATCCATGAGACGTGCCCAATCAAGCGTGTCGCCATCGATGAGCTTTCCTTCCCATTCTTCAAGAACCATTTTAACCCATTGATCCTTATGCTCTTCAATAAAGGCTTGCCATTCCTTGTTTGTTTCCAGATTATTAAAGAATCGAATCGCTTGCCCCCATACGTAGCGACCTAGCGCAGAATCGATGGACTCATTTTCCTTCAGGAATTGAACCGCTTTTCTCTGTACCGTTTCCACCAATCGTTCTGGTGAAAGCCCATCACCACCAAAGGCAATAGCCAGCTCACGGAAGAAAGAGTCCTTCGTATAGGTTTTCATAATGTCTAGCATAACGCGATACAAGTACGGATATACCTGATTAGATGCAATAACACGCTGACAAGTACGATTAAAATAGAGCCAGAACACACTAGCAGTATGGCGTTCTAACATACAACGACCAAATAAGATAACAAGAGGCGTTGCCTTCCAATTAGATATACCTTTATAAACAGCCTTGTTAATCTCTTTACGCATTGGTTCAATATCCATATGGGATAATACTTGATTACCAACACCATATAAAAGATCTTTAATCTGTTTTTGCCCAACATCACTCATACCGTATTCAATGATACGGACCATAACGCGCTCTTTTTTGATGGCATAGTACATTTGTGGCACACGAAGTAATTCCTCGCTAAGCATGGTACGTCCCATTTGAATAAGTCGCTCCTTGCTACGTGGCAAAATAGCCGTTTTGAAAGGAATACCTAAGGGCTTAGTAAAGAGTGCCGTCACTGCATACCAGTCTGCAAGACCACCAATCATAGCAGCCCCTGAGATGTGCATCACAAAAGCCCAAAACATATCGTGTCGTTGGGGATATGAAATTAAGAATATAATCGCCATAACAACTAATAATAATGTTGCCATTGGTTTAGTTTTCATCATCACTTGATCCTAACTTGCTAAATTACGTATATAGACTCTCCCCATATAACGTAGTGCCACGTGGGCCACGAACTTTCACATACTACACATTGTGAAAGTATATTTAAAAGGTGCATTCATCCCCTTCTCTTTGAGGTTCCCATACAGGAATATCACCAAAGAGAGCGTTAAAATACACAGATGGAGTCCATAGTGGACCATTTAGATGCATTGGAATAAATGCTTTCTTCACCTCTACACGGCGTAAAAATTCAATACTGCCCCATTCCATAGCATCTTCGAGACGATTATCTACAGGGAACATGGCCACATCTACAGACAAGCCCTCTAGTTCCTTAAACTCACGCCAAGCCATTCGCTTTGCGTCTGCATTGTTCTCGGGCGTATCGCCAAGCCAGTGCCACCAGTTGAGATCACCGGCATGGAAGATAGAGTCAGAGTCGATATTTGCTGTATCCGTTTTCACATAGAAGGAACCGCCTTCATCGGTGCTGCCATACATATGAATACCTACATCATCTAATGTGGCATCTTGACCAGGACGCATGGTAATACACTTGCGAACCTTACCTTCTAATGGCACATCTTGATGGCAAATATAGCGCGTTTGAGGGCCATCAAATTCTGTAATAGACGGATTAAAATGATCTCCGTGAGTATGACTCACAAAGAACCACAGCTCACGACCACGCTTAGCCAGTTGCCAAACAATATTATTAGGATCTTTATAATAATCAAACACATAGCAACGCTTACCATCATCTACGAGGAAGCCACTGTGTGCAAGAAAAGTTACATCTAACATAATTATCAATACCTCTTGCTTAATGAGAATTTATATCATTCGTATTATTTATTATACCATATTTTTCTATATACGTGGTTGAGGACAGCGTAAAGATGGTCCTACCAAAGCCGACACGCTACTGCGCTTCGCGGAGCCCGAAGTCGTTTTGGTAGGACCATCTTTACTTCAACTCAGTATATTAGAGACATTTAGGTATAATAAAGAATACAAATTAATTTTTGGGAGAGAAGTCGTTTTTTGAAAACAGGGCCTTCCTACACTTAGTACATTAGAAAATTTAGGTATAATGAAGAATACGAATTGATTTTTGGAACAAGGATAAGAAATACCGCTGACATTTCTTACATGCGGCCAGCGGCTTTCATATAGTCAATATATTGGTTACCCCAAGTTTCAAGGGATGCAAGAACTGTTTTAAATCCAGCCCCCACTTCGGTAAGGCTATATTCAACCTTTGGTGGAATAGTACCGTATACTTCACGGTGTACGAGGCCATCATCCTCTAATTGGCGCAAGGCTCTTGTTAGTGTTGCTTGTGTAATTGGATGTAAGCGGCGCTCTAATTCTCGGAAACGCACAGGTCCTTCGGCTAATTCGTGCATGATCAATAAAGACCATTTGCCGGCTAATAACTTTTGACTCGTTGCAAAAGGACAGCGGCCCACTAAATCATGAACATTTACGAGTTGCTCTGTCATTATAATTCTCCTTCTCTATATAGCTTAAGTAGCTCGTTATAACAAAGCTAAACCTCTATAGCTAAGCTCAACTATGTATAGCTATACTACTATTTCCATTTCAGGATTAGAAATAGTTCTTTCTAATGTAGTTCAAATCATATCACAAATTTATCGTATTGCAAGCCTTTTATGGTATCTTTTTTTAGGGTACAAAACTTTTTGAAAACTTTCCAATTAGTATTCAACACTGATTCCCCATACACGAAAAGAACCGCTAGTAAAAACTAGTGGTTCTTTTGATATCTTATTTCATATTTACTATATTAGTTATACAGTCTTTTACACTACATAGTTCCTTAACAAATGCCTCTATGTTAGCGGATGTTATCCCAATAATGTTTTCACATCATAGCCAAATTTAGCGGTTGTTTCAGCAGCTGTTTTCTGCCATTCTGTAGGTGCTGTGCCGCCTTTCTCAAGGAAGAATCCAGAGTCAAGATAGCGGATAATAATATAGTTGGAATCCTTTTGGTCAAAGCCATTACCGCGACTGAAGTCGATGCCATGACCTGTATTGCGCGTTACGATGGCTTCTAATAACGGTAATGTAATGGCATTCAAGGTGATTTTCATATCACATTTGTCGAAAATCTTTTTGAAGAAGGAACTAGGTTTTTCTTCTTTATAGACTAACAATTTACTAATTGTACCATTAGATGCACATATTACGCGGCGAATTTCATTAATAGGGATATCAATCTTACCATTTGAGATAACACCATTTTTAATGGTGATTTCTCGTTTCCCCATGTAGGAGTAATCAAGTGGCAATTGAAGGGTATCTAAATTTGCAGGGAATTCCGCTGTCAATTTATGGCGAGCAAAGGCAGCAATGATCGCTTTAGTTTCACGAATATTATGACCAGCATTAGATTCTGTACGGTCCGTATCTAAATCTTGGCCTTTTATATTTTTCCAATTATGGTCTCTAAACATAATCGTATAGTTACTATTTGAATTTAGATATCTTGTAAGATATAGCTCATTTACATCTTCAAAATCAATGTCAGTTATAACCTTTCCATTTGCATCTTTACAGAGCACACCATTGTAACTAATAGTTAATGTACGACCTTTATCTTCAAATGTAACAGGATTTGTGTCGAATACAGAAATCATAGTTCTCTCCTTTTACGCTTTCAAGTACAACATCACTCGCAGATATTGATGCCATGTGTCATAAATAATACATCAAGATTAGTATTATTCTAGATAATTTAATAATACACTATTTGAAGCCATTTGCCTAAACAAAAAGCTGATTCCGAAGAATCAGCTTTTTAATATGTCATTGAAACGTATCAAATGAAGTTGAAATTAGATGCTTTCAACAGCAGCGATAGCCGCAACGTCTACAACGTCTTGAGCGGAGCAGCCACGGGAAAGGTCATGGATAGGTTTAGCCAAACCTTGAATCAATGGACCAATAGCGTCAGCGCCAGCAAAACGTTGAACTAATTTGTAACCAATGTTAGCAGATTGAAGATCAGGGAAGATCAAAATGTTAGCTTTACCAGCCACATGAGAGCCAGGAGCTTTCTTTTCTGCTACGGAAGGAACGATGGAAGCGTCCAATTGTAATTCGCCGTCGAATTTGAAGTCAACATTGCGTTCTTTCAAAATGTTAACAGCTTCTACTACTTTGTCTACTTCTGGAGTGGAAGCGGAACCTTTAGTGGAGAAGGACAACATGGATACACGAGGGTCAGCCATGCCAACAACTTTGCGAGCTTTTTCTACAGTGGATTCTGCGATATCAGCCAATTGTTCGCTAGTTGGGTTAGGCAATACGCCACAGTCGGAGAAGATGAGCATGCCATCATCGCCATATTCTTTTTTGTCTGTGAACATAACCATTGTAGAAGATACTGTTTTAAGGCCTGGTTTAGTACCTACAACTTGTAATGCAGCGCGCAATACGGATGCAGTTGGAGTTGCAGAACCAGCAACCATACCGTCTACTACGCCAAGGCGAACAAGCATAGCACCGAAGAATAAGCAGTCACCTTTCATAGTTGCGTCAGCTTTTTCAGGAGTCATACCTTTTTTAGCACGCAATTCTACGAATGTATCAACCATTTCTTGGTAGCGATCGTAGTTAGCTGGATTGATAATTTCAGCACCTTCAACAGATACGCCAGCAGCTTTAGCAGCTTCAGCGATTTCAGCAGGATTACCTACCAATACAGGTGTGCAGAAACCTTCTTTCAAAATAATTTCAGTTGCTTTCAATACGCGTTCATCTTGGTATTCTGGCAACACGATTTTTTTACCTAATGGTTTTACTTGGTCTTTTAATTTTTGAATTAAATCCACGATTTTTGCCTCCTTAACATTGGCTTTATGCCATATCAATACTATTATTATAGCAAATTCAACCTATTGATAAAAGTAAAATTTATTTGTTAGCCTATCATTCCTAATTCTATTCCTTTTTGTTGAAAGTTGGAATCCATTCCAACTTTTCTAATTTTTAACAATCATTTTGGATTTCATTATATTGAATGCCATCCATATAAACGATACAATAGTATTAATAAAACTATCTAACTCGATCATTCTTGCTACAATAGAAGCAGAAAGATTTCTACTAATATATTATTAGGAGGACTCATGGCCAATACAGAAACAACAATCAACGCAGTTATCAATCCTCAACTCAACGATACTCCTATCGATATAGAGAAAACCATCAAGGCTTTAGAGCGCAATAAATTTGTGGTCAACTATTTCGAAACAGGCGTTGAAGCTGTCGATTATTTACAATCTCGTATTCAAGATAAGAGCGTAGCCATTGGCGATTCCCGCACTCTAATGGAGCTCAAGGTTCATGATGCCTTATCCGAGGTCAACAAGGACATAACAGATATACAGCGACCTTTACCTGGTGAAAGTTTCCGGGATACCGCATTACGCACCATGGGCCGCGAAGTATTCCTCACATCTGTTAACGCCTTGGCTCAAACAGGTGAAATGGTCAATATCGATGGCACCGGTAATCGTGTAGCAGCCTCTCTATTTGGATCGCAAGAGGTCTTTTTCGTACTGGGACGTAACAAAATTACGCCTGACTTAGCCTCGGCTATTTACCGAGCACGCAATGTGGCGGCACCTCTGAACAGCAAAAAAAATAAAAAAAGTTCCCTCAATCCTTGTGCCAAGCTAGAAGAAAAATGCTACGACTGTGGTTCGCCTGACAGGATTTGTAACGCCTTAACGATTTATTACAAGAAAATGCGCAACATGCAAACCATGGAGGTTATTATCATCAATGAGGATTTAGGATTTTAATAAAGAAACGGGGCACTCAGTAATATGTGCCCCGTTTCTTTGTAGTATATCAATAGTAATGTCTAGTTTAGTCCTCCAAGATATGCATCAATGAAATTCCATATGTCTGTGTTCTATGGCGTGAAAATCAATAAACCCCACATTAGGTCCCGCGAAAAAGGTATCAAGTGTCATATTTTCAAAGCCACTGATTACTCTACACAGTGTAGATATACGAGGATCAACATTCCCCTTCTCCAATCCACTGATATAAGACTGCAGTAATCCAGTTCGTCTTGCTAATTCTTGTTGAGTCATCTGAAAATGCCGGCGCCATAATAGAATGAGAACGCCTAAGTGTTGGATAGCCTTTTCTGACTGTGCTTCACTACATACGATGTCAAACGTCATAGAAATCTCACCTTCCACTCACAATGATAGCAAATCTTTGACCTCAACATACGGCAAATTTTTATAGGGGACCACAATAACTTGATTAGTGATGACATATAAAAATAAATCCCTTGCAATACATTCATATCACAAGGGATTATTATTCATATTATGTTATAGTCGCATAAACATACACTTATACAAGTATATTCTTGTACATTATTTTCTTATTTATTCGCTTCTGCAATGGTCATAGCACGTTTAATTTCCATGTATTTAACCATGCCATCAACAGCTTTTTTAGCTTCGCGCATAGCGAGTACTACAGTGGCTGGTTTATGTACTACGTCACCACCGGCGAATACGCCTTCACGGCTTGTCATGCCGTATGGTTCTTCGGATGTAAGAATATAACCTTTTTCGTCAACACGGAGGTTATTGCCTTCACCAACGAGGCGTGCATTAGGTTTATGACCAGCAGCGATGATGATTTTATCTACAGGCATAACTTGGTATTTACCTGTACCATGGATACCAGCACCATCTTCATTAAGGGCCATCACTTCGTATTTAAATCCTTCTACCTTATCTGTACCTTCTACGCCCACTGGAGATGCGAACCATTGGAATTGAACACCTTCGGCACGCGCTTCTTCGTATTCGGATAATAATGCAGGCATTTGTTCTTGGCTACGACGATAGGCTACAGTGACAGACTCACAGCCTAAACGTACACATGTACGAGCCGCATCCATCGCTACGTTACCGCCGCCGATGATAACAACGCGGTCCCCTTTTTTCACAGGAATCGCTTTTTTTTCAAGTTCGCCATTCTCTACAAGTTGTACATTAGTTAAGAGGTACATCGCTTGGAATACGCCTGTAATTTGATCATTTTCCATGCGTACTTCTTGAGGAATATGCGTACCAGTACCGATGAAGATAGTATCAAATCCTTCGGCGAATAAATCATCTAGGGATTTGTCTTGACCGATAAATGTATTACATACGAATTTAACACCTAAACCCTTAAGGCGAGCAATTTCACGGCGTACAACGGATTTGGACAAACGGAATTCTGGGATACCGAATAATAATACGCCACCTGGTTCGGATTGACCTTCAAATACAGTTACATCATAACCTAGTTTCGCTACATCACCTGCAACGGATAAGCCCGCAGGGCCAGAACCAACAACGGCTACTTTGCCAAGATCTTGTTTAATTTTCTTAGGTTTGCGCAATTCATTGATGCTTTCAAAATCGGCAGCAAAACGTTCCAATTTGCCGATGTTGATAGGCGGTTTCTTAGCCTTATTCATAATACAGTTACCTTCGCATTGATTTTCACGAGGGCACACGCGACCACAGATGGCTGGCAAGTTTGTACGTTCCGCCAAGATATCATTGGCTAAACCAAAGTTACCGTGCGCGATGGCTTGGATAAAACGAGGAATTTCGTTTTCAATAGGACAGCCCATACGGCACAACGGTTTTGGACAGTTTAGACAGCGTTTCGCCTCAGCGAGCGCCTCCTCCATCGTGTAATCCGCATCAAAGTGAAGGGGTTTCAATTCATTACTCATGGCACATGCCTCCTTAACAGGATCCAGTACTATACTTATATTAGCCTTTCCATATAGCGGCATAGTTCGATGAAGTAAACTCACATATGAACATCGCCCACTATATACGGCCAAGAATTTATCATTTGTAACCATTCGATATGAGTGTGGTCACTGGTCAGACACACACTATTCTATAGTACATTTTAAATTGTGAAAGCGAACTCCGTCAAGAAGCTGAGCTACAATATGCTTATTTTATATACGTTTATTGCTATAATACATACATACAATACAACAAATGAGGTATTACCATGAACACAACAGACTTTACCAAAACATACTATATAAACCGACGCGGTACGCATTCCCGCAAATGGGACGGTGAGCACTTAAAATTTAGTCGCACCGATTTATTACCACTGTGGGTGGCAGACATGGATTTCATGACGCCACCATGCCTACAAGAGGCGATTGCAAACTATGTGAAAACAACGCCTTTAGGCTATACCATGACAAATCCTAATTACTTAGATGCGGTCATCAATTGGTACAAATGTCGCCATAATTGTAATTTGTCTAAGGACTGGCTCACCAGCGCTCCAAATGTCATTACAGGCATTATGTGGAGTATTGGGGCTTTCACAAAACCAAATGATGCCATTGCCGTTCTAAGTCCTGTATACGGTGCCTTTGATACGAGCACTAGCGATGCACAGCGCCATATTGTTCCAATAGCTATGAGGCGTACCACGGACAATCGATACACGGTTGATTACGACGCATTCGAATCCACCATCATACAACGAGATGTGAAGCTATTTATTCACTGTAATCCGCATAATCCAGTAGGTCACGTATGGACCGAAGCAGAAATGGCCCAATTATTTAGCATCTGTAAACGCCACGATGTACTCATCATCAGCGACGAGATTCATCAAGACCTTATCACAGGCCCTATTCCATTTAGGTCAGCCTTATCCGTATCTAACGGAGCCTATGCGGATAATATGATAACCATGTCCTCTGTATCAAAATCGTTCAATATGGCCAGTCTACACCATGCGGAGGTCATCGTCCCTAATGATGAATTACGGAGCCAATACAATGCATATAAAGCACTTGTATACCATACAGACTCGGACGTTATCGCAGAAACGGCTATCACGGCGGCCTACACCCATCCAGAAGCCGAGACTTGGCTCAACGCTGCACTCACAGTCATTCGTGAAAACTACGAGTATCTATGTCGTGAGCTACTATCTGCCCTACCTAAGCTACGCATTAGCCCTATGAATGGCACCTATTTGGTATGGATAGATTTTGGCGCCTACGTAATGGCTGACGATATGCACGATGTATTTGAAAACCAATGCCGCATTGCCCCTAGCTTTGGCGAATGGTTTGGTGGTGAAAGCTACGCCACCTTTGTGCGTCTAAACTTAGCAACAAGTTTAACCAATATTAAGGTAGCTACACATAGCATCATTGAACATATACAACCTTAGCCCTATGCAATCTATAAAAAATCTGCTCCCCATATAAAAAGCTGCTATAGTATCAGTCCTAGAGCAGCTTTTTTGTATATGGTCAGATTATATAATTTTCTTATTTAGATCTAGCGAAATGATCCTTTGCAAATTGCATGTCTTGTACGAGTTCTAATGTACCAATATAGTTATTATTTTGGTCGCGTACAGCCATGTAGTTTACATAGAATGGACGGCCTTGTTTTTCAAGCCATACGGCCACATTATCGCGGTCCCCTTTGCGGAAAGAATCAATGATACCGCGTACAATTGGTTCTACCTTTGGCGGATGACAGGAATACACGTCCCGGCCAATTGCTGTAGTAGGACGTTTGAATACCTTTTCACCATCGTTGAAATAACGGTTAATATCTTCATGGTCAACGAAGGTTACCTCCATTGGCATTGTATTGAGCATAGTATCTAGTTGCTCTAGGGTCATGCTACCACCGATAAGAGCAATGGTGTTATCTGTTGCACTGGCTGGTGCATGACTATCAGCCAAAGCAAGTTCTGCCTCTGTCCAAACAACGCGTTCTACGCCAAAGATTTCTTCATACTGTGCGGTATCTTTGTAAATTTGGTACCATTCTTGAGCTGTAAAGTTTTCCGCACAAAGTGGGAATAGGATATTTTGTTCCTTGTAAATCATCTCTTGTGCACGAGTTAGGACCGCATCAAAGTCTTCATACCAAGATTCTGTAAAGGTAGCAGACTTAGCTAGTCGACCAAATGTATCGCGAATATCGCCGTCCACAGTCCACATAACCATGGATGGCCCAGAAATATCATAGGCCACTTTTAAGTGCGGATATAGAAGGTCGCCTTTTTTAGCATAGTGAATAGATACTTGGCGTACTGCATTCACATCCTCTAAAATTATAGACTGATTCGCCACCTTAGTCTTAAGAGACTCAATTAACGTATCGAGAGCTTTGTTTTCTTCTGTCAATCGGTTGAGCGGATGACCTACAGTTTCAATGAGGGTCACTACGCTTTGGCTCTTTTCTTGCGCCTCAAGCACAGCCTCAACCTTAGCATGTTCCGCATCCATTTGTTCATGGATGGTAGAACCATGGAACAATGCAGAATGAAGATCACATAATTGTTGCACCTCTTCAAGCGGTGTCCCTTCACGCATAAGCCCTTGCTCAGCCTTCATGATTTCACTGGCCTCAACATGTTTGAATTGGCTCGCAAAGTCTTCACGAACAGCACCAAGCTCTTCACCAGTACCTAACCGTTTCAAGAAACCTTTCAATTGTTCTACACGTTCGCTATCTGTAACAGTATTCTCTGCATTAGCTTCTACTTTTTTAGTAGCATTAGCTTCTGCATTGTCATTAGCATTAGATGACTCTACTTGAGTAGCAGCAGTCTCTACAGGAGCATCCTTAGCAGATGCTGCTTCATCACCTTGTAGATTTGGCATTTCACCTTCTAAGGTAAAACCAGCTTTCATGAATGCGCTCACGATATCGATCATGGATACGCCCTTCATTTTAGCCCCTTTCGGGATGGTCATGATTTTACCAACAGAGTTCAACATCACTTTATTAGTGATTTCACTGAACCCTAAACCCTTCATAATATCTATTACTTCAGGATATTCTTTTACCAAATCATATACGGATTTGGACAAATCTAATTTCTTTTCCATTTTGATCCCCTCGCGTCAAAAATATTGTTTATTACTTATGTGAGTAGCCCTCTATACGTACCACTGTGTATACAAGGCAATATATACTGTGAAAGGTTTATCTAACATAACCTATGACCCTATGATAAACGATATCGATTAGAAAATCTGTATCCATGGCTATACTTTTGAAAGTTCTTTCTAAAAATATCAAAATTTTTATATAAAAATAACGGATAGATAATATATCCCCAGTCAAGTATGGAGGAGAATATATCAACTATCCGTTATCTATTAAAATATATCTAGTTTTGAGAGGATTTAAAGCTATCTTATTGATGCTGAGGTTGCAATGCTTTTTCGTAGTTTTCAGATACTTTATCCCAGTTAATAACGCGGAAGAATTCCTTGATATAATCCGGGCGACGGTTTTGGTAGTGCAAGTAGTATGCATGTTCCCACACATCCAAGCAAAGAATGGCTGTTTTACCTTCTAACAAAGGATTGTCTTGGTTCGCAGTAGATGTTACTTCTAATTTTCCGTCCTTGTTGACAACAAGCCATGCCCAACCAGATCCAAAACGTGTTGCTGCAGCATTAGAAAAGCTTTCAACAAAAGCATCATAGCCTCCAAGGTCAGCATCGATAGCCTCTTTCAAAGGGCCTTGCAATTTGGAAGTATCTGGTTTTGTCATGATTTCCCAGAACATAGTGTGGTTCTTATGACCCCCACCATTGTTGATAACCGCTTGGCGGATGTCCTCTGGCACATTAGCGATGTCGCCAAGGATGCAGTCTACACAACCATATGGAAGATCAGGATATTTCGCAATAGCAGCATTCAAATTATTAACATACGCTTAATGATGCTTGTCATGATGCAATTTCATTGTTTCTGCATCTATAACAGGTTCAAGATAATCGTAAGCATATGGTAATGGTGCGAGTTCGAAAGGTTTCATAATAGTCCTCCTTATAATTAGGGCGTAGAACGATGTTAAAACTATATATCGTTTTTCTGAAAGCAATTCGATGCACCTGCATCAGTATTATAGAATCAATTAATTACATCCAAATACATGCTCATCAACAAGCAACATATTCATGGTATGGTTTTAATTGATATGAATTATCATTATTTATATATTGTACTATCTATATAGAGAATCGTCAATATATTCCCACCTATTGAATAAAACCATTTTGCTTTGTACACAAGAAAAAGGGTATCGATAGTATATAATCGACACCCTTTAATGGCAATGGAAAGGAAATTTTTTATTAATCAATAACACACTGACACATTTTCATCGTAGCCAATGCTGCTTCATGAGACTCTGGTGTAACCCCAGCACAGCACTTGGAGTCCACATGAATGGGAACCTCTGGCAATCCTGTTTTAAGCAATATTGCATTCGATACGACGCAAATATCAGTACAAAGACCTACTAAAGTTATGCTTTCAAGAGGTTCAGCGGTATGCATACCTTGTAGTCGCGTTACCAATTCAAAGGAACCAAAATTCGGTTTATCTATAATCATATGAGGATAGATGGTATTGCGTTCTTCTGCTGCTTCAACTAAACTATCCATAATTTGCCAACCAGCCGTATCTTTCACACAATGTGGCACAGGTAAGTGCTGACCTTCTTGGCTTTCAAGATAATTGGTAGTGTGTGTATCTCGCGTAAAAATAATCGGCCCATCAAAGGATGCGATTTTTTGACGCACATTGTCCACTATGGCTTGCGCCTGCGGAGAACCAAGAGCACCATCCACAAAATCATGTTGCATATCAATTACGACTAATACATTCATTTTTTATCCCTCCACAATGACATGATGTACCCGATTTGGTGTATTATGGGCAATGCGACCTGCTGCAGCGGCCGCCACGGCACCAACTAAATCATCAAGAAATGTATTACAATGACCATCAACTTGGCTATCAAGATTTCTAATGATGCCAGGTTTTACCTTATCAATATAACCATAGTTCGTGAAACCAATGGATCCGTAGAGATTAACAACAGATAAGGCGAGGATTTCATCAATGCCAAACAAGGCCTCGTCACGCGTCATAAAGCTTTGCAGTGGCTCAGACAATTTCTTTTGTTCCGCTAATATATCTAATTCTATGCCCGTAATAATTGCATTCTGCGTTTCCCGTTTTTCAAGGACTGCCTGCACGCTTTCTAAACATTCGTCCATCGTCAGATCAGGGATGTAAGGTTGTTGGATACTCATCACAATGTCAGCAATCGCTTGAATCGTAACCCCTCGTTTTTCTAAGAGATTATATGTAAATTTTTTTAATTCCTCCTGAGATATCATAGTTACTCCTCTCAATCATACAACCTACATAACACATTACACTTTAATTATACCACGAAAAAATCCCTACCAATGCATAATTAGTAGGGATTTTTCATAGTTAGATTTTCTTAACCATTTCGGATTTCAATGCCATCGCACCGAAACCATCGATTTTGCAATCGATATCATGGCCATCACTAGCACCAGTAATGAGGCGAATATTTTTAACACGCGTACCTTGTTTCAAGATGCCCGCACCTTTTACTTTAAGGTCTTTTACAACAACAACTGTATCGCCATCAGATAGCTCGTTGCCATTAGCATCACGAATGATACCTGCTTCAGCTGCAGCTTGTGCGTCAGCCGCTGTCCATTCATTGCCACACATAGGGCAGATAAACATATGACCGTCTTCGTATGTGTATTCGTCGCCGCACTTAGGGCAGTTAGGTAAATTTGCCATTTAGCTCTCCTTTTTCACTACATAATGAAAGTATTATACCATATTATACCTATGACTATGAAAGCCTTATAGATGAGACTTCGATGATTCATTTAATTATTCACAACACTATTGTAAACTGAATTCAAAAGATACTAATACAGTTGTCGCTTTCTCGACACCAATATTGCCTACATTCCATACTATATTTTTAGCAACCTGAACTAATTCCAAATAAGCCGTGTCGTCAGATAGGTCCTGATTAGGCGTTAATTCAACAGAAATAACATTTCCTTGAGCATCTGTAGTAATAGTCAATGGAACACTATACGGTCCACTAACACCCATCTTTTTCATTACCTCAACTGGAATGAATTTCTGTTCTTCTATTTTACTCAAAAATGAAAAAAGCTCATTGTTATCTGGTTCCATATCATCTGCAAAAACAGAAAAAGGACTTAAAACAACTAACAATAAAAACAAACATATAACTCTAAGCATAAACGTTCACCAATCATAACACACAACACAATAATTTCTATTAAGATATATTCTAGAGACTGTCAATTTACATCTCTAGTTCGAATTGACTATATATGTCAACCCCTTTATAATGTAGTAAAGAGATAGTCGACGAGTGGTTCCGTCAGGCTCATCCCAAAACATTATAAAACATGCAGAAATGGCCTTTCGTTTTCAGCTACCAGTTGGTAACGAAGGGCTATTTGTCGTTATTACGACAAATCAGCACTATCAATGCGCCAAAGGAAATAACTACAGTTAAAATCCCAAGGACAATCATAATGATTTCGTAGGCACTCATAGGCTTCACCCCCTTCAAAGAAAAGGGCGACCCAACCTCGTCGACTATCTTAATTATATTATATATCGAACTAATGTTTTTGCTCAACAAAAAATATTAATGTAAATTAAGCAAAAAAATAAACCTAACGTTTAAGACTAAGTGCTGCAATACTTAGACACGTTAGGTTTATCAAATTTCTCAATTCTTTGATGAGCCTAACGCCTAGAACACGTTAACTGGCTCTTTTGTACTTATAGTATAGTCTGAATTCTAGAGGCTGTCAATTTACTACCCCAGGCGTTTACGCAAGATAGCATAGAGAATCATGCTAATAATAACGCTCATAACGGCTTGAATGGTATTAGTCACAATACTAGCAATGGCTACGCCTGGATCGAAGACAAAGTATTCGGCGATGAAGTAGCCTGCTACGATAATAATACCACCTACGACAGTTGCTACCAAAGCAGAAGTAGTTGTCTTATTGTTATAGACAGTACCGACAAGATAGCCTTCAATGCCTTTCACCACAAAGGTGATTGGTACAAAGACTGCGTAGCCGAGGAATAAATCAGCTAACGCTGGGCCGATAGCACCAATATAGGCGCCATATTTTCGACCTAATAATAAAGCGGATGTCATGATAACAACATCTCCAACATTGAAATAGCCGCGAATGCCAGGTACTGGAATTTTCGTGTACATGGTAAACAGTGTTGCGAGGGCAATCAATACGGCTGTGAGTACTAACGCGGATGTAGTACTGCGGGTTTGAACGTGTTGCATAGCGTCCTCCTTATAAAAAATAGACATGTGACTATATCCATCACATGCCTATACTATAAACCTTTCTGGTAACACCTGCAAATAAAAGGAATTAACTATAGAAAATGCTATTAACGGTACTCTTCAAAACGTTCCTCTACATTGTAGAGAACCTCGCAATCACAACCGCCACCTTCGTTGATAATCCAGTCTAGTACGCTTTCAACATCTATGCTCTGCTTTTCCAAAAATTCTCTTGTGAAAGTCAAACTATGATCGCAACCGTCATTTGTTTCTAATTTCTCGTCTACATAATCAAAGAGATTCCAAAATAATTCTTCGTCCATAGGTAAACTATCTTTAAACGATTGCCTTTGCTCGTCTGCATAAGCTTTTAATAATTCCTTTTTACGCGCTTTATCCATTTTTATGTACCATCTTTATACTATCTTCCCAAGAACAAACTAATATCAAAAGACTTAACATTCTGTGCACATAACAAACCACATTTGATATAATTATTATAAACATAGAAAAATAATTTATTTTTATCAAATAAGGATCCTATAATGCTTCGACTATTACTAATACCAATCATATTAATACTAATACCACTCACTAGTCATGCTGTTTCACTAAATGATATTCATAACAATCCCAACCAATATACTTTAGTATATTCAGATGAAAAAATAGAAGAGTATGTAGATACAAATAGTATAAAATCAATAAGATATGCGCCACCATATTATGTAATTAATGCAAATACGCTCCTAGTATCATATCAACATAATATTATTATGCAAACAGACGAAACATTCTTTTATAATTATGATAATAATATAAGAACTTTATTGAAATCAGGTATGAGTAAACAAGAATTAGCTAATAGAATAAATATGGATACTGGACTAAAATATAAAGTCAACTCCACTTCCTCCTTTAATTTTGATGGTTCTAGTTTTATGCCTACCGAAATTTTACATCAAGAACCTGAAATACCGGGCTTTTTATCCCCAGTCTACCATTCAGCAATGTTTGCGTTTTATAAAACCTACAATCTTTACTTTAATCCTAAAGCACCAAAACAACCCTATTAAATAAATAACATCGAGAATAATTATTATACCTTTATAACTATTCTCGATTCCATAATAAAATTTCCAAAATACAATTAGCATAAAAACTTTCAAATTACTAATCATTGCCAGTATTCATTAATAGCTTTATGGATACTGGTTTGTTATATTCTTAGCAAATCGATACAAGCACATGCCCGTTAGCCTCTAGCACTTGTTTATAAAAGCGTTTCATTTGTTCAAAATCGTGAAAAATTTCGTCTTTGATTTCTTCCTCTTCTTCTTCATAGTCCCAGATATTTGGATACAATTCTGCTTCTTTGCAGGCTTTCATATCAAAAGATTCGAGTGCACTTTCAATATCAAATTGATCTAGAGCTGCCACGATATTGGCTAAATGATTGTGTTCTGTATATGCTACATAGTCTGATATAGCCTCAACAGCCATTACGCCTAGTACCGCTTGGCTAAGAGGATTTTTATCGTCTTTATGATCAGTGCCCACACCAGTTAGCATGAAATGGAGCACATCCCACATCTTGTCGATATCGAGCAATAATTCATCATCGTCATTCCACTCTTCAACGCTTTCAAGAATTTCCTCTTCTTCTGAGCCCATGGCTTTAAGCTCTTTTAAATTTACATCGCTTAAACAGCTATAATTTGCAATAAGTCCCATAATTAAATCCTTTCACAAATCCTTCTACACACTAGAAAAATAGATGTTCTGATTCCGTAATGCTCCCATCATCTTCATGGAAATAGCAAGCATATACAGATTCACGATGCGCCGCATCATAGAATTTCTGTAAAACAGGTGAAAGTTTCATGTCTATGGGCATATGCAAAGCTTTCACAATGGGTTCCCAAAGTTCCATCGGCGAATAAGAGATAATGTCCAACTGCTTATTTTGACCATATTCTTCAAGTGTTGTCGCATCAGCATACTTACTTGAGTCACAGTAATCATGCCAACAAATACTAAAAACGATCAAATAAAACAAATCATCCATACTTTCAGCCAAACGGCCCGCAGCACCCTCGCTACTCCAATAACCTATGGATCCGTCCTCCAATAGATGATATTCACCGCCAGCACCATCTACAGCAAATGCCATTCCCGGCAAAGAGAATGTGCAGCGACCTTCAGCAGTATCACGTTCCTCCAACGCATCTAGCAAACGAAAATCGAATAGCGTATCAAAATCTTCAGCTAACTTGGCATCATTTCGCAATATATCTAAATAGTCCATCTTACACGCTCCTATTAGCAGAAATTAATCCTAGCAATTTAGCCTCTCCTTCATCAGATGTATCTAATAGCGGAATAGCTAACAAAAGTATTTGCAGGGAGTAATAATAAAAGCTAAAGAATAAATCATCAGGGAATACGTCATCTTCCTCAAATCTAAGAACGTCTTCGTCTTCATCATATTCTTCAGACCAAAGGTATTCTTCGTTGAGCATATCCTCAAAGTTCGGCAATGGATCTGCATGCTCTAGCATAAGACCATCTCGAATGCACTCAGCAATCACAGTAAACAACTCAACCAATTGTTCTGCTAAATACTGCGCTACCGCATTATGAGCGCTCGCTTCTTGAGCTTTCTTAAAAATACGAAGCAAGAAAATCATCGCGAATGGTGTCGCATGCCACAACGTTGATTGGTGCTCAATATTGAGTTCTAACGCCTCACCAGCCGCATCAACAGTTTCAATGCTTTCCATGTTCCACAACACATCAAGCGCCTCAGGGAAATCTGTGGCACATCCGTAGGTGGTCGTTAACCGATGCCACGGTATATCGTTGACTTGTACAGTTTCTATATATGTTTGAATTGCTGTATCCATTTTAGTTATACCTTTATAATTACATTTTCATGTATCTATCTTTATAATTTCTCAATAACCTCTTTCACCAGTTCATAAGTATCTACGAGACGCAGTTTTCCAACCCTAGGATTATCTGTAATCTCCTCATAGATATCCTCCAACGTACCTGCTGGTGCTAGTTTCCATAGTTTACACGGATAGAGTTCAACGGTTCCGATGACTTCCAAATCATCTAGCAACATACCTAAGTCCTTATGATTGAACCAACAGTCTGTATCGATAGCAAGATTTGTATTATCTTTTCGGCATGTGATTTTGCTGTTTAGAAACTCTTCCATTGTTGGTTTTTCTTCTTGTAAAAGCCGCGTACAGGCTAAATGATATTCGATTTTCCGCGGTGACTGATCTACGTCAGAGACAAATATAGCACCATACTCGTTTTCAAACTTAACAGCTAATACATCGCCCTCCTTAAAATGAGGTTCTCTCTTTATTTTAGATTTACGAACCTTAAGCGGCTTCAGATTTTCACTTTGTAGCTGTACGGCTAACTTATCCAATACCTTTTGACGCTGTTTAGGGGCCTTATCATCGATTTCTAGCCAAAACTCGTGAGGGCCCTGAGCGATTATATTTAATGCTTTCTCTTTAACATTATCTGGTAGATGCCCTATCTTCCACAACGAATAGGCCATCGCAGTCCAATAAATCTCTGTATAAAACTCATCAGTACAAAAATTTTGTTTCTCACTTAAGATTTCAGAAATTATGGTATCGACACTGACACCATCCTTGTACCGTTCAACAATGGCATTATAAATATCATGGCCATCATCACTATCTATGATTTTCACACCGTCAATAGCCATATGAATCTCCTTTAGGACAACAGCTCTTATTCCATCTCGCCATGGGTTGCTACAAAGTCATCCTTAATCTGTTGTAGTTCTTTTTTAGCGACCATGTATTGTTTCAAGTCAATTTGTCCGTTCTCTTTTTGTTCAGCCAAGGTCTTTTCTTTATTTATGATTCTAATCCAGTCTAATTGTGTACTAAATTGAGTATTAACGCCTTCACTATTTTCTCGTAACGCAAGCAACGCAAAGACTTCATCCATGCCGAGATTAAACATGTCGCTTTCAAAATCGATAGGTTCAAAATAATAGCGAACCGTATCCGCCCCAAATTCACCATCTAATTTGGCCCATTCTGACACTGAAAGCACGGTAAAGCCGAGTGTATCGTTGCCAAGGCTTTCAACAAACCAACGCACCTCATAATCAGGCTTAATAAAGTCGTTGAAATATTTGATGGTCACATCTCGATCTTGCTCATCACCGTAAGGAATTTGCAGCTCTTTATCGCCCTTTTTTAGCACAATATCGTCACCATAGGGCTTGCCATTACTAACCGTTTTAATATCGATAGGCTCATCCATCATATCATTGAAATAGTTCACCACATCTTCGTCATACTCGCGCCAGTCAATCCAGATGATAGCTTCGGAATCAAACAAATCAGTTAGGTCAATATCATTGGCAAAAAAGCTTCTTAATTCTTTATACAGATTTTCCATCGTCTCTCTCCTATGTATCACTTATTTTTTAGGTAGTCTACAACACCCGTGTCACCACTTTAATACAACTCTATAAGGTTTCATAAATCACATCTTGTTGAGCCGTAAAGTTTTCATCAAAAGAAACCAAAGCATATAGATGTCCTGCTGGGGATTCACCTATATCATAACCTAGTGCAAATGCGTCGTAACAACCTGATTTATCTAACATTATATCCGTTAGTGTTAGCACAACAGACTCTTCTTGCGATATTTCCTTTTGTATGATTTCCTGTGCTAATTGGTCTAATTTATCTAATTGAATATATAATTGTTCCCACATTGGTAGTGAAAGCACCTCAGCCTCAGTATAATCGGTGCAACTAATATTGAGGTTTTGAAAGGCTTGTCCTACATTCTCTAAACGATTAGTGCCCAATCGTCGAGATACGAAATAAACGCCATACGGTTCTACTGCCCAGCTTTCAACGTTCCATAATGTCATTAATTCAGATTTTATCATTATGATACCCCACTAGTTCGCCACACTTCACTAGTTTATTATCCTGCAATATCCGCACTAACAGGGTTCCCATCCGCATCAATATTGGCTATGATGCAGTGTCCCCAGAAAATATCATCATCGTCATAATAGACCTCTATGGTGCCATCATTACGAAACGCCAATTCGCCCATAGTAATACGCTTAGCAAATATTTCTGCCGTAATTGGATCTTGGTCATCATTGTCGAGCCAATCGTTAGCGAGGTCTAATAAGGTCTCACTAATATAGGTACTAATTCGCTGTTCAAATGCTTTGAAATTATCGATTTTATTGAAAGCCGATAACGCCACGGTGCAGCTTTCATCAGAACCCTCGTCTACATCAAGGGTGAATGCATAATCATCAATTCTCGCTGTGTAATATTGATACTCTCGATTTAACAGGAAGTCACCCCTGTCAGTATGAAGGTATTTAGGAGTTTTCAAATAAGCTGACAACGCCTCTAACTCGCTATGTTTAGCATGTTCCTCTAAGACCTCAAGTACATAATAGCGATTATTCCAAGAGGGACGCATATAGCCCAAGTCCTCTAATGGTTTTGCTTTCTTAACTAACAATTTATAGACCCCATGGGGCTCAAAAGAATAACCCCATCTATCGTCAAGACCCTCAATAATCCACGTCAAAATGCCTTCACTACGGTCAAGCACGCCCGTCCGAGTATCTAGGATAGCATCGGTAGACACCAGCGGTCTATGGTACTTATCTAAATAAGGACTAGCCCCATTCGCATCACTACGCGGTAATGCATAAATTTCAAATACTTCCGGCTCAAACTCTGCTTCATATTCTGGTAGACGTACAACACTCATATGATTCTCTCCTATTCATCACATTTATACAGTGCAAATTGTTTACAGTTAAGAATTACAACCTTTTTATAGATACGGCCACATTATAATCGTGCCACTACATTATAATTTTCGTTACATCACAAACGTTCAGCTACATCGATTCTATGTAATAATTCTTTCGCTAGTTCTTGGGCTCTTTTAAATTCCTCATTTGAAAGTACCATGAGCACCAAACTATCTGTACCGATGTCCATACCTACTAACTTATGGTTTTTCCACGTGGAATTAAAATGTGCGCACCAGTCCCCAATACATTGACTGTCATCAAATGCGGCTGTATCAATAGTTAGATTTTCGCTAGTATCTAAAGACTTGTTACGTATTAACTTCTGCACATGATAAAGAAAATCCTCTAATTCAATTTTTAAAGATATCTCTACAGCGCGACCTTTAGACTGTAGTTTCTCATAGAGGTTCCACCAATCATCTTCTATATCATCCATAGATGTTAGCTTTACCTTGGACATGAAAGATTTAGCTTGTTTCGTATCGCCAAGTAATAACGCTGCTAACTCTGCAAAAGTTGACTTAATTTGTTTAACATCTATTTTTACTGTTTCTACAAACAGGCTACGGTCAGGCAACCGACGTTTCTTCACAAAAGCCCGCATCATCTGTACCGCATCAGGATAACTTACATCTGCCATACGATAGGTTTTATCATTAATATCTAAGAATATATCTACTGCATCCGGTGTTTTTCCTACACGTGCTTTCATCGCAGTGCAGCCATCGATGGCACAAGGTGGGTATAATTCTATATACATAAAAAATCCATCATGCATAGCCTGTAAGGTATTATCTATTCCTACTATGTTAAAACCGTTCCGATTATAATCAGGGCTCTTCAAACGCCACTCTTCGTAATTGTCGAATAATTTTGCTTGAATCCAATTGGAAAAACTCATAATGATGCACCTTTACTTAACAACTGTATACAAATATCCTATTTTATCTTATTATAGCATTATTTATAAATTAAATAGCATGATTTATAAGTATATTAAATAACAACATATAGATACAAAAATAGGGATGTGAATTATCACATCCCTAATAACCAGTCTAATACATTACATTGCTGAATTCCATTATAATTATGAGGTTTATAGAGCTCATCCATAGTGAGTAAAAATTTAGGATACTGATCTTTAACCGCTTCTAATGGTGCTAACTCTCTGTCTCTAGTAGTTGGATCCAATACACTTTCTGATACTTGGTAGTACTCTAATATGCCACCAGGCTTTTGAGCAACGAAATCTATTTCTCCCTTTGTTAATTGTCCAACATATACTGTATATCCTCGACGCCGCAACTCAAGGTATACAACATTTTCTAATACATGACCCCTATCACGGTTAATATCAGGTAGTAATAGTTGCCTAAAAGCCATATCCACTACATAATACTTAGGACGTAATCTTAATAATTCTTTGCCACGCACATCAAATCGTTCTGTATTATATAACAGTAAACTATCTTCTAAGCCCCTAAGATAACGTTCTACAGTTTTGTTATCTACCTTTCGACCTGCACTTGTTAATGAATTCGCAATCTTTGTGGGATTAATCAAGCTACCAATATTGGCGAAAATATATCTCACAATACTTTCAAGCAATTTAATATCTGCAATTTTTAATCGATCAACAATATCTTTTAAAACAACGGTATTAAATAAACCTTGTAAATAATCCTGCCGACCTTGCCAATTTTCCGACATATGTAAAAGCCCTGGGAATGAGCCTTCACTTACATATTTTTCATATAAGACCATCCGTGAAAGCCCACTTTCACTATAGGCATCAACATATTCCTTATAAGACAAGGGAAGCATCTCAATTTGTACATAGCGACCTGTGAGAAGTGTAGCCATATCAGAGGACATAAAATAAGCATTAGAACCTGTAATATATATATCAACATTATCTTGTACAAAGAAGTTATCTACTACACGCTCAAACGATGGTACATGCTGAATTTCATCGAGGAATAGATACATCTTTTTACTTGGAATAATCCGTTCATTAATGTATTCATATAAAGCCCGATAATCTCTTAATTTATCATACTCCATCGACTCAAAATTAATATCAATAATTTGTTCGGCAGTTACATTATCGGCTAATAACTCATCTTGAAACAGCTTAAACAACGTAGATTTACCACAACGCCGTATACCAGAAACAACCTTAATGATAGGTCTATCTTTATGTCTTCGAAGAAAATCTAAATAATACGGTCGCGAAACTAATGACATGCACAAGCCTCCTCTCAAAATGGGTTTTAAAACCTAATTCTATATCTATTATATCACTTTAAGGTTTTTAAACCTAATTTTTATGTTTTTATGTTATAATTTAGGCTTTAAAACCTAAATTCAACCTTAAATTGCAATATGACATTTTCCACTTCCCTTATCTTTAATACCCAGTATACAAACAAATTGCCGTAACTCGTCCTTTGTAGGTATAAACGTCCATTTCTTCCATATCATCCCAAGAGGTACGTGTCGCCTTAACTCTATAACTATAGATTTCATCATACATAAACTTATAAGGTCCAAAACGTGTGCTTTTATCTACTTTCCAGTTTCGTGCAGACCCCATTGGCAACCCATATAGTTCTATCACCTTTTGTATACTATCTCCTACTGCTAGCCCAGATGGCGTTGTACCACTTCTATCAAGCAATAGAATCAAGGCCACCCTACGACCATAATTATCAGAACCTACAGATATATCTGCAACTGTAAGGCCAATTCCGTTATAAAATAAGATTTCCTGATTCGTATACTTTACAAATGGCCCTCCTTTTGTATAAGTATAGTCCCCCTTATATCTTTCTGTTGGCTCGCCCAATGATTGTAAAACATTCTCCTCAAATGCTCCTGGTTGAGTACCCCCAATAAAGTACTCACTCGTAGAAATATAACCATCACTCCCCAATACTTGAGTGGGAGCCATAAACAAACTACACACACAAGCCAAAGATATTGCTACCAAAGATTTCTTCAACATTATTTACACTCCTAGATTTAAAACTTTACACATATGTATTTTTTAACTCTACATATATCACATTATGTACCACTCTTTATCTTGTTTTCATACAATTCCATTAGTGCAGCTACACATTCTTCTTCTGTCATTAAAGTATCAAATCCATATGCCTGCATAACAGCTCTATCATTAGCTCTATGAGCTTCTCTTAACTCTTTAGGCATCAAAACAGCATCATAAAGGTCTGCCAAAGAACAATCTGGATATAACTCCCGTGCATTAAGAATTGCTTGTGCAGTTTGTTCTATTTTTTTCTTTTGATTTTCATTTAACGGTGGCCAAGGGAAGTTATTATAAACAATAAAATTGGAATATCTATATCGCATTTCTAAACGACCTGCAACTGCACGCATCCAAGCCATATGAACATTTGAGTTTAATATCCCAAAAATATATAAATCTGCATAAGGTAAAAAATATGCTGCATCACTAATCATAACAGTTGATGGTAGGAAGCCCATCGGGATATATCTACGACGCTCTGATGATACACGAGGAATAAAGATAAAATTATTATAATCTATATCCTTCTGTGTAATATTTAATAATAAAGATGGATAGTTAGCGCCTTGCTTTGTACTTACTCTCTTAGAGGATTGTCTAAACTCATAAACTTTAGCAACTCGCTCTTTTATAGATTTAACTTTATTAATCTCTTTAGGAGAAACATTTTGAAGCCAAAGAACATACCTTTGTTTTCTATTAATAAACTCATATGCACCTAAAAAAGGTCGAATCCACTTTTCAGCAATCGGATTCTCACAAATTAACTCATCTTTCTCTTCTTCAGACAATATCAAATTACCATCTTCATATGTCATATTCCCTAAAATCAATGTAGGTATATTCGCCAATGGTTTTGATCTACGTTTTACAAAAACATCTGGTGCCTCAGCTAGATAAGCATTAATATGATTACAAGATTTACAGCTTTGATCACTATATAGTAATTTATTCTTTAATTCTTCATAGCTAAATCCGACAATTACACAATGCACATGTGCTTTTAAATTTGCCTCACTATCCCATATAAAACTCTTATAAGCAAAGTTTATAATTATTCCTTCTTGCATAAGGGGTTCCCAAAGAATCGGGACTTGTTCCCCCTGCGTAATCGAATTTGTTGATACAAATGCAGCATGAATTTTTGTATCTTTCATATATTCAGCAGCTTTTTTATACCATGCAGCAACATAATCCAAAGACTTAGCACTAGAAGTTTTATTAAACAATACTAACATCTCAGACTTCTGTTGCTTATTCATCATCTTTGCACCAACAAATGGAGGGTTACCCATAATATATGATAAAACATTAGAATCAACTATCTCTGCCCAATCCATATTAAGCGAATTACCTTCATGTATATTCGCATTATTATGTAACGGTAAAAAATCCATTTCTTTATGAATAATAGCTTCGGTCTCTTTAAACATTTGAGCTTCAGCTATCCAAATAGCTGTTTTGGCTACAGATACAGCAAAATCATTGATTTCTATACCATAAAACTGTTGAATACTAACCTTAATAGGATCAAATTCCTCTTCATCAAAGCCTAATATTCCTGTACCAGATGAGTCCGTAATAGTCTCTCTTAAAATATCATTCTCTAATCGACGCAATGATAAATATGATTCTGTTAAAAAGTTACCAGAACCCGCAGCAGGATCAAGGAACGTTTTGGATGCCATTTTATCTTGTAAGGCCTTTAGTAGTTGGATTTTCTTTTTCCCATCTTTTCTAGACATAGCTTCTTTAAAATCATTTCTAAACTCATCTAAAAATAATGGATCTATTAGCTTATGAATATTTTCAATGCTGGTATAATGCATACCACCATGACGTCGTGTATCTGGATTTAACGTACTTTCAAAAATAGCCCCAAAGATTGTTGGTGAAATTTCACTCCAATCAAAATTACATGCATCTTGTAATATCAAATTAACTGCATCTTCTGAAAATTGAGGAATTTCAACAGGGTCACTAAAAAGACTTCCGTTCACATAAGGGAATTTTAATAGGGTCTCACTCTCATAGGGATTCCTATTAGATTCTTCTGTATCTAAAATACGGAATAAATCCATCAATGCATTTCTAACTTGATGGGGTTGAAAATCTTGTAAATAATCATGAAACAAGCTCTTTTTACCAAATAGCCCTGAATCCTCTGCATATAAGCAAAATACTAAACGTACACATAACTTATTGATATTATGTAAAATTGCTTCTTCTGTTAATAAAGGATTGACTTTATATTGCTCTAACAATGAATCATATAGTCGAGCCACAAGCTCCCCTGCGCCCTTGGAGATTTCCATCTCACGTTCTATATGACTACTTTTAACATCAACTAAAAAATTAAGTCTATAAAATTCAGTCCCTAATTTGCTCAATTCTATAATTTCCGCAGAATCATTTGGCCGTTCCATATCTAATACATGAAACTCTTTAAAGTTGCAACTTACAATCCATCTTGGGCGTTCACTATATGGTAATGCAGCTGCATAGCGTTTGGCTTGTTCTGCGGGCGTTAAAAGTGTGCCATCAGATTGTCTAATCGGAGCATTAAGATCTTTCCCTAAACTTTTCTGCTCTATCATAGTATGTGTAGCCGGAATCAGAGCATCAATATAACTAGTATGACCTAGCTGAACACGTTGTTCAAAGCCGATAAAATCAGCAGGATTATTTATCCCATATACATTTTGAAGTAAATCCATCCAAAATCGTTGAGTGTCTTGTTTCTCATCTCCAACATTTTCCCATTTTTTGGCAAATTCTTTAGCTGCTTTCTCTTGCTGTTTTAATGTAAGTTGCATTTTATGCCCCCAAGGTTCCCTATACATATTGGCTATTAATATTAGAAAATCTAATTTACATACTTTTATATTATCATAAAAATAGAACGAATCACTATTATTCAATTAGTATTCTATATTAGCAAAGATTTCTTCAAACAAAAAAATAGGCATAAGGGAAAAAGCCTTATGCCTGATTCATCTTCTATGGTGCGCCTAGAGGGAATCGAACCCACAACCTGCAGTTTAGGAAACTGGCGCTCTGTCCGGTTGAGCTATAGACGCATGTATACTTTATTATATCGTTTTTAAATCTATCTACGCAAGAACTATGCTATAATACAGCTGTTGATAGTATTAGAGAGTTCTTATAAAAAGAGGTATGTGTAATGAAACTATGTAAACGATTGATTATTACCAGTTCACTATTAGCTGTCTTAGCTATATCATCCGCGTACGGGGCTACACCTGCGCAGCCAAGTGAAAGCACAGATACTGCTGTGGTTGATATGGATTACGCCAATATTCCAGGGTTAAGAAAATCAATTGAAAGCGCAACACCAGCCATAGTACAATCTACGCTTGATGCTTCTGAGGGAAAACCTACTAACGGCAAACCAATCTATTCGACAGTCACTATGTCTGGTAACCGTGTTGTATCCGTAAAAACTTATAAATCTAAAGAAGAGCAAGAAAAGGCCATGTTAAAAGAGCGTGAACGCTTAGACAAGGTCACTGCGGAACGGCGCGCTAAACGGAAAAACGAAACTCGCACAGATATGCTAAAAGGTTTAACGCCTATACCGTTCTATCCACCTGTTAGTGAAACACGGGACTTACAAAGCGAAATGTTCTCTCGACCATTTGGTAGGCAACTCGATTTGCGTTTGGTAGAAGCCTATACACAAGATTATGATAAGGCCAAACCTGGCGATATTTATGTCTATGCAGATTATGTAGAGTACACCTCTAAACAGCTATTAGGCGAAAAGGATGGTACTACTGCTATCTCAGCTATGATTTTACGTACAATCATGAGAAAAGATGAAAACAAAGCTTTCAGCATCGATGTAAATGCGTACTTCATAAATCCAACAACCCATACAATTTCTATAAGCCGTTCTGACGATGTAAAAGGCATCGATATCAAGAAAAACGAAATAGCTGAGGCCGTATTTAAACTACCTTCACACCAACTACAAGCCGGTGATCCACAATATGAAATCGCTAAGCTTATGTATCAGGACTTAACAAATAAGAAATTTGATGAGTAATATTTAAATACGCACTCCAACTATAGCCACAATAAGAAAACCCCTTTATAGCACCAACATGGCTACGAAGGGGTTCATTTTAATTACGCTGGGCGGCTCCAGTCGACTTGTACGTCGATGGCAACCCACATGCGTGTAAGAGCTAATTTAAAGTTTTCCAAGGATTCTAAAGGTTTTACTTGTACACGTTCATATGTATCGAGACCTGTTGCATTCTCAATAGTATGTTCTTCGTTTAAGTATGCATGAACCTTATCAATCCATTCTTGTTCAGGTAGGTCTATAGTCACAGTTTTTGTATCTGTATCATAAGCTAAAAACCCATTGCTGTTTACGCCATAATGAATGGCCACACGAAATATACTCATATTTATACCTCTCTTGCAGATATTTTCTTGCATATACACATTGCTGTATACGTACATTGTATCACGAATGATTCTATTCATGAAAGATTTTTATTCTTCAGTATCTAAATCAATTTCGGCCTTTAATTCCGACCGTTTTCGCCGTTCTCCACCATCTCCATGAGCACGTCGCCAAAGGGCTCCACTCATGATAGCCCCTTCACCGAATTTAGATGCTAATGAATCGAGCACTGTTGAAAGTTTCTCATCTTTTTCATCCGCTCCAATAGAGAATAAATCATCTTGTACAATGCCTTCTGTTGAAAGTCCGCTGACTGTCACACCTAAGAGGCGAATTGGTTTAACAGGCACTTCAAGAATAGAATTATCAAACTTAGGCCTAGGTGTAGCACCCATCACATCTTGCTCTTCTTGCTTAGCAGAGAGTGCATCACGCATCAGCTTATTCCATAACAATACCGAAGTGTCATAAATAACACGTTCTTGATCCGTGGACGAATCAAGACGTTTCTGTCGAGATACGGTTTTAAAATCCTTGTACCGTACCTTTATCGATACGGTATGCCCCATCAAGCCATACTTACGCAATCGTTTCGCTACACGATTGGCAAAGTAATGCAGTTCTAAGTCGATAACAGCAGGATCCTCTACATCATATTCATAGGTTTCCTCATTACCTACTGATTGTATTTGCCGATCCGTTTCTACAGGGCGTTCATCAATGCCTCGAGCCAATTCCCACACCCGCCGCGCCTGATTACCCACATAAGGCACTAAAGCGGTCTCATCAGGTAAAGCCTGAATATCTTTAATGAACGAGAATCCACCATCCTTAAGGCGCCGTTCTGTACTTGGCCCGACGCCCCAAATACGTTTAATGGGCAAATTAGCGAGGCTTTCATATTCCTTACCATAAGGAATGACCACAAGACCGTCAGGCTTATCTAGGTCAGATGCCAGCTTAGCAAGGAATTTATTCGGAGCCAGACCCGCCGAAATGATGAGCCCCGTTTCCTCAAACACGCGGTCCTTAATAGCACGGCCCAAAGCCTTAGGGCCCGTAAATTTATGGGTAATACCCGTAACATCCAAGAAGGCTTCATCCAGAGATAAGGGCTCAATGATAGGTGTAAATTCCTCCATCACCTTGTGAATGATCTGGGAAATCTCCTTGTAGCGAGCCATATTCGGATACACGTAGATGCCGTGCGGACAAAGTTTCTTCGCCCTCGAAATAGGCATGGCCGAATGGACCCCAAATTTTCTGGCCTCATAGGATGCAGTAGCTACGACGCCACGCGAAGAAAGACCACCCACGATAACGGGGTGGCCTTTATATTCAGGATGATCCAGTTGTTCTACGGATGCAAAGAAAGCATCCATATCAACATGCATAATCCAGCGTCTCATGATTACGCGTCTTGTTCGTGTTCATCAAGACGGCAGTATTTAATTTGTGCACAAATGCATTCGTCTTTAGTTTTGTACAATTGTGGAATGATTTCCAAAATGTCGCTAAATGTATCTTCATTGATGGAATAGCGAGTCCAAAGACCATTACGTTGAGAATTTACAACGCCAGCATCAATTAAGATTTTCATGTGGTAGCTCAATGTGGATTGAGACAAATTAAAACTTGCCAAAATATCTGCTGCACACAACTCATTACAGGACAACATATCTATAATATGTAATCTTGTTTCATCACTGAGCGCTTTAAAAATCGTTGCCAAACGTTCATAAGAAACTTCAACCATAAGAAAAACTCCTCAATATACATCAAAAATTATCAATCTACTTTTATACTATTATATACTATTTTAATAACTAAATCTATTTTTTTCTTTTTATTCTCATTAAAATATTTTAATTGAATAATTAAATTTATTTATGAGATAGAAAATACGCATAAAAGCGGAGATTCTCTAATAAGAATCTCCGCTTATTATTTTTTATAATAATTTGCTACAGCAGATTAAAATACGTTAACAAGATCGATTGTTTGGCTACGGTTAGGACCAACGGATACGATACCCAAAGGAACACCAGTTACCTCTGCAATACGTTCTACGTATTTACGCGCGTTTTCAGGCAATTCGTCGTAAGAACGGATACCGGAAATATCTGTTTCCCAACCTGGTAATATTTCGTATACTGCTTCGCATACTTCAAGATCTTTCAAGTTAGCCGGGAAGCCTTCTACGTCTTTACCATTCAATTTGTAACCTACACAGATTTTCAATTCTTTGAACGTATCAAGAATATCTAAACGAGTAATAGCCAAGTAATCAAGGCTGTTAAGACCTGCAGCGTATTTTACAACCATAAGGTCTAACCAACCACAACGACGAGGACGACCAGTTACAGTACCGAACTCATGACCAAGTTTGCGAAGGTTTTCGCCAGTTTCGTCAAGAAGCTCTGTAGGGAATGGACCTGCACCAACGCGTGTTGCATAAGCTTTCACAACGCCGAAGATATTTTTCAAATAGTTAGGACCTACACCCGCACCTGTGGAAGCACCACCAGCGATTGGATGAGAGGATGTTACGAATGGATATGTACCATGATCAAGGTCGAGCATAGTTGCTTGCGCGCCTTCGAACAATACCTTTTTGTCCTCTTGAATCGCTTTCAATACAGCGATATTTGTATCTGTTACATAAGGTTTCAAAGCCTCTGCATATTTAGTGTAATCCGCGAGGATTTCATCATAATTAACAGGTTCAGCGTCGTATACCTTAGTAAGCATTTTATTTTTAAACTCAACATTGTACGCCAATTTTTGTTTAAACGTTTCCATATCGTACAAATCGCAGATACGAATGCCAATACGGTTGATTTTATCAGCGTAGCAAGGACCGATACCGTTTTTAGTTGTACCGATTTTAGCATCACCTTTGGATGCTTCTTCGGCCATATCAAGAGCGATATGGTATGGCATGATGACATGAGCACGGTCAGAAATGTGAAGGGATTTTGCGGATTTACCTTGTTTTTCAAGACCTTCGATTTCTTGTAATAACACCTTAGGGTCAATAACAACGCCCGTACCAACGATATTTTGTTTATTATCGTACAAAATACCACTTGGCAATAAACGAAGCGCAAATGCTTTGTCATCTACCACAACAGTGTGACCTGCATTGTTACCGCCTTGGCTACGCACTACAACGTCAGCACGTTCCGCGATCCAGTCAACGATTTTACCTTTACCCTCGTCACCCCATTGAGTGCCGATTACCATACTTGTTGCCATATCGATGTCCTCCAAATGTGAAAGTCAAATTAATCCATAGTTATTATACAACATAATAGCAAAGCACGAAAAGACTAAATAAAGATTACACGAATTCTATTTTATTTAGGTTCTTTCAACCAGAAGCTCATTAATAATCCTAACGCACCAACAGGTATCAAGGTCATTAATGCAGTTTGTACATCGTAAATATCTGCTAAATGTCCAATATAAGGCGCTACAAGGCCACCTAATGTAATGCCGAGGCCCAATGTAATGCCTGATGCAAAACCTGCATTTTTAGCAAGGTATTTTTGGCCTAGAACGGTAATAGGGCCGTATTGCGAGAATACGCCAAAGGCCATCGGTATCATGGCACCAAAGAATCCCCATGCATTCGGTACGAAGATAAACACTAATACGGATGGTAAAAATATAATATTGCCTAAACGCACTGTTTTTAGAAAGCCTAGCTTATCTGATAGTGCACCACCCATATAGGTAAGGACAGCCCCCATGGCAAAGTACATCGTAAGTGCCAAGCTCGATGCACCGGCTTCACCATTAATAACGGTAATATACAAAATTGGAATAAAGATAGACAGCACAGAAAACAGTATAGACCTTGAGGCTATGACAAAGAATAACTTCCCGAAGCTCACCCAATCGTTAGTGCCAATAGCAACAGATTTAGAATGGCTTTCACAGACACTAGCATTACTCACATCGGCCTTATCCGTGAAAGCATAGATATACATTAATACGCCCAGTAAAGCGATGGCTGTAAACACCCAGAGAAATTGTCCGCCAAAGACATAAACGCCCCCTGCAATGAGAGGTCCTAACGCAAACCCCGCACTACCGCCCACAGCAAAGCGCCCCATGGCGTTGCCAATTTCATGGGATTGCGTGCGATTCACCAAAAGAGCCGCCTCAGGATGGAATAACGCTGCTCCTACGCCGGCTAAAAGAGACAAAGCAAGAATCATTTCATAGTTCGTAGCCAGCGCCATAGCACTAATAGACACAAGAGTCACTGTAAAGCCTACCGGAATAAACCAAGGCACGCGCCATCGATCCGCTACATACCCCAAAATGGGCTGAGCAATAGACGCTACCACGGTATTACAGAAAATAATGGAAGCCGATTGATAATAATTAAGGCCAAAGTTCGTAATAAAAAATGGTATAAGCGCAGCCAGTGAACCTTGACCGAAGTCGTTAATACAGTGAAAGATAGGAGGTGCGTATTTTCTTATGGTGTTTTTCATGTATCCTCCTTTTATTGGGATAAATCAACAACTATAGCTATGGATGATGAGGCTCCAAAAAACTCCACCGGCCGGGTCTGACTACGCCCTTCGGGCTTCGCAGGGCCAAAGTCGTTTTTTGAACCCTCATCATCCATCATTCAAAACGGTTTTCGCCCTTATCCCCATACCAAGCATGCCAAACAAAAACCCCATAACAAAATACACACTAGGGCGAAACACAAAGTCGTTTTTTACTTAGCCTAGCCCCTTTCTAACTAATAATAATTATGAAGCACCGTAAGAAAATGCGGCACTTACGATAAACAAAAAAGGACGGGTACCCTTCTCAAAACGACTTTGCCCTGTTTGCTCTATGGCTCGTTTTCGGCATAGAAAGTTTAATGCAAAAAGGATGGTCCGTTCAGAAAACGACTCTGTCCTTCTCCCTATGGCTCGTTTCGGCATAGAACTTATAGCAAAAGGACGGATACCTTTCTCAAAACGACTTTGCCCTGTCTGTCTCTATGGCCCGTTTCGGCATAGAACTTATAGCGAAAAGGACGGATACCTTCCTCAAAACGACTTTACCCTATTTGCTCTATGGCTCGTTTTCGGCATAGAAGGTTTAATGTAAAAAGGATGGTCCGTTCAGAAAACGACTTCGGGCTCCGCGTAGCGCAGTAGCGTGTCGGCTTTCTGGACGGACCATCCTATACATTAAGGATTATAGGCCGAAACGAGCCATTATTGTATCTACGTGTTTCAATAGTTTATAAGGATCGAAGCATGCATCGATTTCTTCGTCGGTCATGTATTTTTTGATGTTTTCATCGGATTTTAGACCTGTCGCGAAGTCTTTGCCTTCGAGCCAGCGTTCCATAGCGTATTTTTGTACCCAGCGGTATGCTTCGTCACGAACTGCGCCTTTGTCTACAAGGTGTGTCAAAATGGTTTGGCTGAATACAAGGCCACCTGTAAGGTTAAGGTTTTTAAGCATTGTTTCAGGGTATACCAACAATTTATCGATGGTACGGATTGTTAGGTGAAGCATGTAGTTCAACGCGATGGTTGCATCTGGTAAGATAACGCGTTCTACAGAGCTATGGGAGATGTCGCGTTCATGCCACAAAGCTTGGTCTTCGTACGCAGATTGTGCATAACCACGCAATAAACGAGCCATACCACAAATTCTTTCACAAGTGATAGGATTACGTTTATGAGGCATCGCGGAGGAACCTTTTTGTTTAGGGCTAAAGTATTCTTCCGCTTCGCGCACTTCTGTACGTTGCAAGTGACGGATTTCTTTGCCGATTTTGTCCAATGTGCCGCCTACAACAGCGATGGTGGACAATAATTCAGCGTGACGGTCACGTTGTACGACTTGCGTCGCGATTTTAACAGGTTCAAGGCCTAGTTTTTCACATACGTATTGTTCTACGAATGGGTCGATGTTGGAGTATGTACCAACAGCGCCGGACAATTTACCAACAGCAACGCTTTTACGAGCATGTTCCATGCGTTCGATATCGCGTTCTACCTCTGCCATCCAAAGGCAAATCTTTAAACCGAATGTAGTAGGTTCGCCGTGAATACCGTGAGTACGACCAATCATAGGCGTATGTTTGAATTCTGCAGCGCGACGGCGCAACACAGCGTGTAATTGTTTCAAATCTTCAATCAAAATATCGCAAGCTTGTTTCATCATATAGCCAAGGGCAGTGTCCTTAACGTCAGTGGATGTCAAACCAAGGTGAATATATTTAGCCGCTTCAGGGCCAACGTATTCGCCCACAGCAGTTACAAAGGAAATGATGTCATGATTTGTTTCACGTTCAATTTCGTGAATTCTTTCAACATCAAAATTACCTTTTTCCCGAATAATTTTAGCTGCTTCCTTCGGAATAATGCCAAGCTCTGCTTGCGCTTCAGATGCCAATGTTTCAACCAATAACATTGTGTCGAACTCGTTGCGTTCGCTCCAAATATGGCGCATTTCTTCTCGTGTATAACGTGGTATCATGATGTCTCCTTTGCATGATGAAAGCTAGATTTCTTATACGATAATTGTACCATATGTGAAAGCTTGGTTCAATAAATCTTATGTAATTTTCCGAATAATATATATATTAGTTTTTCTTAATGTTCGGTATTTAATTTGCTTATGGATTCATTTGTAATTTATTATTATAATAGTAAGGTATAGATTACATGATACAGCGTGTAAACATTTATAATTTATGTAATATAGAAATATTACAGTAATAATACGAAAACATTACAGTAATAATGTAAAAACGTATACAGTAACGAATTAATAGCATATCACTACTGTATGTACACATAGGAGACCCGTATGACAAAGAAACAACACAAGGAACGCACACCAAAACCAAAAGAATCAACGATGCCAGAAACTATATTTAAAGCATTCTTTCTCATCAGCTTTATTGTCATTGGCCTATTCGTATTTAACGATGTACCCGTCAATTGGATTTTAAGCGTATATGCTGTTGATATCATCGTTTCCCTTGCATATGTTGCCATTAATAGAGACCGCATCAGTACATCGCATGTAGTTCATACGAATGTGCGTCGCATCTTATCCTTTTTAATTATGCTCATCACCATGTTCTTTTATGCCTTTGCATTATGGCGTGTGGACCAATACACAACACAAATGCAAGTGACATTATTCATCGGTGGCGTCATCATTTACTACGCAATCTTTAACAGTACAAAAAACTTGATTAAGAAATAACAAAGAGGCATATCTTACATACATTCTTGTATGTGAGGTATGCCTCTTTATTGTCCCAACACGACAGGAATCGCTAATGCCACGACCTGTCCTTTTTTATTAACAATACTGCCGCTCGTCTTGATAATACGCAGCGCTTCGTCCCGTACATCTGGAGGAACACCGGACTCAACAATGCGCGGCGTATTAACGCCTACGATAACATTACCATCTGCGTCAAAGTTAACACGCACAACCGCTTTTCCGCGGATGGAGGAAGCTTTGCCTTGTTCTCGCACTTGTCGTAGATATTCGGTAGGATTAATCTCCGGTTGTTCTAACCACGCCCGTTGACCTGGTGTTAACAGCTGGAGTGCATCAGCAAAAAAGGATAAATCCTTATTCGTATCATCAATACCGTTACCCTGTGCGTTGGGGTCCGTAGATGTAGTATTGCCTACTAGTTTTTTAGATGATGATGAATTTTGATGGGCAATAACACCCGTTTCACCACCACTAGCCTCTGATTCAATGGCTTTAGGAACAGCCCACTCACGTTTAGTATTCTTTTCCTTTTGTGGATCATCCGTCTTTTTAGTCGAATCTAATCCCTCCAATTGAGGCTTGGCTTGAGGTTTTTGTGGTTTTATTACCTCCGTTGCATCTGCATCTTCAGATGGCTTTGGCATCTGTGGAGGTGTTACCACAGAATGTTCATCCGCATGCTCGCTTTCACCAACATCAGCCAAATCAAAGCTGATTTCCGCTGCCTCTTGGCCTGCACCGGTACCGCCCATGCCTTTTAATGACAGTCCCATCCCCGTTACCATAAGAATACTGATAAATAGGGCTATCAAAAAGGGTCGTAAATAATGCGATTCAAACATAGAATCACTTCCGATCCGTTGCAACACTAATGTACTTAGCGCCGTTTACTTTCAGCATGTCCAACAAGGCGATAACCTCGTTATAATACACGTCCTTCGCAGCGCGAATGACAAAAGCCTGACGTGGCGTTGTCTGCACAATGGCTTGCACCTCTTGAGATAGGCGATCTGGAGAGATTTCCCGATTATCAATGTAGAGTTTATGCGATGTTGTAAGAGTAATGGTAATTGGTTCGATCGATTTCGCAGTCGATGTGGATGCGGACGGCAAGTTTAAGGGAATTTGTTGTTCCGTATTCATGTACAAGGTGCCAACCATGAAAAATACCAATAAAAAAAATACGATATCAATCATGGGGATAATCATTATGGTAGGCTCTTTTTTTACCCCTAATGTGCGCCGCCTCATAGGTCGTGTTCCTCATTGTACGCATCGAGGATAGTGCCACATTCATGCTCTAATGCCACGATGAAATCGTTCACCTTAGCCGCACAGTAACTGTGAAAGCCAAGAGCAATGATTGCAACAGTAAGGCCCGTCGCCGTTGCCACCAAGGCTTCAGATACACCGCCAGTAATGATGGTGGGCGCCCCAATATCGCCACCTACAACAGCAAAGGCGCGAATCATACCTAGAACAGTACCGAGCAAGCCAAGCAAAGGTGCCATGGTAACAATCATACTAAGCCACCCAAGGCCTCGTTTCAATCGTTCATCAGTATAGCCTACCAAATCCTGCAAGCGGTTTTCCAATCCATTGTAGTTTTTAGCGTTGCGCAAAGCACGAGCAAAAAGAATCCCTAACTCCTTTGTATCCCGTTCTAGCACAGTAGGTAACATAATCCAGCCTGGATGATTGCCCAAAACAGCTGTAAATTGGCGCATATCTTTATGAAAGCGACGATATAATAAAAATCGTTCAATACCAATCATCAAAGTAACGATTAAGAACATAACCAGTGGATACATAACAAAACCACCAGCTAGAAATAAATGTGTAATACTACTACTCATACTAACCTCCAAAAGCCACACCCATACAGGCTCTATCTAATAATTATACCACGTTTCAAAACATCAAAACATATGCGACTCTCCATAGATGGGTAAAAATATACTAGACGCTGTATATGAGAACACAAAACAGATCTAGTATGGGTAAAGACACAAAAAGGGCTACCTCAAATAATATTGCTATTTAAGGTAGCCCTTGAGGGTACATCCGTTATGTACCTTTGTATGAAATTTTTATATCTACAGTTTAGTACTTCCTATGAGACATGGACTTTCACAAGTAATGCGCACAATGTTCGTACATAGTTAGATATTATTTATCAAGTTTGTTCATATCCAAACGATTCATGCTGCCAATGAAGCTATTGTAGGATTCAATCATATCATTGTAATGATCATTTGTTTGATCACCTATGAATGTACGAATTCTACCAATAGCTGTATTTAATGAATTCTTAGCACTGTTATATTCCGGACTAGTAATACTATTAGATACATCCATGATGCCTTGTAACTCTTGGTTAGCTGCATTTACATCAATTTGCTTGCCTTCTTCAAAGCCATCCAATAAAGCAGTTAAACGTAAATGAACTTCTTGAGCTGCCGCTGCATTTTTCTTACCAGACTCTTTAAGTTCTTTTAAGTGCGCTTGTTGGTTTTCCGTATTATGTTTATGGATTACTGCATCTAATTGGTTATACGCTGCATAGAACTGATCATATAATTGAACGTATTTAGGTCCTAATTGTTGTTCTTTAGCATAATTATCTGCTTTATATGTATTAGTTTGGTAGTACGTATCCAATTCACTGGCTACTGGTACAATATCCTTTAATACAGCTAATACCTTATCAAGAGGTTCCTTCATATCATCATATGGCACGCCAGCATCTTTAGCGGCTTGTAATTTCTCTTGTAAAGAATCAAAATGTGGTGCCATAAAGCTTGTTAAATGTTGACCTTCTCTTAGTTTTTGAATGTCTGGGCCAATAGCATAGCCAAAGCGTACTGTATGACTATTAAAATCGCCAACGGCTTTAATGTAGTTGTTAAACACTTTAACGTCTTCTTGTGATCCCTTTTGAACACCTTGTTGTACGCTATTGGCAACCTTAGAGAAGCTGCAGCCAGTCAAGAACAATGGAGATGTGAGTGCGGTCACACACAATACTGCTGTTGTAATTTTCTTTACTACTGGATTCAAAATAAATCTCTCCTTTATTAAACTCCATAAAATACATCTATAATTAAATTATATCCTATGTATAACTTTTACGAAAGTAATACTTATGCATTTGATGAAAAAAAATAAAAAAGCATAGTATCTATAATGGTCTATCGATTAAGTGACCGATTTCAAAATAGATGCTATGCCTTTATATAAAGTTATGTATTGGTTTGATTGTTTAATCAAAGAGGTATCGTATTATAATCATTTATTTCAATGATCTATCAAATACGCCTATCAGTTCTTCAACGGCTTGAGATTCACTCATTTCGCCATCTAAAACTGCAGCTTCTACCTCGCCCATACGACCTTGAATGACTACATTGTTAAAGAATAGGTTGTGCAAGTGTTCGTCAATCATATCACGTACCCAACGAAGGGATTGTTCTTGACGGCGTTTTAAGAATACGCCATTTTCTTTGCCTTGTTCAGCAAATTCTTGGATAACATCCCACAATTCGTCGAGGCCGTCCTTTGTAACGGCTGAACAAGTATAGGCTTGGGTTTTCCATTTTTCCGTAGCTGGACGAATGTAATGTAACATTCGATCGTAATCGCTACGAGCAATGAGAGCTCGCTTGAGGTTATCCCCATCAGCCTTGTTGACCACAATAGCATCAGCCAATTCCATAACGCCTTTTTTGATGCCTTGCAATTCATCGCCTGCACCAGTTAAGACGATGAGCATAAAGAAGTCTACCATGGAGCGCACAGTAACTTCGCTTTGCCCAACACCAACGGTTTCAACGAGGATAATATCATATCCAGCAGCTTCGCAAAGTAGCATAGTCTCTCTACTTTTACGAGCTACACCGCCTAGTGTACCACCAGCTGGCGATGGACGGATATACGCTTCTGGATGTTTCGTCAACGTTTCCATCCGCGTTTTATCGCCCAAGATACTGCCTTTTGTAACTTGGCTTGTTGGGTCAACGGCAAGTACAGCAACCTTGTAACCGGCTTCAATGAGCATATTACCAAAGGCTTCAATAAATGTACTTTTACCGGCTCCAGGCACACCAGTAATACCGATGCGCAACGCCTTGCCCGTACGAGGCAATACGGCTTGCAATACTTGTTGAGCTAGTTTGAAATGGTCCTTATTATTACTTTCTACTAATGTGATAGCCCGTGAAAGTATAACGCGGTCCCCCTGCTCGATACCGCGTACATAATCAGCGACAGTTAACTTCTTTCGCCGCTGTACGGGACATACCGCTGGAGCCAGATGAGCTGAACTAGATAAGAGGCCGTCGTGCATTTCCTTAACGCCTTTCATCACATGACACGCAAAGGTGTCATCCTTCTTTGCATCTTCTGGCACCCAGTCGGGACGATACGTACTACCCTCAGTGCTTGCGTTTTTTACACCTAATTCAGGGGCCTTACCTTCACCAGTGGTGAAAGTTGCATCCTGTGTATTGCGCAATTCATCCGGAGTAGGCCGTTTATTATCAGTCATGAGACTCGTCTTGAACGTGACTAGTCAATGTTTCTAGTAATTTTTTCGCCGCTACTGGCAAAACTGTACCAGGGCCAAAGATAGCCACTGCGCCATGTTCGCGTAGGAACTCATAGTCCTGAGCAGGGATTACGCCGCCGATGGCAACCAAAATATCTCCACGACCTCGCTTGTTGAGTTCTTCCACAAGTTGAGGTAACAATGTTTTGTGACCTGCCGCAAGAGAACTAAATCCGACGATATGAACGTCATTATCCACCGCATCTTGTGCTGTTTCTTCTGGAGTTTGGAACAAAGGTCCGATATCCACGTCAAAGCCCATATCCGCGAAGGATGTAGCGATAACTTTGGCACCACGGTCATGACCGTCTTGGCCCATCTTAGCAATCATGATACGAGGGCGACGACCTTCGAGTTCTTCGAAATCATCCGCCATTTGACGTACTTCTTTGATAACATCGTCATCTTCATATTCACTGGAGTATACGCCAGAGATAGAGCGGATAACCGCTTTATGACGGCCACAAACCTTTTCAACAGCAAAGGAAATTTCGCCCAAGGATGCACGAGCACGAGCGGCTTCAAGTGCAAGGGCAAGCAAGTTGCCTTCACCAGATTCGGTAGCATTGGTAATCGCTTCGAGGCAGGATTGAACCTTGTCTTCATCACGGTTAGCACGCAATTGTTCGAGACGACGAATTTGCGCTTCCCGTACAGCCGTATTATCTACGTCGAGGATATCCAATGGATCTTCTTTATCTAGACGGTATTTGTTGATACCAACAATGGCTTCACGACCAGAGTCGATACGAGCTTGGCGACGAGCCGCCGCTTCTTCAATACGCATCTTAGGAAGACCTGTGTCAATCGCTTTCGCCATACCGCCAAGGGATTCGATTTCTTGAATATGGCCCCAAGCACGACGAATCAATTCATCAGTCAAGGCTTCTACATAGTAGGAACCGCCCCATGGGTCGATAACCTTACATACCTTAGTTTCGTCTTGGATGTAAAGTTGTGTATTACGCGCAATACGTGCAGAGAAGTCTGTAGGTAACGCGATGGCTTCGTCAAGCGCATTTGTATGTAGGGATTGCGTATGGCCCAATGCGGCGCCCATCGCTTCCATACATGTACGAGCTACGTTGTTGAATGGATCTTGTTCTGTTAAGGACCAACCAGATGTTTGGCTATGTGTACGAAGTGCCATGGATTTAGGATTTTCAGAGCCGAAGCTATTAATAATCTTAGCCCACAACATACGAGCCGCACGCATTTTTGCCACTTCCATGAAGTAGTTTTTACCGATTGCCCAGAAGAAGGACAAGCGTGGTGCGAATTTATCTACGTGAAGGCCTGCATTTACACCTGTGCGGATGTATTCAAGGCCATCGGCCAATGTGTAACCTAATTCGATATCCGCAGTAGCACCCGCTTCTTGCATATGGTAGCCAGAAATGGAGATACTGTTGAACTTAGGCATATATTGGGATGTGTACGCAAAGATATCACCGATGATACGCATGGACGTAGCTGGTGGATAAATGTAAGTATTACGTACCATGAATTCTTTCAAGATATCGTTTTGAATTGTACCGGCCATAACCTTTTTATCAACGCCTTGTTCTTCACCTGCTAGGATGTAGAACGCCATTACTGGCAATACAGCGCCGTTCATAGTCATGGATACGGACATTTGGTCAAGAGGGATACCGGAGAATAGAATTTCCATATCGAGGATAGAGTCTACCGCAACACCCGCTTTACCAACGTCACCTACTACGCGAGGATGATCGGAGTCATAACCGCGGTGAGTAGCAAGGTCAAAGGCGATAGACAACCCTTTTTGGCCCGCTGCCAAGTTACGACGATAGAACGCATTGGATTCTTCTGCTGTGGAGAAACCAGCGTACTGACGAACTGTCCAAGGACGAGTTACGTACATTGTAGGATAAGGTCCACGCAAGAATGGAGGTACACCAGCCATATAATCAAGGTGTGTCATCCCTTCATAATCCATCTCTGTATAGAGAGGTTTTAATTGGATTTGCTCCATTGTCGTGTTATATAAGTCTTCAAAGCTTTTTCCTGTTTCTTTTTGAAGTTCAGCAAGCCATGCATCGCGCGATGTGGCAGACTGAGATCCCAAGCCAAGAGAGGAGAAGTCTGGATTTTTAAACATGAGCTCACATCCCTTTCTTATCTTGTAACGTATTTAAAATAGCGTAGCAGTTTGCACGAACAGAGATGAAATCATCTACACCTGCTTCACGATATACAGGCTCTAGGTCCTTAGAAGGTGCCCCTGCCAAAATAACCGTTACATTCGGCATAGTTTCTTTCAATTCTTTCGCAAGTGGTGGAACCAATTCAGGATACGTATCATCTGTAGAACAGATAACTACCACATCGGCGCCACTTTCACGAGCCGCTTTTGCCGCATCAGCCGTTGTTTCATGACCATCATTTTTAATTACTTCGAATGCCGCTACTTCAAAGAAGCCTGTGGAGAAGTCCGCACGAGGTTTATGTTGAGGAATAGGGCCCATATTAGCCAAGAATACCTTCACATTGTCTTTCGTACGTTGTTTATACGCTTCAGTACGCATACGAAGTGCTTCAAATTGTTCAGTCCAGCGATGTGCAGTAATTGGTTCGATAGTTTCAGAGGAAATATCGCCCGCCTCTAAAGCACTGCGAATTTGGCGAATTGTCATTTTGTGTAATGCACCCAATTCGATAAGGCCAATCAACGCACCTGGTTCTGTTGTGCTTGCTTCTAACGTAGCTTGTGCTTTTACAAGAGCATCTTGATCTGCACCAGCCAAGTATTCTTCAAGATGAGCTACACGTTTTTGACGTAATGTTTCTTGATTTTCAGGTTTTGGATCCAACAATTCTTCCGTCATATTAGCGTACATGTTGTTACCAACTGCCACATCTTTACGGAACGCAAGATTTTTAAATCGTTCGTTAAGAATCGACTTAACTTGCGCTTGTGGATAGCCTTCTTTCAATGCAGCAATGATGCCACCTTTGGATTCGATAGTTTGGAATTCAGCCCAAATTTTTTCGCATAATTCGGCTGCCAATGTTTCTACGTACCAAGAACCACCTACAGGGTCAACTGGTTGACGCAATTCGAATTCAGTTTGCAACATAACTTGAATGTTACGGGCAATACGACGAGAGAATTCATCGGATTTGCGAATTGGTTGATCAAATGGAGAAACTTCAAGGCTATTGAGACCACCTACAACACCAGAGAATGCTTGTGTTGTGTTACGCAACAAGTTTACATATGGGTCGTATACGGTTTTTGTGAAAGCAGATGTTCTGCCGTGTACATGAACTGCACGATCTTGTTCTTCCGCACCAAATTCTTCCATGATGCGAGCCCAAAGTACGCGCAACGCACGTAATTTAGCGATTTCCATGAAGAAGTTAGCACCCATGGAGAATGTGAACATCATGCTCTTAGCAATGGTTTTCATATCGATGTTGCGTTGTGCCAATTGACGTACATAACAAACGGCTGTTGCCAATGTATAAGCAACCTCTTGTACATCGTTAGCGCCGCCGTTAGCGTACACATCGCCAGATACGAGTACTGTTCTAAGTTCTGGAGCTTGTTCTTTAGCCCACACAACAGTATGCGCCATTTCATCAAACGCTGTGTCCAAAGACATATGCAATGCACCGTCTTTTGCCCACACGCCGATAGGATCTGCACCAACGAGACCTTTCAAATCGGATGTTTGCTTTTTAGAAGCTTTTACAGTTGCTGACAACATACCGAGCAAAATGGCTGCAGATGCACCAGTTTCAATATATAAAGGATTTTCCTTAAAATTGAATCGTTCAATTAATTGGCTGCAATCATCCATTGTGGACAAGGAAGTACCGCCCACACCAACGGATGCGCCTACTTGTACGTCTTGGTCATGGCGTGTAGCCTCATCAAGACGAATATTGTGGATGGTGCCACCTTTTACAATTTCGTATAAACTTGCATGGTTAGCATCCTTAGGCAAGGAATCATCAACATATTGGGATACGCCCCAAGATTCTTTAATATAGCCACTGGCTATTGTGCCACGTAGGAACTGTCCAGCTCCAGGGTAAACACCTTTTGGAATATTCTCCGCATGCAATGCAGGTGTATAAATTGGTTGTAGCGTAATACCTTCATAAGTTGGAGTGAACATCTTTTTATGGAAGTCGCCACCTTTTAACGCCTTTTCAACTTCAGCCTGCCATCGTTCATACGTAGGTTTCTCAAATTCATCAAAGGATACAGGCGCCAGTAAATCGCGTTCAGCGTCCTTTGAAGTCTTTTTGTCAGACATATATGTGCCTCCTTTTCAACTTGAAACCATACAGGGGAACAGCGCACCGTACCAGTGAGTTGCTTCGTATATGAGTTCCATAGGTGCCAAATATATGTCCATCATGATGATGAATCTCCAGTCAAACTATTAAGCCTATGCCATATATGAACGACCCTCTAGCGTGGCAATAAAAAAAACGTGCCACCCGAGAGTGACACGTTAGGTTACATATTGAATGGTACACTAAAACTATTGTAAAAAGCATACCTCAATCCCCTTCCTATCGCTCGTAGGTACATAACGGTGATTATCAAATAGGCAGTTCTCCTGGCTCGGGGTCATCACCTCGCTTTCGCCTTCCCAGATTTCTCCAGTGACATGTATGAAAGCAGGCTCGTCCTTACAGTGGCGGGACCGCATCGGCTTGTACCGATTTCTCTATTAAGTCTTGCGACACCTATTCTCTGTATTCGTTGTTCTAAGTCCAATATAGTGTAAAAATATGCACAAAGTCAATGAATATAACAGTAAATCATATGTACCAAAATATAAGTTATAACTCAAAGTCATATATAATAACCAAAACGCATGCATCATTAAAAAGCAAAAAAGTCAAGTAACTAATAGGAACCTAGGTGAGCAATGGTCACCACTATACAGCTAAAAACGGTGCTAGACTACAGATGAGATAAGTAATACTCCTGTCAATTGTTTTATACGTATATACGTGTTACTATAAAAGGAGAGCCTATGAAGGACAAAGATTTACTGAAATTACTGTTAAAAAATGGTTGGAAGGATGTACGCCAACGAGGAAGTCATCATCGTTTAAAAAAAGATGACCAAGTCGAAGTGATTGCCGTACATGGCAAAGATGTACCTATAGGTTTATTAAATGCCATTTTGAAGAGAACAGGACTAAAATAAGGAGGAACTATGAAATTTATATACCCTGCCATAATCCATGACGACGCTGATGGTTTCTGGACTGAATTTCCAGACTTAGAATATACAAGTAGTACGGGCTCAACACTAACAGAATTAGTAACCAATGCACAAGAAGCGATGGAGCTATATATTTTAGGCGCGCTAGAGGATGGACAAAGCTTACCTACTCCAACCTCTATTCGCGACTTACCATGCACAGATACCACATACCCTACATTAGTTCAAACAGATATAGATTTAGCTAAAAACAGTAAATCCGTAAAGAAAACCTTAACCATTCCTGCATGGCTTAACGATAGAGCGCTAGCGAAAGGTATCAATTTCTCGCAAATTCTACAAGAAGCATTAGTAGAGAAAACAATGTAAATTCATATCATTAATTGCTCAGCAAAATTAGGACTACATTTGTTTACTATCCATTATGACAATCCCATTACTATCAATAATCTAGTCTTTTCGAGTTTTATAAGGCTATAATCCAACTAATGTTTTAAATCGCGTATTATTATGAAAGCGCTCGAAATGGTCTTGTTCTGCTGCCACAGCTTTTACAGATGGATCAATTTTAATCGCCTTTTCAAGCCAATCAAGGGCCTTAGTATCATCCCCTTGGTCTGCATAAATGGTAGCAATACCATAGACGGACCAAGTATTACTAGGGTCCTTTTCTAATACCTTTTCAAACCACTGTTTAGAATCGTTTAATTGGCCTTGTAACTTGTACACCATAGCCATGTTGTAGTAATTAGCCACATTATTAGGATCTAAATCATAAGATTTTTTAGTATCTACTAAGCCTTTAGCTGTATCGCCATGTAAAGCCGTTGCGAAACCTCGCACAGAATAAGCTTCGGAATTATTAGGGTTATCTTTAATCGAGGCTGTGGCCTCCTCGATGGTTTTAGTGTAATCCCCAGCAGATAAAGCCTGTTTAGCGGTAACTAAATGATTATCTAGATTAGTCACTTTACTACTGTCTTTAGAGGGTGTACTTGAACTCGTAGTATTGCTTTCTATATTACTATTATTTGTATTCTGATTTAATCCACAACCACTAATAAATATAAGTAGTACAAATATAGATAAAATGCTTCTCATATCATATATTCCATTCTTAAATAATCTCCAAGATGTATAGCATAATAATATAAGAAAAAGGACGAGCTGCCACTCGTCCTTTTTTTGTTATATTGTAGGTAATTTCATACACTCTACTACCTACGTATAGTATATCATACTTAATAGAAAAACAAACCCCTAATAGATAATACTAGAATCTTATTCAAGTATTATTTCTTAGCCTTAGAGCAACGGTCCAATAGGAATGCAACGCCTACGAATGGGATGCCACCGCTTTCACCAAGACCAATTTCACATGTGGAACTGGAGCTTACGCCTAGTGTAGCACCGTATTCAGCAATTTCACCAGCAAGGTCTTTTGTAGCAGATTTGTTAAGTTCTGGTGTAAAGAAGCCTTTTTGACCAGCGAAACCATCGCATGCGAAGGATTTGATGTTAAATACATGGTCTGTGCATAGACGAGCCAAGTCTTCAATGTATTGAGATTTGCCTAAAGATTTAATCTTACATTGTTTATGTACGATTACGCGTTCATCGCATTTTTCAATGTCGAGATGCGGTACAACATATTTGCACAAGAATTCAGAAATATCGTTGATTTCTAAGTCTGGCATATGTTTGAAAGCGTGATTGAAGCATGCACTATGGTCGATTACGATTGGGTATTTACCATTTTGAGATGCTTTCATCAATGCATCATGCAAGTCTTTGACAGCCCGTTCATGAACGTCGTCATAGTTTTCAAAGCTCAAGCCACAGCAAAGATTTTCAATATGTTGAGGGTAAATAATATCGATATGAGCCTTGTTGCAGAGACTTTCTACAACTTGTTGCAAGCTACGGTCATCGTCATAACCTTGGTTAGGCTTGAATGCGCGGTTCGCACAAGTACTGAAATATACAACCTTTTCAAAGTTAGTAGGTTTGATGCGGTTTCTCAATTTATAACGATTAGCTTTAGGTGTTGTTTTAGGAACATATGGTGTAATACCCGTTACGCCATGCAAGCCTTCTGTAATTTTAGAGATTGCTTTTTGCGTAATGATAGAACCTGCAATGCCTTCGAGGCTCACACCGGCACGACACATTTCAATAGTTGTAGAGAAATTGTTGTAGATTTTTTTAGCCAATTCTGGTGCAGGAGGATCGATGCGACGCATGGACAATGCGATTTGTGCAGTATCAATGCTAAGAGGGCAAAGGCCTTTACACATGGAGCATGCTGCACAAGTTTCAATACCATAGTATTCATAGCCTTTTCTAAGCTCAGCGGCAAGCGCATAATTACCTTCATCTTCAAGGCGTTTTGTTTCGCGTAACAACGCAATACGTTGACGTGGAGTCAATGTTAAATTACGGCTTGGACAATGTTTTTCACAGAAACCACATTCCATACAGATTGTGAAAGCATCGTCGATAGCGCATTGTGCTTTAAGATTTTTCTTGTACACATCTGGATCATCAGTGATGATAACATCAGGGTTCAAGATGCGTTCAGGGTCAAAGATAGCTTTGATGCGACGGTTAATTTCATACGCTTTTTTACCCCATTCCATTTCGATGAAAGGTGCTACCATGCGACCTGTACCATGTTCAGCTTTCAAAGAACCGCCAAAGCCAGATACACGTTCGGACATTTCTTTTACTAAATCGCCGAAGTTCTTAGTATCTTTAGGGTCGCTGAAGTCAGGAGTGATGTTAAAGTGAACGTTACCGGACAAGGCATGACCGAAGATTACGCCACCGTCTACGAAATCGTATTTGTAGAATAATTCAGTAAGCATTTCTATGCCTTTAGTGAAGTCTTCAATTTGGAAGCAAACATCCTCTGTAATAACAGTGGTGCCTTTTCTACGTTGACCACCAACAATTGGCAAGATACCTTTACGAATAGCCCACCAGGAATCGTATTCTTTAGGATCTTGAGAATAAAGACTTGGAATAGCTGTTGGAATGTCTTTCAATTGTTCTTTAATGAAAGCCAAGTTTTCATCTACTGTTTCTTTGGAATAGCTTTCAGTTTGGAACAAGATAGCACTCGTACCTTCAGGCACTTCACGAACAAAGTCAGGTACATTTTCAAGACGTTGAACAGCGCGCAAGGATTGATAGTCCATCATTTCCGCAGCCACAACCTTTTCACGCCCCATATTAGCCAATGCTACAACCGCAAGAGATGCATCGTTCAATGTGCTGAAGAACATAAGACCACAACCTTTATGAGGTACGTCTTCAACAGTGTTGTACACGATTTCAGATACGAAGCCCAATGTGCCTTCAGAGCCGATGAACAAGTGATTGATGATATCTATAATATCTTCAAAGTCTACAAGGGAGTTTAAACCGTAGCCTGTAGTGTTTTTAATTTTGTATTTGTGATGAATCAAATGAGTCAATTCTTCATCGGCTAAGATTTCTTTGCGCAATTGCAAGATATCTTCTACCATTTGAGGTTTCTCTTTGAGGAATTGGTCGATGCTCTTTTGATCGGATGTATCAAGAATAGAGCCATCTAATAAAACAACGCGAATGGAGCGAATTGTTTTATAAGAGTTTTGCGCCGTACCACAGCACATACCGGAGGAGTTATTATTTAAAATACCGCCTACTAATGCTGTTGCAAGCGTTGCAGGATCTGGACCAATTTTACGATTGTACGGTTTCAATAAATCGTTCGCGTCGGAACCAATAACACCGCACTCACATTTTAAGGCTTTGCCATCGTCGATAACTTCCATTTTCTTGAAGCCATCATTACATACGATGAGCACGTCTTCACTGGAGCACTGACCAGACAAAGAAGAACCAGCCGCACGGAATGTAAATGGTGTGCCGCATTGTTGACATAAACGAATAAGGCGTCTTACCTCTTGTTCATCCTCTGCCTTTACAACCACCTTTGGTAAATAACTATAACAGGATGCATCTACACCATATGCATAACGACGTAAATAATCCGTATACACACGATCTTTGCAAATCATTTTTGCCTCTTTAGCAAAGCGTTCGTAATCTCTAATAAGCGTACTCACTTGAATTTCCTCCAATCCTATCTTAAGGGTAAAATCTTGTATATTTAGTATACGCCCTTCTCATTTCAACCGCTACAATTATGCATAAGTTATATATGAAATATAAATTCTATAGTTCCATCATATAAATCTATACCTAGTTGAAATCCACTTTCAGTTTCTTGGTTCTTCATTTGTACTTTAACTAAAAAGTATCAATAAAAATATATCTATATCATTCTTTTCAGCTACATATACCTCTCTCAAAAATCTAGAGATTCTTAAGAGAATACGCCTATTTTTATAAGATAGTAACAAGGAAGCATATTTTTATATTTATACATTTTTAAATGGTATTCTGCATAAATTATATTAAAAATTATCAATATAATTTATATATGCATTTTAGTTATAGCAAAATAATTCCAGAAACAATAATGAGCCGCACAGCCAAGCCAAAGATACCGATACTCATAAGAGCCAAGATGGCCTTTGCCTTGAGGCGTTTTGAAATTTGAGCGCCTGCTTGAGCACCAAACACGGCACCAATACTAGCAGGAATGGCGATGCTAAACACAATATGGTTCTCTAAGAGATGGGTAATAACGCCTACTGCGGTGGATACCGCCAAGATGGCATGGCTCGTAGCCGTCGCCAAGTGAGTAGGAAATCCCATGATGTAGATGAGGGCCGGCACATGGATTAAACCACCACCAATACCTAAGATACTGGAAATGAACCCAACGATGATACTAATGCCGATACCTACAGGCTTATTATAGCTTACTTGGTCCATTGAAAGGGATTCTTCCTTGCGTTCCCCCTTCTTACCAAAGTTCTTAAAGCCAATCAAGAAGGATGCAAACAACAGGAAACAACCAAAGGCAAATTTGAATCCCGGTCCAGAAAACTCATCGGACATTTGAGCCCCTAAGATGGCCCCCGGAAAGGTTGCCACACTAAAAATGAGGGCCGCACTAATGTATACCTTTTTCTGTCTAAGATAGGCAATCGATCCCGAAATGGCATTACACATAACAGAAAATAGAGAGGTCCCTACAATCATAGATGGGCTCCACTCAGGGAACCAGTACATGAATAGCGGCACAAATATAATGCCACCGCCGGCACCAATAATAGTGCCAAGCATAGCCGTAAAAAATCCAACTACGATAAAAAATAGATAGAATAAAACTATATTATCAGTCATAAGAATACTCCTACTCTACAATCACTGTAGACCCATTAGGAATGATGGTAATCGATGCATCTTCTCCCATAATACCTCGTGCAATGCCCAATGCTTCCTCTAATGTGGATGCAGGAGTCATATGCATATCGCAGATGACTTGATGGTCACAATCTTCGGTAACAACGATAACCTTAAAATGATTCAAGATACGAGCTAAGATTTGAATTTTCCATTGGTATGGCTTAGTTTCATTACGCGGTACACCGTGGATATCGTTCAAAATTTGTTGAGGGCTTTCCATGTTTTTAATAGCTTCATACAAAGCCTCACCACCATGGCCTTCCTTGCAGGATGCAGCAATAATAATCACACCACCATCTTTACAAGATGCTTCGCCAGCAGTCATACCCTTAACAGATTGATATAGGTTTTGATCCGATGGGTATCCACCATTGCTAGTAATAACGATATCTGCAGGCATAGCTTTCACAGAAGACAAGGAGCGAATAAATTCATAGCCCGCCTTATGCGCATCTACACAATCGCCTGCTACAGCCTTGATAATTTCCTTTTTGCTGTCGATGACAACATTCAAAATAAATTGTAAATTCGCTGTTCGTGCAGCATACAACATATCCTTATGAATTGGATTTTCGTCGATTTTACCAGTCCGAGAATGCTCACTTTCAATAAACTCAGCACAATGATTTGCAAGCACTGTAACCTTGGATGCAACGCCCGGCAGCACGGATTTGCGACCGCCAGAGAATCCTGCGAAGAAATGAGGGTTAATTAGACCTTCGGAAATGAGTAATTCTGTTTCCACTGCTAAACGATTGATGACGCACTTGCCGCCAGACGGCAATGTACCAATTTCCACCATATTCGCTGCATCTTCAGAATCATGGTTAATGATGTTTTCAGTCTTAACAAGATCTTCGCCAAAACGATTTACCATCTCTTCGTGAGACATCGGTCTGTGAAAGCCTGTGGCAATTAAAATCGTAATATCAATCGTAGGGTTTACTGCACGAATGCGACGAAGCAAAATCGGCAACGTCACCTTACTAGGCATAGGACGCGTATGATCACTCGTAATGATAACCATATTGCGTTTTCCTGCTACCAACTCCTCTAAAGAAGGGCTATTAATAGGGTGATCAAGCGCATCCTCAACAAGCTCAGCGGGACTCTTCTCTGCCTTATACGCCGCCGCATTAGACACAAGAACCCCCTGCACAAACCGCTCATCAATAGACACATCTACACTTTTATAATCATATGGAAAAGAATACGTCTTCATATCGACACCTCCTGTTATATTTATAATAAGTATACCAAAAAAACTCAGAAGCAGCTAAATCGTATTCCCAATCTATAATTGAAGAAATAAAAAAGGTGAGCTGCCTCGAAAAAACGACTTCGGGTCCCTTCCTCTACTGTCTGTAATAATGCAGCAAAATCATATTTCTAATCTTAATAGTTCTAAATGACAAAGGACTGAGGTCCTACTAAAAAAACGACTTTGGCCCTGCGAAGGCCGTAGGCCGAAGTCAGACCCGGCCGGTGGAGGCTTTTTTAGTAGGACCTCAGTCCAAAACGATTTAAAGCTAATTAGATTGGAAATACGATTTTGCTGCTTTTAAACGTCCTCGTTCACAAGAGACTTGCAGTTCATCTTCCGATTCTAGTTTCACATCGCCAAGAGGCACGATGTATGTACCATTCCGGCGAATGCTAACGATGAGTGTTCCATCAGGCAAATTAAGGTCTTGTAATGGTGTATTAATATAAGAGGCCACCACAGGAACCTTAGTTTGGAAGAAGGTTTGCACATTTTCTAAGTTGCTTTGACCGCTCATAGCTTGTAATAAGGAATCGTAAATAGGTGGTTCTTTCAGCATTTCTGCCACCAAGTACGCCACGATAGTAACGATACCAATAGCATAGATATTGGAAAAGCTATCCGTCATTTCAAGAACGAGTAAAATCGCCAAAATTGGGGTGCGCATAGCGGCCGCTAGTATGCCACCCATGGCACAAAGAACAAATTGAGGTACAAAATCTGGAGCTATTAATCCCATGGATGAAAGCAGGCTTTCACAAAAAGCACCGGCTGATGCACCGATAACAAGCATCGGTAGAAAGATGCCGCCCTGTGCGCCGCTGCCATAACAAAAGGTAGTGAGCAAGATTTTACCCAGCACAATGCCACCGAGAAGCAATACACCATGAGATTGAAAGGCTAGCTGCCCTACTAAATCATTGCCACCGCCCAATAAAAGCTGGGAATCAAAGCCGATAACGGCCACAGTCACAAAAGTAATCACAAGTTTTAAGAAACGAGAGCATTTCATCCACTCGAAGAAACGCTTAAAGGCAAATATCATGCGGCAAAACAATACACCGCAGAGCCCCATTAAAATACCTACACCGAGCAGAACCGGAAAATAATCAAGCGGCATCCCTGAAGTTACGGAAAATCCGAGGGCCGGCGTAAGACCAAAGATAGTTACCGTAATGTAGTTCGATATGAGCGTAGCCACAAAGGTAGGAATGACGAGGTATGGATAAAAACTCTTATGCACCTCTTCAAAGACGAACATGGCGCCGGATACAGGTGCGCTAAAGGCAGCGGTCAGACCAGCTCCAGCTCCAGCGGAGGTAAGAATCCGCTGTTCACGCAATCCAGAGTTCATCCAATAGGATACGATTTTACCAGCAGAGCCCCCTATTTGTACGGCTGGCCCTTCACGCCCCACAGAAAATCCTGCAAAGCCTGTCAATACGCCACCTATCATCTTTGAAATAAGCGTGCGATATGGCTTCATATCAAATAAACCGAGCATTTCCCCTTCAATTTGAGGAATACCTGAACCGCCAGATAATGGTGCCCACGTCAACAATCGATCGATAATAAAAGCAAACACTACCATGGCAATGAGCCAGGCTATGGCCCATTCGATAGAAATATCGCCCATCAAATGCCACCTAACATGCTCGGACTCGAGAATTAAGTACCGATAAGCAGCTCCGAAAAAGCCTGCAATAATACCTACTAATGCCCCTTTGACGATGAGTTCAGATAGCAAAATACGATTCATCGACATATCTGCCAAGGTAGAGCTGTGTTTATTTAGTTTCCATAACCTCATAGATTCGCCTCCTTATACACTATGTCGAAAACAGAATAAATATAATCAGTATATTTATAACTAGTATACTTGCGTATCCCTACTTTTTCAAGAATACTCTTGTGGATAATTTCATAAAAACAGCATCTATATCGGCAAAACCGGCCGTATAGATGCTGCTATGTATTGTTATAAGATTATACTAACTTAGAAAATGGATTCGTAAATTCCTATGATTTCTTCTAAACTTGCATCTCGTGGATTACCTGGCGTACATGCGTCGTTAAAAGCAGATTCAGCGAGGAATGGAATGTCTTCCCGTTTCACGCCTGCTTCGCTGAGGGATTTAGGAATACCTACATCGTCAGCTAATTTTTGAATTACATCGATAGCTGCCTGGCGATAGGTTTCTTGATTCATCGCATCCACATCAGCAACGCCCATAACGCGAGCGATTTCACGATATTTTTCGCCTGTTTCAGGCGCATTGAATTTAAGAACTGCAGTGAGGAGCATTGCACAAGCTTTGCCATGAGGGATGTCATATACAGCACTCAATGGATGTGCCATGGAGTGAACAATACCGAGACCTACGTTAGAGAAGCCCATGCCGGCGATGTATTGGCCAACTGACATGGCTTCACGGCCTGCATAGTCACCTGCTACAGCGCTACGTAAAGAGCGACCGATGATTTCAATAGCTTTCAAATGAAGCATATCAGTGAGTTCCCACGCACCTTTTGTGATATAGCCTTCTACGGCATGCACGAGAGCATCCATACCTGTTGCTGCGCAAAGACCTGTCGGCATAGACGCGGACATGTCAGGATCTATGATAGCTACAATTGGAATATCATGAGGATCTACGCAAACGAATTTACGGTTTTTTTCAACGTCTGTAATAACGTAGTTAATAGTAACCTCTGCAGCTGTACCAGACGTAGTTGTTACAGCGATAATTGGCAAGCAAGGGTTCTTAGTAGGCGCTAAACCTTCAAGGCTACGTACATCGGCAAACTCAGGATTCGTAATAATCGTTGCAATCGCTTTACTTGTATCGATAGGGCTACCGCCACCAACAGCAACGATAACATCAGCACCAGCCGCTTTACATGCATCAACGCCAGCCGTTACATTTTCGATGGTAGGATTTGGTTTAATGCCGTCATAAATAGCATATTCAATACCTGCTTCATCGAGTAAGTCCGTAACCTTTGTAGCTACCTTAAACTCAAATAAATCAGGTGTAGATGTAACGAGAGCTTTTTTAAAATGGCGATTCTTAATTTCGTTCACAATTTCTTGAATCGCACCTTGCCCAAAATAAGACGTACCGTTCAACATAATTCTTCTAACCATATACATCACTCCTAACGCGTACTAACGCAAAAAATATACCGATAGAGAATAACTATATTTATTAATTCTCTATCGGTATCAAAAAATCCTGTATGGAGTTGATACTATATTGTTATGAATACACTATATACTATGGTTTACACTAGTATTTATATACCATAACTCAATTTCATAAGCAATATCCGTTTCACCGATGCATCAAGGCGTTCCTTGGAGATGGTTCCGTCTTTGACGGCTTTCATAAGCCCATTATAAGCGGCCTGCATATGTTCATACTCATGGCACACGAGCAGGATATCGCTGCCCGCTTGGATGGATTGCACCGCCATATCACCAAAGGTATAGTGTTTAGCGAGGGCCCCCATGTCCATATCGTCGGTAACAACAACGCCCTTATAGCCCATATCCTTACGAAGCCAGTCGGTGATGATCTTCTTAGAGAGACTAGACGGATAATCTGGATCAATTTGCAGATACATCGCATGAGATACCATAATCATATATGTGTTCGGTTTAGATTGCTGAATGAGATCTACGAATACCTTTGTATCCTCAGTGAGCAAGGTATCTTTAGATGCAGGTACAATGCTCGTGTCCGCATGCAAATCCACATCGGTTTTACCAATGCCTGGAAAATGCTTGTACGAATACCATAAACCAGATGCATCGTACGCATCGCCGATAGCATGAGCGAATTGTACAACTCGGTCAGGATCTGTGCTATAGGAGCGACCATAGGTCAATCCCAAGTCCGCATCAGGCGCAAAATTGATATTAAAACCAAGGTCTTTTAACTCAGTTCCCACTTGTTTTGCCAAATTAGCCGCATCACTGGCAGTACCTTGTCCTAACTCTTCTGCTGGCGGCACCTTTATCAACTGATCGTCCATGCGCGCCACAGCACCACCCTCTTGATCTATACCAATAAATAATGGCGTAAGACCAGCATTTCTACTTACCTTATTAATATCGGTGATGAGCGTTTTCACCTGCTCCTTACTTTCCATATTGCGGTCGAACAAAATAATACCGCCCACCCGATATTCGTTGAGCATAAACTTTGCATCATCATTTAGTGTCTTTCCATGAATACCAATCATTAACAATTGGCCTACCTTGTCCGCATCGGACATATTCGCCACTAATGTATCTACCTTTTCTTCTTGTGAAAGCTCGCTCTGTGCCACCGATTCATAAGTGACAGCCTCCACCTTGTGAGCAAACGGATTCGATAAAGCACAGCCTGCCGTTAGCGCTAGTGCACCAACCATAGTCGCTGCTAATATACGTCGTAACATCAGAACCTCCGAAATAACTTAACAAATAAACCTCATATATGCTATACTAAACTATATCGTAAAGTTTCGATGTAATTTAGTGTATAATGACTCACGTGAGTCAAAGAGGAATATATGGAATTTGAAAATAACCAAGTGCCAGAAGCGATTCTGGATAAATTAACAAAGGTGTGTACATGCCGCAGCATTACACGAAAAACGATTAAAGAGGCCATTTTTAATGGTGCTCATACATTTCCTGCTGTAAAAGAAGCCACTAGAGCCGGTACCGGTGCCTGTGGCGGCAAAGGCTGTGGCCCACGCATTGTAAAATTACTAGCAGAACTAAAAGAACAAGGTCGCATTTAGCATATATTTTATTATACCAACGAAAAGGGTCCTTCGGGACCCTTTTTGCTTAAAACACAAAAAAGCTATTAGTTGATCAAATACAATCAACTAATAGCCTTTTTAGTGTAATGGACTATTTTGTTATAGCCCTTTAATAAAAGGGGCTATATTTTAATGGGGTTATAGTTTGTTACCGTCCCAGTTACATATAAATGTTTACCAATACTAGAGCACTAAATTAACGATGCTTTCAAAACCCCCTAAAATAGATTTTTGCAATGGCACGAAAATACGAGTTGCAATAGGGGAATTCAAAATAGCGATTAAAATGAGCAAGGAAACGATACTAAATCGAGCTATATGAACTTGCCATTTTAGGGGCAAAAAGTTCATCAAAATATGACTGCCATCAAGCGGTGGGATGGGCATCATATTAAGGATGGCGAAGTTGATGTTATACACAACGATGAGTAACAATACGAGGTACAGAGACTCATTCTCTAATAAACCCACTACATCTAAGCTTCGCATGATAACATACGCAATAAAGGCCATCAAAATATTAGCCATAGGGCCTGCTATGGACACAATCATGTCATCGGTCCGTGGGTCCTTAAAATTAGTAGGATTTACAATAACTGGTTTTGCCCATCCAAAGCCACCGATAATAAGGGCTAAGGAACCAACTAGATCGAGATGTACAAAAGGATTCATCGTAAGGCGTCCCATCATACGAGGCGTAGGATCACCCAATAAATCTGCTGCCTTTGCATGAGCATATTCATGCCCCGCCGCAGCGATGATTAGCGCCGGAATTGAGGCGATAATCATAATTAAACTTAAACCAGAAAGAATCATAACACTCCTTATAATTTAAAAATCATTGACTAGCCGCCCACTCTGCAAAGCCAGCATTAATACAAGTTAATGCATTCAACACGCGTGGATACCCAATATATGGCACGCACTGAGATGCAATGCTAATCAAATATTGCTTGTCATTTCCGACGTTTAAATTACCAATAACATGAACCTTTAGCTGTGCTTCACAGCCACCTTGGGCCATGAGGAAACAGAAGGTAATCATTTCTCGTTGACGCGTAGTCAAGCCTTTACGCGTATAGTAATCGCCAAACATATTAGACAGCCACTTGTTGATGTGGCGCGTTTCTTGTGGGCCTGATTGGTAAAAGTCTCTCATGCCTTCGCCCCAGATTTCAACCTGTTTTTCAATGCCCTTCTCAAGGCGTGTCTCACTCGTTACGGTGCTACGATGCGGATTTTGAATATCTTCATCTCGATAGTCAAAAATCTTATTAGTAATCTTAAAGAACGGACGTACGTGACCAATACCAAGATATGGTACCGCTTGGTAGATGAGCTCTACAATTTCATCAGGAATAACCCCAAAGTTCAAGGCAGCGGGCATCATCAACGAGTATTCTTCCGTTGCACCTGCACCGACTAATATAGCTAAAATCGCTAAAAATCGACTGTGTGCCGCTACATTACAACCATCTTCGGTAATAACCTCATGAAAGGCAAAGTTTTCAAATAAATCTTCAAATTCAGGATCTATATATCCTGCGGGGGATGCGATTTCAGGAAACATGCGCTCCATATAGGCTTGCGCAAATTCAGATTTTGCCATCCTTACCTCCTAACACAATACATATAGCTTTCACAGAACGAAAGCACTGTCATACTAATCGCCTCATAAAAACTAATACATGTATATACAATAATGGTGAAAGCTCCCATACGTGAACTTTCACCATTATAAGTATTTAATTATTATGGATGAACATTTACAGTTGCAGGCACTGCATTCATATTAGTGAATTCAAATTCTGTGCCATATACTTCTTTCCAAGCAGCCTTGAACATGTTGAATTCGTTCGTGCCAGGATTGATTTGGTACAATTGACCATCTGGAGCAAAACGATAGACTACATTCAAGCTAGGATGCACGATATATTTGAACAATGTAGCTTCGCCGTATTGGTTGTTGTGCATATTCACCACATTAATACCGAATACATAGTTACGGCTGCCATCGATCAATTTAAATTCAGATGCTTTGTCAAAGAAGTAAGTTTCTGTACCATTAGCACTGTTTGGTACCTCTGGATAATTATCTAAGCCATTCCAGTTAGCAGCGCTTGCTACGGAACCAACTAATAATGTTGCTGCTAGAGCAAATGTTGTAACAAATTTCTTATTCATAATGTTCTCCTTCACCCTAAAGGGTAACACTGGGGCTACTCTCAATGACCCCATAATACAAAAGTTACTTAAATTATACCACATATAAAACATACACAATACTAAACGCAAACATACTAGGTGTTACAATGGCTTTACCTTACTGTGTTATATATTTTTTTATCGTTTAATATCCTCAGGATTAACTACACCATGAGCAGCATCGATAGCATCTAACAATTTGTTAAGTAAAGCTCTCAATTCAGCCGCTTCATGAACAGAAAACACTTCTTTAGATTTAGCGACTAATAACTTAGGTACTTCAATTGCTTCTGCACGAATGTTATGACCTTCTTCTGTAAGAATAACCATCACAACGCGTTCATCATTACGACTACGTTTGCGTTTCAAGAACCCTTTCAGTTCCAATTTTTTAAGCAGTGGTGTTAATGTACCAGAATCTAAACGCAATACTTGCCCCAATTCTTTTACGGATAAGTCACCGTATTGCCACAATGCCATCATGACGATGTATTGAGTATATGTTAAATTTAATGGTTCCAAATATGGACGATATGCATTTACCAATTCCTTTGCTACCACATACAAAGGAAATCCCAATTGATTTTCTAGCAATAAATAATCGTCTTCCGGCACCTCCGAAGCCCGATTATAACCTGCTAATGTACCTATTTTAGCCATTTATTAGCCCTCCATTACACACTATGTATTTCTAAATTAATTGTACACAATTTTCCAGCAAACGGTCAATACATCTCTGTAAATTCTTTAGTATTTTAAAGAATAAAATGGTATATTGCTTAAAATAACATCTATGCCGTGGGTAAACGCTATGTCTCTTTATAAATTTATATAAGAAAAAAAGCCGCGATTGCGGCCTTTTGTTACATACAACTAGTTTGAAATTGTAGTTCTATAAGAGGGATTATTTTATTTTTTGACAGCCTTGATGAACTAACATGGTCCATGACAACGCAGTTTGAGATACACTATGCCATTGTACTGGCATTACTGGCATGCTTAACACAGATATATTATCTAATGTACGGAAGGATTCTTCCACATCACAAGCTTTAGTGCCATCAGAATCATCCACCAAGAATGCATGATCCATTTTATCTATAATTAATGTTAGTGGTTCGGTATGTTCCAGGAACCAGTCTTTTATTGTATTGTGCGTTGCCATATATACCTCCGGCAACAATATATCAATCGTACTATATATTGTTATTCAACTGAATATAACTATTAACATCATTCTGCATATACCCATACTGGTATATGCTTATCTATACTATATACCTATATGGGTATATTGGCAAGCACAATTTTCACTTTTATTTACATACATACATACTATATAGTCATCAGCAGAGCTCAAAAAAATCCTCAAGGATGATGTATGACCACACAATTAGTGTAGTCATGCATCATCCTGAGGACCTTTTACTTTATTCTTCTATTTTATTGTTTAACGGAATGGATTATTTCTCAATCTATAACTGTTATAGAGCATTTATTAACCTATATATGTTACAGGATTTCCTTTGATGTCCAGTTCTCTACGATTCAATCCATTTGGCAAATCAGGGTACCCCACAGAAAGGCTAGCATAAACCTTTTCATCATCGCCCATACCGAGTTCGCGCAAGCGCGCCACGAGGCGTTCATTATCTTGCAAATGACGCAATTGATTAACCCAGCAACAGCCCAAATCGAGTTCATTACATGCAAGCATCATATTTTGCATAGCACACGCCGTATCAGAGAAATTGTTGGCTAATACCGGTTTATGAGCCAATACGACAAGCGCCGGCGCATTGTAATGGAACACAAATTTGCCCTCTTTAGACATTTTAATGATGTTCACCATGTATGGCGGCGTTTGTTCCGTTACTTCCGTCTTACCATACTCGTCTTGGACAAGGGTTACTAGTTCTTTCAACACATCCGGATTGGTAATGACCATAAAATGTGTAGGTTGTAAATTGCCACCTGTTGGCGCGCGACGACCCGCATCAATAACAGTATCTAGTAATTCCTTTGCCACAGGTTCAGATTTAAATTTGCGCGTACTATGACGTGTTTTAATGCATTCTAAGGTATTCATGACTCCTCCTTGTGAAAGTATATCCTGCCTCCAGAAATACTGTGTTACCTAATCTGTACAGTATATACCTAGTTCATAATCTACATTTATATTATAAGTCTCATGGTGTAGTAAATCCGTTATCCTTTACAGGAACGTCTATTGCACCTGTACGGTCGCCCAAATTAGCACATCATAAATGAGTGATACAACGACGGCCATCGCTAGTTGTCCACCGATATAAACAGGTACAAGGTATATAAAAAAGGCCCATAAAGCGCCAATGATTTTCATCCATACCGTACCAAGTTGTTTTCCTTCAATCCAAGCTACAAAACGATCTAAAGGATTAAACATCCTCATAATCCATTTAGGAACTTCCTTGTGGGGATTGCATGCTGGTAGGTATAACAATAAAAGTGGTAATACAACAGCATCAATGGCGAGCAATATGGTCAAGGTCAATGAAAACCAATCCACTTCACCTTCCCAAGTTAATGGATGCGAATAAAAATGAAGGCCCCACAAATAGGCTTTGTATACGATATACGGTTCTAATAGCCATAATAGGGGCTTTGTAATATGCATAATAAACACTCTCTCTAAATTATAAATAGTATATTAATTATAGCATATTTTTTACATTTTATGACAAAAAAGGCTGTAACAGAGTGTAGTATTACCACATGCTGTTACAGCCTTTTATGTTGATGAGAAACGATTATAGATTGAGTGCCTCAATCCATTCTTTTTCTTTAAAACCTACTAGAACTTTGTCCTCTAATACCAAAATTGGACGTTTTACGAGCATACCATTAGATGCCAATAAAGCTAATTTTTCCTCTTCACTGAGCCCTGGTAATTTATCCTTTAATTGTTGTTCACGATAAATCAAGCCTGATGTATTAAAGAAAGCTTTCAAATCTTTACCAGATTGAGGATACCATGCAGCGATTTCCTCAGCTGTAGGATTTTCAGATTTAATATCACGGTCTGTGTACTCAATATGATGATCATCTAAAAACTTCTTTGCTTTTTTGCACGTTGTGCATTTTGGATATTCTACAAATAACATAGGAACTCCTTTATCTACATATAACATTAGGAATCATTATTCATATGTATAGTGTAGCAAATATATTGATTAATTTCAATTTATTGTTTTATATATCGTCCGTAGGAATAGCACCTACTTAATTATCGCTTATGATAATCTTCGTCACCTTGCTACCATTATGTTCAAAGAATATACCGCGAATGTTATCGCTATTATATCTAAGATATCCATAGAACCACCGGTTATTAAAGTCGATAAAATCAGGTCGTCCATAGACGTCCATAACCTTTTTCAAGGTGTCGCCAACGGCAATGCCTCGAGCAGTTACAGCATCGCGATTGCTTACGGTTATATACCATACGATAGGTCTGCTATCTTGCATCAAGGAATGTCCGAATTTAATGCCTCCATAGGTAAGCTCATCACGTTTTTCACTAGTCGGCTGACCAAGGCTAGCCTTTACTGCATCAAAAGATGTACCAAGGGACACACCTGCAATTTTCATATCTTCAGCAGGCAAATAGGCCCCTATGACCTGACCAGGTCTATAATGACGATATTGCTCTGCCTTTGGCCAACTTGGTGAAAGTTTAGCATTACTTGTTTCTAAACGATCCATGGCTTTACTCAACCAACTGGCATCAGCAACAGAACTCATATTGCCGGCCAGTAATACAGCAATACCCAAACTAAATACTATAAATTTTGTTCTCATCATTCTCTCCTAGTCTCTCAAAACTATATAACCGATAAAAGACTTATAAAACTAGAGAAATTCTCAAATTACCCCCATCCTAGTATCCAAGAAAAGAGGTTCCTCAGTTGTAATAATAAGGGTGTAAGAATTAGGGCTAATATAACAACTAACAGGGTACTCCACAATATACCATAGGCTTTCAATATTAATTCAATAATTAAGAATAAAGATTTAAAAGCAAAAGAAGCCTCTCTTTTTTCTGCTATCCAAGATTTACATGAATAATATATCTTAGGTTTAGATAAAAATGGATGCAGTTTTTTACACCACAAAATCAGCCAGGGTATAATCCATATATTACCAAACGTAAAAATCAGTACTAGAACTTTATCACCTAATGGGTATAGTTCCAACACATAACGATCATAAATTAAACCACAAAAAACATATATAGAAATACACCAAATTACTAAAAGCAATAGCTTTACAACGAGGCCTAAAACAATTTTTATAATTGATTTACACATATTCACAAATATCTAACTCTCAAAACTATATGATATAACAATATAATAACCCTAACGAAAAAGGCACAACCTTACTAGCATAAGTATACTATGCTAAGAAGCATTGTGCCTATTGTTTTATGGTTTATTCGTATTTGACGATATATACAATTCTATCTATAATATAAGAAGATAGTCAGACGAGTCGAAACGTCAGGCGCATCTCGAAAATAGTAAAATCTTAGGAAATGGCCTTTCAGTTATCTAGTTACACTAGGCAACGGAGGGCTATTTTGCTATTGCTACCTTAGATTCCCTAAGGTAGCTCTTTTTTATGCTAGCACACATGGTGTTTTTAGTATTTTCTGAATTATATTGTGCCCTGTGACTACGGTCATTACTGTAGGAGGACAATAGGTAAATGTCGGATCTGGAGAAATCGTTTTGATGTAACGATCGTGTGTTTCCATAAAGGATTTGTATGTATAAAGTGAAAATCGACCATAGTTACCACATAGTTCCCATTTGTCTTTAGCGAGAAGGGCCAGAAATTCATCGGCATGCGGGTCATACGCAATATTAGGTAATGAGTCCGTTGTTAGTCCCGTTTTACTATTGGTAAATGGAGAAATATGGTACATATAGCCTCGCGGTGTGACACAAATCATCCAATTTATGTCTCTACACATAAGGGTTCGTTTATAAACGCCAAAGACCTCTTGTAATCTTGCTTTTCGTACGTAAAGAGCATAAAAGGTTTCTTTATATTCCGTCGGATCATCAGGCTCGTATAGATAGGTTTGTTCCACCATATCATAGGGAATATTACATATATTGGCTAGATCTTCGATAGAATGACGTCCGACTTTAGACGCCGAGCAAATGCGACTTTTAGGAAATAGTAAAATATATTCACTACCAATATAGTCAGATAAGGCACCAAAATGAGTGCCCTCTTTCCTGTTAAATTCAGGAAATTGCATGCACCGATAATCACCATCAATGGCCGTGCAAGCGTAGCTTTTACCAAAGACAGCCATCCCATAATCCTCAATGTGACTAGGGTCCCATGGCCCCAGGTCATCGCCATAACGCATTTTGCCATTATCATAACGAAGCATCTTAGTATGCCCCGTAGGCGACACGCAGAGCACACAAGGGTATCCATATTGCTGGGTATACCAGCCACCTACGCTATGCCAATCCGCAATCCGATTCTCAGGCCATGCAAACAAGGTCATTTCCACCGGCTGCTGTCCATGTACACCATTCACGGACGCCGTGCCATGAATCATGTGCTTGTACCAATTCCTACCAATCATATAATGCCATGTCAAAGGCGGCGTTGGCCCACTCCGCCCAACCGGATTACTAATCGCGATGAGCAGACCCATCCGCGCTTCGCGATAAGGTCTAACAATATCATTAATTTGGCGCACTAAACCTTGATTCATAGGACATCCCCCTTGTATCTTGCTAATCCTTATGAAAGCTATCTTTATTACACCTTTATTATAGAAAAACGGATGAGGAGAATTTAGTGCATGGCGACATATAAACGTAATACAGATTATAATATGTAAGCGTAATAGGGCTTACAATATAGAAATATATAGACATTCAGTTATATAATTATACTTAATAAAGAAAATCTATGTATTGCTATAACACCGATACATAAGGAGAGCCTAAAAGGGAGATAAAAAGATGACAAAATTAGTAGTACTAACGGGAGCTTTCATCATAAGCACTATACTGTCACCAGTAGGCGCCATCGATGTCAATATTCCCGGTGCGGATGCGAAAATTCCAAAGGATGCGTATATAAATTATCAAGCCACAAACCAAGCCATTGAAAAGGATGTGTCCAATTATGTAGAAACCTTAAAGAGTACTGATAAAGCCAACGGTATTAGTAGAAACGAACTAGCCTATGCAAAGGAGGCCTCTATATATCGTGGCGAACATTACCACAATACAGTGATTTCCGTTCACAATCGATACAGCCAAATCCGACTTTCATTCCCCGTAGCAGGCATAAAGAGCGAATATAATATCGGCCGGTATAAAAATCCAGATCGCACCATAGAGGATTATCGCGTTATAACCGATAATGGCAGTCTTAATCTAGAAATCGACTATGCAGATTACAAAGATCAGGATTGGCGCAACACTAAAACTGCCTATGAAAAACTAACAGACAAGGACGTTCGTAAGTTCTTACAAGATAAAGCAAAGAAGAGTCCAGAAAAGCATATTTCTGATATAAAGGCAACTGTATTTTCATACCCTACTGTTACCTATAGTACTTGGGACAGTATGAAAATGCCTTACCTCAAAAACGGTCAAAAAACGACGATGACCGTCGATACCATCAACTTTAAACATATGATGGGCTTTGCCATACGTTACCCTTTATATCATGCAGGTATCGCCTATTTTGATAATAAACCGGTGTTGAATAAGGTGCCTACTGACAATCTACTTGCCAATTACGTGCTTCCATCCGTGAAAAATCTCAATGAGTTGAATGAATATTCACGCATAGAAAACCTAAACGGCATAAAGTATCGTGTACCTAAAGATGCCCTATTCGAAGGTGAAAGTAAAGAAGATTATCAAGATATGAGATATTACCAAAAGGGATCCCTAACCTTTTTTGTTTCTACTATCAATCTTACTAATAATCCGTATACTCGTAATAATATCATTGATGGGCATTACAATTTCAGTAGGAATTTACATTCATTCTGGGATATATACCGGTACCACCCAACACCAGAGTATATTAATTACGCTGTTGTATGGAATAATAATATACCTGGCCTATCCATACATAGTTATGAACCCTATAGTGATATTCACATCCTAAACTTTGAATCCTATGATGGTACCTATCATTTTATCTATACCATCTTTTATCCGAACTTTTTAAGTGCTGATGAAGTTCAAAAATTACGGAATATGATTGAGTTCTTTGATTCTACGAATAATCCGGAATTTAAGTTACAAGAACATGTAGTGTTTCCAGAAACATAGGAGATTAATACCCATTAGGCATCGTGCAAAATCAACCTAATATTATATATGTAAACAAACAGCCAGTACCGCAATCGCAGTACTGGCTATTGTTATATGTCGCTACTTCTTTTTAGCTTGTTTTTCATGTTGCTCCACAAGGATAAGGAATTCCTTAAAGTTATTGATTTTAACGGCTTGCCATGTGCCATCATCAAGTTTTTTCATAGCAAGATTAAATGTTACGTCTTGGTTAAGTTCTTTGGAATTAAATGTAACAGGCACAACAGCGCTATTACCATCAACAGTGGCAGAACCAATGCTTTTGAACTCAAGGTCTTTGACACCTGTTTTTTCTTTCATTTCATCAGCTGCTTGTTTTTCTCGAGCATTTTGCTCTGAACTTTCAGGTTGCTTTGCAATAGCATTGTAAATTTCATCGCTCAAAATAGGAACAATCTTAGGTTTCAAACCTTGGAACATCACCTCAGCAAGGTCTTTAAATGGACTATTTTTAATTTCAGGATCTTCCAGTTGCATAGCCACAACATCATCATAACCAGAACCGATAATAGAATCCATATCTACGTGCTTTTTGAAAGCATTTACATCATGCTTTTCTACGGCTTCACGAGCAAGATTCAAGGAATAGACAGGGGTTTTCGTGAAATACAAGAAATACCAACCCAGTACAATCGCCACAACAGCGACTAATGCAGCAATAAACAATTTCTTTTTAGACATAAAGGTCTCCTCTCATAAAATAAGCACAATCTTATTAGCATAAGTATACTATGCATATAGGGCTGTGCCTATCATTAATAATTTTATATTATACTGTTTAAAAGTAATGAAATATCGTACTAATCATTACCAATAGAACTGGCCCTAGTATAACACATGCCAGTATTACTATAGTGGCATAGGTTAGCAAACATAATTTTATAAAACAATCTATGCTATTAAATATAAACATACCAAAAAAGGAGTGCTCTTTTAAAGAAATGAACCAATCTTTTACTCTATAATAAATTTTGGGCTTATCAAATGCAGGATATAGCTTCTCATACCACAAAATAAGCCACGGCAAAAACCAAATATTCCCAAAGGAAAGCATTAATACGGGAAGATAATCTCTTAATGGATATGCTTCTAATACATATCGATCGTACAGCAATCTATAAAAGCACCAAAAAGAGAGTCCCCAAATAAGTAAAAGTACAAGCTTTATCAGAAGCCCCAAAAAAAGTTTAATCATTAATCTGTGACTATTCACTATTCTATCCATTCTAGAGTACTATCGATAATCTATTACAGCTCATCATCATAGGCTATTCCATAAGCCTTTTGATATACCAAATTAGGCAGCTTGTATTTTTCATTGCCAAATTCGACAGGTAATAGAATAGCCTTTATATTAGCCATATGAATCTGTTGCTTATGAGTTTGGCCACCATTATTAAAAGCATTGGCACTTGTAATTGTACCAGTAATTCCCGAATTTGATTGTTTTGCATACCATATGGAAATATATGGGTCATTCCCACCGTTCCGTAAAGATGTATCATGCTTGTCAATCAAATGGTTCAACGATTGATCCATTTGGTAATCATATTGAATCTGAAGTCCATAAATTAGGTCAGCTGCAGGCATCAGCACATAAACAGTGGCTTCGATACGGCGGTGACCATTAGGAGCTTCTACAGATCTAACGGATGTAAGATCAAGATATTTCCCATCGCCCCGACCAGAATCAACAGTAGAATCGATATGTTGGAATCGTGCCGTATCTAATAATTCAGACTGTGATATGGCTTGACCTTGCAACGGTAATACGAAGCAGACTAATAACCATAAAAAACGTAAATATATTCGTTTCATTGTCCACCTCACTGTACCACAATATCATCAAAGTGTTGCTGATACGCAACCATAAACATAGTATCTGCTAAATCATACAGGATTCGATGATTACGATTCACTGGGAACTTACGTGTATCCTCTGAGTACTTTGTCCATTTCACGGTTCCATCTGCTTCATATCTCGCCACATCAATATCAGACATATATAAGCCAGAATTGCTTTCACTAGCTTGAATCAATGCAATCATGGACGGACTTGGATTCATCGTGCGAGACGAACGAATCAACGTAGCCAATGAGTAATTCGTATCATACGCTACAGTAAGCTGTTTCTCTTGAATCCCAACTCCATAGGATGCAACCGTAGCTATATAATAGATTCCACGCAATGTGTACTGCGGCGGTGCATAGTGCAAAGGCTCTACAGAATAAGTATTTAGGTAAACGTAGATGCCCTCTTTTGTAACAGGGTTACTAAACTCATGGTGATGAACCAATTTAAACTGCGGCGATGTCTGTAACTCTTGTAATGTAATTGCCTCTGTAGGCATGGTAAAAACTAGCAACACAAAAGCTAGCATTAAAATACGTCGAATCATAAAAACCTCTCTCAACATAAATAAGCACAACCCTATTAGCATAAGTATACTATGCAAATAAGGCTGTGCCTATAATTTATAAAATATATACTATCTTATTTTTTGTAATGCCAATTTAATTTCTTGAAGTTCAGCACGTAAATCTGCATTGTCAGCTTGTAAGTCCTTAATTTGCTGTGCCATTTCAAAGCGGCTCATTTTTAAGCTAGGGTCTTGGTATCCTAATTTGAAAGATGCACCAAGATTGAAGGTACTTTCACTACCTAAAGCAACGCCAAGATGAACCATCGTATTTTCATTCGGTTGATAAGACGTACCGATAGCACCAGCCGTTGCATTTTTATAATGGCCTACGCTAGTCGCAAAGGACCATTTATCATTTGGATTGTAGTCCAAGTAATGCAAGCCAGATAAAGCAGCTGACACAGCACCAGCTTTGTTAATTTGGCTGCCTACGTTCCCCATAATATTGCTAACATTAACATTCGCAGTAGCTGCGCGCAATTGACGAACGTTAACAGCATCTGTATCTGCTTGACCATCGTCTACATTTTCAATTTTCATATCCCCTGCATGAATACCCGCTTCCGCATCATACGTAAGATTAATGCCATCTGGTCGACCATCACTAATAGTTATACCCGTCGGTTTAACTTTTGTAGCATGCACTTTCACAGTACTTGGATCCGTCCCTGGCACAATAGAGCTAGCGGCCCCCACATCAGCAATGTTCAATCCATCGCCATCAAAATCCATACTAGTATCGTGATTCGACATAGATAACGTGCCCGGTTTAATAATGACACGTTCATTACTACCATCTGGAAACTCATCATTAATCCAAAACTGTTTTGTAGAAATCGTGGTACCATCAAAGCGGTTATTTGATGATATACTGCCGATAGTAATCGTATCAGTACCAACAGTCACTGGTGCGCCCATAACATTCACACTCAAAACAGACAAAATTCCCGTTAACACTAATAATCTCTTATTCATGATAACTCTCCCTCTAACCTACATGGTCTAACACACAAATAACCCTTATAGATTCTTATTCATACATACTTATGAATATAGATAAATACTGAAAGAAATCTCATATTCTCCAATATAATTTCATTATAAGCACTACTTATTTTTACGTCAACGATGTATTTTCATTCTTTATTCATTTTTTCTTTCATTCTACTCACTATAATAAATAAGGGAGTAAATTATATTTTTTGACATCCATCAACACATTACTATTCCCATGCCGATTATGTTGGTATCGAATCAATACAACCTGATTCGTATATTTATTGAATACAAAAGATAAACCTTCGTTGTGATACCCTACGTATTCACCCACATAGTACCCAGTATATTTATCATATCCATGATAGATATCTCCATATGGTTCTGCCGGTCGTCCCCATTCAGTATCCTCAAGAAGCGGCCCATAAAGAGATTCTACTTCGCTTCGCGTCATACCTACCATAGCCCCTTTATTAGTTGCATACCCAGATTTTGTAATATATATTGTACTCGGTTGTGTACGCAAATCCCATAATGAAATAATAACCGATTGGTCAGCAGAGATATACATATCATGATAGGAATAACGATGATCCGCTAGCCATAAGGAATAATGGTAATAGTTTAAATAAGAATACATATCCGAATTAGATTCTAAACCGGCTAAAACGCCCGCATCATCAGTTTTAGCAAACGCAGTTTGCCCCAAACAACCAATAATAAAAATAGAACTTAACAAGAGTTTTACAAGCGAGTGTTTCACTAGAATCACCTCTTAAAGTTTGTAACAATAAACACTATATAACAACATATTCATCTTAATTTGACGATATATCATCAAATTGCATACCGTACACACGCTCATACAAGCGATTAGCCAAAAGATATCCTGCAAAGCCAAAGTCTACAGGGGCCGTTGCCATCCATTTATCTCTCGCTTCGCTTTGTGCATCATATCGGTTTCCATCTACATGGAACACTTTAAAATCAATAATAGTAGATGAAATTCCTGAATTCTTTTGTTTAGACAACCATAGATCTTTATACGATGCTAATTGATGGGCATCCAATTTCTTAATTAAATTGGCAAAGGACTGCTTTGTATCAAAGGTGTAAAGAACCTGCTTTTCCTGAATCGTATCACCAGCAGGCATGAGCACATACTGTGTGATGGTAATTTGCTTTGTTCCATTCGGCCCGTTAGAGGCCTTGATAGAATCCTTATCTATATAGGTGCCATCACCATTGCCGCTTTCACCAAAGCCACGAAGCATTTCATAGTGGTTAGTATTTTGTAATTCCTGCATAGACATGCTATATGTTGGCACCACACAAGACAGTACCAATGCCATTGTTATATATAATACTTTCATCATCTGCCTCATTTCACCACCACATCTTCAAAATGCATCCGATACGCTTCATAGAATAAAGTATCCGCTATATCATAACGCCTCGTATTCGGAGCCATGCGCAAAATAGCACGCGTAGAGGCTTTCACATGAATCGGCAACGACTGACCATCAAAAGAGAATACGCCTAAGGGTTCCTCAGTTCCCGTCATACCTGCTTTCGTTTGTGCCGCATCAATAACCGTCGTCAACGAAGCACCGACTTGTTTTGCACGATATACCTGACTCGCTAACGACAAACGAGTGTCATAGGATACAATCCAGGAATCACTATAAATAACATGTTTCCGCGGTGATTGGTACGCATTGTATACCGTAGCTTTAATTTTATACATAGGTGGTGCATACTCTAACACCTCTATGGATCTCGTATCTAAATACCATGTAGTATGCTCATCTACATTAGGAACATCAGGCGTTACCTCATACATCACCTTAAACTGCGGTGACGACTTGAGTTCCTGTATCGATATCGCTTGGCTAGGTATGGTGAAAGCTAACGCTACTGCTAACATTATAAAAATATGTTTTAACATAAGACTCTCCTCTTAGAGATTATAGTTATAAACACTATACCTCATTCATCTTAATTTGACGATAAATCATAACCTTATTATAATATAAGAAGATAGTCAGACGAGTGGATACGTCAGGCTCATCTCTGAATTACATATACATGTAGAAATGGCCTTTCAGTTATCGAATTATAAAGGATAACGAAGGGCTATTTTTTCTTATGTATTAAGTTTTGATGCATTGTATCTCTTAGCATCTTAGCGTTCCCAAAATCCAAATATTCCATTATATCGCGTAGTTCGATGTGATTATAGTTTGCTTTTCCATCTTCATAGGTAAGATATATATTGTATTCATACTGATTATCCTGTATCAATTGAATCATACGAGATTTTTTACCAGAATTATATTGATCCATAAGATAAGAAGGAATCCCATTATTCCACACCACTGCAGACTGAATCGGAACCTCTTGTAATAGAAGTGATGGAGATGCATAGAGATAGTCACGTAGAACACGGTTACAATATACCAATATCGGGCTTTCAGTATCAGTAACAGGGCCTCTTTCAATAACGAATTCCATTCCATGCCCCTGATACACACGCTTATCTGAATTGGAATGATTCGTATCATTCGATTTTAGCACCATGCCCTTTGGCACACGATACGTAATATTTCCCCATGTAATAAGATCGCTGATGCTATCCAATGTATCCAACGATTGCATAGAAGGAATCACAATATTCGCCATTGCTGACTCTAAGTTCGTTACAACATCCGATTGACCAAACTTACTCAACGTAGCGATGTACGTATGATTTGGCTGTTCATCGAATATAACATGGGCAAGTATCATAGGATTATTATCGTTCTTTGATAATTCTGTTATTATCCAAGTTCCTGCTCGTATACCAGGATATATGAAAGTTCCTTTACGTCCAGCGCTACTTTCATTAAAAGCTTGTTCCGGCGTCTCTGTAGTACCAGAAAGCGAAGCCATTGCATAACGGTCTATGGCAAATGATGTAATATCCTCACGTTTTAAAGGGGTCACTATATCCTCCACAGTCCTAATCGGAGCTGTCAGTTTAGCATTATACCCCTTTTCATGTAATAAAATGACCGTTGAATCATGGGAAAGCAAGTCCATATACCTAATATTAGCCTTCTTTAATGCATCAGCATTGGCTAGACTCATTCCAGGCTCACTTGCAACGTCGTCTATCTCTTTAAATCTGAGTTTTAGAGATTCCTTAATCTCAAAGTCAGGTACTTTACTAGTATTGCCATACCGATAATTCTGATATGCATTTCCTGGAATACTTGCATCTGCCCCTGGCACAGGCGGTTGTCCCTCGGGCACAGTATATTGCGCCGCATTAATAGGCATGGTAAAAGCTAACGCCATAGATACACCTAGCAATATCATTTTTAGTTTCATACAACACCTCTCAAACAACAATAGGCACGTTCTCTTATTGGTATAAGTATACTATATCCACGAGAACGTGCTTATTTTATATTCTATATGTCAATGTAACGATGTTAATGGAACACATAGCTCATCCAAGATACCAGTGCCTTCTTGTACTCGTCAATGGTAGAGAATTTCGGTGTATAGTTTGTTAACCATTCGGTTAGTGTAGGTTGTGTCGCCTCTGGGTCTACGGCAATTGGTAAGTCCCAGATGTTACCATGTTTGCCTTCAAAGTAACGCCATTTTTCTTGAGCGAAGCTCACCAAGGCGTAGGCCTTAGCGTATTGTTCCTTCGCAAGGTCTAATTTGCCTAAGCTCTCATTAATCTGAGCCATAATACTATAATCCGATGCATTCCATGGATATCCTAATGCAGTACCGGCCCAGCCAAATCGATACTCCTCATCGATGAGGGTTTGTAAATTCCGCTTGTACATCTCGGCCCGACGAGTATCACCAAAATGAACGGCCAATTTCACCATGTATTTGACGCATTCAAGGTACGCGTAATGATCCTGTGTATGACGCTGGTAGTTTGGATTGTCATAGGTCGCATCCCACAAGGTACCAAGTTCGTCCCAGCTGGCTTGATCCATATGGTCTAGGTGAAAGTGCCACACAGCTTTAAGCCACAACAAAAAGGCCGCATTTGTATAGTTCCAATAGTGATTACCCTGTGTATACTCATCTTCCGCCTCATGGCCATTCTCATTTAAGAGCACATGCATCTGGCTAATCCAGTCAAAACGCATGGAGAAAAGCGGTGGATACACGGTTTCAATATAGCGTTCATAACCAACGCGATTGTCCGTTTCTACATAAAAATGCAATAACGCAAGTTGCAAATAGTCAAGGTCAAAGGCACTCGACGGATTTGCCAAGTTATTAATGAATGCATCCGAATAACTTTCATACTCTAATGGATCCTTCTCTTGATCTTGAATCAACTCTTTAAATAGACTTTCAGCCTCACTACGCCCTGTGAAAGCATAGGCCAGCGCCCGATACCACTTGGACAGACGACCTACTTTCAACATATACTCGTACTGCCACGAATCCGTCGAAGGAATGTCCGCATGAGCGACCAAATCGTCAAGGAAATTCACGATAGGAATCACATTGTGGTACATGCGCTCGCCTTGTATGGCACGCTGACACGCATCCAGCGCACAATACACGTGGCAACATAATTCCACATCTACCGGCGGCATATCATCCGTATCATTCATGCCAAATGGGTCAGTAAACCCAAACGGATCATCCACGTCAGCCGAATCACCTAGACCAAATGGATTGGATTCATCCATGACGGACAAGAGCTCATCACCCACCCCAACATAGCGTTTGCGATACAGGTCCTCCACGCGGTCTGCATAAGGAACGAGGACATCCAAATACTGCTTATACTGATGCACCTTTGGATGCAATTCGACGCCCAGATTCTCTGTTGAAAGTTCCCGAATCACGTGTGCCACAAGAGGAAATACCTTCTGTTCTTTCACATAACCAAGCACACCATCATCATAAGTAGGCACCTGCTTTAAGGTACGACGGACCATCGTATATTGGCTATTCCAACATTGCCGAATCAACGGATTAAGCCAGCGTTCACAGTCATCATAGACGTCAATAGCTGCCTCTTCAGAAGGCACCATGTACATTTTATACATGGACTCACAAATATGTTGTAACAATACATCCTTCGACAAGGTCTTGAGCGCGTCCGATTCCGTTTCTCCGTCCATAGCCTGCACCATATAGGCACCAAGCGCATCGGCAAGGAGTAAAAATTCAGAATGAACCTGTGTAGGCTCGGTCATCACGTAATGATTCGGCACCGAAAAGGCATCAACCCCTTCACTGAATATATCTTCGTCCGCAGACCATATGTCCTCCAAAGCCTGTTGCAACACGCCAAGGGATAAGGCCGTTTCTATATGCTTAACGTCGGCTAAATAGCCATACGTCCCCTCATCGGAAAACAAGGTCATTATGAAATGACGTAGCATATTGTCGAATACATATTGCACTTCATCCTTAGGAGGGCGACCCTTTTGAAATAATAACTTACGACCTCTGTGGCTTTTATACAAAACATACGCCTCATACTCACCTGTACGAGGCTTTTCTAATAGAGGCTGTCCATTATACGTACCATAGCGGATAAATTCGGGCAAAGAAAACAAGAACGCATTGCGACACTCCTCAAAGGGCTTGCCCATCTCCTCACACACGGCCTTGACGAACGCGCGAATCCGCTGCCGTTCCAGCTCAACATGAGGACCATTGACAACCACATCGTCTTGCTCCTCATCATAAAATGGGACAATCCCGCCTGTATTAAAATCCAAGCCAAGCAAAAACGTCGTCGTTTCCTTCCCCTCTATCGGCGGGAACAAGGACGGCCGAATGGCATTAAATATGCCCGTTGTGCTAATCGTAATGTGATGCATAATACCTCCTATATAACAAACTATATACTAAAACTCCATATATCATCTATATTTGACGATGAATGAAACCGCCGTTATAATAAAAGAAGATAGCCAGACGAGTAGTGACGTCAGGCTCATCTCTAAATTACATATACATGTAGAAATGGCCTTTTCGTTTTTTACTAATCTCCGGGTTAGTGGAAATGAAGGGCTATTTGTCTTTTCCTAGACAAATAAGCGCTATTAACGCCCCAAAGGCGATGACTACGGTCATCATCTGTAATAGGAGCATAATGATTTCATCATCACTCATAGGCTTACCCCTCCCTTCAATAACGAAGAGATGCCCAACCTCGTCCAACTATCTTATGTTAATTATATACCAAACAAATATACGATACAATAAATATCGTATTATAGAAATTTATAGATGAAAAACCTGAGTGAATTAGTTTAATTCACTCAGGTTTTATTAATATTGATATAATATCTATATTAAAAATCAAAATACATCTTACGATATGCTTGAAGATTAGATAGATTTTTAGACCATTCACCTAATTCTCGACGTGTACTGACCTCTTTTCCATCTTCATATTGTCCATCAAAGGATAAAATATTAAAACTAGAAATAACATAAAACTGATCGTCACATATAAAAAGTTTAGCATGAGAGTTATCCCATTTCATTCGAAAAAGCTTTCCATACTTTTCGAATCTCTTTTTCATCTTCTTCGCATTTTTCTTTGTCCAATATGTTCGTTTATCATTATCTGGATTAGATTCATCGCCTATACCATAACGAATCTTAATTGTAACACCTTTATCTAATAAAGATTCAAAAGTTTCCAACATACGCTCATCTACGACATGATTATTAATCCAGGCTGCAAATATATCAATTTCCTTCGTAGATGTTTGTAAAGCACTCTCAAATGCACGTCTGATGGCAGCATTTTCAAGAATTTTACTTTCATTATCTAGTAAATGTTTAAACTGTTTATTTTCTTCAAAATATTCATTCATCTGTGCTCGAAGTTCTTTATTTTCAGATTGGAGATTCTCTACATTTTTTAGATATGTTTCATTCTCCTTCTTTATTTTTAATTGTTCTTTTTCTAATTCTAATTTATCATTGCGTGCCTTTTCTAAACGACGATGAACACGTTTCTTTTCTTCAGATAAATCTGTAAAATCCTTTTCTAAGCGCTCTTTTTCGTAAACAATTTCTTTTAATGCCGATTCTGCTTTCTTTAAATCATTTTTCATAACCGTACTCTGCTTATGAGCTTCAGCTAACATTGAGTCTAATTCATTAATTTTCTGCTCATAAGATTTTCGTGTAGCCGCAGTAATAGTCGCATCCTCTAATTTAGATTGAATAACATCGTATTCAGATTGTAGTTTATCGGATTTTTCTTGACTTTGCTTTAATTTTCTTTCAAAAGACTTAGCGTTCTTCTCTGCTCCTAAAAGTTGTTGTTTGGCTTCTATTAACTTTAGTTCTGTGACACTAGCTTCTTTTTGAATGTTCTCAATCGATTGTGCTAATGATTGTACTTGTGCTTCGTACTCCGCTGCTTTTTTCTCTAAAACACTATTTGCTTGACGTAATGTATATACTAAATTGTCTTGATTGAAAATTTTCAGATATAATGCACGACTATAATCTTCATCAACCTCTAATGCAGTTTCAGAACGAGAACTACCTTCATCGTCAGATAAAATATCAAATTGAGCCTTAATAAAATAGGACTCATCTTTAAGAATAGCGGCTTCTTTTATAAATGAACCTTTACCATCAGGAATACCATCTATAATCTTTACTATAATACCTCTATTAATAGCTGCATCTTTTGCACCTCCAATAGATCCCTCAAAATTGATTCCCCAAGGATTACTAATATAAATAGATTCTTTAGCCGTTTTAAATATATCAATAATCTTATCAATAACTTTACTGCCTTCGATTAATTGAATCTTAATTTCTTGTTCTCTATATGTAGGAATAGAAAGTTCCACTCTCAATTTATCAAGAGTCAACTGAATATCATGTCGTTTATATTCTAACTCGTTGATAATTTCTCGAGTAAGCTTAACTTCATCTTGGCTAGGTAATTCAATAGATATATTGGCTACACCAATAATAAATGCCTCTAATTTTCTACAAAAATCAATATCTTGTGGTTCACCGTTAAGATTAAGCACTACACTATTATAGTTATTTAAAATAGCATGAGCATGATGTAATAATTCTAGATATTCAATTAATACATCTTTAACTGCACAAAGATAATCATGATGATCAAGAAGCTCTACAAACTGTAATTTCGCTCGTGGAATTCCCACGCTAAGCTCTTTAATTTTTTCTTTACAAAGCTTATTATACCCATAACCCAAACCAGCAATTACAGGTAGTGCTGCTATACCACCAAGAACAGCCATACCACCAGCTATCCCAAATCCACCGGAAGCTATTGTACCGCCACCTAACCAAGCTAATGTTGCATTAGTAGCAGCCGCACCACTTAATCCACTAATTGCAGCTCCCGTTCCTGCCGTGCCAATGCTTGTTGCTAGCCCAACTGCACCTATAGCGCCTCCAATGCCACCTGCAATGCCTTTTACAATAGAACCTATCATGCTACCTACACCAGATAAGTTACTAATATCATTCCCAACATAAGAGTAATTATCACTATTAGAATATCCAAACATCTGTCCATTAGTAGCATAATACGTTTGTAATGTATCATATATTTCAATCTCTTTAACCAACTGAACTTTTGATTCATTAATGTGAGTATAAAAACGACTTAATTCTCTTTTAATCTTCTCTATATCAATACAATATCTCTCATAAGCTGCTTTTATACTTTCAAATTCAATTTTTAACTGATTATATTCTGCCTTAGAATCTAAAGCTTTTTCCACAATAGAATCAAATCTATCAAGGGTCTCCTCTTTACTTTTTAAATGCCGCCCAATAGCTTGTTCAACCCTATATTTATTAGGCTCTAACTGTAATTCTAAATCTGCAATCTCTGCTAGTCGTTCATTCTCTTTTTGTATCCCTTTGACTCTATTCTCTTCTTTTTTAGCTTTATAAGTATCAATAGTTGCACCCGCGATATCTTTTAACGTTTTAAACATATCTCATCCCTCAAGTTATGTAGTATTTAACAAATTATATAACATGTATAATAAATAACTATGAATAGAGTATTTATAGATTATATTTCAATTTCTCTAACTATAAATCTATAGATATAAATTAATAGTTCCACTAAAATTATCATAAAACAACAACAGATGAATATTTCATGAATAAATTATATTATGCATATTATTACCAGTCAATAAAGATATGAAAACTTCAAGTATAATTATTGTAGTTTAATCTACATTAAAAGCTCTACCTTAGATTTTCTAAAGTAGAGCTTTCTTCTATTTCAATTCCCATTTACGCACACGGTCCCATTCCACCTTTTCCATCGCCTTCGTTAGTTCTTCATTTAATTTACGTATTAAGGATATAAGTTCTGTCCGCTTAGCTGCATCATTCCAGTCGATTAATATCTTACATAATTTAAATTGCAAGAGCGTATTTTCATATTGCTTATATAGATTACCTTCAAAGCATACATCTCCATTATCAGCTCCACTTCTATATAACTCATTGATATCCTTTACAGTAGCAGAAATATCCTTTGATGTTAATATACGCTCTTTAATATAGTTATACACACGAGTTTTATATGAGCAGATATTGCTTTCACCATTATCACCGGCACCCTTTTCCCACCACGTATAGTAGCGTAACGCCAAAACTGGCCCTTCTTTAATTTTATCAATACGCCAAAACATATATGGTTTAACGGTTAAATTATCCTCACTTGTATTTTGAAAGCCCCAATAATCGGCATCAACAGTTCGGTCTAGAGAACGTGGCCAAAAATGCATCAAAGACCAAGGTGTACCAAAGCTGCTACCATGCTGAATCGTATGAGTATTAGGCGCATCATCTATGCGACCATATACATACGAATCGTCAATATTCTCAACGTGTTGTTTCAAGTCGGTCATAAATGGTACTTCGTGATTTGGCTGATTAAATACAGTCTGCAAAAATCTTCGTTGGGCAATCGCAGTATCTTGGATATAAAAACGAATATGCTCGTCTACATCCTTATAGTATTTCCAAAAACAGCTATGCTCTATCGTAGTCTTAATTTTACTGCTCAAATAATCCATAAAGCTCATTAAAATTGAATTATTCCACTCATGACAAGACAGTAACAAAGATAAGAACTCTGGCCCATCCACATACGTATTAGTTTTAGGATCCTTCTCCAGTTCTCGAACCGTATTCCAATCATCATCATTGAACCAATCCGTCTTCAAATAAGCCGTATGAATCATATACTTTGACAAATCCAATTCCTTCCGTTCATCTCGTAACGCCCATCTAATGCTATTCACAGCTCCCCAACAAGCAGTAGCATCACGTTTTTTCTGTTTTTCTTTTTTATCCTCTGAAAGATGTTGATATATATCCAATCCATTGTATTGATTCGATTCAAATGTTTTTGAAAGCAAGCATTTATACCGATTAATCTGATTGCCATGCTCTTGTGATGATATTTTGTCTTCAATAATTAAAGCCGCCTGTAATTCTGGAACCAATACAAGTACATCAATATTAAGCAACTGCCTAAAAATATATATCCGATTAACTTTAGATACATCATAAACCCCATTCAACAAACGAGATAAAAATTGAGTCCCAAACTGCCGCCCACTTTCATTATCATCACGAACAGGCATATTAATCCAATTCAAACACCAACAAATAAAAGCATCCTGCGCCAACTCATTCGTTGCAAAATTAAAAATATTATTCTCCACAATCCGTTCGTCAATCATAGTCCGTATCCCCGATATAATACAAACAACTACCCTAACCAAACTCGGTACATAAAACTCAATCAATTTATAATAACAATACCATCCTTAATACAAGTATACAATCACAAACGTGTAAATTCCGTACCATATAAATGCAAAATTATGCCCTAACATCACCTAACCCACAAACGTACATAGAGAAAGCTCCCAGGGAATCCTAAAAAACGACTTTGGCCCTGTTTCGAAGAAACAGACCCGGCCGGTGGAGTTTTTTAGGATCCCCTGGGAGCATCTACAATTACCCTTTGTATTTAGGTGATGTAGGGCATGTTTCAGGCACCACGTCTTTGCGGTCACCTAGTTGTGCACTACGGTCTGTAAAGTGTGTATGAAGTAGTTCGTGTGCTTTGTGTCCTAGAGGTTCACCCAAGAAGTTTTTGTAAAGGTCTTGAATTTCAGGGTTTTCATAGGATGCCACGTATTTGTAGTCTTCATCAGCTTTATAAAGCCCGCCAATACGAGCTTCTTTTGTTTTTACGGCTTGTGGTAATTTAGTGCGTGGTTGACCACCGCCACCAATGCAGCCGCCTGGGCAAGCCATCACTTCGATAAAATCATAGTGTTTGCCATTTTCTTTCAATGCGTTGAGGAAATCACGGGTATTTTTACCGCCGTGTACAACAGCAACGGATAATGTTAGGTCATCGCCAAGTTGTACAGTCGCTTCTTTTACGCCATCCATGCCGCGAACATCTTCTAAATGAGTCAATGCATATGGAGGTGGTTCTTTATCAGTAACGAGCTTGTAAGCCGTACGCATAGCCGCTTCCATAACGCCACCAGTGTTACCGAAAATGATGGACGCACCAGTTTCCATGCCGATTAAATCATCGAATTGAGAATCTTCAAGGCTTTCAAAGTCAACATTTTCATCGTTGAGCCAGTAGATAAATTCGCGCGTTGTAATAGAAATATCTGTGTCGAGGCCTAGGCTTTCATCATTGTAATAACGAGCCGCTGCATTTTGTTCCTCCCGCTTAGTTTCAGCCTTTTTAGCTGTACAAGGGTTCACAGAAACGGACACGATATTGCGAGGGTCAATGCCCTTTTTCTCAGCAAAATACGTCTTAATCATAGCAGCTTCCATGGCGATGCAGGAGCGAGTAGAGGAAATATTTGGCAACAATTCAGGGAAATAGATTTCCGCAAAGCGCACCCATGCAGGGCAGCAACTAGTGAATTGAGGAATCGTACCGCCATTCTTAAGGCGTTCCACGAGCTCAGATGCTTCCTCCATAATAGTCAAATCGGCACCAAAGTTCGTATCTACTACGTAGTCCGCACCAAGTTTACGAAGGGCGCTAACCATTTTGCCTTCAAAGAATGTGCCTGGCTCATAACCAAAGCCTTCTCCGATAGCTACACGCACAGCTGGCGCCGTTTGGATAACCACGATTTTGTTTGGATCCGCAACGGCAGCTTTCACCTTATCAAGCTCGGATCTAGCATGCATAGAATCGAATGGACATGCAGCCGCACATTGACCGCAATGAATACACATTGGCACATCGCCTGTGGATTCGAGGTCATAATAGTCGAGCACGCTCATCACGTCAGCGCAGGCACGACGGCACAACGTACAGTTTTTACATTTAGAGATGTCATGAGTAATGGCAGGATTGTCGAGTGCAATTGGCACACGTTTATCGATACATTCAAATTGGGACATGAGGACCTCCTCGTTTTGTATAATCATACTTAATGTGAAAGTAAGTTTTTCTATACCTTAAGCATAACAAATATGGGGGTAGTTCATCAACGTACCGAGCTGGTAGGAATTGAAAGTATACGAGCCTTTATATACAACAAATTTTATAGCTCATACATCATTGGTAAGTCAATGAGCTCAACCCGTTCATTATCTTCTATGAATCCAAACCCTCGTTTGCTAAATAACCAGTAATATAGTTCACCATGCAATACGCTAGCCTTGTCCTTGAGGGATACTAATACATCTAAACCGATAGGGTTATTTTTCCATTTGCACTCGCCCACTAACAAGTGGCGCACAGGCCCTGCATTAGGGTCCTTTTGTATATCTGCTAAGGCTACTAAATCGATTTCTACCTGTTGTCGTGTTCTGCTGTCAGTTCCCCACCAATGCCCCATTTCTTGTGGTAAAAATGGAACTGTTCCACAGTGAATCCGAGCCTGTACATATTGCTCCGCCATCGTTTCAAATACAGGTCCCATGAAATGTGAAAGCATAGGTTTAACGTATTGCGTATATACAAGATTGCCATTAAAGTTTTCAATAGCGCCTTGATTCGGCTCTACAAAGCGATACCAAAAGGTATACATAGAGTCTTTAATCGCATAAATACTTTTATTGGATGTAGATCCAACAGGATGTATTTTTTCAATAATCTGTAAGTCAATAAGGCTTTTTAGATAATTATTCAAAGCCCCCGTCGTCATATCTACCTTAGTGGCAATTTCATTATTACGGCTAGCCCCTTTAGCGATGGCACTAAGTATGGCATTATACTGACGCGGCTCCCGAAGCTCCTGCTTTAATAGACTAGATGGCTCATCCACAAGGCGCCCTGTTGGTGTGAAAAACAAGGAGATAATGCTTTCATCAAGAGAATCACCATCTCTAAAATATGATAAATATTCAGCCACACCACCGGTAAGACCAAAGGCAATGGCACTATCCTCGTAGGAAAGGTGTGGCACCATTTGATGGGCCTCGATATACGTGAAAGGTTTAATTTTATACTGCGCCGTGCGACGACCATAGAGAGGACTCTTGTGACCGAGCACCTGATTCTCCATAAAGCTCATGGACGAACCGCACAAAATGAGCATTAACTGAGACCGATCTTTATACGCATCAACCAAAGCCTGCAGCTCGGATGAAACAGATGGAATAGATTCTGCCAAATACGGATATTCATCGATAATAAATACGACTCGATGATTCAAACTATACTCAAATAAATGGGTTAAAGCTGCAGAAATCGTCGAAAAGGCCGGCAAAGTCGACTGTAATTGCCCTGTTTTAACCATTCCTGTTGCACGATATACAGCCTGTGAAAGTGCTTCTAAATTGTTGCTAGCACCCGACTCAAGGCCCACCATATAGGCACCCTCATGGGCCGCTAAAAAATGATTGAGCAAATACGTCTTACCCACGCGACGTCGGCCATATACAATCGCGAGCTCAAAACGATTTGAATTATATTGCGCCTCAAGGGATGCTAATTCATTTTTACGCCCTACAAATACCATATTGCACCTCCTTATGTTACTATCAGATAATATCTATCTTTATATGTGTATGTATAGCTGTATAGCTGTATAGCTGTATAGCTGTATGTCTATATGCCTACATATCATTATATTTTTATTATTATATTTAGTATAACACGATATAGTATATTATGATATACTATATCGTGTTATACTATATTAACTTGGAAGATAAAACCCTTATAACACTAGTGAATATCTAGTGTTATAAGGGTTTTTACACACACGTTGTGTCCTATAAGTCCGCTTTTTATCCTATAAACTCTTATAGCCCTATCTCTCAAATTCACATATACAAAAAAAGCAGCCCTTTGATATAGCCCTCCTTTACTGGTTGTCTAGTAAAGAGGGTACATATCATTTCGGACTGCTTTTATTTATAAGATGAATCTTATTTTTTACCTTGTTTTGGCCACAAGTAGTTGAATACTGCTTCGGATGGGGAACCATCTACAACTGGACGATCTTTGCCGTCAACTTTATCTTCACGTTCTGGGTAACCTTGTGGGTTATACAATACAACCTTTTGGTCTTTCACAGTTTTCTTTTTGTGGTTGAATTCTTCAGTTGCAACAAAGTGGTAACCTTCAGAATCTTGCGCTTTGATTGCTACAGTTGCAGTTTTGTCGTTCTTTTGAACGCTGTCTTGGTCGATGTACCAAGTGATACCAGAGCTATCTTCGCCAAATACTTGCCAGTTAACAGCACTAGCAGAACCTAAACCGCATGCGCAAATCGCAGCAGCTGCTAAACATGATGCAAAAAATTTTTTCATATATTTCACCTCGTTTAAAATCAAATTTAATTTATTATACCATATATTAAATGTATTTTGTATGAAAGTTTATTTTTTGCAATGTTTTTATATAAAATGTACTTCGCCCTGCACCACGACGTTCTATAAAGCCTTCCTCAACAAGTTCTTTCAAAGCCTTTTCTACAGTAGATACTGCAATATCTGGCTGCTTTTCAAGAATCCCTGCTTTTGTAACCTTACCGATGGTAGCACTAATAATGATTTTTATACGATCCTTTGCACATAACGACGTAGTCAGTAATTCAATACGGCTTTCAAAATCACGATAAGCTGCCAATATAACGCGAAGCATATATTTTACGAAAGGAACTATATTTTCCTCACCCCTATGCCAATCAATCCCCGACTCACCTAGCGCCGCATAGTAACTATCCTTGGTACGCTCAATTTTTTGCTCTAAGCTGATGAATTTACCAATCATATACCCATTTTGATACAAAAGCAACGTCGTCAGCAAGCGACTCATACGACCATTCCCATCATTGAAAGGATGGATACACAGAAAATCGTGTATAAATACAGGAATCACCAGCAATGGATCTACCGATTTATCTTGGAGAACCGCATTAACACCTTGGCAAATCTCATCAATAGCAGCAGGCGTTTCATAAGGTGCCAAGGGCTTAAAGCGCTCCACCTCAGAACCATCTGCAAGCCGTTCAATTATCGAGTTCTGTACATTTTTATATTGTCCACCTATACTCTTATGTGAATAAGCATACAAATCGCGATGCAACTGCAATACAATATTACTATGTAACGTAATATACTCATGATTCTCATGTATTGTGTTCAACACATCACGATACCCCATAATCTCTTCCTCATCACGATTACGAGGCATCACCTTATCCGCCACCAACGAACGAATCCGAGCCTTCGTCGTCACAATCCCTTCAATCCGATTCGACGACTCCACACTCTGCACCTTCGCAATCTCCACCAACCGCGCCACACTACTAGGCCGCTGCGACACAAACAAATCCTGCCGCCCCTTATACTCATGAATCTGTGAAAGCAGCGACACAACCTCACCACCCCACAGACAATCCCCTAACCTATGATAATCAAAACTGCGCATACCACACCACCTTTCCCCTATCCACATTATTCTCCCCTAATTTTAACATAATATAGGGGATATATTAAGGAGTCTTTTTTCTCCCCTCTCCAGCCCTTTGAGGAAAATAAATTTTTTGATAAAAAGAACTCAATTCTCTGAATTTGTATAAATGATAGATTATGAAAAGAGATTGATAGGTTCGAAAAAACGACTTTACCTACTCTCTACCCTCGGCCCTTTGAGGAAAATAATTTTTTAGATAAAAAGAACTCAATTCTCTGAATTTATATAAATGATAGATTATGAAAAGGGATTGATAGGTTCAAAAAAACGACTTTACCTACTCTCTGCCCTCGGCCCTTTGTAGAAAATAATACTAATGTAGAATAAAAGAAACCTCGCTCTGAATATGTTGCTAGGGTAGGCTGGGAAATGGATGGTGTCTAAAAACCGACTTTGGCCCTGCGAAGGCCGTAGGCCGAAGTCAGACCCGGCCGGTGGAGGATTTTTAGACACCATCCATTTCTACATACCACACCAGAATGCTAATATTCAGAGCGAGGTTTCAAAACATCTATATTAAATTATTTTCCCCAAAGAGCCTGCATTACTTCTTCACCTATGGTTTCTTTTTCAATTTTCATAGGTTTTTGTTTTTCATTATTGGTTAACAAAGCCACTCCAGATTGGCTATACACGGTTGCTTTCACTTCTGTCCATGTCTTTTCGGGACGATTGATTTCAACGGAATAAATATAGGTATACCCTTCAACGTTGTTTACTTTCACATTGATACGAGCCATACCATCTGTTTTATACACCGTAGAGTTGTCGATAAACCATGTAGAATCGTCCGCATCAGCGTCAATATAGTACCAATCAGCTGCATGGGCCACGCCAAAGCCACCTGCCAATATACATCCTGCTGCCATCACAGCAGCTAACCATTTTTTCATTATACTCTCCTATGCAGTCCTGTAAACTGCCCAACACTATATGTTCACATTATTACTGTAATTTATACCTTACCATGTAAACACGAGTGGCGACCACATAGGTGATCGCCATTTGTGCATATCTATGTTAGATACAATATATGTTCTTTACGTTATACGCTCTATTATTCGTCGTCGTCGATTTCAGATGCAGGAATCACAGCAACGCTTGCGACCTTATCACCTTCGTCAAGATTTTGCGTTTTAACGCCAGAAATTGCTTTGCCTTTTTTCACAGCAATATCATTCATGTTAAAACGAATAATTTTGCCTTGTTCGGAAATGAGCATCACTTCGTCATCGTTGCGCACAACCTCAACAGCCACTACGTCGCCTGTTTTGTCGTTGATGCGGAAGTTTTTCGTACCGATACCGCCGCGTTTTTGTACATTATATGCAGATGCATCATTACGTTTACCATAACCTTCTTCGGAGATAGTAAACACTTGTACTTCACTTTCATCAGCCTCGAGAACACCTGCACCAACTACAACGTCGCCAGTTTTCAACTTGATGCCACGAACGCCATGAGCCGCACGTTTCATGAGACGAACGTCTTGTTCGTTGCAACGAATCGCCATGCCAAGTTTCGTGCCAATCAAGATATCTTGCTTGCCAGTCGTTACGGTTACAGAAATCAAGCGGTCCCCTTCGTCGAGGTTAATGGCGTTGAGGCCAGAACGACGGATATTGCGGTATTCTTCGATAGCTGTGCGTTTTACAACACCGAATTCAGTAACCATGAATAAGTTTACATTTTCATGAATGCGTTCAAGGTCAATCATCGTTGTAACGGATTCGCCCACAGCCAGTGGCAATACGTTGACCATAGCGGTACCACGAGAGTTACGGGAACCTGCTTCTGGCACTTCGTATGCTTTGAGGCGATATGTACGACCTGTTGACGTGAAGAATAGCAATGTATTATGCGTGCGAACATGCATAATTTGCGTTACGTAGTCGTCTTCCTTCGTCTTCATGCCGATAACGCCAGCGCCACCTTTATGTTGGTTGCGATATACGTTCGCGTTCATCCGTTTGATGTAACCTTGTTTAGTCAAGGTAATAACCATCTCTTCGTCAGCGATGAGGTCCTCTACATCAAGGTCGGACGTATCGATTGTGATTTCACTGCGACGAGGGTCGCCGTATTTCTTCTTCATATCTTCCAGTTCGTCTTTGATGATTTGACGTTGACGCGCTTCGCTAGCCAAGATAGCTTTCAAATCTTCAATCAATGCCAACAATTCCTTGTATTCGTCTTCGATTTTCTCGCGTTCCAAGCCTGTTAAACGGCGTAGACGCATGTCGAGGATGGCTACTGCTTGTTTTTCTGAAAGCCCGAATTTTTGCATCAATGCGTTACGTGCGATTTCGTCAGTTTGAGAACTGCGGATTGTAGCGATAACTTCATCGATGTGGTCGAGGGCGATCAACAAGCCTTCCAAAATGTGTGCACGCGCTTCGGCTTTATTAAGCTCGAATTGAGTACGACGTACGATTACATTAAGACGATGATCTAAGTAGTAACCCAATACTTCTTTCAAATTCAATACGCGAGGATGACCGTCTACGAGGGCCAACATAATCACGCCAAAAGATTCTTGTAATTGAGTATGTTTATATAATTTGTTAAGAACGATATCTGGTTGCACGTCAGCGCGCAATTCGATAACGATGCGCATACCTTGACGGTCAGATTCGTCGCGAAGTGCTGTGATGCCATCGATGACCTTATCACGGCTCAAATTTGCAATCGTTTCGATAACGCGAGCCTTGTTAACTTGGTATGGAATCTCAGTCACTACGATTTTATGCTTACCCTTCGCCATTTCTTCAATGGTTGCACGAGCGCGCATTTTTACGCTGCCACGACCTGTGGAGTACGCTTTTTTAATGCCTTCCCGGCCCAAAATGAGCGCCCCAGTCGGGAAGTCCGGGCCTTTGATTTGCGTCATCAATTCGTCCACAGTTACATCTGGATTATCGATGAGCATGGTAAGGCCATTACATACCTCGTTAAGGTTGTGCGGTGGAATATTTGTCGCCATCCCTACGGCGATACCGCTGGAACCATTGATGAGAAGATTTGGTATCTTCGCTGGCAATACTGTTGGTTCTTGTAAGCTTTCATCATAGTTCGGCATGAAATCAACAGTTTCCTTGTCGATATCAGCGAGCATTTCTTGCGTAATTTTCGCCATACGTACTTCGGTATAACGCATCGCAGCAGCACTATCGCCGTCGATGGAACCAAAGTTACCGTGGCCGTCTACCAAGAGGTAGCGCGTATTAAAATCTTGCGCTAAACGTACAGTAGCGTCGTAAACGGAGCTATCACCATGTGGATGATATTTACCGAGTACGTCACCGACGATACGAGCGGATTTCTTGTACGGTTTATTTGGCGTCATGCCTGTTTCGTGCATCGCGTACAAAATACGACGATGTACTGGTTTCAAGCCATCGCGCACATCTGGAAGAGCACGCATTACGATTACGGACATCGCATAATCGATATAGGCGTTCTTCATTTCTTTATCAATCTGAACGGGATGAATATTCCCGTGGGACCATTGTTGGTCTGCCACAATCTCACCTCATTTTACTAACACTGATTATAATACATCATAATATTATAGCATTTTTAAGGGATAAACGCTATAAACCCTTTATTATTAACTATGTTCTTTCACAAACTTATCAAAATCAGAAATTACTTTCTGTTGTGTATTAAACGTTTTATATTCACTAACAGCTTTCTTCTGTGCTTGTGTCATAGAAATAAGTCCTTTGTAGCATCTGCATGACTATGGATGATATCAGCAGTTGTTTCCATTTTGGAAATAACTGCTAACAGATCTAGTTCTCCACTTTCAAATATATTCTTCAGATGCTTACTAATAGCAGGTATATTAACATCAAATAGTTTTGCCATATCTTTTTGTGTCATCCAAAACGTTTCATCTTTGAATAGTACATTCGTAGAAACAGATTCATTCTCTGCTTGATATACAATAACATTTCCTGTAATCGCATTTTCTAAAGATGTCATATAATCCCCCTCTATATTTATATCTCATTTTGTTTCATACTTATAAGCTATTCCTGCTTCTTATTTAATGAGCTGCATGGTATATCATATGGTCCAAGACCTTAACAAAATCTCGTTCCACACCTGAAGTATCATTACCTGTACTACCAATGCCTGTTAGCATTGTTTCTTTCCAGTCATTCCTTGCCATATACCTAAAACCTATCAAATACTGGGCTTTCGTTTTGTTCTCTTCCTCTTTTGGCAAATAGTAGTTTCTCCTTCTCAACCACCTCTGATTGAAGAACTAGACGAGGATGAACAACGCTGAACTCCTTTTCACACTAGCCTTAATATCCTCTGGCGTGGCAGGATTACCGTTTTCCGTAGTCCACACAAAAGAACAACCGCTCAATAAAAATGTATAAATACATACAACAACTAATAATAACATCTAATAAATAGCTTCATAGATACACCTCTCCCCGAGCTACTCGCCGCTCACAGCCTGTTGTATTTTCCTATCAATAAGAGCAACTAACTTTCGTTCAATGTGCTCTGCATTTTCATCTGAGTAACCAATGCCACTCATCAAGGTATCACGCCATTCTTCTTTATCGCCCCCGATTCTAAACTTTTCTATATACAGGGCTTTACGCTTATCCGTTTCACCATTTGGCAAATAGTAAAAACCAATCTTACGACCATGCACACTACTTACGAGTACGCCATCCCCATTAGGTTTATATAGATCATACATCTGACGTAACAGAGCCAGTGCGTTAGCGCCCGTTGATGTTTGATTAAGAAATATCATATCATCCGCCTCAAACAAAGGTACTGTGCTTGTACCCTCTTGTCGCATGATCTGAGATTTAAATAATGTTTCGCTCTCCTCAGGAGTGGCTATGTGAAAGCCATACGTTGCAGCAAGGCCAGCTATGTTTCCGTTCATATGATTTAAATACGCCTCTGCATATCTCATATTAGCTGTTGTAACCCGTTGTCCACCAGGAATAGGCAACTGAGGTACCTCCACAGAAGCACGCGCAGAAAAGACAAAGCCATTATTTTCATCGAAAAAAGTATACTCATTGCGTTTATAAGGCTTTGTCGTAATAACCTTAGAGGACTGCAATACAAGACGAGGATGATACGCCTCGAAGTGTTCTTCTACCATTGATTTTATATCATCTGCCGTATAAGGATCTCCATCAAACAGCGTCAATCGAGAAGAAGTACAACCACCTAGTACAACACTACACACACATACTATAATCAACAACACGGACTTAACAAATAAAGACATACAAAACTCTCCTCTCTCCGTTCATCTCATTTGTAGCAAATAGTCCTATCAACTATACCGATATAAACAACAATCACTCAATCATCACATCTAGTTGATTCATGCGAAAATCTTCTATCACATCCATAAAGGCCTTATTATGTATCGGATTTTCCATCATCCCAAATAGGTGGCTCGTGCAATAGCAGTCTGAGGAGCCGAATTTTGGCACCTCCCACTCAGCAATAGCACCCACCGCATCAGCCAAAGCACATTCGACACTCACTTCTATATCCGGATCTGGCATGCTTGGCATGGATGGATATGGTTCGTGAGTAAGGCTCCAGCTTTCAAGGGGTAGTCCGCTCGTACGAATGGGCACGCCGGCAATCATTTCGCAATGGCCGCGGAAGTAATCGAGGTGCCAATGCATTTTCTTACGTTTTCGTTTATGGCGCTCAATACGTTTCGTAAGGTTTGCCTTGGCGGAGCCGACATACATGTAATAACCTACATTAAAATGCATCATGCCCTTAGATCCGATTTCGAGATCTAGTTCATGGTCAAGGTGCATCACCATGATGTATACGCCGCTATCGTGCGCTTCGCTGTCGAGAACATAGCTCGGATAGGTACATTCGCGTGTCACGGTAGGCATTGTGAAAGTCTCATCCCACGCTACAGCAACAGCTTTCCAGTCGAGGAATGGGGCCACTTCTTTAAAGGTCGTGGCAAATTCTAAATCCGTATGATAATCTGGCAAGAACCATTTGGCTTGGTCCCATTGTACAAGGAATAGTACACCTGTGTGGTAGCCTTCGTTTTGAAGTTCCCGCAAGTGTAATAGATGCTTACGCCCACGTTCTGTAATGGCATCGGGGAACATGGCACCGGTCTTGGAGAATAGTGTACAAGACTTAACCTCTAATAAGAACTCATCGCCCTTATCATTGGTGAGGAGTAAATCAAAACGAGATGATGTGCCATGTAGTTTGACCGTGTATTCTCGTCGAACTACGCGCCATTCCTCCCATCCTGGAATGAGTTTGTTTTCAATCAAATGCTCTGCTACATCATTACTATAGTTCGTATCGAGCATGATAACAACGCCATCACGTTCAATGCCTACGACGCGGTATTTCGTCTTCGCATCAGGCTTATCATGAGGCACAATGTACATCGTTACACCAGTGAATAATAGCTCCCACATGCGACCAGGGTTCGGTAAATGAGCGAGTACGCTTTCACCATTAAGTTCCAAGGTCACCACAAAGCGATTGGGACGCCCTGTATAAGTGGCTTTCAAAATTGTATCGTATAGAACCTTCATAGCTCCTCCTGCGTTCAGAATATTCTATGTCTATTATACAACAAAACGGGCCACTCCGAAGAGCGGCCCGCTGGGAGGATCATATAACAGGTTCCGATGCTGTCATATGAACAGGGATAAGATATTCGTCGCATAACTGCGATATGTTGTTTTATTGCAAATCTTTACTTTGCGTAGTGACTTCACTGGCAGATGTAAAGCTAGCCAATGGAGCATCGCCAGAGCCTAAGATTACCTTATTAGCTACTAGCGCATTAGCTGCCGTTTTAGCTTGTTCCAAAGTAAGGCCAGTGCGAGGTCCACTAATTGTGATTGATGCGCTTTTACCATTGACCGTAGCAAATTTAAGATATACCACACGTTTATCAGCCATATTGGGCACTCCTTTCTAATTCATATACATAGGGATGGGAATGAAATCGCGATAGGTTCATAGGGTTTGGATTACTATAAACCCTCACGCAGCCATTACAAACTAAGAATTAACTTAGCAGAGATTAATGACCAAGGGATACTTCGTTGACGCGTACCACGTCAGCAATGGTGTTCTCATAGAGACCAGCCAATGCGGTGCCGACAATCTTAACGGCATCATCAGTAGCTTCTTCAGCTACGCGTGTGAAAGTGACGTCTTTATATTTCGGTTTTTCTTCCGTACCGATATTAAAACGTAACACTAACTTTGTGCGTTTGAGTTCAGCCATCTGATCACCTCCTTTCACCTATATACATTCCAAAAAGAGGCTCGTGACAAGCAAATTCGATGAAAAAAGAGGAAAAATAATTTTACCCATGAAAAAACGGCCCAAAATCAAGATTTTAGGCCGTACTTTTGTAAGTAGTTTCACGTGAAACACCAATACATATAAAGCTTTATTTATATCCCACCACATGAACGGGATCATTATTTTTAATTTGTGTAGCTTGAGACACATTATTTTATAGAAAAATATATTATACTAGATTCATACAGTAACGATGAGTATAGTTTCATCGTTGATAGAGACTCAATATAACACAATACATGTTAGTATTAGAGACTTTCACAATTATTTTCACAGTATACATATATGATAGAATATAAGTAGTTCATTACAATTTAGAGGGGATTACAATGGCTCAAATTGCAGGAAATTTACAACGAATTAAAAACGGTCAACGCCGTTATGCTATTACACCACGCATTCCAGCGGGTTTTATTCAACCAGATCAATTACAAAAATATATTGATGTGGCGAACAAATTTAACGCTGTTCTAAAATTAACAGGCAGCCAACGCATTATGATTACGAATTTGAAAGCTGAGGATGTAGACGCAGCTTGGGAAATGCTTGGCATGGAACCAGCGTACATGGTGTCCAACCGCGTGCGTAGCGTCAAGATTTGCCCTGGCACAACGTTCTGTAAGAGGGCTAAGCAAGACAGCGTTCATCTTGGCATGCAATTGGAACGCAAATATTTGTCCCAAGAGATGCCTAGCAAGATGAAAATTGGTGTGTCTGGCTGTCCTAATTCTTGTACTGAAAGCCGCATGAAGGACGTTGGCGTAATCGGTACGGTTGAAGGCTGGAACGTATACGCTGGCGGTAGCGGCGGTGCTCACCCACGCATTGGCGACCTTATTGCCGAAGTGGCGACTGAAAAAGAAGCACTCGCTTTGGTAGACCGCATCATCGAATATTACAAAGCAAACGCTCAAATTGAAAGAATGGGCGAATTCATTGAACGCATCGGTTTAGAGGCTTTCAAAGCAGCTGTATTAGGCGACCTTGAAGGGGCTCCTACAGAACCGAAAGCGGCGGAACCGGTTGTTAATTTACCAGGTCACGGCAATGATCCAGAGGTAGAAGCACCGCGCCTTGAACCAGGTCAACCAATCACACCAGATACAATCATCCGTGATATCGTAGATACGTACCCTGTTGTAGTACCAGTACTACAAAGCATCGGCATGGGTTGTCTCGGTTGCCCATCCTCCACGATGGAGCCTTTATGGCAAGCTGCTGAAATTCATGGCGTTAATGTATACGATTTACTAGATAAATTAGAAACTGCCCGCAAAGGCGCATAATTATAACCTATACTTAACTTATATATTTATATATTCGAGTATATTCGGACCTATGTAGACACATAGGTCCTTCCCCATTATCATAAAGACGATTTATAAAGGAGCTTACTATGTCCGCATTTTTAGGTCACATTCATTACTGGTTATACCGTAAAATTCAATTGCTCGTTGAGCGTGAAAATTTAATCCTTGAAAAAACAACTAAGGTGGTAGACGATCTTGCTGAAGAATTGCACTCCATCTCCGTAGATACGTATGGGGAACCAATCAACCCAAGCATTCCTTTAGAAAATATCATCGACCACAACAATATTCACGGCTGGCTTGCTAACCAAATCAATATAGCATCCGTTCGCGAAGCAGCTTTCATTAAAGATATGCTCGACACGAATGCTGATGACAATGCTATCCACGTTGTGACAGCCATCCTTGATGCCTTTGCAGTACAAGGCCAAGCGTGCGGTGTTGTAGCTCAAGATTCCCTTGAAGAACACACAGCACCTGCTATTTACAGTGCCCTTCAAAACTTCTATGTAAACGGCATGCCTTGCGACGGCGGCGACCAAATCGTTGAGGACAGTGCTGACCGCTTTACTTGGGTTGGCGACCATCGCTTACAAGCTGGCTACTGGCGCACAGCAGGCGTTGACCCTAAATTTATGGCACTAGCATACCAAACATGGTTTGAGGCCTTTGTGAAAGCTATCGATCCTGAATTCGAGCTTATCACCACAGAAGAAAATGGCACACGCTTATACACAATCGCTAAAAAATAAATACGTAAGATTTCGTTTTCTTAGCTAACTATAAACGGACGAAAATGAACGAAAAATTTTACGTTCGTTTTTACGCTCGTTTTTTGTCCGTTCCGATAAGTGTATCCTATGAATTACTACAGGCCTATACTAATTTGAAATTTCTTTCAAAACTGTAGCCATAGGCACAGCATTGATAAAAAATATCATTTATAATAAGACCATAAGTTAAATTCTTACTGACAGAAGTATTTTATATAGGAGGTGCAGCATTATGGCAGGCACAGTAAAACAAGAATTAGGTTTATTATTCCAAGGTCCTAACTACGTAATCGTAAAAAAAGGTGGCCAAGCTGGTGAAAAGGTAGAAAAACACAATCACCCTGAAGCGAATGTAATCTTCACTGTTGTAAAAGGTAAGGTTCAAGTGTTCCTAAACGAAACAGAAGAACATGTACTCGTACCAGGTGAAGTGCTTGAATTCAATGGCGATAACTACATTCAAGCAACACTCGTTGAAGATAGTGAGTTCATCGTAAACCTCGTTCATAAACCTGAATAAGATTATATGTATTAATTAACCCTCCTCTCAAATACATTTAATACTATATACAATCATTAAAAGAGCACCTATGCTGAATAGTAATCTTACAAACTAAATGTAAGAAAGCTTACAGCTCATAGGTGCTTTTTTTGATAGTATGTATTAATTATAATTGATGACCTTATTGCTATCTCAATACATTCTCATAATATATTTCTATAGAATATTTTGCTAATCCTTGCGGTTACATCTATAAAGAGATATACTAAAATTATTAAGAGAAAGAGGGATTTTATGACACGCGAAGATGTAGAAATGTATATTTATAAGCAATTTGATGACACCACTACCAATACACCATGGACGCAATTTCCACATTACAAGGTATTCCGCCATCAAGATAATCGTAAATGGTTCGCATTAGTCATGAATATTACAACGGATAAATTAGGCTCTACCAAGATCAAACCTATTGATGTACTAAACATCAAATGTGATCCTACCATGATTGGTTCCTTTCGCAAGGAACCAGGCATTTATGCAGCATATCACATGGATAAATCCAATTGGTTAACCATTTCTTTGGACGGCTCTGTTCCTACTGAAAGAATAAAAATGCTCCTGGATATGAGTCATCGGTTAACAAAATAATACTTATTACAACTAAATTATATACAAAAACGAGCGTAAAAATTTACGCTCGTTTTTATGTGCTTTCAGTTAGATTACTATTAGATTTTATAATGAATGAAATAGCTTTCACTTAGGCGCGTAAAGCTATAGCAGTTACTAATAAGATAGCAATATACACTATACCAATAAAAATAATATGGGCCGACGAAGTACCTAGCATTTTACGATATAGACCAAGCGAGCAAAGCATATAATACAAAGCAATGACCAAAAGAGCGATACCAATAAAATTTTCAAGCAAATAAGCCACATATCCAAAGTGCATGAGATTTAAAGCTATCATTAAGAGAGAATTTACTAACCCTAATATGGCCAATGGAAAATCAAAGGCTACTGCATACGAAACAGCTGTAAAAGTTTGTTTAAACGTAAGCTCACGATTAGAAACATTTTTTACATATAAATATGCTAATACAAGCCAAAAGCCTTTAAAAAACGCCCACATCAATATATAGCCAAATAATACTCCGATTACATAAGCTAAGGATACCGGTGTTAACAAAAACACGGCTATATTTTCTACAAAGGAAATGCCAAGCATAATACCAAACAAGCTTAACATCAACTTTAAACCTTGATTAAATGTGCCATTCTCAACAACATAGGGAATCCCCTTTGATCTAGGACTCCATATTAAATCCCAACATAACTGCATAAGAGACATCTATAAAACCTCCTCATCCTTTCTCGACAACACCAAAATCATACCATATCACTACCGGCAAAACAAATAAAGAACACCTTTTTCCTGCTCCTTAATCTAAAAAATAATATCTATCTCTGATAGAGGAAAACAGCCCCCTCTCGAAAAACGACTTCGGGCTCCGCGTAAGCGCAGTAGCGTGTCAGCTTTTCGAGAGGGGGCTGTTGGATTCTACCTCAAAGGATAGATATTATTATTTTAGACGTTTAATTACTTCGTCTGTAATGTTTTCAACGCTGCTATTTGCATCAGCTGCACGAATTGTGTAAGGATCGTCTAATACAACGTCCATTTTCTTTTCAACGCGAACTGCTTCGATAGCGTTATGAATGCTTTGCATCATAGGTTGAGCAATTTTGTTTACTTCATCATTTTCTTTTTGTAACAATGGAGCTACGGATTTATTGAATTCTGCTTCTGCTTGAGCTTGATCTTTAATTTTATCAATTTCTTGCATTTTCTTTTCGATTTGTGGACGGTACTGTGCATCTACTTGTTGCATTTTCATATCAAGTGCACCGTAACCAGGATAGCTATTTACAACTTGACTCATTTGTACCAAACCAATGTTAGCAGCGCTTGCCACAGCAGTGGTAGCGGAGATAGCACCTACGATAGCTAATGTTGTCAATTTTTTAGTCAATTTCATCTGAGATCCTCCTCAATAGTAAAGTTTCACTACACAAACGTGTAATGCACTATTTTTACTATATCAAATCTCCCCTGCTTTCACAAGTAAAAAACCTATGAAAATTAGAGATTATTTATAGCATCTAATATTTCAATTGTATACTATTAAATAATAATAAGGGCCCATGAATTCATCATGAACCCTTATCAATATTTTATTATCTATTATTGTTCGTCATTAAGATAGATATATTTATCGGATTTCAATTTAGACACGAGGTCAGGCACCAAGCCGATAAGGCGATCAAAGCTGCTGCTATAAGGATTGCCTTTAATATTGAATAATTCGATGCGGTCGCCTTTGATCACGAGCACTGCGCTTGGTTCCATTTTGGCACCGCCGCCACCGCCGCCACATTCGTGGTTTTTGTCAGCAGTATTATGATTTGTACCAGTACCGAAACCAAATGTTACGTCAACGAATGGAACCAATGTAGTATCGCCGATTTGTACAGCTTCACCAACAACAGTTTCCACTTTAATCATATTTTTGAACTTCTCAAAAAGGACTTCCAAATTTTCTTTTACATTACTGTTCTCCATCGTAGTACCTCCACTGATGACAACTATGCGTTAGCGGCTTGTTCCGCTTTCAATCGTTCTAATTCTTTATTTTCTTTGCGCTTAACCCTAAATACTTTAATGGCTTCTACAATGAGTGCACGCATCGGTTGTGAAAGTACAAACCGCGTTCCATGCCAAGCCAATACACCTAGGATTATACGCCCTTTAATATGGCCGCTGCCTTCTAAATGCCAATTCAAATAATCAATTTCAATATTCTCAGCCTGTTCAGGCCAGATACTGTACAACATCGAAGCAAGCATGCCACCCTTAAATGGATCACCGATGCCGATTCGCCCTTCTACGGCGATATCTCGCGGTTTAGAATGGTCATAACACCGCTTAGAAACAAGTAGTAATTGACGCCACAATTCAGTATTCGTCACATGTTTCATAAACCAAAAGGTTGGAATTTGAGATTTAAAACTAGCCACCGGATCATTTGGATCTGGCTTTTGAAAGCGAGCTTTCACGCTATCTTTTAAACCATCAATCTTCGTAAACACCTTCTCTTTTACAGTGCCATCACTATTGAAAGTGACCTTTTCCACCACTTCATCATCAGGTTTCATCGTCGGATTATCACGAATTGCATCATATTGTGCAGCTCGTGCTTCAGCACCTTTATTTTCATCGGTGGACTCATCTACGCGTTCAATGCGAACCTGCTTCTCTTGTGAAGCCGACGCTTGTCCTGCACTGCGAACAGAATCTAGGCTTTCACCAGAAGTGCCAACGGTTGTAGGCTCAGTCGGTTCCGTACCGCCTTGACCACCACCTTGCATGGCTTTCATCATCGCTTCCGCTTGGGCCGTCATCGGATCTTTGTCAATTTCGTCCATCACCTTTTGATATTCGTCATTAACCCGTTGTGCAATCCAATCGTCGTATTCTTTCACAGGGCCTATTTTCTGCATGCCTAATACATACAGTTGTTTAAAAAATGGTTTGCCCTGAAAATATGCGAGATGCAGTGACAACACGCGCCACAGCCATTTAACAGATAATTCTGCGCGGTACGGCGTCCTGCCGTTCCATTCGATACTATATGTGATTGGCGTTAGTAGGATAATCATGATCAGCGCTACGATGAGAAGCACTACGACGAGTGCCACTATAGCGACTATACTCAACCACATCACCTCCTTAGGTTATGGGATTTTGAAAGTATGCTCTAATTTTCAATGCCCTTGCGAGCCATTACACCTTGCATGTAGTAATGCTTAACTTCCTTCATTTCCGTTACAAGATCGGCCACATCAAGAAGTTCTTGCGGTGCCCCGCGCCCCGTAAACACCACTTCGGTTTCAGGATTACGAGCCTCTAATAGAGCCTCCGTTTTTTTCCAGTCAATGAGTTCAAAGAACAAAGCCATGTTGTATTCGTCGAGAACCACTAAATCATATTCGCCACTAGATACAGCCTCTAGCGCACGTTCATAGCCCTTTTCAATGAGAGCCACATAATCCTTAGGTGGATTTCCTGATTCAAATACAACCACCTCATCACCCCATTTGGCGAGCTCATCCTTGCTCTTCATGCCTTCCTTGATGATAAAAAACGGTTTACCTACAGTTTCTAATGTAATATTTTTGAGGGACGGTAAAATATTGTGTTCACTATACACTTTAGACTTCATGAACTGTAAAAATAAAACCTTTTTGCCAGCGCCTATAGCTCGTATAGCGAGACCGATTGCAGCCGTCGTTTTACCCTTGCCTTCGCCGGTATAAACTTGTACATAGGCCTTCATAGATATACCTCCGTTCATATACCATAATTGTACAATATTTATAGACGAAAAGGAATAGATATCCTTATTATGCAATATAATACATAAAAATCTGTTCCTTATTACAATTACATACATAAACATAAGGGATGAGGGACCCGAAAAAACTCCACCGGCCGGGTCTGACTCCGGCCTACGGCCTTCGCAGGGCCAAAGTCGTTTTTTCAGGCCCCTCATCCCTTTTAAATTAGTATACTAACTATATATGAGGAACAGATTTATTATCTCCTTTAATTTGCAAATAAGATATCTATTCCAATCCTATACAAGAATTGTATTAATTAAGGTGTATGAACGCTCTGCCAACCCAGCCATTTTAGTAATTAATATATAGCGTAGAAAGGGAGTGTCCTCCAAAAACGACTTCCCCAGTTGCTGTGGATTTTCCTTTGGAAAATCTTACGCATCTGGATTGGCGATGTGTGGCTCCCATGCGTCGCTACACTCCTCTGTTAGCTCACACCCTGCGTCGGGCTCCTTCTCTAAACTAAGTTATACCCTAGGTATTTTATGCCAATTAGTCAACTAAATTTAGATAGAAAAAAGATAGACCCCTCCGGAAAATGATTTCGGGCTCCGCGTAAGCGCAGTAGCTTCCCCACTCCCGCTAGTTTAGTAATTATTAATACGCTAAAAGAGATACCCCCTGTTCGAAGACGACTTCGGGCTCCGCGTAAGCGCAGTAGCGTGTCGGCTTTCGAACAGGGGGTATCCCGTCTTATAGCGTATTTAATTACTAATTGGCAAAAATACCATTGGATCAACTGCGGTCCCATTGATTCGCACTTCGTAATGGACGTGTGCGCCTGTACTTTTACCAGTACTACCCATAAGAGCAATCACTTGACCTTGTTTAACGCTCATACCAGGTGTAACGAGGACGGCGCTATTGTGGCCATAACGAGTCACAAATCCATTGCCATGATCGATTTCCACAAGGTTACCATAACCCCCATCGGTGTAGCCTGCAATTGTTACGGTCCCCGCTGCGGTAGCAACGATGGATGTGCCGTAATCATCGGCGATATCGATACCCTCGTGGAATGCACTGCTTGCGCCCGTTACAGGATCGATACGGCTACCATAAGGAGATGTAATAACACCCTTACTTGGCCAGATGCTTGGGGTTGTACTATTCGTATAACCACCGGAGCCAACGGTGTAGTTCAATTGTTGCAAAGCTGCAATGTCTTGGGCCCCACCATCACGCAAAATATTGCGCATCGTGTAGAAACTAACCAATAATTTTTGAGCATCCTTATCTAGTTTGGATAGTCTAGCTGAAAGCTGTGCCGCAGTTAGCGTGGGACTAGTCTCATCGCTAGCGGCTACTTGCTTTGGGTCAGAGCCATCGCCACCACCTTGAGATGGTGTGCCAGATTCAGCGCCCTTCAACATTTGCTTGTTTTCTTCACTAATTTGATTTAAGTTTTGGATTTTCTTGTCCAACACTTCTGTTTTTTGTTGTAACAATTTTAATTGTTCTGTTTGCAATTGTGTTTGTTGGCGCAATTGAACAATTTCTGCTTGTCGTGCAATGCCCCAAATAGTCAAAACAAGTGCTGCTACAAATAAGATAGTTCCCACGATTGCGGCTATCTTCGCTTGTTTATGGCTCAATGTAATGGTGGTATTCTCACCATTTTGAGACACTACAGAACTTAAAATACTTGGTACTTTCAAAATGTCTTCCTTACTTTTAATCTTTCCTCAATTCTTCATGCATGTGTGTTCAATACGAACACAACAAAGCAATTTGCCTATTGGGAATGGATAACGCTCGCTAACGCTTCCTCATTAGTACGTTCACCTAGCGCTTCATTTAAACTTTCCAGTTCCTCTTGTGAAAGATTAACAAGACTTTTACCTTTCACAATAGGTTTACTAAAAATACGAGAGTCGTTGCGGCCATAAATACTGGAAATGCAAACACCGTTGTTATTGCCATCAAGCAATGTGAGAGCAAAGGATAAATCGTTGCCAATATTATCGAAGGCATTGTATTTTTTAAAGCCAATTTTTTGCAATGTATTCCCTTGAATATTGCGAATTTGCGTTTGTTCTGCAATCATATCTTGCAAACCTTTTGCAGCCTCTCTAATTTCAGTGATTTCTACTGAAAGTTTACGTTCTAGGCTAACCCCATTTTCGCCTTGCATAAAGAAATTGAACTTCTTCGTTAAGCTTCCCAATCGGATGTGCAAAGTGATGCAATATACAAGCAAAATAGCAGATAGTACGCATCCTAATACGCCGATATAGGGTTGTATAGTTTCTAACATTCAAATCCCTTTCTATCTAATTCGTCCAAAAACGGACTAATAGCACGTTCTAGTATACCATGTAATGACGCAATAAGTACACCATAATTCACGATAGGCGTACCTTGAACAACGGCATAATCGATGCGTCGAAGCACTTCGCGCCGCGTCAACATACAAGCCCCACAATGGATAATAAGGTCATAACCACTTACATCCTTAGGGAATGCACCACAACTTGTAAATTCAAGGTGTAAATCCGTATGCCCCTTCTTTTTCAGCCACATAGGAATTTTAACGGTTCCAATATCATCGCACTGACGTCGATGCGTACAACCTTCACTAATGAGCACACGTGCGCCTGGTTTCAGATTATTCAAAGCATTTACACCCATTACCAAATCCTGTAATTTGCCTTTAAATCGAGCCATCAAAATGGAAAAGGATGTTAACGGAATATCTGCTGGTGTCAATGCGTTAACAGCCTCAAAGGCTTGCGAGTCTGTAATGACAAGTTTTGGTTTTTGTGAAATCTTACCTAACAGGGTTGGCAGTTCTTCTGTTTGACAGACCAAGGCTAGCCCTTTATGGTCTAGTATCTCTCGAATCGTTTGTACCTGTGGCAAAATCAAACGCCCTTTAGGTGCAGCAGAATCGATAGGACATACTAAAACAATAGTATCCCCTGGTTCTACTAAACCCTGCAACAGAGTTTGCTCCCCTTCTACATCTAGTGGCGTTAATCCACCCAATAAATCGAGTAACATCAGGCGATCTCGATTAGATGTAAAGTCAGTAGAACCTACTACAGTAGCAATAGATGTCAGTTCAGAATATGTATTAATATAACCTTGATGAGCATTGTTAGCTTTATTTGACGTACTTTCACTTACATAATTTTGATTGTTACTAGTACTTTCACTAGGAGAAGTATTAATTTCGTTGATAAACAGTGCGATGGGCACATTATTTTGCTTTAATTTATTAAGCCACATCATGTCATCAGCCGTAGGCGCTTGATCATTACGCAGTACGTAAACAGCCAGATTAATTTTTTTAATAATTTCTTCAGATTTTTCAATACGAAGAGCACCCAGCTCCGAAGTATCATCGATACCAGCCGTATCAGTAATAACCACAGGACCTAGAGGCAATATTTCCATAGATTTACTTACAGGATCAGTAGTTGTCCCTGCCACCTCAGATACGAGGGATACCGGTTGATCCGTAAGCATATTAATCAACGTAGACTTCCCTGCATTACACCGGCCAAAAAAGCCGATGTGCACGCGGTTAGCCTTTGGTGTTTGTTCCATTATACGCGAAACTCCATTGTTTCTTCTTCGCCTGTACTCTCTTGAGCGTCCATATAAGCGATGAGACGTTCTAATTCGGATTCAGAGCTAAAGGCAATCTCAATTTTACCTTGTACCTTCTTCCCTGCACGGAATTTGATAGATACAGGAGATCCTAAACTCAATTTCAAACGGTCAACTAAAGCACGAACCTCAGCTGTATTATGCGGTTCTTCTGTTTCTTTAGCTTTAGTCTTTTTCGACATCATCGCTTTCACAAGTTGTTCTGCTTGACGAGCGCTAAGTTCACCCTCTTTAATACGTTCTGCCGCTTCTACTTGTTGTGCTGCACTACGCAAAGCCAACAAAGGACGGGCTTGACCAACGGTCAAATCCCCTTCAATTAAATCCTTTTGCACAGATGCAGCCAATTTCAAAAGACGCATCATATTAGCGATATAAGAGCGACTACGGCCAAGACGAGCAGAAATCATTTCTTGTGTTTGCTTATACGTGTTCATCAAGCCTTGGTATGCCAATGCTTCTTCAATTGGATCGAGACCTTCACGTTGCAAATTCTCTACTAATGCAACCTCTGTCATTTCCTCTGTATTGTAATTTTTTACTACTACAGGAACAGTTTCTAGCCCTACCGTCAAAGCTGCACGATAGCGACGTTCACCGGCTACGATTTGGTATTTATCCTTTTGTTTACGCACGACGATTGGTTGGAAAATGCCAAGGTTTTTAATGGATTCAGCTAGTGTAGCCAAACTTTGTTCATCAAAATTTTTACGTGGTTGATCTTCATTAGGCATCAATTCCCCTATTGGCAATTCATGGATTTCACGATCAGGCAAGGCCGTCTCAATGGATGGCTCTCCCATCATTGCCATTAATGTTTTTCTTTCCTTTTTCTGTTTCATCGCCATAATAATCCCCAATCTATTAGTACTTTCACACACCGTCATATATAAAATGCAGCACAAACTAATATACAGTTTGTGCTTACATTACATCATTATATTTATTATTATCTAAATTACATTTATTTAGTTTTCTTAGAAGCCTTGACGACCTCTTTAGCTAATTTAGTATACACGTCAGCACCTTTTGATTTTGGATCATACACAATGATCGGTTCACCATAGCTAGGTGCTTCACTAAGACGTACATTACGAGGAATCACCGTTTTATACACCTTAGTCCCAAAGAAGGCTTTTACTTCATCGGAAACTTGTATAGATAGATTTGTGCGTCCATCAAACATTGTAAGTAATACACCTTCAATTTCAAGATTCTTATTTGATGTTTGCTGTACGATTGTAATCGTTTTAACAAGTTGACTAACGCCTTCTAATGCATAAAATTCGGTTTGAATAGGAATCAATACGCTATCTGCCGCTGTGAAAGCATTCAATGTTAGCAATCCAAGGGATGGCGGACAATCTATGATAACAAAATCATAGTCATCACGTACAGAAACAAGGGCTTTTTTCAAAATTGTTTCACGTGAAACAACCCCTACTAATTCAACCTCAGCACCGGCTAATTGAATTGTTGCAGGCGCTACAAATAACTTTTTAAGCATTGTAGTTTGAATGACATTAATAATATCCTCGCCATTTATCAGTACATCGTGAATACATAACTCTAAATCATCTTTTTCAATGCCCAAACCGGAACTAGCATTACCTTGCGGATCTAAATCAATCAACAACACCTTTTTGCCTGCATCAGCTAAACAAGCACTGAGATTAACAGATGTTGTAGTCTTTCCTACACCGCCTTTTTGATTAGTAATCGCTATTACTTTGCCCACAATATTCACCTCGACTTTACGTTTAAAAATATTTCATTTCATTATAACATAGGGTACATAAAAGAAATAGAACTTTATAGACTTTACAAAGTAATTTTTCATGAATCTATGTAAACTTATCTGAAATGTTTCACGTGAAACATTTCAAATTTATATACAAGAATAACTCATTAAAAGAAATTCCAAAACTTAAATTCTATAGAGTTTTTTGCAAACACAGTATTACGTGTTCCTTATGCAATTACGTGTTATATAACTTTTATCTATGGACGCACCTCAATAAATTATATGAAGCTATAACCTTTACAGTACATAAGGATATATTTATACTTATAAAAGATAGTATTTTATCGATTTAACAGCTCTAAAGCTATTTTATATACCATTATAAAGGAGGCGTTTCACATGCCCATATATAACGGAATGCTTCCGGTAATAAACAAGGACGAAGTAAAGCGATATGCTGGACTTCGACATGCAGAGGATTTTCCTCAAAAATTTGTTGATGAAGCTTGTAAAGAAATCCAATTACTAGCAACACCAAAAGGTGTGTATCAAGAATATGAATACGACGCTGAGACTAAAACAATTCTTAGCAATCCACCATTTAAGATTGAAGGTTCTGTAATAGAAAAACATTTAGAAAAATCTACAAAGGTATATGTATTAGGCGTTACCGTAGGTGAAGATGTAGAAGTGCGGAGCGAACAACTGTTTAAAGCAGGTAATTATACAGTAGGATTACTACTTGATGCAGCTGCTACAACAGCTGTCGAGCAAGTGGCAGACCAAGTTAATGAAGTAATCAATACAATAGCAAAAAAACAAGGCTACAAACCTACATGGCGCTTTAGCCCAGGTTATGGAAATTGGCCTTTAGAAGTCCAAAAAGATTTAGCTAAAATTATTAAGACCGAACAAATCGGCCTACAAGTTACAGATAATTTCTTATTATTTCCAAGAAAATCTGTAACAGCCATTATCGGCTTAATGCCAGCTAACGAAGACATAAAAACTAAAAGAGGTTGTACATCCTGTTCACAAAAAGACTGTGCATCGAGAAAACTTCCAGAAAAAGCAAGTACACAAAACACAAACGATCAAGTACCTTGCGAAAAAAGCACAGCAGATGCGTCTAGCATCACAATGAAAGGACAACCAACAAACTAAATGTTTCACGTGAAACATTTCCTTGTACCCATGTGCAGGCAAAAATGTTTCACGTGAAACAATTCATTTATAACATTAATAATTATAAATCTAATGTAGGTCACCAAGGTTCTGAGCCCGACTTTGCTAGGTCGAGGCCCTCGGCCGAAGACCGTTAAGGCGGTGGAGGGCGAACGTCCTTGGGGACCGAAGCAGATTGCAATATATAAAGGATGATTCACATGTACATTTTTGACGGCGCTATGGGTACAATGCTCCAAGCCGCAGGCCTTGAAGAAGGTTATTGCCCAGAATTATTTAACGTAGAAAGACCAGAAGTAGTAAAAAATATCCACGCTCAATATTTACAACATGGTAGTGATGTGATTACTACAAATACATTCGGTGCTTGTAGCCTTAAATTAGAAGATTACAATTTACAAGATCGTGTAAAAGAAATAAATATAGCAGCTGTAAAGGTTGCCAAAGAAGCAATTGCAGAGGTTAAACCATCTGCCCGCGTAGCCGGTTCTATGGGCCCTACAGGACGATTTTTGCAACCTTTAGGCAATATGAGTTTCGATGATATTTACGATACGTACAAAGAGCAAGCAGATGCTTTAATCGAAGGTGGTGTAGATTTTATCATCATTGAAACGATTATCGACGTACAAGAAATGCGTGCCGCATTATTGGCATCCTTAGATGCACGTAATGAAGCAGGGAAAACTAAAGAAGACGTACAAATTATTTGTCAATTTTCTTTCAGTGAAGATGGACGTACTATTACAGGCACGCCACCTGCAGTAGCAGCTACCATCGTAGAAGCCATTGGTGCAGATATCATCGGTATCAATTGTTCTCTTGGACCTGAGCAAATCACACCGCTTATTGAGGAAATTGCAAGTGTGACGAATTTACCAATCAGCTGTCAACCGAACGCAGGTATGCCACAACTCATCAACAAACAAACTGTATTCCCATTAACGGCTGAAGAGATGGGGCCAATGATGCTTGCTATCGTTGATGCAGGTGCAAGTTATGTAGGTGGTTGCTGTGGTACAACACCAGCTCATATTCAATCTATTTCCAATGCTGTAAAAGCACACATACCAAAAGAGCGTGCTTATATTGAGCCTAAAACAATCATTACAAGCCGTACAAAACTTCTTGAGTTAGGTCATAATGTAAAGCCATTAATTATTGGTGAACGTATCAACCCAACAGGTCGAAAAGTATTAGCTCAAGAGTTACGCGATGGTTCTTTCATCCGTGTAAAACGCGACGCATTAGATCAAGTAGAGGCTGGTGCAGATATTCTCGACGTAAATATGGGCGTTGCTGGCATGGACCAAACACCTTTGATGGAAAAAGCGATTTTTGAGCTATCCATGCTTGTTGAAACGCCTTTATCCATCGACACACTAGACCCCGCAGCTATGGAAGTGGCCCTTAAAAACTATCCAGGTCGCGCCCTTATTAACTCCGTAAACGGAGAAGAGGAGTCCATCACACATGTTATGCCTTTGGCTAAACGCTACGGTGCTGCATTACTTTGTTTGCCACTTTCCAGCGGAGATTTACCAGAAAAAGCAGAGGACCGTGTCGCTTTAGCTGAAAGCATCGTAAATCGCGCTTATAACTATGGTTTACAACCTCATGACCTTTTACTTGATCCATTGGTATTAACACTTGCTAGTGGGGAAGATAGTGCACGACAAACTCTAAAAACATTGCGTTTATATAAAGAAAAATTTGGTTTTCCAACGGTTATGGGCCTATCCAATATTTCTTTTGGTATGCCACAACGTCCATACTTAAACGGTCAGTTCTTAACAATGGCACTCGCATCAGGCTTAACTACGCCAATTATGAACCCACTTAACTACGCCGCTAAAAAAGCATTCGTATCAAGCTCCACACTTCTTGGCTGGGATCCAGGCTCTGCCGAATTCATTAAAGAATACGGCTACGAAGACGAAACAACCGCCCCAGGAAATGCGGCACCAAAAGGTCCAGATAAAGCATCCTTTGACAGCAATGATCCGTTAGCCAATATTCGTGCTTGCGTAGAGCAAGGTGAAAAGGAAGCCATTGTTGAGCTTGTTAAAAAGGCTTTAGCAGACGGTATGGATCCATTAGATATTACGAAAAAAGGGCTTTCAGAGGCAATGAACGTAGTAGGGGACAAGTTTGGCTCTGGTAAATTATTCTTACCACAAGTTATGCTTGCTGCTGAAACAATGCAAGCTGCTTTCAACACCATCAAAGAAATTATTCCAGCTAGTGAAAGTCTAGACAAAGGAACTGTCATCGTAGCTACAGTTAAGGGCGATATTCACGATTTAGGTAAAAATATCGTAGCTGCATTGCTTGAAAACAATGGTTACAAAATCGTTGACCTTGGCAAGGACGTTGATCCAGAGGTTATCGTACAAGCCATTAAGGACAACAAGGCGGCCCTCGTAGGCATTTGTTCCTTGATGACCACTACAATGCCACAAATCGATAACACCATTGCTGCCATTCGTGCGGCAGGCCTAAAAACTAAGGTCATGGTCGGCGGCGCCGTAGTATCTCAAGACTACGCAGACCAAGCAGGTGCAGATATTTACGCCAAGGATGGCATTGCGGCCGTAAATCATGCAAACGATTTCTTTGACACTTTGAAATAATCGCTATTCTAGAAATATAATATATATAATATACATAATAATAATGATGGTGAAAGCCTCATAAAACGCTGATATAGTACATATAGGGCTTTCACCATACAAAGAATACATACGAGGTACATGATGACATTACGAGAGAAACACCAAAACGGTCAATTTACTATCACCGTTGAATTAGATCCACCAAAAAGTAGTTCTGCCCAAAAGGTTTTTGAGCAAGCGGCTCGCTTAAAAGGCAAGGTAGATGCCATTAATATCGCAGACAGCCCAATGTCTAAAATGCGTATGAGCCCAATTTCTTTGTCCTACTTATTACAACACAATAAAGATATCGAAACGATTTTCCACCTCACATGCCGTGATCGCAACATCATAGGCTTACAATCCGAACTGCTCGGTGCTGCAGCACTTGGTGTTAATAACATTTTGACACTAACAGGCGATAAGCCAGACCATGGGGACCACCCATTCGCACAATCCGTATTTGAAGTGGACTGCATGGGCTTACTCAATATTGCGAAAACATTAAATGCCGGTAAAGATTTAGCAGGCAACGATTTAGACGAACCGACAAACTTTTATATCGGTGCTACAGGTAACCCTGGGGCCCCTGATTTAGAAATTGAACGCCAAAAATTAGCTGCTAAGATCAAAAATGGTGCTCATTTCGTACAAACACAACCGATTTACGATTTAGAACAAGCTAAACGCTATATCGATACAATGTCCGAATTCAACGTGCCAATCATGCTCGGTTTGATTCCTCTTAAAAGCTTTAAAATGGCTACATACCTTCACGAGAAAGTACCTGGAATCAGCCTTACTCAAGACATCCTAGATCGCGTAGAAAAAGGCGGTAAAGAAGCAGGTACAGAAATCGCCATCGAAACACTGGAACAAATCAAGAAAATCGCAGCTGGCGTACATATCATGCCGCTCAATGATATAGATACGACTTTGCATATTATTGATCACGTGTAAATCTTAAATAACAGCAAAAGTGCTCCCAACAGCCTCCCAAAAATGACACGCTATCGCGCTAAAGCGGGACCCGAAGTCATTTTTAGGAGGCTATTGGGAGCTTCTTTATTCTATAATTAAGCAAAAACGTGATCAATAATATGCAAATCTTAAAAGGGGGCTGTAACAGAATGCGGTTTTACCGCATTCTAGTTGCAGTCCCTTTAAAATATAAGAAATACCAAGAAAATTAGATTTGTAAAATCCTATG
>NZ_BBXI01000022.1 GCF_001078375.1 Veillonella tobetsuensis
TCATAATTTAATTATACCAACGAAAAGGGTCCCTCGGGACCCTTTTTGCTTAGAAATATAAAAAAGTTAAGGGGCTGTTTTGTTACAGCCCCTTGTTTTCGTTATAGCCGTTAGTATTAATATGCCACAATCTTTTCCTATTTATTGTTACTCATAATATAAGTTTAATCTAAAAACACCTTTCAAAAAACGACTTTGGCCCTGCGGAGGCCGATAGGCCGGAGTCAGACCCGGCCGGTGGAGGCTTTTTGGAAGGTGTTTTTAGATTGCTTACATTAATGAAAAAGATTGTAGCATATTATAATAACGGTTTATCCCTTATCTCTTTTGGTTTTCTAGGATATTTTCCAGGTGTTTTTCCAGTCTTTTTGATATACACAATAGCTCGTTTATCATCTAGGGTAGGGAGTGTAACGGTTCTTACATCTTCGATGGATGCTTTTAATGTGCTAAGGGCTTTATCAGATTCGCCGACTTCTTCTTCGTAGATAGCGCCTTTTAAAGCAATTACGTAACCACCTTCTTTTACATAGGGAACAGTCCATTCTAATAGGATTGGTAAACGTGCCACTGCACGACTCGTGGCGATATCGAAGCTTTCACGAAAATCTTGATGACTCAAATCTTCAGCGCGTCCATGTAAGGTCTTGCAGTTCGTCAATTGCAATTCGTCGATAACGGACTCAAGAAAAGTAAGGCGTTTCTTGAGAGAGTCAAACAAGGTCACGTGCAAGGTTCTATCATAGATGGCCAATGGAATGCCAGGAAAACCAGCACCGGTTCCGACATCGATAATAGAGGATCCAGATTTGATAATTTTCGGATCATAACAAGATAGAGAATCAATCATGTGCTTAACCACGACTTCCTTCATATCCGTAATACCCGTCAGATTAAGATATTTATTTGTTTCGATCATGCGTGCATAGTACACGTAGAAATCTTTTGCTTGCTGCAGTGTGCATGGCAATCCAAATGATACCATTTGTGAAAGCATATATTCTACAAACTCAGATTCACTAGCGATAGGCACATCATATTTTTCTTTCATCGGTGCTCCTAACTATATGTATGTAATTCAGGCTAAAATTCATTTATTCGCGCTATAAGACCTATTTATGTACTTCTAGGATAAATTATATACAAAGCACTTAAAAAAGAGCATACAAGCGAAATATAAGAGTCATATTTGTATCTATTATACCATATTCTCAATATATTCTCATTTATTATATAGATAAAAATGCAAAAAGAGGAGGTACGCATAAAAATCTTATATCAATATGATCCCATTAATGATATTCTCAATTAACTATCAATTATAATTCTTCGTATTTTAACACTTACCAAATACTATACTCCAAATTTTATTTCCTATATGAAAATATCTTTATTTTATCTTATAATTTGTCTTTTCTGTGTGTACACCTTATGTACGTCTAGAATGTACAAAATTTTACTTTTACATATATTACAGTTATAAATATCCATATATTTATGCAAAGATTTATCTGTTATATTTGTAAAACTAATACTTGTAAAAATATATATCAAGGTATATACTTTTCTTAACAAGGAGGTGATGTGTATGACCACAGCAAAGCTATTTGAAAATGGCCGTAGCCAGGCTGTACGATTACCAAAAGAGTATCGGTTTAATGGTGATGAAGTAATCATCAACAAAGTAGGCAATATAGTCTTACTAATGCCAAAAGATGATGAGTGGACAGGTTTTGTAGCAGGCTTATCATTATTTACAGATGATTTTATGTGTAACGGACGGGAAGAAATCGATCATCAGGAGCGTGAAACTTTATGAAGTATATGTTAGATACAAATATTTGTATTTATGCTATCAAACAAGAGCCAGAAGTTGTACTACAAAAAATTTTAAAACATCATCCATCAGACATATGCATTTCATCAATTACATATGCTGAATTAATGCATGGTGTTGAAAAAAGCCAAGCCAAAGATAAAAATAGGTTAGCACTAACGCTTTTATTATCGCCTATAGAAATTGTTGATTTTGACAGTCATGCTGCTGAGGAATATGGAAAAATAAAAGCTGATTTACAATCACAAGGAAAAATTATTGGTCCTATGGATTTACTCATAGCTAGCCATGCTAAATCGAAAGGTCTAACTATTGTAACTAACAATACAAAAGAATTCAAAAGAGTTAATCATTTAAATGTAGAAGATTGGTCTAAACCATTAAGCTAATACAACATAAACCAATAGAAAAAAGCTAGTTAATCAAACGATTAGCTAGCTTTTTTCTATGTAATCACATATTCTATTTGTTCCTATAATATTGTTCTAGTTGAATCAACAGAACAGACACGTCCGCTGGGGATACGCCAGAAATACGGCTTGCTTGGCCGATGGAGTGAGGGTGAATTTTGTTGAGCTTTTGTTGCGCTTCAAGGGAGATACCCTTAATTTGTGTGTAGTCCCATTCTTTTGGAAGAATTTTTTCTTCTAATTTACGAACCTTATCGACTTGGTCCATTTGCTTTTTGATGTAACCTTCGTAGGTAATGGCAATATCCATAGCTTCTTCAACGTCAGGTGTAAAGCGTTTCAAACCGAATGCATCAGCTACGGTAGCATAGGAGAGTTCGTTACGTTTTACCAAATCATATGCGTGGATGCCTGTTTTGATAGGGGCTGTGCCCAAGCTTTCAAGCAAGGCTTGCGTTTCCTTGGACGGATTGACAGGTGTGTTGCGCAACAATTCCATGCCTTCTTCGATGGCCGCTTTTTTAGCTGTAAATTTAGCCCAACGATCATCTTTCACAAGGCCGATTTCACGACCTTTTTCGGTAAGGCGCATGTCCGCATTGTCTTGACGAAGCAATAGACGGTATTCACTACGGCTCGTCATCATGCGATATGGTTCGTTGGTACCTTTTGTTACGAGATCATCGATGAGAACGCCAATGTATGCTTCGGAGCGAGCAAGGATGAAAGGTTCTTTTCCTTGAAGCCACAACGCTGCATTAATACCAGCCATTAGACCTTGTGCAGCGGCTTCTTCATAGCCAGATGTGCCATTGGCTTGACCTGCAGAGTAGAGGCCTTCAATATGTTTCACTTGAAGAGCTGGCGTCAATTGTGTTGGGTTCAAGCAATCGTATTCAATAGCATAGGCAGGACGCATGATTTCGACGTTTTCAAGACCAGGAATGGTGCGAAGGAATGCGTATTGTACGTCCATAGGAAGGGATGTACTCATGCCTTGTACGTACATTTCGTTTGTGCTTGTACCTTCTGGTTCCACGAATAGTTGATGACGTTCTTTATCAGCAAAGCGCACCACCTTATCTTCGATGGAAGGGCAGTAGCGCGGGCCAACACCTTCAATTTTACCGCTGTACATAGGAGCACGATGAATATTGCTTTTAATAATCTCATGCGTTTCCTTATTCGTATACGTCAACCAGCACACATCTTCGTTGCGGTTGATCCATTCGTCCATAAAGGAAAAGGCATGATGATGTGCATCGCCTTCTTGAACGGCCATATTTTCAATATTAAGCGTTCGTTTATCTACGCGGGCTGGCGTGCCAGTCTTAAAGCGCATCAATTCAACGCCATTATCTAGTAGGGATTGAGAAAATTGTTCCGCTACGCGTTGCCCATTTGGGCCACCTACATAGTCGATATCGCCGATGAGGATTTTGCCTTTCAAATAGGTACCTGTACAAAGAATAACAGCCTTAGCGCCATAGAATTCGCCAAGCTCAGTAACGATGCCCGTTACCTTGCCATCCTCAACCTTGAGCTCAGTTACCATGATTTGCTTAACATTGAGGTTCTCTGTATTCTCTACAGTTTGTTTCATCAAATGTTGGTACTTAACCTTATCAGATTGGCAACGCAAAGAATGCACGGCAGGTCCTTTACCCATATTAAGCATACGCATTTGAATGGCCGTAGCATCCGCATTGATACCCATTTGACCGCCCAACGCATCGAGCTCATACACAAGATGGCTTTTACCAGGACCGCCAACGGCAGGGTTGCACGGCATAAGTGCAATATTATCCAAACTGATGGTCGCCATCAACGTGCGATGACCCATGCGGGCGCAGGCGAGGGCCGCCTCACAACCAGCATGACCGCCACCGATGACGATGACATCATAATTATCTACTGTGTACATATGAATTTCCTTATATTTACTACTTATTATGAAATGTATATGGAATGATAACTTCCAAGAAACTCCACCGGCCGGGTCTGACTTCGGCCTACGGCCTTCGCAGGGCCAAAGTCGTTTTTTGAAAGCCATCATTCCATATCTACATTACTTACCGAGACAAAATCTACTAAATAATTCATCTATCATACTTTCACGAATTGTATCACCCGTGATGTCGCCTAGTAGTTCCCAGGCGCTGCGCAGGTCGGTAGCGACAAAGTCCACCGGCATGCCCATGTCGATGGAGGAGAGGGCTTCTTCGACTTGAGCCTTCGCTTGTTCCATGAGGCTGATATGGCGCACGTTACTGATCATGGCGCTATTGTCTTGTTTTACACGACCGCCATAGACGAGTTCTTGCACCCATTTAGAGAGAACTGCAGAGCCTTCGCCGTCTTTGGCACTAATGCGTTCGATAGCTGTAAAAGTACCGTGTTCTTTAATAGTTTCATCTGTAACGACTTGTGCCACATCGGACTTATTGAGGAGTACGATAGTGTTCAAACCGCTAACAGAGGTCAAAATTTCAATTTCTTCAGGGGTCAATGGGGTAGACCCGTCAATAACGCAGAGCACGATATCTGCTTTGTTAATATAATCGCGAGCACGCTCCACACCAAGGGCTTCCACCGTATCTTGTGTGTCTCGAATACCTGCCGTATCGATGAGGCGCAATGAAATGCCTTCTACGGTCATATATTCTTCAATACTGTCCCGCGTCGTCCCCGGAATATCCGTTACAATAGCGCGGTTTTCGCGCAAGAGAGCGTTCATAAGGCTCGATTTACCTGCATTTGGACGGCCTACAATAACCGTCGTAATACCGTCACGAATGAGGCGTCCTGTGTTCGCTGTGGACAAGAGTTCATCCATAGCTTTCAAAATAGGTTCTAGCTGCTCGCGAACCTCTTGGCTCGTTACATCCTCGATATCCTCTTCTGGATAGTCGATAGTTACCTCTAAATGAGCAATCATAGCGATGAGCTGTTCACGCACATCTTTTACAAAGGACGAAACTGTGCCGTCCAGCTGCGATACAGCGAGAGAAAGGGAGTCCTCTGTTTTTGCTTCAATAATATCAATGATCGCCTCCGCTTGGGTGAGGTCGATACGTCCATTCATAAAGGCACGCTTCGTAAATTCGCCGGCCTCTGCCATGCGCACATCATGATTGACGAGCAATTTCAAGATTTGTCGAACCGGCACAATACCGCCATGACATTGAATTTCCACCACATCCTCTGCCGTGTAGGAATGAGGACCCTTCATTAATAACACAAGAACCTCGTCGATGGTCTTGTTCGTCGCTGGATCCACAATAGTCCCGTATTGAATCGTTCTATTTTGGCGGTCCATTAACGGAACGATGCCAGCGCTCTTGAACAGGCTATTTACAATAGGAAAACTATCCTTGCCGCTGACCCGAATAATACCAACCCCGCCGATGCCGGGCGGAGTCGCAATGGCCGCTATTGTATCATCTATATACATAAAAATCTCCGTATTTCGATTAACTTTTATATCTTCTTCGCCTGTGAAAGTTAAACTAAACCAATCTACGCACGCGAAGATTACCTTAGGTTAGCTTTCACCATAACCTATCGTATTACGTATAAATAAAATGGTGGTGGCGGTGGCATTCTAAAACCGACTTTGGCCCTGCGGAGGCCATAGGCCGGAGTCAGACCCGGCCGGTGGAGGTTATCAGAATGCTATCGCCACCAAACACTTTTATTTTTTGTAAGAGATCACGATATGGCGGAATGGTTCATCACCAGCAGATTCTGTGACGATATGTTTATCATCATGCAACGCAGTGTGAATGATTTTACGTTCAAATGCATTCATTGGTTCTAAGGAAACCTTTTGACGATTGCGTTTTACCTTAGAAGCAAGGCGTTTTGCAAGATTGATCAACGTTTCTTCGCGACGAGAGCGGTAATTTTCCACATCAACCACGATGTGACAGTGGCCAGACACTTCTTTATGAGCTACCAAATTAGTTAAATATTGGATAGCATCAAGAGTTTGACCATGTTTACCAATCAAGATACCGAGGTCTTCACCATGTACTTGGAACGTGATTTTATCAGCGGTAAACATTTTTTCAATCATCACAACAAGGCCCATTTGGCCGAACATATCTTCAAGGAATTTCTTACCTTTTTCAGCGATAAGTTGTTGTGTTTCTTTTGAAAGTTCTTTTTTCGTTTCTTTAGTAGTTTCTGTTTCATCTTCAACTTCGTCGATTTCAGAATCATCAGCAGAGCTTTCAGAAACAGTAACATTACTTTCAGAAGTAGCCACAGGCTCATTAGATACAGCAACAGAAGTTTCAGCGATTTCTTCTTTTTCTTCTACTGTAGCCGTAGCAGCTACTGTTGTATAAAACAAACGAACAACGGCTGGTTTACGGCCAATGCCTAAAAAACCATTAGAAGGTTGTTCAATAACCTTTGTTTCTACCAATTCACGACCATCTATAGAGAGTTCTGCAACCCCTTTAGCGATGGCATCTTCAATTGTTTTAGCAGATACATCGATAAATTCCATAGTGCCTCCTATTTATTAGCTTCTAAGCCTTTGTAAATGAAATGTTGTTGCACAAATTGGAACACATTGGATACGATCCAGTAAATAACAAGGCCGGATGGGAAGTTCAAGGAAATGTAACCGATGAACAATGGCATAAAGATTGTCATAATCTTTTGTTGTTGTGCAGCGGCACCAGAAGCGCCCATACCAGTTTGTTTAGACATAACCCATGTGGACAAAGCACTCAATACAGGCAAGATGTAGTATGGATCTGCTTCTCCAAGGCTAGGAAGCCAGAGGAAATGTTCGAATGCAGGATTGTAAGGATACCCTTGCAATGCATAGAAGATAGCAATCAAGAAAGGCATTTGAACCAATAAAGGCAAGCAACCAGCTAGTGGATTTACACCCAATTCTTTGTACATAGCAGCCATTTCAGCTTGCATTCTTGCAGGATCATTTTTGTACTTATCTTGAAGCTCTTTCATGCGAGGTTGCAACTCTTGCATAGCTTTCATAGATTTGATTTGTTTTACTGTCAACGGCGCTAGAATCGCTTTGATAAAAACAGTAAGGATGATGATAGCCATCCCATAGCTTGGGAATCCGACCATTTCAGTCAAGTTGAATGCATATGTCACAAGCGTGCGCATAAATTCAACTAAATAGTTAAAAATTTCCATTGTTTCTCCTTCGAATGTAGGCCTAAACAGGACACCATTGCGCATCCATATATCGTTATGGTATGGTCTAAATTTCATCCATACAGATGCTCAGGTATTTCCAAAACTGTGCTAACTCAAACTAATGTCAATTGTGAAAGTTGTACTAGTCTTATCTTTCACTAATACCAAATTAAGGAACGGGATCATAGCCGCCCTTATGAAATGGATGACAACGCAAAATGCGTTTTAGCCCAAGCCAGCTACCTTTCAAGGGTCCATATTTTTCAATGGCCTGCAGAGTATATGCGGAACAAGTGGGATAATATCGGCAACATCCCGGTTTGAGAGGGGATATGGCAATCTGATAGAAGCGGATAACGAGCCATAAAACAAAGGTTACCCCTCGTTTTATAAGGTTGGATATAGTTATACATGTATCTTTCATAGAATTCACCATTTAGGCTTAAGGTCTAAAATTGCATATACATTTAAACCATAGGCCTCATAATACGCGAATAGGACCAAAGCATAGCGCTGTCCATGCTTGTGGTCCTATATAGGATTATACTAAGAGCTTGCTTTTACGCAATAAGTACAGTATTTCCTTTTCCGCTCGTTCATAGGTTGCGTCCTTCAGAGGGCCACGTCCAACGATAACAATATGATACCCTTCGCGAAGTTGATGCTGATTGAGGCGATACACCTCTTTCATAAGGCGTCGTGCACGATTGCGTTGTACAGCACCGCCCACCTTTTTCCCCGTCACAAATCCGATACGAGTCTTTTGCTTCGCTACAGGCATACGATATAGAACGCATAGGCGTCCTACCTCATACTTACCATGCTTATACACAAGGCGATATTCATTATTGTTTATAATACGTCTCGTTTTATCTAAGCGGTAATCCATTGTATCGTCCGAGTCCTATAGAATAGAAAAACTTGGCAAGAGCGCCAAGTTTTCTGAAAGCTCTTGCTGAGCCATTATATTATGCAGATAAGCGTTTTCTGCCTTTAGCGCGTCTTCTTTTTAATACGAGACGGCCACCAATAGTTTTCATGCGTTCACGGAAACCATGGGTACGTTTTCTCCAAAGAGTATTTGGTTGATATGTACGTTTCATTAGTAAAACACCTCCTCGTTATATATTTGTTTTACTTATACCATAACAGGGTAATTATAGAGGGAAAACGCAAATCTGTCAATAAAAAACAGGTGTTTTCTTAGCATTTTTAGTATGTGCGAAACCGATATCACACTATTTTTGAATATATAATTTGTTTGCTGCCAACATTTTCATAACTTAGTAATGAGGAAAGGACCATAATTTTTCGCTCCACCGGCCAGGTCTGTCTCCGGCCTGCGGCCTTCGCAGGGCCAAAGTCTCTGCAAAATTATGGCCCTTTCCTCATTCTACTGTAACTATGAAAACGTCAAACAAATTATATTCCATTCAAAGATCATCCTATCGGTTTCGCATCAATAAAAACAAATAATAAAATACCTGTTTTTTTATTGAAACAGATTGCGCGCACCTTCCCTTGGCGGGGAAGACAGAATCTACTATTTTAGAGCAACATACATACACCTCTTTTGAAATAAAACAGGCCTGTTCTATTTTCCCAAACACCCTACTTATGTCCCTGTGGAGCCCGCAGGGCGGAGTCAGACCCGGCCGGTGTCCTTCTACCCATATGAAATTTGTTTATTTTAGCTAATTTTAGATTAAAGTAGGTTTGGTGGTCACTTTTTAGCGACTTTGGCCCTGCGAAGGCCGTAGGCCGGAGACAGACCCGGCCGGTGGAGCTAAAAAGTGACCACCAAACCGGATTTCACTCAAAATGCTAAAATAAACAAATTCCATAAAAGTTATCCACAGATTAAATGACAATCCCCCTATTTTTTGGTACAATTATAACTGAAATTGGTAAAAAATATATGTTTTTATAAGTATTTTATAGATAGCTTACAAAAGTTATCCACATTTTTTCTCTTTTAACCTATGAATAGTAAAAACCTAGTGTTTATAAGGTTGGAAGGGAATTTTATTTTCTCTTATTCACAAGTTGTGCACATGTTATTCACAGGTATTTTTAATTTTTCCACAGCTTTTGAATAAGTTATACACATAATTACAAAAGTTATCCACATTTTTAGTAAAATTTATACACAAGAGGCATAAAATGCAAGCAACTGATCTTAATGATATATGGGAACATATATTACAAGTAGCGAAACAAACACTGCCACCTGCGATTTATTCAAGTTTAAGTACATCTCTCATACCGATGAGTATAGATAACAATTCTATTCACATTGTGGTTATGCAGAGTTTTATAAAAAATGTCATTGAATCTCAGCAAACGGTGAGTAAGATGTTAACAGATGCCATCCAGCAAGTGACGGGCAAACAATTAAATATGGTTTTACTTGATTTATTTCCACCCAAAGAGGAAACACCGGTAGAGCCACCGCAAGTAACGGATACTTTCTCCGTAAGTACTGCATTGAGTACGCTGAAAAATGGTACGGAACTTACAAAACCTACGAAACAAGAGGTTCCTTATCAAGAGGAGTTTTACACGCCGGTCTATGATGAACCTGTGTATATTCAACGAAAAGAAACGTATGAGTTAATTCCTGATGAGCCGATGTTCCCTATGGAACAGACAAAAACTGCGCAAACGCTACAGTCTACTGATATTCCTATCGATTTGTCGTCGTCTCAGCTCAACCATGGCTATCGATTCGATAATTACATTACAGGCAACTCGAACCGCATTCCCTTTGGAGCCGCTCAAAATGTGTCGGAACATCCAGGTGGCGACTATAATCCGCTATTTATCTATGGCCCGTCTGGCCTCGGTAAAACGCATCTTATGCACGCTATTGGCAATGCCATTGTCGAAAGATATCCAAATCTTAAGGTGATGTGTACAACGAGCGAAAAATTCATGAATTTGTTCATCGAATCCATTCGCAAGCGACAAGGCGAACTATTCCGTAACACCTTCCGCAATATCGACGTATTGCTCATCGACGATATTCAGTTCTTGGAAAATAAAGAGGGTACGAAAACAGAATTTTTCAATACTTTCAACGAATTATTGGACAATAACAAGCAAATCGTCCTCACCAGCGATACCATGCCAAACGACATGGATCAGTTCGAAGATCGCTTGCGTTCTAGGTTCCAAGCAGGTTATGTAGCGACCATGGAAAATCCAGATTTGGAAACGCGCATCGCCATTTTGAAAGCCCTCGTTGAAAAGGAAAACAACAAGAATCGGAATCTCGTTATCGACAACGATGCCATCAACTACGTGGCATTGCAATTCGATGAAAACATCCGCGTACTGCAAGGGGCTTTCAACAAGCTTATTGGTACTGCATCCCTTGAACAACGAACTAGCAGTATCGACCTAGAATACACGAAAAAAACATTATCCGACATCATCACGACGGAACGGGTGACACTGATTGATATCGAGTCCATTCAAGATTTTATCAGTACTTATTTCAATATTAAGAAACAAGATTTGTTAGGCAAGAAACGTAAGGCTCAATTTGCATTCCCACGTCAAATTGCCATGTATTTGTGTCGCGATGTGATTAATGAAAGCTATCCACAAATCGCAGCAGCCTTTTCGAGGGATCATACGACGATTTTGCATGCGTACGATAAGATTAGCAAAGAAATCGACAAGAATCCTGAAACAAAACAGATTATCCTAGACATCAAAGCCAAGCTTTCATCACTCAACTAAAATGGGTGTGGATAACTCTGTGGATAGATTGTGTATAAATCTGTGGATAATGCAGAATTTAAGATTTTCTGTGAGTATGTGGATAACCTAAAACAATGTATACACACACTTATCCACACCTGTAGAAAGGCATAAAATCTAAAAAACTTTCACATTTGCACACATTCACAACGCCTACTACAAATACTACTAAACTTACAAAACAATCAAAAACATATCAGAAAACCGATCTATCGTTGATTATCTATAGAGGACCAACGTAAATCACACAACGAATATTACAAACAAGGAGAGTATTTACGATATGAATATCAAATTTCCAAAGGCCAATCTCCAAAAAGCCATTAACGTTTTACAAAAAGTATCTCAAAACAAAACAAGTTCCAATCTACCAGGTTCCATTTATATCACTACAAAAAATAATCAAGTGGAACTACAAGGTAACGATTTTGAATTGGGCATCAAACTTACTATCGATGCAGAAATCTTAGAACCAGGTACTTTGGTGGTTGCATCTCGTTACTTCCAAGAATTAATCCGCAAATTGCCAGGTGAAACAATTCAATTGAGCAAACCAGAAGATGGCAATTCCTTAAAAATCACATCAGGTTCCTCTGAATTTAATCTTGTCACATTGCATCCAGACGATTTTTCCTTAGTTGAACAAATTCATGACCAAGATCATGTAACTATGGACAGCCAAGCAATGAAAGAACTTATCGACCTTACGAACTATGCAGCAGCCAGCGATGATGATCGCCCTGTATTTGCTGGTGCTTTACTTGAAATTAAAGATGCAAACGACAAAGAAGTAACTATGGTTGCTACAGATACACATCGCATGGCGGTTAAGAAAGTAACTATCGATGAACCAGCAACTAATCCAATGCGCGTTATCATTCCAACAAAGGCTTTAGCAGAAGTATCTCGTTTATTGCCAACAGACAATCCATCTGTTATTAAAATCATTTGGAATCGCACACAAATCGTGTTCATGTTTGAATCCATCTATATTATTTCTCGCTTAATCGAAGGTACATATCCAGAATATGAAAAGGTAATTCCTGCTCAATTCGATTCTAGTGCGATTGTAGACCGCAAAGATTTTGCAGGCGCCGTTGATCGTGTATCCTTATTGGCAAAAGATATGAGTTACAACGTAATTCGCTATGACTGGTCCGAGGTACAAGTGACTTTGTCCAGCCAAAATGCTGAAATCGGTATGGCGAAGGAAGAAATTCCTGTGGAATTTAAGGGCACACCATTCACGATTTCCTTTAATGGTCGCTACATTTCTGATATCTTGCGTCACAGCACAGGCGATAATATCCATATGTATTTAAAACAAAATGGTCCTGTTGTGATTCGCCAAGATAATAATCCGAACTATACGTACGTAGTAACACCTGTTCGTACGAATGCTTAATCGTCACATACAGTAATTTGTCCACCATAGGAGGACGTTATGAAACAACAACATGTACCTATCCATACGGAGTACATTCAAATCGATCAACTACTTAAATTAGAAGGTGTCATCGAAACAGGGGGGCAAGTAAAAAGACTTATCGATGATCAAGTACTTACATTAAATGGCACTATCGTTACAGAAAAACGCAAAAAATGTCGCGTTGGCGATGTGATAGGTGTAGATGGTCTCGATGTAGAATTCATCGTTACCAAAGAGGAGGCATAATCGGTGAGAATCAACTCACTGCAATTGTTCCAGTTTCGCAACTATAAGGAATTAAATATATCCTTACATCCTGAAATCATCGTCTTATACGGCACCAATGGGTCTGGTAAAACCAATATATTGGAATCGATTTACGTTGGTACCATTGGTAAAAGTCATCGTACAAATGATACGTCGGATATGCTTTTATTTAATGCTGATGAAGCAGGCATTGTGGTGAACTTTGAGAAAAAGGATACGCCGCAGAAGGTAAATATTAAGCTATTTCGCCAAGGACCAAAAGATATTCGCTTAAATGATACTAAAATATCTCAGAAGGAATTAATTGGTACCTTAAATACAGTTATATTCTGTCCGGAAGATTTACAGCTCATCAAGGGCAGCCCATCGGGGCGTCGTAGATTTCTTGATATGGAAATATCTCAGACCAGCGCTACTTATTATCATCAATTGTTGCAATATAATCGCTTATTACAACAACGCAATACCTTGTTGAAGGAATATCGTGGTAAGCAGAATATACCTCTTGCTGAATGGGATATACAGCTAGCGGATATGGCGGCTTTCATCGTAAAAAAACGAATGGAAAGTTTAAAGAAAATCAATTTGCTCATCGATTTGATGAATCGTAAATTGACAGGCGGTCTTGAAAATCTCACCATCGGTTATGAACAACCCTATGGGAAGGACAATCATCTTGTATATACAAAGGAAGCCTTTTATGATTTATTACAAGAGTCGTTGCCGCAGGATCGTCATCGCATGACCACAAGCGTAGGTCCTCATCGTGATGATTTGCGGTTCTTTTCGGATTCTATTGATTTAAAGCGATTTGGATCTCAAGGACAGCAACGGACGGCGGTACTGTCACTAAAATTGAGCGAATTAGAATTTATCAAATCCGAAGTAGGCGAATATCCCGTATTGCTCTTAGACGATGTGTTGAGCGAGCTTGACGAGGCGAGACGGAATAATTTATTGCAGTTCATCCATAAACGCATTCAAACCGTCATAACTACGACGGATATACACGATTTTGAAAACCTACAAGGTGTTCAATTTATTCAATGTCAGGAGGGGCAAGTCCATTATGGAAAGCCTTAATATGTGCTTAGCTGGTGGTCTTGATGAGCTAGGTATACTTGAAAAATTTAAACTGAATACTCTGATTCATCATTGGCGTGATGTGGTAGGTCCAATTTATGCAGCCCATACGCGCATCATCGACATTAAACCTCCTAAAATTGTGCTTAGCGCTGATAATTCGCAATGGATGCAAGAGGTTAAGATGAACCAAAAACGCATTCTTAAGGCCATTAATGATTATTATCAAGGTGAGATTATCACCGAAATGGGCCTTATGATGCATCGTCAGAGCTTTGTGAAAGAATCGTCTGGTCCGGAGATATATCATATAGAAATGCCTGATATAGAAGGCTATATAGATATGTCAAAAATCATCTTATCCGATGATGATATAAATGTTATCGACAATATGGTTAACAAAATCTCTGATGACACATTAAAAGATACTTTCAGAAACGTAATTATTAGCAGTCGCAAAAAAGAAATTTATTTATTAGAACATGGCTATCATCGTTGTGAACGCTGTCGAATTCTGATGAATCGAGCTACTAAACATTGTGTTACCTGTGAATATGAAATTCATCGTGAGCATATCAACAATATTAAACGGCAAATTCGACGGATTCCTTATATAAAATACAAAGAATGTTGTAAATATATAAACTGCACTTTTGATGACTTTGCCATGGCTATGAGAGAACTTATTTATTTTTATTTAGACAAGGTATATCATGGTTCAACTAGCCGTAATCACATGTATATGGCAGCCATGCTCATTACCCATAAACCACCTGAAGAATTAACAGATCAACATGTGATTAACCTGTGTAATAAACATAGATCAAAATTCTTGAGTGAAGAAAAACAAAAAGAGCTCAATATGCTTAGGGGGATATTGGAATAGATGACCATTATTTCTCGCTCCACCGGCCGGGTCTGACTACGCCCTTCGGGCTCCGCAGGGCCAAAGTCGCTGCGAAATTAATGGTCATCTATTCAATAGTAGGACAGAGAAAAATGGAGTTTATTTAGCATTCTTACTTAGATGAAAATAAGAGGAGAAATATGTATCTTCATATTGGCGATAATTTGAGTATCCCTATGAATTCAATCATTACTATGATTCATGCGGATTCAGGAAAATCGCATAGGACGGGCATATCGTATTATGATGCTGAGGTTATAAACGTGGTGCCTGAAGACAAGATAAAAACATATATCGTAACAGATGATTGTGTGTATGCATCTGGTATATCACTAAAAACTTTGAAAAAACGTATTGATGAGTTTTACTCAATTTTGAAGAATAAGTAATTAGCAATATATAGCTTTCAAGTTATTAGCAATATATAGTATAATAATGAGATAAACTATAACCGTAGACGTGTTGTGCATAAGCATATTGCGGTTTATGTCGTTAGGAGGAGTTTGTTTAATGGCTGAAGAAAATTATGGCGCTCAGAATATACAGGTTCTTGAGGGTCTAGACGCGGTGCGTAAACGCCCGGGGATGTACATTGGTAGTACGTCTGTGCGTGGTTTGCATCACCTCGTTTATGAAGTTGTAGACAATTCAGTGGACGAAGCGCTCGCAGGTTATGCGACGCATATCGAAGTGTCCATTAATGAAGATAATAGTATTACCGTTGTAGATGATGGCCGTGGTATTCCAACAGGCATGCATGAATCTGGCATGTCCGCAGTGGAATTGGTATTAACTAAATTGCATGCAGGCGGTAAATTTGGTGGTGGCGGCTATAAGGTGTCCGGTGGTCTTCACGGCGTAGGTATTTCCGTTGTAAATGCATTGAGTGAATGGACTAAGGTTCAAGTTTCTCAAAATGGCATCATTCAAGAAATTTCCTTTGCTCGTGGCCATAAAACATCTGAATTGCATGAAATTGGCAAAGCTGAAGGCACCGGTACAACAGTTATTTTTAAAGCAGATCCAGAAATCTTTGAAACTACAGTGTTCAACTTTGATACATTGAAGTTCCGTTTACAAGAATTGGCGTTCCTTAACAAGGGCCTTCGCATTACATTGAGCGATTTGCGCCAAGAGGAACCTCGTATTGAAAGCTTCCACTACGAAGGTGGTTTAAGTTCTTTCATCACATTCTTGAACGAAAACAAGGAAGTTGTTAACCCAACTGTTATCAACATTGAAAATACAAAGGATGACGTAGTTGTTGACGTTGCATTGCAATATAATGATAGTTACAGCGAAAACTTGTTATCCTTCGTAAATAACATCAATACCGTTGATGGTGGTACACATTTATCTGGCTTCCGTGCCGCATTGACGCGTACACTCAATGATTATGGCCGTAAATCTGGTCTTATCAAGGAAAATGAAAGCAATCTTTCCGGTGAGGATGTACGTGAAGGTTTGACTGCTGTTATTTCTGTGAAAGTATTAGAACCACAGTTTGAAGGTCAAACTAAAACTAAGCTTGGCAATAGCGAAGTAAAAGGTATTACTGACGTTATCGTGTCCGAAGGTCTTAAAACATTCTTTGAAGAACATCCACAAGATGCGAAGAAGATCATCGAAAAAGCAACGATGGCGAGCCGTGCTCGTGAGGCTGCTCGTAAGGCCCGCGATTTGACACGTCGAAAGAACGCGTTAGAGGTATCTAGCCTTCCTGGTAAATTGGCGGACTGCTCCGAAAAAGATACATCTATGACTGAAATTTATCTAGTCGAAGGTGATTCTGCGGGTGGTTCTGCAAAACAAGGTCGTGACCGTCGTTACCAAGCGATTTTGCCATTGCGTGGTAAAATCCTAAACGTAGAAAAGGCACGCCTTGATAAGATTTTGGCGAATAACGAAATTCGTTCTATGATTACTGCTTTCGGTACTGGTATTGGTGAAGAATTCGATATTACTAAATCCCGTTATAATAAAATTATTATCATGACAGATGCGGACGTTGATGGCGCTCACATCCGTACATTGCTTCTCACATTCTTCTATCGATATATGAAACCTTTGGTAGAGGAAGGACATATTTATATTGCTCAACCGCCTTTATACCAAATTAAAAAAGGCAAATCCCATTGGTATGTATACTCTGATGCAGAGCTCACAGCAAAACTTGATGAAGTAGGCCGCGATGGTATTACAATCCAACGATATAAAGGTTTAGGTGAAATGAATCCTGAACAATTGTGGGAGACAACAATGAACCCTGAAAATCGTACAATTTTACAAGTTAGCTTAGAAGATTCTATCGAAGCTGATAAAATCTTTACCGTACTTATGGGTGATAAGGTTGAACCTCGTCGTAAATTTATTGAAGATAACGCAAAATATGTGCGTAATCTAGACTTATAAGAGGTGCACCATGGCTGATAATCAAAATAATAACGTAGAGTTTACGTCTAACACAGATCAACATCTAAAACGTACCCTGAAAGCGCGTCATATGAATATGATTGCTCTAGGTGGTGCTATCGGTACTGGCTTATTCGTAGCTGGTGGTGAAGTAGTAAGTACTGCAGGCCCTGGTGGTGCTCTCGTAGCTTACGGCCTCATTGGCCTCATGGTGTATTTCCTCATGACATCTCTTGGGGAAATGGCTACTTACTTGCCGATTCCTGGTTCCTTCGGGACTTATGCAAAACGCTATGTAGATCCTGCCTTTGGTTTTGCCTTAGGTTGGAACTACTGGTTTAACTGGGCTATTACATTGGCTGCCGAAGTACTGGCAGGGGCGCTGATCATGAAATATTGGTTTCCTGATGTGCCGGCCATCGTCTGGTCCGCTTTATTCTTATTAATTCTATTTGGACTCAACTATTTGTCCACTCGTTCCTTTGGTGAAAGTGAATACGTATTCTCATCCATCAAGGTAATTACAGTTTTTGTATTCCTATTCTGTGGTTCAATGCTTATCCTAGGCATTGGTGGCACATCTCCAGGATTTGTAAACTGGACAACAGGTGATGCTCCATTTGTAGGTGGTTGGGAATCCATCCTTGCTATCTTCATGGTAGCTGGTTTCTCCTTCCAAGGTACTGAGCTTATCGGCGTAGCCGCTGGAGAAGCAGAAGACCCTGAAAAGAACGTGCCAAAAGCGATTAATTCCATCTTCTGGCGTATCCTATTGTTCTATATTGGGGCTTTCACAGTAATCGGTTTCCTCATTCCTTACACTGATCCAAATCTATTGAATTCTAGCATTGAAAACGTATCCATTTCTCCATTTACACTCGTATTTGACCGTTTTGGATTCGCTTTTGCCGCTAGCTTTATCAATGCTATTATCTTAACAGCTGTATTGAGTGCTGGTAACTCCGGCTTGTATTCTTCAACTCGTATGCTTTACGCATTGGCTAAAGAAGGTCAAGCGCCACAAATCTTCGCTAAACTTAATAAACGTGGTGTTCCAGTTCCTGCATTGGTAGTAACTACAGCCATCGGTTTATTTGCATTCCTTACAAGCTTCATCGGTGAAGGTACTGCATACACTTGGATTGTTAATATCTCTGGCCTCTGTGGCTTCATCGCATGGGTTGGTATTGCAGTTTCTCACTATCGTTTCCGCCGTGCATTCATTGCACAAGGTAGAGATCTTAGTGAATTGCCTTACAAAGCGTGGTTATTCCCAATTGGCCCAATCTTGGCGTTAATTCTATGTATCTTCATCATTGCTGGTCAAAACTACTCCGCTTTCACAGGCGATACAATCGACTGGTACGGCGTATCCGTTGCTTACATCGGATTGCCAATCTTCTTCGCTGTATACCTAGGTTACAAATATATCAACAAAACTAAACTCGTTCCGTTGAAAGAAGTAAACTTAGATCGCGATTTTGATAAATAAAAATGTAATACAATTAGACCTATTCATTATGAAAGTAGTGAATAGGTCTTTTATTGTACATGCAGTATTAGGTAATTGTTTTTATATGAAAGCTATCATTATGAGATTGTTTTTCTATAAAAGCCTTGCTATAATGAATCAAAATATATTGTTGTCAATTAGAGAGGATACAATTATGATTATTACTACAACTATGCATGTTGAAAATAAACCTGTACAAGAATACAAAGGTATCGTATTTGGTGAGGTCGTAGAAGGCCGTAACTTTGTAAAAGACTTTATGTCTGGTATTCGTGATATTGTTGGTGGTCGTAGCGGTAGCTATGAAGATTCACTAATGAATGCACGCCAAGCAGCAATCGATGAAATGGCAAAACGAGCTAGCAAAATCGGCGCTAATGCCGTTATTGGCGTATCATTCCAATACAGTACCGTAGGAGCACAAAATGGCATGCTTATGGTGACATGTAATGGGACGGCCGTTGTAATTTAATAAGAATTCATAGATGGGACCACTTGTTTCATTCCACCGGCCGGGTCTGACTCCGGCCTACGGCCTCCGCAGGGCCAAAGTCATGAAACAAGTGGTCCCATCTATTTTCTATTAAATACAACAGTCTGGATTAGAAAAAGAAAAAGTCGTTCGGAAACACTACTTATTCTATTTTGCTTAAAATTTCCATCGGTCGGGTTTGAGTGAGAAGGGCCATAAGTAGGGTATGAGGTAGCAGATTTTGTGATCTGCTACCTTTTAGTATGTAATAAAGTATCTCTTAAGAAATAGAATAGGCGTGTACTATTTCAAAATAGGTGTATATAAGATTCTATGATTGATTTATAGGTGACTAATAGTCACCTATGCTCCTATTAATCACCCTTGACTCTATTAGTAACATCACATAGCTAGATTTTTATATGATAGACTTGCTATAATTAATCAATAGTTTAGTTCGTATCAAAATAATTATGTTAGGAGGTATATTATGGCAACATCAAGTTTTTTTACGCCATTGGTTGTAAAACCTGAGGACGAAGATGCTATGATTAAAGTTTTTGAATCAAAAGAAAAAGTAAAATGGAAAACCAATAAAAATTATAAATTTTTAAATGATAATGAAGTAAAGTCATTGGTTGAGAAAATGCGGAGGAATAATTAAATGGAACATGATGTTGTACCATTAAATTCTTATTTAACTTATGCTAATGAATCAGAAATTAAACATTTTATGAGTACATTTTCATGTCCTGTAAATAATGATATTGAAATATTTCTTAAAGAGAAATCTATAAAATTTGAACAAAAAAATTTTTCTAGAACATATTTAATTATACATAATACTTATACAGAACAATTACTTTTAGGATATTTTACACTAGCTTTAAAAGTACTAAATTTAGATTCTAGTGTATCAAATAAATTAAAAAAAATAGTATCTGGATATTCTAATAAAAAAGAAACTACTGTTTATCTAATTGGGCAAATAGGTAAAAACTTTAATATTAATCATAATCAGATTAATGGAGATGATTTAATGTGTTATGCACTAGAGGCCATTATAAATGCTAGTAATATTGTAGGAGGTAGAGCTATTGCCATTGAGTGTAAAGATATAGATTCATTAACTCAATTTTATAAGAAATTTGGTTTTGAATTACTTACAAATACTCAATATAATGAATTACAAACCTATGTATTGAATATAGATAAATTAAATTGATTATATTTTTATGTGATATAAAAACAGCAGGGCCGCCACCCTGCTGTTTTTTTGTTGCGTGAATACATTGCAACTTACTTATTTCCCTTGTCAAAGATATATTAATACTATCAGAATTAGTAGTCAATCAATTGTTAGGTATAATACATATCTATTATTTATTTTACCTTATACCATGTTGCGTACATAACTGGTAATACGATGAGTGTGAGTACCGTTGCCACGAGTAGGCCGCCGCTAAAGGCGATGGCTAGTGGGCTCCAGAATACGGATCCCATGAGTGGTATCATACCAAGGATGGCTGCAATAGCAGTTAGCATAATTGGTCTAAACCGCAATGTAGCAGAGTTGATGATGGCTTCTCGTGGAGATTGGCCTTCAGCACGGTGGATTTCGATTTGGTCCAACAAGATGATGGAGTTACGAATGATCATGCCAGAGAGGGCAATAACACCGAGAATGGCCATAAATCCAAGTGGTGTACGTGTAATGTTTAGGGCTAGTACAACACCGATGAGTCCTAGAGGAGCCGTGAATAAGGCCATGAGCATGAGTGCAATTTTCTTCAATTGGAACATGAGAATGGTCATAATCACAAAAAGCATGATAGGAATTGGGACGAGTAATTTTTTAACGGCTGTAACGCTCTTTTCAGCGGCGCCATCGAGCTCGATAGTATATCCAGTTGGCAAGTTTTGACGATATTCTTCAAGGTTCTTGTAGATTTCTTTCGTCTTAGCATTGCCAAGTACGCCAGGGCCAACATTAGCATGGATGCTGATGGTCGGCATCATGTTGCGGTGCCAGATAATCCCTTCCTCTTGGGTCATAGAAATCGTGGCAATTTGGCTGAGCGGTACATAGGAACCATTGCCTGTTTGGATTGGTAGTGATGAAAGTGCCGCTAGATTGTGGTTTTCATTGCCACCTAATTTGAAAGTAACAGGAATTGTTTGGTTACCTTCGTAATATTCACCCGCTTTTGTACCCGTTAACAAGCTTTGTAAATGAAGCGATACAGCATAGCTATTGATGCCAAGCATACGAGCCTTATCTGGATCGATATGAACCTGTGCAACAGGCTCTGTATCCGGCCAGTCAAAGGCGATATTTTGTAAGTCCTTATCTTGCTGCATCATGGCTTTCACATCATTAGCAATCGTTTTTACCTCAGATGCATTAGGTCCCGATACACGAAGCATAACAGGATATTTAGATGGAGGACCAATTTGAACGAATTGCATATTGATGAGGGCAGATGGATATTGATCGTTTAACTGATCTTGTAAATCCTTGAACAATGCATCACGATCCTTTAAGGACTTTGTGACGATGATGGTTTGCATGAAATTAGCACGTGGTAATTCCGGTTCTAAGGTCAATACAAACCGCGGCGACCCTTCACCTACATAGGTTGTGTAATGATCGATATGCTCATTGTCCTTTAACAAAGCATCCAATAATTTAGCTTGGCTTTGCGTATAATCGATGGATGAGCTTTGAGGAAATTGCATAGATACAATGATTTCATTCCGCGTTGATGATGGGAAAAATTCCTGTTTGATGAGCGGAAATGATAGGAGGGACAATATGAAAGCCCCTAATGTGGCGAGTAATATGGTCTTGTGATGACCGAGTGCCCAGTGGAGGAGACTTTCAAAACGTGCATAAAAAATCGTTTTCAGACGATGCATAATATGATCGCGACGAGTCCACTCGGATTCGGGTTTTTCAGCCTTGTTTTCGATGATTTTATAGCCCAGTACAGGACTGACCAGAACAGATGCAATCCAAGATAGGACGAGGGCTAAGAACACAACGATGGACAAGGATTTAGTAAATTCTGCAACCATGCCCTCTGCCAAGGCGAGAGGCAAGAAACCAGCACAGGTAATGAGCGTGCCGGACAGCATCGGAAAGGCTGTAGATTCATAAGCAAAGGTGGCTGCACGCCAATGGTTAAAGCCTTCTTCAAGCTTAACGCTCATCATTTCTACAACGATGATGGCGTCATCTACGAGGAGGCCCAGTGACAAGATGAGGGCACCAAGGCTAACCTTATGTAGATAAATACCGTTTTCGTACATCAACACAAAGACGGTGGATACAACGACAGGAATGGTGAGCGCCACTACAACACCGGTACGAATGCCAAGGGATGCAAAGCTTACGAGCAATACGATGGCGATGGCTTCGAATAGAGATTGTGAGAAATCACCGATGGATTCCTTAACGATGTGCGGCTGATTCGATACTTGATCGAGGTTTAAACCAGCGGGAATCGTCGTTTTAAATTCCTTTAGTTTATTATCGATAGCCTCGCCAAATTCGATATTATTCGCACCAGCATCCATGGAAATAGCGATGCCGATAGCAGGCTTGCCTTCGTAGTAAAATTGAGGACTAGATGGGTCCTTATAGGTCATTGTTACATCCGCTACATCGCCAAGTCGTACGATTTGATTGTTGATGCGGGCTGGCATATTTTTGACAGCATCGACGCTATCGAATACACCATTTACACGGATATATACATTGTTCGTATCGGTGTTAACCATACCAGCTGGCACCATGGCGCTTTGCTGTTTGAGCGCGTTTAATACTTGTTGAACTGTTACCTTATAGGAGGCCAATTTATCCTTATTGATAGTTATATCAAGGGACTTTTCTTGCACTCCAATAAGGGTAATCTTTTTTACATTTGGAACGGATAACAATTGTCGTTTTAAATTTTCCGCTTGTTGCCGTTTTTCTTCGTAACTAAATTCGTCACCTGAAAGGGCATAAATCGTGCCGTATACATCGTCGAATCGATCGTTGATAGCTGGACCTTGAACGCCAGATGGTAAGGATTTCCATTCATCATTGATCATGTTACGTGCTTCTTCCCAGGCGGGACGAATTTTACTTGATGGTAAATCTTCTTTTAGATTGATGTATATAACAGATTTACTGCCATCTGTGAAAGACTTAGTATAATCTACACCCGGTAGATCCCGTAGTCGTTCCTCCAGTTTATCCGTTACCTGATCAGACATCTCTTGCGGTGATGCACCTGGCCAAGAAATGCCGACCACCATGGTACGCATCGTAAAGTCTGGATCTTCCATGCGTCCCATATGGGTGAACGAGAATATACCAAAGGTGAGGAGTACGGCGATGAAGTAATAGATAATAGATTTGTGGCGTAACGCCCAATCGGCTAAGTTAAAGTTCTTCATTCATGCACCGCCGTCCCTTCTTGTAATTGTTGGGTGCCTGCGGTGATAACGATATCTCCTTTAGCGAGGCCACTTTTAACGATAACCGAATTATTACCGAAATCGCCCGTTTGAATTGGTACAAGATGCGCTTTTTTATCTCGAATGATATAGACCGCATTATTACCTTGTTTGTCTTTCACCAAAGCTGTCAATGGAATAGAAATATCCGTTGTCTCTACTTGATTGATGACCGCGTTGATGGTCATGCCAAGCTGTACCTCTTTTGGTGGATTTTGTAAGGCAATTTTTACCGTATAGGTCCGTGCAATTGGATCTGGTACTGGTGAAATTTCTCGGATAATCCCTTGTACTTTCACATCAGGTAAAGCCCAGAAACTGATGGTAGCAGTACTACCTATGCGAATCTTACTCATTTCTTGTTCAGGCAACGAAATAACTGCCTCTGGTTCATGGCCAGCCGCCAAGGTGCCTACTGGTTGACCAGCGGAGACCACTTGACCGACCTCGAGATTAAGCGCCGTTATGAGGCCACTATCTGGAGCAACAAGAGTAGTATAACTATTTTGATTATTGCTCAAATTGAGACCTGCTTGAGCCTGTTGTAACTGAGCCTTGGCAGCATTCAATTGATTTTCTGCTTGATCTAGTTGTAATTTACTAACCGCATTTTGTTCATATAAAGTACGGAATCGTTCCGCATTCGTATTGGCTAGCTCATATGCCGATTGAGCTGCCGTAACGGCTCCTTGTGCATTTTGTACTTGACTAGCCGTATCAGCGCCGTTAATTTGGGCGATAACTTGACCCGCTTGAACAGGGGAACCTACACTGACGAATTTATTAATAATACGGCCACCAACTTGGAACGCTAAATTTGTTTCCGTTTTATTGTGGATTGTTCCCGAATACCCAGCACTCGTTGTGCCAGCCTCCTCGCCAATCGTAATCGTCCGTACTTTGAGACTCGTATCATGCTCTTCTTGATTCGAACCACAACCGCCGATGACTAGTGCACTCATCAGTAGCGCCGTGGTCAATCCTAATACACTACGATTCATAATTCTCTCCTTCACACACATTATAGAGATTATTGTGAAAGCAATAACTACTATGAAATATATATTTTATACAATTAAATAATACTATATATTAAACAAAAATTCTATATGTATATTAATTATATTAGAAAATATATATGTTTTCTAAATTTAGTAACTGCGAGGCATCTTCCTAAAACCTCCAGCTACCTTAACGGTCTGCGCCTGATGGCTTGACCTAGTAAAGTCGGTTTTAGAAAGGTGCCTCTTCGTTAAAAAATATCATAAACCAGAGCCTATACAAACATATATATTTTCTAATAATTGGAGAGAGGGGACCTTCGGGGAGAAATTTAGGTTATAATAGTTTTGATAAAGGTTGGTGGAATTATGAAACAAGAAAAAGACAGAGAAGTATATAATCAAAAAACATTAGAAGTAATGAAAGAAGCAAAGAAAATAGCTAGAGATTTGAAATACCCTAGTTATAAAACGTTAGAAGAACTAAAAAGAGCTTTAGATGATAGTTGTGCAACAAACGTAGAATAGAAGATGAGAGAACCCCTCTTGAAAACGACTTCGGGCTCCGCGTAGCGCAGTAGCGTGTCGGCTTTCAAGAGGGGTTCTCTCATCCATTTTTATTCTTCTGTTTGTTCCACAACTGGTTCAACATAACTAACCAAAATTTTGTCGATTCTCGTATTATCCATGTCTACGATTTCAAAGGTGTATCCTTCCCAATAGGTTTTGTCTGTTTCTCGTGGGATTCTACCGAATAGTAGGTTCATGAGACCGCCTAATGTTTTGTATAGATCATCTTCTTCGCGAGGAAGTTCTTTGTCGATGTGAAAGAATTCTTTAAATTCGTCTATGTTGAGTAGACCATCTACAAGCCATGTTCCGTCACCGCGTTCGATGATACGGTTTTCTTCTTCTTGGCGTTCATCTTCACCAGATGGCATGAGGCCTACGATTTCTTCCATGATGTCATGTAATGTTACGAGGCCACTAAAGCCACCGTATTCATCGAGGACGATGGTTTCGTGAACGCCTTCATTACGCAATGTATTGAGCAATTTCATAAGAGAAATGCTTTCAGGTACAAGCAATGGTTCTGTCATACAGGAACGGATGACGTGGTGAAGGGGGCTTTCACCCTGCAAACATTCAACCATAACATCTGTTACGTTAATCATACCCTGCAATTCATCGAGGGAATCTTCACCTACAGGAATGCGGTAATGGTTTGCCGTTTTAAGAACCTCCATGATTTCATCTTCGGAAGCGTTTAAATCAATCCATTTAAGCTGCGTCCGCGGTGTCATGACGTCAGATGCGTCCATGTCGGCTAGGTGAAAGATATTTTCTACGAGGATAGGTTCTTCTTCTTCGTAAGCACCCATGGCTACGCCTTCGGTGAGCATTTTGTTGATTTCAGACTCTGTTACAGGAGCTTCTTCTTTAATAGTAACGCCTAATAATTTTAATAAAAATTCTGTAGAAACACCGAGGAAGCTAACGATTGGTTTTAATGCTACTGATAGCCAGTAAATTGGTTTTGCCACCACTACTGCGATACTTTCAGGACTATTTAAAGCCAAGCGTTTTGGCACAAGTTCACCAATAACGAGGGATAAATAGGTAATAATCGCAACGATGATAAATGAGCTAAGAGATGTAGCATACGGTTCAATACTTGGAACATGAGCTACTAAAAATTCTTCTAATGGAGCGGAAAAGGTTGCACCAGAATACAAACCTGTTAAAATACCAACGAGGGTAATACCAATTTGAATGGTAGAAAACATATTATTAGGATTTTCTGCTAATTCAAAGGCTTTTTTAGCTCGTTCATTACCTGCTTCACCCATCTCTTCGAGACGGCGTTTTTTAGCATTAACAATGGCTAACTCTGTCATGGAAAATAAGCCATTGGCGATGATTAATATTATAATAATTATAAAATCTAAGGTCAGATCACTGTCCATGTAAGTAAATACTCCTTTTTATGAGATATAATTCTGCACATGAGAAAATTGAAATATTACTCTTTAGTATACCATATTCGAATTATATATGGTAAATACAACAAAAGCACCCATATAAGGTGCTTTTGTTGTATACTATAGGTGTTACTGCCCCATACTGGTAACAGAAAGGGGGTGAAAACGTGTTTGACACTTTGACTTCTTTAATAGTATCTATCATAGCAGGTGTAACCTGTCACTACATCTGCAAGTGGCTAGATAGATACTTTCGTCAGTAACTAGCACAAAAAAAGGAGGGCCGACACCCTCCTTTTTTGTTTGCGTGAAAACGTGTCTCACATTGACTTCCTTTGTCATATATTATGATACATGATTATCTAACATTTGTAAATGATGTTATCTATGTATACAATGATTGATAAGAACTATAATGTACATGCATATAAGCGATAGGGAGAAGGATACGATGACAAGCGAACAGGAATGGGAACAAGTGTTACAAATCAAAACTACAGGCCGTGATGATAGCCGTTCGGATGCAGAGCATCATCCATATGAACCGACGGACTATTGTGTTCTTGAGCGCCTTGCAAATAGCGGTTATATTACGAAACAAAATACCCTCATCGATTACGGCAGTGGCAAGGGGCGCGTTAGCATATTTATGGCGAATCAGACGCGGTGCCATTCCATTGGTATCGAATACGATGAACGTTTGTATGAACGTGCCATCGTAAATGGTGAAAGCCCAGCTGCCAAGAACCGCGTATCTTTTGTCCTTGGCGATGCTGCTACCTATGCATTGCCAGACAATGCAGATCGATGCTTTTTCTTTAATCCTTTTGCACTTCACACCATTAAACGCGTACTAGGTAATATCTTTGATTCTTTATATCATCATCCAAGAGAAATTTTACTATTCTTCTATTATGTTAACGAAGAAGTAGAGAATTTCCTAAATAACCACGTGCGCCTCGAAGCAGAAAAACCTATACAGTGTGGTGATTTATTTCAAGAAACTGATGAAAAAGAACGAATATTGGTGTATAGGGTGAATATGTTTTAGTACTTTCACTAAAACACGCAGAAAATCCGCGTATTTTTTGATATAATAATAGATTAGAGAGTATAAAAATTTATTTTTTCTATTCACCATGGTATGTATTGATTCGTAATGATTAATCGTAGTGATTAGGGCTGAGTATATACCATAAAGGAGGAACGTATGGAACGCGTGTCAGCAAGTCTTATTGAAGAAATTCGCAGTGCCTTAATAGAACGTTATAATCGTGATCAAGAAATTCAGCAAATGATTGAAGAAATCGGTGCTGAAGAAGGTCTTAACGAAAAAGAATTGTCTATTATTCACCAGGCTTATTTAGAGGTTAAGGAACGCATGCAGTATACGGCGAATTTGATGGAATTGTGGAATCAAATTGAGGTCGTTCAGGATCGCATGAGCATGCTTAATTCTTATGAAAGCTTGGAACGCGATTTATTTGGCGATGTTCTTTCCTTTGATAAACCGATGGGTTACGGTGCATCAAATCAAGATAACTTAGATTATACGATGGAGCAAATTAAATTACATGATATAGATCATGACCTCGAAGATATTGACCTTTCTAAGGAATATCCTATAGATAATCAAGATGCTGTTTATTTTAATGAGCATTCAGCCAATAAGAAAACAACATCTAGTCGTAATGACGTCAATGATGATGACTTTGATGACGAAGAGGACAATTTTGATGATGAAAGCTTATTAGACAGAGATATACGTACGTCTTTAGATCCTTATGATATGGTAAATTCCTTGTTGTATTCCAAACAATCCATGAGCGATAAGGATAAAACTAAACAACAAAAGGAAATCGACAAGCTTATCAAAAAACAACTGAAACGCGTAGAAGAAGAATGGGCGAAGATTTCAGGTAAAAAGGATAAAAAAGATAAGAAAAAGAAAGATAAAGACAAAAAGAAAGACAAGGACAAAAAGAAAGACAAAAAAGACAAGGATAAGAATAAAGATAAAAAATCCAAGAAGGATAAAGAGGCTAAGAAACTTGAAAAATCCTTGAAAAAGGAATCCAAAAAATCTGGAAAAAAGGACTAACCGTAGATTTCATAAATAACCACGGCCAGAAAACTACGGATAAAGGCTGTGGAAAATGCAAGCGGTGCAAGGGGCCGCGGTGTAGAAGATATTAAATCGATTGTCGATATTAGTATGAATAGAGGAACATATGAATATCATAGTTATATCTGATAAAGAGAATGCTGAACGTAGGGAAAATGTTTGTAATGAATTTGGTAAATATAATCTAGAATTCAGTTTCTTTGATGCTATTATGGCGAATAAAATGTCAAAAGAAGAGCTTACAACAAAAGCATTGAAAGACACTTTTTTGACTCCTAGCGAAATTGGATGTGCTTTAAGTCATATTGGTGTATATAAGAAATTTCTTGAGTCTAATCAAAAAAGTATTATGATTTGTGAAGATGATATATTCATTACAGAATACTTTGATAAAACTGTTATAGAAAAAATTAGAGAATTTGTTGAATTTAGTGATGAGCCACGTTTAGTAGTACTACAAAAAAGTATTTATCATCATAAACGCGTACAAAATATATCTGAGAATATGAATATTTACTCTGCTAGAAATTTATTTTGTACTCATGGCTATATTATTAATAGAGCTGCAGCCCATAATATTACATCTATTCAAAATCCTGTGCGCTTTGAAATTGATGCGTTTAAGTTTTATTATTGGTTAAATCTTTGTAAATTGTATTGTTTAGATAAAGATCTTATACTACAACAGGACGAAGAAGTAATGGCATCTACTGTAGATTCTGGGACAAGTTCAGATTCTAGTGGTGAGTCTCAACGTACAGCAAAGAAAAATAGTGCTTATAAAGAATTATATAGACAATTGTCTCTAAAAAGTAAAATTATCAGTCAGTATAGACGATTTGAAAAAGCATGTTACAAGATGTTTGAAGGTTTAGATTACTAAAATAATTTTATAGATAACAATTTATAGAGGGAAAATAAATACCATAGATAATTAGTAATTAGTAAATAATATTTTAAATTACTAATTACTATAATTAGGTTAAAGAGGATAGGTAGTTATGAATCGATGGCAACGGTTATTTGAAGGTATAAAAACAGAAATTATGGCTTTTTTATTTTTTTCTGTTTTATTAACTATCTTTAGAGTGGTATTTCTTTGGATATTTCAGTCACAGTTAGCTACGGTTCCTATAGAGGAAATACTAAAATCCCTATGGTTTGGTTTTAGATTAAGCCTTAAAACAGTTGGTACCATCTGTTTATTTGGATTTATATTAGGTACATTAGTACAAACTTTTGTACCTAAATGGCCGTCTTTACGTCTTAAACAAATTATATATTCAATTGCAACTATTTTACTGACATTTTTATTTTTGGGACGAATTCCATTTTATAAAATCTTTAACTCTTCTTATAATATGATGCTTATTAATGGTAAACATGATGATATTGGCGCTATTGTCAACACAGCTATTAATGAGTATAATGCTTTTTTTTATTTTATTTGTGCTATTGTTATAAGTGTTATATTAACAGAGTTTTTGTTAAAAGTACTATCTACTAGTACAAAAAAATATAGTATTAATAAGGTAATTAGCACTAAATGGTATCCAAAGACAAAACTTGCTCAGTGGATAACAGGAATAGGTTTATTGATTGTATTTAGTTTGATATTTGTAGTATTCCGTTTCGGTGGTGCTTTGAGCTATACGAATTCCATTAACTGGGAAAGTGCAGCTCGACTTAATTCAAATCTATTAAATGAAACAATATTAGACGATGCACAAGCGTTATACCGTGTAAAATCTATTGCGAAACGGACTTCAGAGCTAGAGGATATTCATTTAACGTCTGCTGAGTTACATGAAAAAATACAATCCATTGGCGGTAATCCTAATAGTACAAGATTTGATGAAGCTTTCACAAAAACGATAACAACAGAGCGATTACAACAACAACCGCAATCTATTAATATCATTCTCGGTGAATCCTATGGTTTATGGCCATTCCTTGCTGAATTCAATGAACCTGGTGCTTATCTTGTAGAGCAAGGTCGTAAATACGCAGGCAGTCCTCAGGCGATGGGTACACAAATGGCCTTGGCCCAAGGAACAGGTACGATGCCTGCCATTATTGGTTTATTAACGGGGATGCCGGATACGGGGATGTATCCAAATTATAGCGTAGGTATGTTACAAGAACCGTATGGCCTAGGTATTGGATCGGTTATGAAAAAACTAGGTTATAAGACCGTATTTTGGTATGGCGGTTTTAGTACTTGGCAAAATGTTAAGAATTTTGCATTAGAACAAGGTTTTGATGAATTCCACGATGCATCTGAAATGCCGAGCAACGAAACAAATGCTTGGGGCGTAGCCGATGGAGATATGTTCAAGGCTATCAGTACATATATGGACAAACATCGTGGCGAAAAGATCATCAATGTCATCATGACTACGTCGAATCATCCTCCATATAGTGTGAATGTGGCGAAGGAAGGCTATGATGCGGATAAGGTTCGTAAGAACTTGCCAGATTCCATTGCCAATACGGATAAACAAATCAACGAAATGGGTCATATTTGGTATGCAGACCATGTGATGGGCGAATTTATCAGCAAAGAGGAACAATCTGATCCAACTTCATTATTTGTTATCACCGGTGACCATAGCGAACGCTTTACCTTTGCTCGTGAACAAAGTTCTAATGTGTTCTCTACGATTCCGATTATTTTCTATGGACAAGGCATCAAAAAAGAATGGCTTTCACAAGATGCATTCGGTATGAGCATCCAAATCATTCCGACCTTGGCGGAACTCGTAGGTCGCACGGGGCAAACCTATGAGGCTATGGTACCGAGTCTATTTAATCAAGGGTCGTTCGTGTTTAACCATCGTTTGTGGATGGATACAAATGGTATTTATTTAGAAAATGAGCAAATGCCACAAGACTATGCTAACTCTATGAAAACCATGCGAGAATTAACGGCTTGGCGGTTGAAACATGGGGATGTTATACAGTAATTGTAAATAATATATAGAATTAGTAATCGGGAGTTTTTCTATTTATGAATATATCTAGTTTTTCTTATGAACAATTCTTTCATGGTCATTCAGTTATGTTTATTGTTCCTCACGAAGATGACGAGATTAATATGGCTGGTGCCACTATATATGGGGCGATACAAGAAGGGCTAGAGGTATATGTAGTTTTTCTCACAAATGGTGATTATGAATATACTTTTGATGTGCGATGTAATGAGACATATCAAATGGCTAAAGAAATTGGATTACCTCAAGAGAATATTATTTTCTTAGGATTTGGCGATTTTATAGGTCATGAAATTATTCAGAATAAATCGGCTATTATCACTAGTCGTGCTAATCATAATAAAACCTATGGATTTGATTTTGCTAGTCTTGTTATGAATGAGACTCAACCTTATTCTTGGTCTGGTATTATTCAGTCTTTAATTGATGTTATACTGCACTTTAAACCAGATACAATTATTGCCACGGATTATGATACTCATGTAGATCATAGATTATGTACCTTTACAGTGGCGTGTGCGATAGAGTGGATTATAAAATATACCGAATTTAGACCTCAGTTTCTTAATGGTTTTGCTTATTCAACAGGATATGAAACAGTTGATGATTACTATGAAAATAATCTATTATCTACAGTGATTAATAAGCGGGCATTGCCATCGAATGAGTTTAGTACGGGAAATCCTACTCTATCTTGGGTACATCGCCTTCGAATTCCAGTACCTTATGATTGTCGAAATAGAGAATTAGTAACTAATCCTATTTTTAAGGCAATGGCGGCCCATATGAGCCAAGAAGGTTATAAAAGGGGGGTACGCCTTATAAATGGTGATCAAGTATTTTGGAGGAGAAGAACAGATAATTTAGTATTATATGCAGATATAACTGTATCTTCTGGCGAGGCTTCATATCTTAATGATTTCTTACGTTTTAATATAGCAAATGTAAAATTAAATTCATATAATCCTGAGGATTATATGTGGATACCAACGATAGATGATATGGAACGTAAGGTCCATATTGCGTTTAACAAAACTACAGCTATACAGGTTATACAATTATTTGGTAATGTATATAATACTTATAATTATTGCTCTATTCGTATAGAAATGAGTAATGGTAAGCAGATTTTATTAAAAGAAATTACTTATATGGGACAAGGTATATCTTATGTTTTTGATGAACCTGTGTCTTTAGAATGGATTGATATATATATAGATAAACAATGCCTAGGTTTATCTGAAATAGAGTTATATAGTAATAATAATGATATATATGATTATTGTCATATATTAGCAGATAATCAGTTTATGTATGATTGGGTTGTATATCCTGGTGAGAAAATTCCGATGATTACCCCTTATATTGAAAGTCTCAGAAAAGATATGATTACATATGGTGAATCAATACGAGAAAACTCTTATAGGTGGCTAATTAATAATAAATATGTTGATATTTCTGCTTTACAAAGTACAATTGAGCGAGAATTAAGTACTAGTCTTTTACAATTACGATTAGAGTCTAGTGATGGATTGGTATTTTGTGAGTCTACGATTCGTAAGGGCAGTTTTAAGGATTGGTGTTCTTTAAAATGGAATCAATTACAAGATAAATTGGCTTATATAAGGATTAAATCGAAATATAAACAGGGATATAAAGCGGCACAGGCATATAAACAAGGAGGTATATAATTATGGAGAATCAGAATAGACCATTAGTATCAATTGTTATTCCTGTGTATAAAGCAGAAAACTATATTGGTAAATGTATTGAAAGTTTACAGCATCAAACATATAGTAATTTACAAATTATTTTAATTGAAGATGGATCACCCGATTCCAGTGGGCGTATTTGTGATGATTATGCTGTTAAGGATGATAGAATTACCGTTATACATCATAAACAGAATATGGGTGTTAGTAAGACTCGTAATGATGGACTGGCAATTGTAAAAGGTGATTATATCGCTTTTGTAGATGGTGATGATTATGTAGCATCTACAATGATTGAAGAGTGCTTAACATCCATTCAAGAAAAGCAAGTAGATGTAGTGGTTTTTGATATTTCTGTTGTAGAAAATGGTAAGACTAGTCCTCGGCATATGGATGAAAACTATTTTGTAGATATAAAAAGTGCATATACTGCTTTGATAGAGGACAAAATTCCAAATTATTTATGTAATAAATTCTTTAAAGCAAATGCTTGGAAAGAAATTCGATTAAAAGAAAATACAGATTTTGAGGATTTAATGATTATGCCGTTGGTTTTTAAAAACCTTTCATCTGTATACTATTTACAGAAATCGCTTTATTTTTATAACTGTGATAATGAAAACTCTATCACGAGTAATTGGAGTGCAAAGAGTAAATATGGATTGTTCTGTTCCTATTTATATCGTCAACCATTAGCTGAAGAATTAGGTATGACAGACTTTGTACAATACTGTCGTCATAGAGCCATTCGCAGTGCTGTAGGGGGAATTGGTTTTAATTTAGCGAAACCAGAACTACAAGAAAAACAGGTAGAGCATATGCTAGAGTATTTAAAACAAGAGGAACAGTCTTCTGATATGCCTGCTATTGGTGCCAAATATCAGGTGTTATTATACGGTGCACTCCATGCTCCATTTATCTCAAAACTGTATGGGCATATGATGTTTGGATTAGAACGAATTAAAAAATCTTTATAATTGAATATGTAATTTTATATATATATTTGAAATTATATGAATATTGAGGCAACTTATGTCAACAATTACAGCTATTATATTAGCTCGCAACGAAGAACAGCATATAGCAGACTGCATAAAAAGCATTCAATGTGCAGATGAAATACTCGTCATAGATGATGGTAGTACGGATAGAACTGTAGAATTAGCAGAAGGCTTAGGAGCTAAGGTGATACCACATCCTTTAAACAATGACTGGTCTCAACAACGACGGTTTGGTATTAGTCAGGCATCATGTGATTGGATACTATTTATTGATTCTGATGAACGGATTTCGCCTGAATTAAATGATGAAATAAGACAAGCTGTACAATGTAGAGAGAAAAAAGCATATTGGTTATCTCGTCATAATATATTTCATCATAACTCTGCAACTCATGGCTCTATGCGACCAGATAAGGTATTACGTTTGATGCCAACAGAAGGGGCGACTGTTGAAGGTTTTGTACATGAAACCTTTATTAGCCCATTTCCACAAGATTCGTTAAAAGGAAAACTGTTTCATTATACCTACGATAATTGGACTCAGTATTTCAATAAGTTCAATAAATATACATCAGCAGCTGCTGAGAAATATCATGAACAAGGTAAATCCTGTTCTTTTTGGAAGGATATTATACTTCGCCCTCACTGGGCATTCTTTAAGATATATATTTTGCAAAAGGGATTCCTTGATGGCAAAATAGGTTTCATCTTATCTTTATATCATTATATGTATACTGTAACAAAATATGTAAAACTGTATTATTTAAATAAATCTAATGGGATATTGTGATTTATTTATAAAAAGTATTTAGAAAATATACAAAAATGTAAGATAGAGAAAGCTGTAAAATATAATGAGTGAACAATTTTTCTTATCATTACAACAAAATATAAAATTAATGATATGGGCCCCTATATTAAGTACTATATTCCGTATAATATTTATGCGTAGCTATAATCCATATCCTACTTGGCAAGGACGTTGGCAATCTGTTCTAGGTGCACTACGCTATGGATTTTGGTGGGGCATGGACTTTGATGCCTATGTATTTTTAGTACCTTTAGTTCTCATTACTATACCAGCATTATTCTTTGGTACATATCATCAATATGAAGATATAGTGCGCCTTATTGGATTAACTCTTTACTCTTGTGTATTATATGCTGCGTTTGCAGGTAAGATGATATTTTACAAGCATTTTCACGATACGTATAACTATATGGTCCACTATGGCAAACATGCAGAAAAAAATAATCTTATCGATGTATTTTTCAACCAAGATAGAGGCCTATTGGTATTGGTTGGATTTATTCCAGTAGCTATTATTTCATGGTTGGCAGGAAGTGCTTTTCTATCTTTACCATCTATCCCTTATCCTGCTTTTGAGAGTACATGGATGACAGTATTGTGGAATGTATTCTTAGTCATTGTATCGGTTGTTGGTTTTTATTGGTTCCGCTATGGTGGTACTTTATCTCATGATGATAAGCCAGAATGGGATACGATTCCTACCATAGTAAAAGAAGACCTTTTCTTTGCTCGTGCGACAGTACCTGATTTATGTGCATTGGAAACGGTTTATAAACATCCTCTACGCTCAGAATATACTGCATCTGAGGAAGCTATTAATCACGCTGTTAGTCGTGTTGTACCTAGTGAATATAAAGAGAATTGGCATGAGCTAGATAATCCGTTATATGCTTTCAAAAAAATTGCTAAAGGACCTAAGATTACGAAACCTAAACATATTTTCTTTATTGTTGGTGAAAGTATCACACAGTGGTCGTTAGACGAAACACATAGATTACTTAATGTATGCACCGGTTTATGGAATTTTAAAGAGCAATCGCATACAGTTCAAATTCCTAATTTTTTACCGGCAGGTAATGTATCAAGACCATCTATCGTAAGCCTTATGAGTGGTATCTATGATGCGGGATTAGAAATCAATGAAAGAGAAAGTTTCTGGAAGGGTGCATTTCCTACATCCTTTGCACATCAAATGAAGCAATTAGGATATCAAACTATATATTGGTATGGTGGTAATGCATCGTATGGTAACTTTAATCACTTTGGTAAAGCACAAGGTTTTGATAAAGTAGAAAGTGCTTCTATTTTCTGTGGACCTGATGCTCCTAAAACATGGGTTGGTGTTTATGATCATGTATTCCTAGAGAATATTGAGCAACAAATTAAATCAATTGATGAACCTACATTCCATTTTATTTATACAACCTCTAATCATGGTCCGTATAAGATGGAGGACTCATTACTCGATTATGCTCCAGAAAAAGTTATGCCAGATGTGGGGGAAGATTTGCGTTCTAATAAAACACGTAATAAGGAACTGGCAACTTACCGTTATAGTGATAAGGCTATATTTAATTTCGTTAAATCTATGAAAGATGCCTATCCAGACAGTCTCTTTGTGGTGACCGGTGATCATTCTAATCTATTTGGTTCTTTGAATAATACGTCGCTTATTCATCGTGATTATACATTGCGTGACACATTCTGTACGGTTGGTTTATTACAACATCCTGAGTTAGAAGATAATATGATTGTTACTAAAAAAGGTACCCATATGAGCATTATGCCAACGATTATCGAGGCTATTGCACCTAAAGGATTTGAGTATTATTCTATTACTCCATCGTTATTTGAGGAGCAGCCTGAAACCTTAGTAACTCCTTATCAATGGATGACTGATACTATGATGGGTGATGTCCGTATGGATTATGGTGAAAGTAATATGCCTTCAACTGAGCCTGTGGAACAAGTTCGACCTATCGATAATCATGCTGATGAAGCACGTGATTGGACTTTACTAACAACTTGGTTGATCAATCATGAAAAGATACTATTTTCTAAAAAGTAGATGAAAAATAAATACATATATGATTAAATATATATAGTTAATTACAATATATATTTTAAGGAGGGTATCTATGTCGATACTAAATGTAGTAGGCGCCAAAGTATGGGGCGGCGGAGAGCAATATGTATATGATATGTGCGACGAACTACATCGATGGCAGATACCCTCTTTTGTTTTAGTAGATGAAACAAATCAGGAACTACAAGACCGATTTACATTAGTAGCAGAAATCATTACAGCTAATCTTTATTCGTGTAAAGGTTTTTTATCTATTAGCTCTATTGTTAAACAAATGAACCAATATGGTATTGATGTTATTCAATGCCATTCTGGTAAATATATCTTGTTATGCTTGGCATTAAAACGTTTAACGGGTGCAAAACTAATTTTTTATAAACATAATGTGGTACAGGCTAAAACCGATATATACCATCGTTGGATTCAATCTCATGTAGATGCTTTTATTTGCGTATCTAAACAAGTGTATGATGCACAAGTTATACCTTCGATTTCTCAGAAATATCATCTAGTTTATAATGGTATTAATACGCATCGCTTTCCTAGTATTGAGTGTGAACATAAAGAACAAAAGCAGTTTATCGTAGGATATGCGGGTCGTATTACAGAAAACAAGGGTATATATGAGTTATTAGCAGCCATTAAAATAATACATAATAGTAATAATAATATTCGATTGCGTATATGTGGTGATGGTATTCATGATGATATTCAAGAATTGCATCATTATATTATGCAATATGATATGAAAGACTATGTGGAATATATTGGTTTTCAGCAGGATATGAATAGTTTTTATCGGTCTATCGATTGTCTAGTGGCTCCATCAAAAGTACGAGAAGCATTTGGCCTTGTATTATGTGAGGCTATGTATTGTAAAGTTCCTGTTATAGCAAGTACATCAGGAGCACAGGAAGAAATTATTGAGAATGGCGTATCAGGTATTCTTATTGATGCGGTTAATAGTGAAGCAATTGCTAAGTCTATTCAAAAGTTAATGCAGGATGATGTAATTCGCGTATCTATGGTAGAACAGGGGTATAAGCGTGTGAAATCTACATTTACCATTGCTAAGATGGTGGATTCCATAGTAACAATTATTCGTAATTTGAGGTGATAAGGTGTTACAGTATATACAAAATCAATGGGCAAAAGGCCGAAAAATATATGGTAAGCGTAGCTGGAGAGAAACACGTCGTGTTGTATTACATACCGTCCGCTCTATGAGTCGCCGTCAGCAAATGAATCGTTTAGAAAACTATTTTGCTAACTATAAACCAGATCCAGAGCTGTTACAACGCCAAATTGGTTTATATGAATTGATGACGCGTATTTTTTTCTATAAAGATTCTACAGTAGATGAGCGCTTAGATGCTATCATCAATCACTTTGATTACATACAAAATGTGTTCACTAATCAAGCTATTCAGTCCATGTACTCTGTGGATATGGATAATTTTCTAGATGATGTGAGCCGTATTAAGCGTGGTCTTACAGTATGGCAATCAGAAGATCTTAATATGAAAGCTCAACTATATTACGGCGCAGGGCAACGCAAGGAAGGATTGTTAACATTATTATTAACCTTGGAATCACAAGGTGTATATCATGCTAATTTCCGATTTGGTAAAGGTCTTAGTGGGGAAAAAGCCATGTGGATTGGCACCATTCAGGGATATAAGGACGGTTTAGCCAATGCAAAAACAGCTACTAAAAAGATGTTTGGTTATCGTCCTAAAAACTTTATTATGTATTTGCTTAGATTGATTGCACAGCAATGTGGAGTAGAAACTATCTATGCAGTATCTGATGAAGGGTTTTATGCAAATACACATTTAGTACGCGGGCATCGTGCGAAAGTAGCAGAGCTAGATTCCTTGTGGCAAGAAAGCGGTGGAGAGCTTTCACAAGACCCAAGATTTTACATTGTTCCATTAGAGGAATACCGTAAACCGATTGAAGAAATTAAATCTCAAAAGCGTAGTCAATATAGAAAACGCTATGATTTATTAGATCAATATGCAGAGGAAGTACAAGAGAATTTAAAACTATATTTGAAATAGGGGATAGAGGAAAACATGAATAAGGGAGACATAGTAACTCAACGTCAATCTAACATTGAGTTACTACGAGTGATTAGTATGCTTATGGTGTTGTTGGGACACTATTATGTACTAAGTTATTTTGGAGATATTGATACTGTATCGTTTAATTTAGTTGGCATGCAGTTTTTAGGGGCATGGAGTAAGGTAGCCGTTGATATTTTTGTCATCATTACAGGCTATTTTCTCGTGAATCAAACGTTTAGATGGAAAAAGGTATTAAAACTACTATCTTGTACATATTTTTGGGGAATTATCGTATTACTATTGGGCTTTGCATTAGGGCTTTCAATAAAAACAGATTATATATATAAATCCTTATTCCCACTAACACCACTAAACTGGTTTGCTAGATCGTATTTATTACTATATATATCAATACCTTTATTTAATAAAATCATTAATAGTGTTAGTAAAGCTCGATTGGGGCAAATCATAATTGTATTAACCACTATATTCTATACCGTTCCTACACTGATTAGTACATTTATCAGTGGTGGTGGATATCTAACATCCTATTTTACATTTGGCATTATGTATATGATTGGTGCTTATATTCGTAAATATGGAGATGCAAAATTAGATAAGATATCTATATATGCTGGTATTATGAGTATTATACTTATATTGGCCTCTATCTTGTGGAATGATATTCATATGTATGAGGGTCTGTATATTATGTATTTAGCCCATAAAGGAAACTCTGTAGTTGGATTATTGACTGCTATTGGCATATTTACAATATTTAAGAATATAAAAATTTCATATAGTCCATTTATTAATACAGTAGCATCTACTACATTTGCAGTATATTTAATCCATAATAATCCTATTATTAGTGATTGGTTATGGAATACGGTAATTCAAGCAAATAACTATTTTGATTCACCATTTTTTCTTTTACATATGGTTGGTGTATCAATCTTAATATTTGCAGTATGTTCAGTGCTTGAATGGTTGCGATTACATATTTTTTCTAGATTTAATTAAGAATACAAAGCTGGCGAAACTTGTTTTCACCAGCTTTTTGTATATAGAAAACCCCCGGATAGTCCGGGGGTTCAGTAAAAGCTTTAGCGTTGCGTCTTCGAAAAGTTACTCCTTTAGGGTAAGATT
>NZ_BBXI01000023.1 GCF_001078375.1 Veillonella tobetsuensis
GGGGCTGTAACAGAATGCGGTTTTACCGCATTCTAGTTGCAGTCCCTTTAAAATATAAGAAATACCAAGAAAATTAGATTTGTAAAATCCTATGTTCTCTTGGTATTTTTTGTTTTTAGGCGCACCTAAATAGACCTTTAGGCCTATTTAAAAATTTCTTAGTTTAAGCAGTTTCTTTTGCAGTAAATAATGTTGTGTTAACGCGTCCTGCTTGTATTCTGTTATGTAATTTTTCAATATTGAATCCCATAGCCAGTAGATATAACATCTTATGCACTTTTCCACTGCCACGGTGTAAAAATCGTCTAAACCCAAGATCTTGTTTTAACACACCAAATGCGCCTTCAACTTGAATGGAACGGTTAATTCGTAATTGAATGCCTGTATCACTAAGCAGTCTGTCTTGGTTTTCTGCCAATACAGCATCATATGCAGGTGTAATTTCAATTCGTTTTACTGGATTTACTGTTGTTGGTTTCATATACCGTTGGCATTCCTTCTTGTATCCACATCGGTTACAAGATTCGCAGACATATACCTTTCGCTCAGATATAAATCCGGTTTTGTTTTTAGCATTACGAGTTAAAGCATATTTTAATTTACGGCCTTTTGCACATATAAATGCATCTTCTTCTGGTATATATTCCATATTACGAGCTTTACTAATATCTTTAGCCCAAGCTCTAGTTTTTGCCTTTTCATAATATTGTGGTTTTATACAAGATAGGTACTGGTTGTTTTTTAACCAAGTTAAGTTCTCATGGCTATCATAACCAGCATCAGCCACCACATATGTGAATCGGCGACTATGGATCTGTTCTAATTGCTGTACAAATGGAATTAACGTATTCGTATCGTTGGGCTTAGCGAATACACCAACTCCCATAATATATTCAGAATGAACAGCTAATTGTACATTGTAGGCAGGTTTAAGCTGTCCATTACGCATATGGTCTTCCTTCATACGCATAAAGGTAGCATCATGATCTGTTTTAGAATAACTATTGCGTTCACCCATAATATACAACTGCTGTTCGTATTCTTTGCGTTTCTCATATA
>NZ_BBXI01000024.1 GCF_001078375.1 Veillonella tobetsuensis
GGGGCTGTAACAAAACAGCCCCTTAACTTTTTTATATTTCTAAGCAAAAAGGGTCCCGAGGGACCCTTTTCGTTGGTATAATTAAATTATGAACAAAAACCATACCAATGAATCTAATTATACCAAACTAGTAATGCCTCGCCAACTAGTTTTACCATTGGATTATGGCATTTTGATAAAAGAAACAGCGCCTGTGCGGTTACTCGATGCTGTATTGGAGGAATTAGACTATAAAGAGTTACAGCATTTGTATTCTCCTAAAGGGAGAAAATCTAAAGTTCCACCGCATATTCTGTTCAAAATTTTTGTCTATGCTATGTCCAACGGCGTGTATTCTACACGTATGATACAACAACAATGCGAAGAAAATATTAATTATATGTGGCTTCTTCAAGGCTATTCAGCTCCAAGTCATATGACTTTTCAACGATTTTTTGCACGTTGTACACTAGATATCTTAATGAATCTGTTTTCACAGATGATGGAAGCTATTAACAGACGTGATACCTTAACATTTAATGAAGTCTTTATTGATGGAACTAAACTAGAGGCTAATGCCAACAAGTACACCTTTGTCTGGCGAAAAGCAGTACAAAAAAGACTAGATACATTACCCTCTAAATTAGCTATATTAAAGCAAGACATCTGGAATGAATTAGGGCTAGATACCCATTATATGAATGATGAATGTATATATACTTTCTTAGCCAAAGAAATTGAAGTACAACATATGGAACTCGTACAAGGAAAAGGCAAGCATAAAACACCATTGCAACGGTTGTATGAGCGAGCTGAAGTT
>NZ_BBXI01000025.1 GCF_001078375.1 Veillonella tobetsuensis
TGATATGTACCCCCTTTACTGGACAACCAGTAAAGGGGGTATTTTCATGAGATATAGTTATGAATTTAAAAAGAAAGCAATTGAATTATTTAATCGAGGTGAATGGCCTAAGACACCTAACGGTGTAACGACAGATACATTTCATAAACTAATAAGAGACTGGGTTAAACTAGAGCAACATCATGGTCCGAACATTAATAAAAATCGAGGGACTAATAAGTATTGGTCTCCAGAAGAGAAATATAGTTTGGTATGCCAAGTGCTCTCTGGCCAAGGATTGAGAACAGTAGCTATTGTAGCTGGTATTAATTCTGGGCAGCTATATCAATGGGTTCATAAATACAAGACTTTGGGATACAATGGTCTTATCAATAAGCCTAAAGGACGACGACCAAAGGATTCTAACATGAAAGTAACAAAGAATATTTCACCTAGACAACTCAATGAGAGTGAATACGAGGAACTCATTCGCTTACGAGCTGAAAATGCTTATATTAAAGCTGAAAATGAAGTCATAAAAAAAGAGATTGCCTTGAGAGAAGAAAAGGAAGCTGCGCGTCTCAAGGCGAAAAAGCAGCAATTATCAAAACACTCAAAAAGCAAGGATATCAACTAAAATATCTTTTAAAAGCTATGGGAATGGCCAAATCCACCTATTATTTTGAGCTCTCTAAAGTGGATCTTGTAGATGAAAGAAATATACAACTTAAAGAGGAAATCCAAAAGATTTTTACAGAGCATAAGGGCCGTTATGGTGTGCGTCGTGTATATCAAGAACTTCTTAATCGAGGTTTTATAGTCAATCATAAACGAGTACAAAGACTTATGAAAGTCATGGGACTCGCGGGAAAGAGACCAAAAGAAAAATATCACTCTTATAAAGGCCAAGTAGGCAAAATAGCCGAAAATATTATCAATAGGGACTTTAGTACAACAGCGCCATTACAAAAATGGACTACGGATGTATCTCAATTTAATTTTCCGTGGGGAAAGTGTTACTTATCACCTATCTTAGATATGAATACGAATGAGGTTATTTCTTATGACTTGGCATTAAGGCCTAATTTAGAGCAGATTTCTCGTATGTTAGATAGAGCTTTCAAAAAGTATCCTAATCTTTCGGGGTTGATTTTCCACTCTGATCAAGGATGGCAATACCAGCATAAATATTTTAGGAACGCACTTAAAAAACATGGAATTATTCAGTCTATGTCCAGAAAAGGAAATTGTTATGATAATTCTGTGATGGAGACGTTTTTCGGTAGATTGAAAACAGAAATATATTATGGTTGTGAAATGGAATATTCATCATTCGATGCTTTTGCGGTAACGATTGAAGAATATATCAACTATTACAATAATAAAAGGATTCAGAAAAAAACAAAATGGATGCCTCCTGTAAAATACAGGGAAGCATCCATGTGTTTAGGCTAGTAAATAATATGTGTCCAGGAAAATGGGTACATATCA
>NZ_BBXI01000026.1 GCF_001078375.1 Veillonella tobetsuensis
AAAACAAAATGGATGCCTCCTGTAAAATACAGGGAAGCATCCATGTGTTTAGGCTAGTAAATAATATGTGTCCAGGAAAATGGGTACATATCATAATGAGCTATCCGCTTTTAGTATTGTTTTTAGTAGTTATATTTGAGGGAGTTATATGGAATTTCTTAATGATATGAATGTTATTTTACAGATATTAAGCAATATTTGTATAGTTACTATTACTCTGATTACCGAGGATAATGTTCATAGAGCTTTATCGTTATATAGTAGTGGCGGTGAAAACTCCAAAGCGATTGTTGATGAATATGATGTAGCTGTAGCTAAATTTGCAAGCGCTGTTTCTGAGTTGAAGTCGGTATTTCCAAATCCAGCAGATTGGAAAATCTATGAAAATGATGAAGATTATAAAGTTATCATAGGGAAAGCCTATCGTGCTGCGGCAGCTCAACTTAATAGAGTCAAACAGTATTATGTTTTCGAATGGGATGATGCCTTTGGTATTACTCTAGCCGAGTGGCAAAGATATGCCGGTGCATACAGAAATTTATTCCCGGCTGAAGAAACTGATAGTGGTTCTATTAATCCAATGCAAGGTGATATTAAACTTGAGGGCACTGAATTAATCACAGCAGCCACAGTTATGAAGTTAATTGGAAATAGAGTACATACAGAAGGTAGTGTACAATGTGTTGACGATGAAACACTTCGTTTACTTAACGAGCAAATAGCCCAACCAGAAGCATTAGGTGAAGCTAAATCTGCTAATTTATTGCTCCAATTTGTAGATGAGGCTCTAGTCCCTGGTCTTATTCCTACAAATAAGGATATTGAAGAAGCTTTTTCTGAGTGGAAAGAAAGTATACTTATAAAGAAAATCCAACAATATGCAGAGACTCGTGAATTAGATATAAATATACTTCTTAGTGTATTTAAACGCTATAATCCTAATGATGAGGTGATTCCTGATTATAACGATCTACTAGCATGTATTAAAGTACCTGAAGGACGTAGCCTTTTAGAAATAAAAATGGAAATAGTAGGTAGTTTACGTGAGCAGTTGGATGAATGGAAACGAGAATCTTTTAACTAGAAATTTATTAGTTTTAGTATCATAACAATAAAGAACACCACCTAAATCAACATTAAAGTTATTTAGGTGGTGTTCTTGATAAGGACAAATACTGATGTGATGGTATAGAAAAAATAACTAAATTATACAATTATGTTTGTTGTTATACATACTATTACATCAGGGTGATTTTAACTATTGAAATGGATTAGGAATTTTGTATAATAATATAGTTGTTTGTCTGATTTTATGTTTCAATTTAATTGCTAACAATAATATTTCTTTTACTATATTATTTATATAGCTAGTTGATGGATATTAAAAAGGAGGCATTAGAGTTATGTGTGAGCGGCAATTTTGGATTATCGGAAATGGTTTTGATTTAAATCATGGATTAGAAACAAAATATTCAGATTTTAAACAATATTTATTAGAGTATGATAGCACTTTTATAGATATGCTCGAATCTGGTTCTATTTTTTGGAGTTCTTTTGAAGAGTCTTTAGCTTATTTAGATTTTGATGATTTATTAACTCCTTATAGAGATGACTATGAGCTTTATGATAACGTCGGCATAAGCTCACATAATATGATTGAAACTCTTTCAAGTGTACGTGAAGTATTATCGAGGTTAAATAATAATCTATTTGATTGGATTAATACAATTTCTTACGATGAAGTAAAGCGTAATGAAGCTTTTGTACGAGTATTGTCGAATAATAGTCATTTTTTGAATTTTAATTATACAAGTACGCTTGAACGGGTTTATGCTATTACCCCTGATAGAATCTGCCACATTCATGGTAGTGTATACGAGGATACGTTACTTGTTATGGGGCATAACCAAGAGCTTAAAGAGACAAATGTTAATAGACGTTTTCTATCTGAGTTTTATACACTTGAGCCAGTAGCTTCTGATTTTTCAATAGATGATTTGAATGAGTTAGAAGACGAGAAAAATAGGATACATAATGACTTAAGAAAGAATACAAGTGATATTTTATTGCATCATAAAACTTTTTTTGACATTTTACAAGAGGTAGACAGCGTCTATTCATATGGATTTTCTTATGGAATATCAGATGAAGTTTATATTCGATATATTATTGATTTATTAAATACTCGATCAGATATTAATAATATAACTTGGCATATACAGAATCATAATATAGAAAGTACTAATAGAATAATCACCAAGTTACAACATATGGGTTTTCAAGGGCAGATTGTTGAGTTTTAGACTTGGGTTTTATATAAGAATAATATGTATTTTTATGGCGTTTTAATTTTAATACGGAGAGAGCGGTATATAATTAATGTTCATCCTAAAATTATATTTTTCCTACAGCTTACAATAAATTTAGCTGTTAGAGTCATACAGCAAAATAAATGGGGCTGTAACAGAATGCGGTTTTACCGCATTCTAGTTGCAGTCCCTTTAAAATATAAGAAATACCAAGAAAATTAGATTTGTAAAATCCTATG
>NZ_BBXI01000027.1 GCF_001078375.1 Veillonella tobetsuensis
GCTGGTGTAACCTCAAAAGACGCTGCTGGTAATACCACAGTTGTCAATGGTTCTGGTGTATCTTTCAAAGATAGTACTGATACTGCAACGGGTCCTAGCATTACAAAAGACGGTATCAATGCGGGGAATAAAACAATTAGCAATGTAGCCACAGCCGTTAATGGTACAGAGGCCGTTAATAAAGCGCAATTAGACGCGGCGATTGCAGCAATCCCTACAACGGGAGGGGCGACTACACTTAAGACTGCAGCAGATAACAGTACGACAGGAACCGTAGCATTAGCAACTCAATCTCTTGCTGTTAATGGTACTGCTAATTATGTAACAACGACTGCAAATGGTAATGCTATTACCGTTGATTTAGCACAATCTATCAAAGATAAAATTAATACAGC
>NZ_BBXI01000028.1 GCF_001078375.1 Veillonella tobetsuensis
ATCGGTCACGTTGACCATGGTAAAACTACTTTGACTGCTGCAATCACAAAAGTATTGGCTGAAAAAGGCCAAGCTGACTTCCAAGATTACAGCATGATCGATAAAGCTCCAGAAGAACGTGAACGCGGTATCACAATCAACACTGCACACGTTGAGTACGAAACTGCTAACCGTCACTATGCACACGTTGACTGCCCAGGCCATGCTGACTATGTTAAAAACATGATCACTGGTGCGGCTCAAATGGACGGCGCTATCTTGGTATGTTCCGCAGCTGACGGCCCTATGCCACAAACTCGCGAACACATCTTGTTGGCTCGCCAAGTTGGTGTTCCTGCAATCGTAGTATTCTTGAACAAAGCTGACATGGTTGACGA
>NZ_BBXI01000029.1 GCF_001078375.1 Veillonella tobetsuensis
CCATCTGGATTTACAAGGCTGGCTACTGGGTTAGTTACAGCCGTTGCACCTGCTACAGTTGTACCGTCTGCATTTACCTCAGCCGCTTTGTAGTATTTCCCATCATTGGCTTTTACTAAACGCTCACCAGCATCATTTGTGTACACGATAATGCCAGCTTCGCCATTACGAATAGCATTCGTTTTATCCGTTAAATCTTTACCATTTAATCCATCTTT
>NZ_BBXI01000030.1 GCF_001078375.1 Veillonella tobetsuensis
GGCTCTCTGTCAAATGTTGGGGTGTTCACCCTACGAGCCTTCTTTGGCACCAATCATATGTATGGTTGGTGCCATTCTTTTTGCTCAAAAGTAGAATACGTACTCTAAATCTACCAAAGTGGCGAAGTCCATAGCTTATTCGTTTTAATACCTTAATCTTGTTGTTAGTTCCTTCTGTATATCCATTGGAATATGGTAATAAGAATGCATTAGTTAATTGCGTCATCCATGCAGGAAACGATGTAAAGAAGTTATTAAATTCTTTCAAACCAGATGCTTTCACTAATTCTAACCAATGCTTTAAATGTGTAGCTATCCCTTGTTTACCATAGGTTGAAAAGATTTTTCTAAAAGATAGTTTTAAAGCATATGCTTTTCGTAAATCTTCAGAAATTCGAAGTATTTCACAGAGCTTAATGTGTTCAGCTTCCGTTAAATGATCTGGATGTTTCATTAGCACACGTCGATTCTGTTTTAACATACGTGAATACGCAGCCAGTTTATGTTGCTCCCGTTTTCTAACTCGCTCTACCGCCCAATCCACAAGTCGACACACATGGTATCGATCACAGATAATGTGTGCATGTGGAAATAGCGCCTCCATGATGCGTTTAAACTGTATGGACATATCCATTACAATAAACTTAACTTGTACGCGATCTTTATGTTTAAATGATGCAAAATAGCGGATTAATGCTTGCGTATCACGTTTCGGTAAAATGTCTAATATTTCGTGTGTATCTGGATTGGTTAAATTGACTTGGTATTGATGACCTTCCGCATTTCCTTTGAATTCATCAATACCAATAACAGTAGGTAGTGTTTTAGGCTTAGGTATAGTAATCATAGAGCAATAGCGTAATACTGTAGTAATAGATGTATCACACTCGTTAGCGATAGCAGTATAGGTTACACTTTCAGTAAGTTTGTCAAATAACAAATTAATATTGGTTATACTTAGTTGCATATGTTTTCGTACAAATGGATTGGTCTCGGAAAAAGAGTGCTTACAATGAGGGCAAATATATCGACGTTGTCTATATTTTCCAATTAATGGTCCTCGTTGTACTTTTCCAAATTTTACCGTACGTATGCGGTAATCTTTAATACGCTCTGTAGTTTCTCCGCATTTTGGGCAAATATGTGGTGTTACCGGTACTTCTATGTCAAAAATAAATGTTCCGTCCAATTCGTAGCTATTTGTAATATATTCTTGTTTTACATTATGTAAAAATTCAGTATAATCAGTAGTAGGCATATAAGCTCACATCCTTTCTTTAGGACTTTGACACTTTTATTGTAAAGCATGTGAGCCTTATATGCTTATTTTTTGCAAAAAAATAATGTTGGAAGTGACACCGTAGTGGTGTCACCCCAACATTTATTATAGAGCC
>NZ_BBXI01000031.1 GCF_001078375.1 Veillonella tobetsuensis
TATGAGGAGGGCACCTGGGGAACTGAAACATCTAATTACCCAGAGGAAGAGTAATCAAACGAGATTTTCTTAGTAGCGGCGAGCGAACGGGAAAGAGGCCAAACCGGAGCGGGCAACCGCACCGGGGTTGAGGACAGTCATCAAGTGTAAATGAGGTAGAAGAATCATGCTGGAAAGCATAGCCGCAGAAGGTGAAAGCCCTGTAATCGAAACCTTGCATACATGGGACTGTATCCAGAGTACCACGAGACACGTGAAACCTTGTGGGAAGCAGGGGGGACCACCCTCCAAGCCAAAATACTGATATCGACCGATAGCGCATAGTACCGTGAGGGAAAGGTGAAAAGAACCCCTGGCGGGGAGTGAAAGAGAACCTGAAACCGTATGTCTACAAACAGTCGAAGTCTGTATATATATCAGGACGACGGCGTGCCTATTGAAGAATGAACCGACGAGTTACTGTTGCTAGCGAGGTTAAGTGGAAAACATGGAGCCGCAGCGAAAGCGAGTCTGAACAGGGCGTTCAGTTAGTAATAGTAGACCCGAAACCGTAGTGATCTATCCATGGCCAGGTTGAAGCACAGGTAAAATTGTGTGGAGGACCGAACTCGTGAGCGTTGAAAAGCTTTGGGATGAGTTGTGGATAGGGGTGAAATGCCAATCGAACACGGAGATAGCTGGTTCTCCCCGAAATAGCTTTAGGGCTAGCCTCGAGGTTGAGAGTATAGGCGGTAGAGCACTGATCGGGCTAGGGGCCATACCGGTTACCGAACCTAGTCAAACTACGAATGGCTATACTTATACTCGGGAGTCAGACAGTGAATGATAAGGTCCATTGTCAAGAGGGAAACAGCCCAGAACACCGACTAAGGTCCCAAATGTTACACTAAGTGGCGAAGGATGTGGAGTTTCCAAAACAACCAGGATGTTGGCTTAGAAGCAGCCACCATTTAAAGAGTGCGTAATAGCTCACTGGTCGAGAGACTCTGCGCCGAAGATGTCCGGGGCTAAAGTGTAAAACCGAAGTCGTGTCATATACAGCAATGTATATGGGTAGGGGAGCGTTCTCATCGGGCTGAAGCAGTACCGTAAGGAGTTGTGGACTGATGAGAAGTGAGAATGTCGGTATGAGTAGCGAAAAGAATGGTGAGAATCCATTCCACCGAAAGCCTAAGGGTTCCTGAGCAACGATCGTCGTCTCAGGGTAAGTCGGGACCTAAGCCGAGGCGGAAAAGCGTAGGCGATGGACAACAGGTTGAAATTCCTGTACCGGTGTGAATCGTTTGATCGAAGGAGTGACACAGTAAGGTAGGTCAGCACGCGATTGGAAGTGCGTGTTTAAGCATGTAGGTTGAGCTATAGGCAAATCCGTAGCTCTAAAAGCTGAGATGTGATGACGAGCTGTTTACAGCGAAGTGATTGATCCTACACTGTCGAGAAAAGCTTCTAGGTAGAGACACATCGCCCGTACCAAAACCGACACAGGTAGGCGGGGAGAGAATCCTAAGGTGCGCGGGAAAACCCTCGTTAAGGAACTCGGCAAAATGCCTCCGTAACTTCGGGAAAAGGAGGACTCATGTAGTGTGAAGGGCAGTAACGCGTGGAGCATGAATGAGTGGCACAAGAGAGGCGCAAGCGACTGTTTACCACAAACACAGGTGCCTGCTAAAGCGAAAGCTGATGTATAGGTGCTGACACCTGCCCGGTGCTGGAAGGTTAAGAGGAGGGGTTAGACTTCGGTCGAAGCTCTGAATTGAAGCCCCAGTAAACGGCGGCCGTAACTATAACGGTCCTAAGGTAGCGAAATTCCTTGTCGGGTAAGTTCCGACCCGCACGAAAGGTGTAACGACTTGCGCACTGTCTCAACGAGGGACCCGGTGAAATTGAAGTACCTGTGAAGATGCAGGTTACCCGCGACTGGACAGAAAGACCCCATGGAGCTTTACTGCAACCTAAGATTGAACTTAGTTAATGAATGTACAGGATAGGTGGGAGACGTAGAACCTAGGACGCCAGTTTTAGGGGAGTCATTGTTGGGATACCACCCTTTCATTAATTGATTTCTAACGGGCCGAGTAACGACCGGCCGGACAGTCTTAGGCGGGCAGTTTGACTGGGGCGGTCGCCTCCTAAAGAGTAACGGAGGCGCCCAAAGGTTCCCTCAGAGCGGACGGAAATCGCTCGAAGAGTGTAAAGGCAGAAGGGAGCTTGACTGCGAGACGGACAGGTCGAGCAGGGACGAAAGTCGGGCTTAGTGATCCGGTGGTGCCGAGTGGAAGGGCCATCGCTCAACGGATAAAAGCTACCCTGGGGATAACAGGCTAATCTCTCCCAAGAGTCCATATCGACGGGGAGGTTTGGCACCTCGATGTCGGCTCATCACATCCTGGGGCTGAAGTAGGTCCCAAGGGTTCGGCTGTTCGCCGATTAAAGTGGTACGTGAGCTGGGTTCAGAACGTCGTGAGACAGTTCGGTCCCTATCCATCGCGGGCGCAAGAAACTTGAAGGGGGCTGCTCCTAGTACGAGAGGACCGGAGTGGACGAACCGCTGGTGTACCAATTATCCTGCCAAGGGTACAGTTGGGTAGCTACGTTCGGGACGGATAAACGCTGAAAGCATCTAAGCGTGAAACCAGCCTTGAGATGAGGTTTCTCATAGCATAAGCTAGTAAGATCCCATGTAGACGACATGGTTGATAGGCCAGGTGTGGAAGAGCCGTGAGGTTTGGAGCTGACTGGTACTAATAGATCGAGGGCTTTACTTAA
>NZ_BBXI01000032.1 GCF_001078375.1 Veillonella tobetsuensis
TTATGGGCAATGGACATTAGGTGGCAAGCAATTATACTCACGAGATATGATTAGTCTCGGCAATCGATATACCGTACAAGGATTTGATGGTGAGCATACGTTGATGGCTGAGAGCGGTTGGTATATGCGAAATGAAGTAGCTAGTTATATACCAAAATGGAAATCAAGTATATATGCCAATATAGATTTTGGTGCTGTATATGGACCGAGTACCGATGTATTGACAGGTCGGTTTATTGCTGGTACAGCCATTGGTATGAGAGGCCAATTTAAGTCTGGATTATTTTATGATGCCTTTGTTGGTATGCCGTTATATAAACCGGAAGGTTATAAAACAAATCATATAACAGCAGGATTCCAAGCGGGATTTAGATTTTAGTAAATTGCTGTCATATCTCATATATATAGTTTGGGAGAGAATTTATGAAACAAAAACGATTACAATATAAAATTGCTGTTTGGCTTACAATGGGCCTTATGGTTATGGATCCTTTAGTAGTTCCTTTAGCGTATGCAGAAAATCCTATAGAGGTAGATCGCAATGCGCCTCAACATCGACAAGCACAAGTAGGACAAGCTGCAAACGGTATTACATTAGTCAATATTGCAGGACCTACGGCAGGTGGTGTATCTCGCAACGATTATACAAATTTTAATGTGCCACAACATGGTGTGATTTTAAATAATTCATATCAAATGGCGAACACGAGCCTAGCTGGGTATGTGCCAGGTAATGCTAATATGATGCGTGGCTCTGCCTCGGTTATCGTAAATGAGGTCACATCTCATAATCCTACTAACATGAATGGCTTTATTGAGGTGGCTGGACGTAAAGCATCAGTTGTTGTAGCTAATCCTAATGGAATCACTGTAGATGGTGGCGGTTTTATAAATACTGACCGTGCTGTATTAACGACTGGTAAGCCTGAATATGATCCTAATGGAAATCTTAATACCTATCGGGTAGGACAAGGTTCTATTGCTATTAATGGAAAGGGCCTTAATGCAAAAGAATCTAACTCCTTACAAATTTTAACAGAAGCCGCTCAAGTAAATGCAGGTGTATGGGCTAATGCAGTAGAGACTCGTACAGGTAAAAATTTAATAGATGCCAAGTCTTTAGAATCTAAGGCTTTGGGGTCCTCTAAGCAAATTGGTCTAGATGTATCTGCTATTGGTGGTATGTATGCTAACTCTATTACCATGAAAGGAACCAATGATGGGCTTGGTGTTAATGTTAAAGGTACATTAAGTTCTGTTCATGCGACTACTATTAGTGCGGATGGTATGATTCAAGTGGATGGCGGCATAACAAGTAATGGTCAGACGTCTATTTCAGGTCATGCCATTTCAGTTGGACAAGATGGTATTGTGCAAGGTGACAACGGCTTAGCTATTGAAAGTCAATCGTCTATGACTAATCATGGTTTAGTAAACTCAAATGGTACTACAGATATTCGTGCAAAATCGGTAGATAATGCTGAAAATGGCCGTATATATGGAAATACCTTATCTATTAAAGCAGATACTGTATCTAATCATACGGATGCAACTATTGAAGCCAGATATAAACGTGCTGCGGATGCTTTGACACAAGCTAAAGAGGCTCTTGATACAGAGTGGAATGCAGATATAACGGCTTATAAGACTAAAGAAGAGTTGCAAGCACATCGTAATCGTATTCAAGAGCTAACTAAGGCTTATGATAAAGCGCAAGAAGCAATGACTAAAGTACAAAAGGAATTAGATAGTCATAAGTCTGGTACAATGGCGAGCCGTGACCATATGGATATACAAGCTAATGAAATCCATAATAATGGAAATGCTTTATTGTATAGTGGAAATACGATGAATCTAACAGGCTCTCATGTCATTGAAAATAAGGGCGCCACCAT
>NZ_BBXI01000033.1 GCF_001078375.1 Veillonella tobetsuensis
TTGAAAGCTTTGGAAGGCGATGCTCAATATGTAGCTAAAATCGACGAATTGATGGATGCTGTAGACTCCTACATCCCAACTCCAGTTCGTGATACTGACAAACCTTTCTTGATGCCTGTGGAAGATGTTTTCACAATCACTGGTCGTGGTACAGTAGCAACTGGCCGTGTTGAACGTGGTCAAGTAAACGTTGGTGACACTGTAGAAGTAGTAGGCTTGAAAGAAAAAGCTGACTCCTACGTAGTAACTGGTCTTGAAATGTTCCGTAAAACTTTGGATTCTGCAGTAGCAGGTGACAACGTTGGTGCATTGCTTCGTGGTGTTGACCGTAAAGACATCGAACGTGGTCAAGTATTGGCTAAACCAGGTTCCATCAAACCACACACTAAGTTCAAAGCAGAAGTATACGTTTTGACTAAAGAAGAAGGTGGCCGTCATACTCCATTCTTCTCCAACTACCGTCCACAATTCTACTTCCGTACAACAGACGTAACTGGTGTTGTAAACCTTCCTGAAGGTGTAGAAATGTGTATGCCTGGCGATAACGTAACAATGGATATCGAATTGATCACTCCAATCGCTATCGAAGAAGGTCTTCGCTTCGCGATTCGCGAAGGTGGCCACACTGTAGGCGCTGGCGTAGTAACAGCAATCGAAGGTTAAT
>NZ_BBXI01000034.1 GCF_001078375.1 Veillonella tobetsuensis
AATGAGCTATTCAAATAGCTTCAAGATATCTTGGAGAGTTTGATCCTGGCTCAGGACGAACGCTGGCGGCGTGCTTAACACATGCAAGTCGAACGAAGAGGCTTGGAAGCTTGCTTCTAAGAATCTTAGTGGCGAACGGGTGAGTAACGCGTAATCAACCTGCCCTTCAGAGGGGGACAACAGTTGGAAACGACTGCTAATACCGCATACGATCCAATCTCGGCATCGAGGATGGATGAAAGGTGGCCTCTATTTA
>NZ_BBXI01000035.1 GCF_001078375.1 Veillonella tobetsuensis
ACCAATAGTAGCCGTTTTACCTGTAATGGCCCCCGTTGTACCATCAACAGTTACAGCATTAGCACCAGTACCAAGTGTCACTTTATCATTGAGTTTTACATCATAAATAGTATGACCATCTGCAGCTGTGGTAGATGTTAATGTCACATTACCTGTTGTTGCATTAGCTGCTTCACCTGTGTTAGCAGTGATTTCAGTTTTAGATGCTTTTTTAGCTGCATTAATAGCATCAGCTACGTTTTTAGCTGTTGCTACACCATCTGTAGTTGGGCCTGTGATTGTACCATCTGTACCAGCAGTAATTGATGCTGTATTTACATCGTATTTCACAACGCCA
>NZ_BBXI01000036.1 GCF_001078375.1 Veillonella tobetsuensis
TAGCCGTATCGGAAGGTGCGGCTGGATCACCTCCTTTCTAGGGAGACATACACCGAGCCAAGAGCTTGGATGTCACTTAGGTCGACACTTTGGCCAGTAAGTAGACGTAGCATATGCGCTAGCTGTACTTATAACCTACATTGTTCGGTTTTGAGAGATCTGTAAAGACTCTCTATTTGTTCTTTGAAAACTGCATAGAAGATAATTATATATATTTGTAAGGTCATCTCTTAGAATTTCTAAGTAGGTTGACCCGAGCACATAGGAAATAATTCTCTGACTTAATGGTGACGTACATGAAAATGTACGGCTACAAAATAAACGACAATGTATCTAATGCATGTCAATAAAATCTCAAATACGAAAGTATTTTAAGTAAAGATTTTAAGGGCGTACGGCGGATGCCTTGGCGATATCAGCCGAAGAAGGACGCGGTAAGCTGCGATAAGCTACGGAGAGGTGCAAG
>NZ_BBXI01000037.1 GCF_001078375.1 Veillonella tobetsuensis
TCCTTTCTAGGGAGACATACACCGAGCCAAGAGCTTGGATGTCACTTAGGTCGACACTTTGGCACCTAACATTGTTCGGTTTTGAGAGATCTGTTATCTACAAGATAATAAATTTCTCATATATTAAATGGGCCTATAGCTCAGCTGGTTAGAGCGCACGCCTGATAAGCGTGAGGTCGGTGGTTCGAGTCCACCTAGGCCCACCATTTAATACATGGGGGCGTAGCTCAGTTGGGAGAGCACCTGCCTTGCAAGCAGGGGGTCAGGAGTTCGAATCTCCTCGTCTCCACCATTTAGTATTTGACAGCTAGTCTGCTATATACTAAAATTGTTTGTTCTTTGAAAACTGCATAGAAGAATTAATATATATTTGTAAGGTCATCTCTTAGAATTTCTAAGTAGGTTGACCCGAGCACATAGGAAATAATTCTCTGACTTAATGGTGACGTACATGAAAATGTACGGCTACAAAATAAACGACAATGTATCTAATGCATGTCAATGAAATCGAAAATCAATAGATTTCGATGAGTATCAAGGAATACCAGTAAGGCGTAGTCGCCGCGTACTAGTGTACGCAAGACAAGCCGAACGCAGTATGACGCAGATAATCGCGAAATATATTGTATTTTAAGTAAAGATTTTAAGGGCGTACGGTGGATGCCTTGGCGATATCAGCCGAAGAAGGACGCGGTAAGCTGCGATAAGCTACGGAGAGGTGCAAGCAACCTTTGACCCGTAGATTTCCGAAT
>NZ_BBXI01000038.1 GCF_001078375.1 Veillonella tobetsuensis
ACAGATCTTTGAAAACTGAACAATGATAGGTAATCAATCAATATGATTGAACATATGCCAGAGTGCGGGTTTTGACAAAGTCAAAACCAACCATAATTCAAAGTTACTTAAATGTAACGACAACAAATAATGAGCTATTCAAATAGCTTCAAGATATCTTGGAGAGTTTGATCCTGGCTCAGGACGAACGCTGGCGGCGTGCTTAACACATGCAAGTCGAAC
>NZ_BBXI01000039.1 GCF_001078375.1 Veillonella tobetsuensis
AAAAAAGCTACCCACCGGCTTAGCCGGTGGTTCTTCTTTTCGCCTATAAGGCGAATGCTACCGGCCGCGCGTGGGAGCGCATGTCGATCCGTCATCTGCAATCTAATACTAACTACCCGTTAAACGGGTCTTGAAAATCTAAAACTAATTGCTCTGACATCTCGTCTTGCTTTAATTGATTCGAAATATACTCCGCTATCTTTTTCTCATTTTTACCGACTGTATCGACGTAATATCCTCTACACCAAAATTGTCGGTTCCGATATTTGAATTTCATATTCCCCCATTTCTCATATATCATTAAACTACTTTTACCTTTTAGAAATCCCATAAATGATGAGACTGACATTTTAGGTGGAATTGCTACTAATATATGAATATGATCTGGGCATGCTTCTGCAGACAAAAGCTCTACACCTTTCCATCTGCATAATTCACGAATTATACCTCCGATTTCAAATCGCTTTTGTCCAAAAAATACTTTTCTTCTATACTTTGGTGCAAATACTATATGATATTTGCAGTTCCATTTAGTATGTGCTAAACTCTGATTGTCATACATTATATGGCCTCCTTTAGGGTCTTAATTGCAGTTGACGGACCGCAATCTAATCTTACCCTAAAGGAGTAACTTTTCGAAGACGCAACGCTAAAGCTTTTACTGAACCCCCGGACTATCCGGGGGTTTTCTATATACAAAAAGC
>NZ_BBXI01000040.1 GCF_001078375.1 Veillonella tobetsuensis
TTATGGGCAATGGACATTAGGTGGCAAGCAATTATACTCACGAGATATGATTAGTCTCGGCAATCGATATACCGTACAAGGATTTGATGGTGAGTATACGTTGATGGCTGAGAGTGGTTGGTATATGCGAAATGAAGTAGCTAGTTATATACCAAAATGGAAATCAAGTATATATGCCAATATAGATTTTGGTGCCGTATATGGGCCTAGTACCGATGTATTGACAGGTCGGTTTATTGCCGGTACAGCCATTGGTATGAGAGGCCAATTTAAGTCTGGAATATTTTATGATGCCTTTGTTGGTATGCCGTTATATAAACCGGAAGGTTATAAAACAAATCATATAGCAGCAGGATTCCAAGCGGGATTTAGATTTTAGTAAATTGCTGTTATATCTCATATATATAGTTTGGGAGAGAATTTATGAAACAAAAACGATTACAATATAAAATTGCTGTTTGGCTTACAATGGGCCTCATGGTTATGGATCCTTTAGTAGTTCCTTTAGCTTATGCAGAGAATCCTATAGAGGTAGATCGCAATGCGCCTCAACATCGACAAGCACAAGTAGGACAAGCGGCAAACGGTATTACATTAGTCAATATTGCAGGACCTACGGCAGGTGGTGTATCTCGCAATGATTATACAAATTTTAATGTGCCACAAAATGGTGTGATTTTAAATAATTCATATCAACTGGCGAATACGAGCTTAGCTGGGTATGTGCCAGGTAATGCTAATATGATGCGTGGATCTGCCTCGGTTATTGTAAATGAGGTCACATCTCATAATCCTACTAACATGAATGGCTTTATTGAGGTGGCTGGACGTAAAGCATCAGTTGTTGTAGCTAATCCTAATGGAATCACTGTAGATGGTGGCGGTTTTATAAATACTGACCGTGCTGTATTAACGACTGGTAAGCCTGAATATGACCCTAATGGAAATCTTAATACCTATCGGGTAGAACAAGGTTCTATTGCTATTAATGGAAAGGGTCTTAATGCAAAAGAATCTAACTCCTTACAAATTTTAACCGAAGCTGCACAGGTAAACGCAGGTGTATGGGCTAATGCAGTAGAGACTCGTACAGGTAAAAATATAATAGATGCCAAGTCTTTAGAGTCTAAGGCATTGGGTTCCTCTAATCAAATTGGTCTAGATGTATCTGCTATTGGTGGTATGTATGCTAACTCTATTACCATGAAAGGAACCAATGATGGGCTTGGTGTTAATGTTAAAGGTACATTAAGTTCTGTTCATGCGACTAATATTAGTGCGGATGGTATGATTCAAGTGGATGGCGGCATAACAAGTAATGGTCAGACGTCTATTTCAGGTCATGCCATTTCAGTGGGACAAGATGGTGTTGTGCAAGGTGACAACGGCTTATCTATTGAAAGTCAATCGTCTATGGCTAATCATGGTTTGGTAAACTCAAATGGTACTACAGATATTCACGCAAAATCGGTAGATAATGCTGAAAATGGCCGTATATATGGAAATACTGTGTCTATTAAAGCGGATACTGTATCTAATCATACGGATGCAACTATTGAAGCAAGATATACAAGTGCTGCAGATGTTTTGACACAAGCGAAAGAGGCGCTTGATAAAGAGTGGAATGCAGATATAACAGCTTATAAGTCTAAAGAAGAGTTGCAAGCACATCGCAATCGTATACAAGAGCTAACTAAGACTTATGATAAAGCGCAAGAAGCAATGACTAAAGTACAAAAGGAATTAGATAGTCATAAGTCTGGTACAATGGCGAGTCGTGACCATATGGATATACAAGCTCATGAAATCCATAATAATGGAAATGCTTTATTGTATAGTGGAAATACGATGAATCTAACAGGCTCTCATGTCATTGAAAATAAGGGCGCCACCAT
>NZ_BBXI01000041.1 GCF_001078375.1 Veillonella tobetsuensis
ACCCGAGCACATAGGAAATAATTCTCTGACTTAATGGTGACGTACATGAAAATGTACGGCTACAAAATAAACGACAATGTATCTAATGCATGTCTAAAAATCAAATTGATTTTCGTCAGAATTTGATGAATATCGAGGCGTACCAATGAAGCGAAATCGCCGCGTATTTGTATACGCAAGATGAGCTGAATGCAGTACAACGAAGATAGTCGCAAATTATGGCGTAAAATAAGTAAAGATTTTAAGGGCGTACGGCGGATGCCTTGGCGATATCAGCCGAAGAAGGACGCGGTAAGCTGCGATAAGCTACGGAGAGGTGCAAG
>NZ_BBXI01000042.1 GCF_001078375.1 Veillonella tobetsuensis
TCAGTTCCCCAGGTGCCCTCCTCATACTCAAAGGTATGGGTGACAGTGCATAACCACTGCCGGGTTCCCCCATTCGGAAATCTACGGGTCAAAGATTGCTTGCATCTCTCCGTAGCTTATCGCAGCTTACCGCGTCCTTCTTCGGCTGATATCGCCAAGGCATCCGCCGTACGCCCTTAAAATCTTTACTTATTTTACGCCATAATTTGCGACTATCTTCGTTGTACTGCATTCAGCTCATCTTGCGTATACAAATACGCGGCGATTTCGCTTCATTGGTACGCCTCGATATTCATCAAATTCTGACGAAAATCAATTTGATTTTTAGACATGCATTAGATACATTGTCGTTTATTTTGTAGCCGTACATTTTACATGTACGTCACCATTAAGTCAGAGAATTATTTCCTATGTGCTCGGGTCAACCTACTTAGAAATTCTAAGAGATGACCTTACAAATATATATTAATTCTTCTATGCAGTTTTCAAAGAACAAACAATTTATATATTTCGCGTCTATCGTCGTTGCATTCGTCTCACTTGTCTTGCGTAATTACCATTACGCGGCGACGGCGTTCATCTCATGCGCCTAGATATCCATCGAAATCTATTAAATTGTAACTGATTGTTTAAATCAGCTTTGTTTTTTTAGTATATAACAGACAAGCTGTCAAATACTAAATGGTGGAGACGAGGAGATTCGAACTCCTGACCCCCTGCTTGCAAGGCAGGTGCTCTCCCAACTGAGCTACGCCCCCATGAGTGGTTACGCTTTATTCTCGATAATCCATTCCGAAGAATCCGTTATCTTTTTAAAGTTGTACCTATAATTAGCTCTTTTTGTCTGTACTCTACACAATGTGTATTTCAAGTAATATGAGCCAACTGGTGGGCCTAGGTGGACTCGAACCACCGACCTCACGCTTATCAGGCGTGCGCTCTAACCAGCTGAGCTATAGGCCCATATCTGTAGATTTGAGAGTCTTTACAGATCTCTCAAAACCGAACAATGTTAGGTGCCAAAGTGTCGACCTAAGTGACATCCAAGCTCTTGGCTCGGTGTATGTCTCCCTAGAAAGGA
>NZ_BBXI01000043.1 GCF_001078375.1 Veillonella tobetsuensis
CGCATAAAGGTAGCATCATGATCTGTTTTAGAATAACTATTGCGTTCACCCATAATATACAACTGCTGTTCGTATTCTTTGCGTTTCTCATATAAAACTTCAGCTCGCTCATACAACCGTTGCAATGGTGTTTTATGCTTGCCTTTTCCTTGTACGAGTTCCATATGTTGTACTTCAATTTCTTTGGCT
>NZ_BBXI01000044.1 GCF_001078375.1 Veillonella tobetsuensis
CGCATAAAGGTAGCATCATGATCTGTTTTAGAATAACTATTGCGTTCACCCATAATATACAACTGCTGTTCGTATTCTTTGCGTTTCTCATATAGAACTTCAGCTCGCTCATACAACCGTTGCAATGGTGTTTTATGCTTGCCTTTTCCTTGTACGAGTTCCATATGTTGTACTTCAATTTCTTTGGCT
>NZ_BBXI01000045.1 GCF_001078375.1 Veillonella tobetsuensis
TCTAAGGTAAAGTCGATGATTGGGGTGAAGTCGTAACAAGGTAGCCGTATCGGAAGGTGCGGCTGGATCACCTCCTTTCTAGGGAGACATACACTAGGCCAAGAGCTTGGATGTCACTTAGGTCGACACTTTGGCCAGTAAGTAGACGTAGCATATGCGCTAGCTGTACTTACAACCTACATTGTTCGGTTTTGAGAGATCTGTAAAGACTCTCAATTTGTTCTTTGAAAACTGCATAGAAGATAATTATATATATATGTAAGGTCATCTCTTAGAATTTCTAAGTAGGTTGACCCGAGCACATAGGAAATAATTCTCTGACTTAATGGTGACGTACATGAAAATGTACGGCTACAAAATAAACGACAATGTATCTAATGCATGTCTAAAAATCAAATTGATTTTCGTCAGAATTTGATGAATATCGAGGCGTACCAATGAAGCGAAATCGCCGCGTATTTGTATACGCAAGATGAGCTGAATGCAGTACAACGAAGATAGTCGCAAATTATGGCGTAAAATAAGTAAAGATTTTAAGGGCGTACGGCGGATGCCTTGGCGATATCAGCCGAAGAAGGACGCGGTAAGCTGCGATAAGCTACGGAGAGGTGCAAGCAACCTTTGACCCGTAGATTTCCGAATGGGGGAACCCGGCAGTGGTTATGCACTGTCACCCATAGCTTAGACTATGAGGAGGGCACCTGGGGAACTGAAACATCTAATTACCCAGAGGAAGAGTAATCAAACGAGATTTTCTTAGTAGCGGCGAGCGAACGGGAAA
>NZ_BBXI01000046.1 GCF_001078375.1 Veillonella tobetsuensis
TTAATCAGCGACTTCCTATCCTCCCAGGCCGTCTCCAGCCAAGTACTTTCGGCGTTTATGAGCTTAACTACTGTGTTCGAGATGGGAACAGGTGGACCCTCATAGCTATCGCCACTGAATCTGTCAGAGTTTGTACTCTGAAAACCACATAGAAGTTATATATATTTGTTGCACATGTCTGCTTAATGTTTTTAGTTAAGT